>JAHFRQ010000024.1 GCA_023266215.1 Gammaproteobacteria bacterium | reverse complement strand
AGATTTCATTGAGCCAAATAAGCCAAAATAAAATCCATATTGATTTTAAATGAAGAATCTGTAAAGATGACTTATACACAAGGGGTTACCAAACCCAACGACAGATCAATAAATTAGAAAGAGGTTTGTCGCACTTCACGCTAGATTCTCCACATGCGGAAAAATTTCAGAGTATAAGTATTGAACTAAACCGCTTCGCGGTAGCCTGCCGCATCTCTTAACCCCATGAATGTTTGGATAACTTATTAATTTAAAATAAAAATTTTCTTTAATAAAAACTTAATATTCCTAATGTACTATAATTTCCCTGGTGTCATTGGAGACTAACAATTGGAGATTAACATATGAGTATGTCTGAAACAGAATTTTTAAAATGTTTAGAAAACCCATTAGAATTTGAAAAAAAAGTTCCGTATATTGATAGCTTGATAAGTGAGGTTAAATCATTTCCGCAACACAAAGAAAAAGTGATTCAGCTAATTCTATCAAGCCCCGCCTTATTTGAAAGGTATATACCGAATTTTAACAATCTGAAAGCAATGATCGAGCTATTTCCTGACGGTAAAGAAAAATTATTTAATATTGTTCTTTCACGTAACGATTTATTTGAAAAATTTATACCAAATATTAACAATCTGGAAGCAATGCTCAAATTATTTCCTGAGTATACAAAAAAATTAGTCGATATTACCCTGAAAGATCCAAATATTTTCAATAAAATAGTATTCTGCAATAACATTCTTTCATCCATTAAACCGCTTCTACCAGAAATAGCAAATGCAAATACAGTAGAAGAAGCAAAAAAAATCCTAAAAAATCAATCTGAAATAACTAGAGCCGCGCGTATTGTTGTTGGACAGGTCAGTAGAAAAAGATCAGGAACACTTTTTCCTTTGCCAGAGGAAGTACGAAAAAATATAGCCGGTATGGTTGGCCAGAAAGACTCTGATATGATTGGTCGTACACCTTCACAGGAAAGAGATGATACCGCTATTGCGCATAAATTTAGCGGAAAACCAAAATAATTTTTCAATGGTAAAGTACAAATAATATTTGAAGTCCTTAATTCAAATTTATTCGACTGTAATTTGTTTTTTTCTCGCAGAACGATGACGTTCACGTTTTTCAACATCAATATATTTATCAGTGATAGCACTGGAACTGTGACCAGCGTCATCACGCACATGTTCTCGAGGACGAATTTTGACATCATCTGAAATGCCTGTATGACGCAACCAATGCACTGTAGCTTCGGAAAGAGTAGCACCTTCTTCGGATAAACCATCTGTATTTAATTTTTCTACTGCCTGATCAAAACAATACTGAACAATTTTTCTTATGTAATTCGCACTCTTGATCGGTCCAACTCCTTTTGATTTTGGCAGCAACGGGGAATCATCGGCGGGTGATGGAAGAGGGGATAAATGCAGATGTTTTCGCCATCTTTTAAGTGCCTTCAGTGTTGCATCACTAACAGCAATTTGACGTTCTTTATTGCCTTTTCCAACAGTAGTAAACCACCAATTTTCATCGCCATCGCGAGAAAAATCATTCATTTTTGGCGTCCAACGATCACTTGCTGTTAATTCAGATATTCTTAAATACATTGAATAAAGTATCGACATGGTAAATAATGTTCGCTCATGTTGATCTGGATTTTTTTCAGCCAATTTTTTTGCAGTATCTATTACAGTCTGCCACTGTAATTCTGAGAGGCGCCTAATTTTAGGTTGTCCTTGTGATTTACGAATGAATTTACTTTTTTGCCTGATTAATGCAACGGGATTTGCAAAAACATATTCTTCTTGAAGAAGATAATTAAAAAAACTGCTTAGTATTGCGAATAATTCTCTCAGTGATCCATGTGTTAATTCAAAATCTTTAATTTTTGGTGTTTCACCCAGGCGATACTGTGCTTTAGAAACTGTAACAATAAAAGGTCGCCATTTTGTATTGGGAATGCGTTTTCCGTCTTTGACAATAAAGCGTGGCGGTTTTGTTTTACCAATCCACTCACGAGGTGGTTTTAAAGCAAATTGAATAAAATTTTCGATATCATCTCGCTTTAATTTTTTAAGTGTTGTTTTAGAAATTAATGCACACCAATGTAGTAGTCGCTCAATTTCACGGCGATAGGCATTAAATGTACCAAGGCTTCCACGATAGGATTTTAAAAATTCAATTGCAATTTTAATATCTTTTGATTGATAGCCAGACTGCAGGTATGAAAAATCATCTTGCAAATGAATGTATTCGATTGAGTCAAATAATGGCAGTGGTGATTTAAATTTCATGCTCATTTCGATGTCTCAGATTTGTCATCATCAGACAATTGCTCCAATCTTGCGTATTTTTCACGCGCGATGGCAATTGCTTTCATTAGTTTTTCTTCAAGTAATTTTCGAGGTGGAAGCTCAGTAAGATATTGCGCTACATGAATTCCACTAGCGTCTAATTCAAGATATTCAACATCACCTTGATCTTTATCGGCACATAAAATAATTCCCAGAGGACGTTCTTCTCCCTGTTTGCGTTCATTTTTATCAAGCCAATTTAGGTACCACTCCATTTGCCCCTTGTGTGAAGGCTCAAATGCATCAATCTTAAGCTCGATTGCTATTAATCGTCGCATGCCACGGTGAAAAAACAATAAATCTAAATATCGATCTTTATTTTCTGTGCTCATTCTTTTTTGTCGATCGACAAAACAAAAATCATTCCCAAATTCTCGAATAAATTTTGTTAATTCATCTAAAATAGCATTTTCTAAATCAAGTTCCGAATATTCTTGTTTTAGACCAGTGAAATTTAAAAAAAAGGGATCGTGAAAAATAAAATCTGGTGTGAGTTTATTGTCTTTTCGTAAATTCTCAATATCACGCCTAATAAGTTTATCTGGTTTTTTGGATAAAGCGGTTCGCTCATATAACATACTGCCGATTTTTTCATTAAACGTTTTTACACTCCAGGATTCAATACGACACATTTCCGCATAGAAATCACGCTTAAGATCATCTGAAATAGCAATGAGCTTCACAGTATGTGACCATGTCAATTGTTGCGACAACGCAGCAACAATTTGTTTGTCAGGATAAAGCTTAGCAAATTTGATCATGCGAGACAGTGCTGTTTTATCATATCCCTGACCATATTGTATTTTTAGCTGGGTTGAAAGATTTTCGATTAGCTCCTTGCCATACTCCGCACGTTCATTGTTAAGAATTTCCTGATTAATTCTTTGTCCAATATGCCAATTTAATAGGACATGTGTTATGTTAAATTCCATTGAAACACGTTGCTTGGCTGATTCAATCAATTGTTGTATGTCTCGAAACAAGTGTGTGGTAATATTTTTGCTCATTTGCACTACTCCATGAATTGTTGCGACGCGTCGCAACAATCTTTCTGTATAATAATCAATCAATTGCAGATATCTATATGGGTTAATTATCATAGTTATCACCACTATTGTCAATTGTTTGCCGTTCGTTGATTATCTCCCACTGATAGGGTGGCTTTAGGAACGCCCTCCAAACTGCCTAAAATGGTTTAATCAACAACCGTTAATAGCATTATCTTTTTAACGTAATAACTGCATCAACAGGATGATGATCCGACGATGCGCTGGGTAGTTTTTCATCACAGACAATGTGTCGAATTTCAACTTGCGTATCCAGTGCCGTTGTTCTTTCTGGAATAACAGGAAATAGAACATAATCCATACGTGCTGTTGATGTGGCACGAGATTCTTCCCAATTCATTCCGCCCCATTGTGAAGCTGGCAAAGCAACTGCTTGTACTGGTGTATCAAAACCATGCTGCTGCTGATCATTTTTCAAATGACGATTCATAAAAAAACCACGATCCACTGAAAATGGGCCTTGATATAAAGTACCTCGAGGTTCTTCAATTTGATCTGCGGTATGCGAAATGGCAGCAGAATTTCTAGTGCGCTCTTGATCATGCGATAAAAAAATTGGCGTGCCAGATGTTCTTGCACCAGTCACAGCATCATGATTATTCAGAAATGGATCTTCAAAATGCGCACTTAAATAATGCAACACAGATGCTTCTGCTTGATGGGGCGGTGTGAGATTATCCTCTCCCCAGTGCGTAATTCGAGATGTATTGAAATCACCAAGCACAATCGGATGAAAACTCGGACCATATTTCGCGCAGTCATCAATAACTAAGCGATAAACATCTTGTATTTGTGCAAGACGTGCTTGCGCACGATCGTAACCTAATAATGATTGCGTATGAATATTGTATAACATCACCGTGCCAGCCGTTGTGTTAAGACTGGCTTTTAAGATACCGCGAGGTGCTTTTTTATCGCCAGGAACCATATGATCAAATAAGTAAAATCCTTCGTATTTTATGGGATATTTACTTGCTACCATTGCACCACTGGTTAGTCCCCATCGGCTGTGTTTGACGTCGTGAATAATAAATTGATAAACGGGAGCGATACCTGTAACTAATGCTTTTAGCGCATCCTCATTGGATAATGCTGCTTCTTGGAAACAAATTATATCAGGTTGCTTTGGATCACCTAAAATAAATCGAACTAATTCCGCAGCGCGTGTAACTGGATTTCGAATATCGGTGATCACTCTGACAATTGGCGGTACAAAGGCAACGTTATGTGTTCGAATATGCAATGATTGTTCATGCGTTAAAGCAATTGGATTATTTTCATAATCAGATAAATTACCTGTTACCAGAAAATGCGCTTCTGGACGAAAGGGATGATCAATCAATCGTAGTATTAACCCAAAAACCAGAAATACTGCGGAAGGTAATAAGCCAATTACTGCTGCTAAAAGAGCAGTACTTCGAATGAGCAATTTAGTTTGATTGCTTAATTTTTTGTTTGCACCCGGTGTTGGCTCAACAACATAACCAATGCCGCGTGTTACTAAACTCATCGGCCACACTAACCATGCGCTCACCAAATGCAGCCATTCTGCAGCAACAGAAGTATGCGTTCTGTATGTTGACTGAATAAACAATTGCATTTCAGCCAGTTGTTTTTCTTTCTCTGTTAGCAATGGAGAACCCGCGGTATTTTTAATTGTATTCGATGGCATCACGATTCTTCTGCGCATATTGTTACATCACATCACACAACAAGAACTTCCTTTTTTCGTGGGCGGATGCAATCTTCGATCTTCAGCATATTTCGACATTTCATATAGCTCATGTGGTGTAGTGCCGCAATAACGGGCCATTGAAAAACTGGGAAGATATCCAATCGCATTCACTTTCTTTAATTTTGCTGCTTTTGCATCTGGCGCATCAGTACCCATTTTTATCATTTCAGTTAATCGCGCAGCAGGTTTCTCCTTATAACCTTCTAAATAAGTATCAATGCCGCCCACTTGCATCAATGCCAAAATAAGACTGCTACAATTGTGACGCATTTTTCCTTTTTGATGTCCTTTAATTCCTGGAACTGAAGCTGTGCCGGGAAGAAATGCAAAACGGTTGAAACGATTGCCACGCGGGTCTGCTAAATCACGATCTGTTTGCGATCCGACTTGTGCTTGCCACAAGATGTTTTCTGGTGTGGCTTGTAGTTGACGCAAATGAGCAGACATTGCCCTTGTATCTAAACCATTCACTTCAATTGAATCAGTTGGCGCGCCTGCTGCCATAGCAGATCGTAACAAATTAGCTATTGAGCTGGTTTGCAGATACTCCGTGAGAAAACTACAAAAAGTGTCGACTTGCTTTTGCTCATGTTCCGATAACTCGCTTGGTTCAAGATGAAATTCTTTTTTCCAATTCAATAGACGTGTATTGATTTCACCTATAGTAGATGATGATTGCAATGCATTGATGAATGTTAGCCAAATAGCAATACCGGATGGTGGATCAATATGTTGCGATATAAAATGCGCATGCATAAGTGATCTCAATCCAATCACCCAACAATCCGTCTCAAATGATCGATTAAAATAAGAAGGGCGAGCCGATTCACCTGTTTTATCAGGCCATATCGCCCAAAAAGCGACAAATTCCTGAGAGGCATCTTCATGGACCATTGTCATCGCGCTGTGACCTGATATTTCAAAAGGTAATGGTTCCCAATAGTGTTTTAAAGCTCGCATTCAATGCCCCTAAATTTTAATGGAGTGTACAATGTGTGAATTATCCACAATTCGAGAAATTTGGTCAAACCAAAATACAAATAAATGCGCATTTTGTATGGTATGTACGCGTCAAAATTTCGCAAAATCAAATCGTTTTCAGCATATTAATGGATTCTGCGAGCTTCATTATATCAATCTGCGCTGTTTGCTCTTCAAAAAAATAAAATCCATACATGTTGATGTTAATCCAAGCAACCGGAGAAATATATTTTAGCATCTCTATTAACGGCTCATTTCCTTTTTGCTTTTGTAAGTTGGTGAGTAACGCATTTAACAAATTCGCATTATAATAAATCATGCAATTCGCCATCAGGCGTGCACATTCATTCCATAGCTCAATTTCCCGATCATTTCTACCACGAAATTTTTGCCCATGCACATTGGCTATAGCACGACGTAATTTATGATACGCTTCACCACGATTTAGTGCGCGACGCACATTTTTTCGAATAGTTGGATCATCAATAAATTTCAGCATATAAATGCTCATCAAAATTTTATCATATTCCCATAGCGCTTCTTTTGTTTTATTTTTTCGCTTGTGTGAACTTAATTTACTAACAATTAAATGCTGCGACGTTTCTCCAAGTAAAAGTGATGCGATAATACGTTGGATGTTATCCCATTCCTTTTTTATTAGTTTTTTATTCACCTGACTTTGAGGTTTAATAAACAAATTATTGTATTGTTTAACTGAATTAAAACCACAAAGTAAATCAGCTTTTCGGTTAATTTTTTTAAAATGAGGTGCAAATTGTTTCTCTACAAAATCTAGTAATGCAAAATTAAGTTGATTAACTGAGTGGCCATCACCAGACAACCACTGAATATCTAATTGACTTGTGATGTTATATAAAATATCAAATAAAAAGTGGCTTTCATGTTGGTTGGCGCTGATAATTTTTGCATTAACCGGAATATGGTTCGCACAAAGCGTATAAGCGACAACTCCAGCGCAAATTTTTAAGCAACGGCAGTAATTTTTCATTTTTCTGAAAATATTTTTTTCGCTGATCGATTGTGAATCGTGGTGGTTTATCAAAAGCCGTCACTTCTTGTGCAGTTAATATCGCTAACCGTGGCATAAAAAATCCTTTTTTTATTTAATAAGTTAAACCACTTCTTCCTGTCTTAATAGTTTATTTTTTGCGGAGGCATGTCTGTCACGTCGCTCAATATCAATATATTTATCAGTGATTGCACCAGAACTATGACCGGCGTCATCACGTACGTGTTCACGAGGCCTGCGTTTAACGTCTTCTGAAATACCTGTATGTCGCAACCAATGCACGGTTGTTTCAGATAATACCGCTGCATCCTCAACAAATCCATCTTGATTTAAGCGCTCAATGGTTGCATCAAAACAATGCTGCACCATTTTTCGAATAAACGAGGTATTTCTAATTGCGCCAGTTCCCTTTGTTTTAGGCAATAAATAAGATTTATCGGCGGGTGAGGGAAGGGGTGATAAATTCAAATGTGTTCTCCATCGTTTTAATGCTTGCAACATGGAATCACTGACTGCAATTTCACGTTCTTTATTTCCTTTACCCACAACAGTAAACCACCAATTACCATCGTGATCTTTTTGAAAATCGTTCATGTGCGGCGTCCATCGCGCAGACTCTGTTAATTCAGAAATGCGCAAATACATTAAATATAATGCAGATAAAATAAATAATGTGCGCTCATGTTTTGGTGGATTTTCACGCGCTAACATTTCCGCTGTTTCAATCACATATTCCCACTGTAATTCGCTTAATCTTCTAATTTTAGGTTTACCTTGGCGCTTACGTAAAAATTTACTTTTTTGTCTGATATGTGAAACTGGATTAATTTCTGTTTTTTCTTCTTGAATTAAAAAATTATAAAAACTGCCCACAATAGAAAATATTTCTTGAAGCGCTGTTTCTGACATCTGATAATTTTTTATTTTTAATTGCTCGCCGGATTTTGCTGCAGATTTTGAAATCGTCACCACAAATGGTCGCCATTCCGAATTCGGCACACGCAAACCATCTTTCACAATAAATCGCGGCACTTTTTTAAGTGAGATCCAACTCTCGGGTGGTTTTTGACAAAACTGTAAATATGTTTCGATGTCGGCGCGCCGTAAATCACAAACTGATTTTTTTGTAATTTTCCAGGACCAATGTAATAATCGCTCGAGTTCGCGACGATATGCATTGAACGTGGCTTGGCTGCCGTTGTAGCTGATTAAAAATGCTAGTCCATTGCGATAATCGGATTGCCAGAACGCAACGTCGCCACCGGGCTCTGCAGTTTCCGAAATATTTTCAACGGTATCAAATAGCGGTAGGAGAGTGTACTTTTCGTACATGTTAATCATCCTTGAATCGTTCAAAATTGTTCCATTTTTGGTTGAGAGTATGATAACATGCCCGACATAAGACTGATAATTTTTCTTATCAATGTACTCATTTTTTTAATTTAGGATCAAAAAAAGAGGTTTTACATCATGAGCAGACAAGACAATAATTCGAAACCAGAAATCGTTGGCAAAGATGGCAAACACGTTCTCTTTCGCGCACCCAAAAATAGACCAGAGCGCACATCTCCAGAATTACGTGCGTATGCACTCGAGACAAGAACAAAAGCGCAGATTGAGGCTGATGTTGGAATGGGTGTCTATAGAAATCCGGATGAACAAACACAAAGAACATCTCAAGCTGAAAATCTAGTACCAGCGAACACTGCTCCAATATCTTCTTTTCAGAAATAATCAAAAAATATGTTTATGAAAAAGCCCCAAATCGATGGGCTTTTTAATTTTTGGATCAAGAAAAGAGGTTTCACATCAAGTGAGAATATTAAATTATAAAACAGTCAAAACGGCGGTAGGAAATGCTGGAATTCTGAATCGCATTCAATGCGTACCTCTTGAAGAATATTGCTGTGCACTTACATCTGAAGTAATGGATGTTGCGGTAATCGATCCGACAACGTTAATTGTCAATATTGATCCGGACACAAATGAACCATTTATTAATCCATCCGAACCAGAGCATTTTAAAAATTATAACGATGTTCCACGTTATGATAAAATTCAGTTTTCAAAATTACAGGAACTTTGCTCTTTTACTGCAAAAAGCCCTACAACAAGACTTCTTTTTGACTCTAGACAACTCATTCTTGATAAAAAACTGCAGCGAAGAATTGATCGGTTTGTTAGTACTGAATTATATAAAAATCCTGGAATTAATCTCGGATATTTTACCAGACACCATATTGTCGGTGATTTATATTTTGAAATTAAAAAAACATCAATTTGTTTTGGTGGTGGTGAGACTCATAGCCTGGTTCTTATTGCTCACAATCGTGAAATAAGAGATATAATATTTTTTATACATGACCATGTCATGACAAATATTATAAAAAACATTGGAAATCTCGAAGAGATTAAGAAAATTTTTAAGGATATGTCTGGCTCTGGCGCTAACAACATTCTTGAATGCATTAACAAATTTGAAAAAGCTGCTGCCGATCATCTAGTGTCATCTGCATCACGATTTTCGTTTGGATCTTCAAATACCGCTCAGCCGACAACTGAATATCACCCTGCTGATCACAGGTTCGAATATTAGTCGGATAAATAGATATAAGTCGTGGTAAAAGCAGTACAGGAAAAGTTATAATAATCAGATTGTTAAAGTACGCAAACGTTACATTCCGTCCCTATATGTCAGCGAACCCAAAACAGGTGAGTGCGCAAAGAAAAACTTCAGAGTATGAGTATTATATGAACCTAGTTAAATAAATAAGGAGTTTTATTTTTAGGTTTTTTTATAGCAGTTTTTTAACTTCAGCAATAGAGAGTCCGGTCATTTTAGAAACTTGCTCTACAGAAAGCCCTCCTTGGAGCATCGTTTTTGCAATTTTTGTTTTTTCTTCAGCGATTCCTTCAGCTTTTCCTTTTGCCTTGGCATCATCTAATTTTTGCTCTAAAACAGCGCTTTCATCTCTGACTCTTTTTTCTTCTGCTTCATAAAGAAATAATTCATCTTTGGAAAATGAAAAGCGATTTAAGGCTTCATAAGCACGCTCGATGATTGGATCATGGCCGATTATTTTTTTTAAATCGGCTTCTGTTGTTTCCGATGTAATTTTTTTATCACCTACAAAGCAAAGCATGTCATTGATAAAATGGATTAAAATGTCTTTATTTTTTTCTGTTCCAAAGATACGCTTAAAAGCGAAATCGTTTTTGGAGTCTAAGAATTTGGTGAGGGACATTACTCTGTATTCTCGCTGTTATAAGGCGTGATAATAGCATTATTTTGGCTAAAAGGCAGGGACTTTTAACTTAATCACCGCTTGGCTGATTCAAAATGTAATGGTTGCATTTCAGTAGTATCATTGGCTCCATGGGCTGAGTGATGAGGCGCTGCTGGAAATTGCGCAACAGGAGAAACAGATGCCAATTGCTTGTGTTCAAGTGCTGTGACTTTTTGTCTTAAAGTAGTCAGCTCTTGTTCTAAGCCTTCGATTCTTTGTTCTTGTGGTGTATATTGAATATCACCATCTATTAAAGCTGTTCTTCTGATTGTGTCAATTGGATTTTGCTGTTGATCCAAAGCTGTTTTAACCGCTCTTGCAATGATCATTGCTTTTTCATCTAATTGAAATGGCGTGAATTCTGGTTTAAAAAAAGAACCGAGATAAGCTTTCGAGCAATAGCTGCGCTCGGGTATTAAAATACGTTTCATTTGGCGAATGATTTCATTAAAAAAACGTGTTTGCTGTGTTTCAGACAGATTTTCCATTTTAATATCAACGCCTGCATCATCAAGGCTAATGACTAGTCTTTCAATGGCAGCAATATAAGCTCGCGTATTGCTATCACTGCGATAGCCCATAAAGCCCGTTGTTTTAATGTGATCAAAAATCTTTTTAGCCAACGTCATGGTTACTTCTTTGTGAAATTTTGTTAATCTTTCTTCTGCTTCAAATTGATTGTCCGAAAGTATCGCTTGAAGTCGTTTTGAGACTTGATCAGAAATGTTTAATTTAATTCCTAAAAACATTAGACTCACGACACTACCTGCAATAACTGTATTTCGGATTATGTTGCTATTGATGGTCCGGTATGTGCCAGCGAATTTGAGACAAAACTTCCGATAAAATTTCCATCAAAATTAAGCCATAATTCCTCCTACTTGTAAATCTATTTTCTTATTATTTTTCTCTGATTCAATTTTTGGTGGATTAATATAAACAGGTTTTAATTTTTTTAATGTTGGTATTTTATGATTAAAACGAGCTGGATTTTTTTCAAATGCTTTTAATAAAACTTGATGACGATTATTTAAAATTTCGTCAGCTTGTCCAAAATGCACTGATGTTGGTTTTAAAAATAAAATACCTGAATGGTAATGCTCTCTGTTATACCAATTAAAAAATTTAATACAAAACTTTTCAGCGGCTTCGATCGATTCAAATTGATCTGGAAATTCAGGGCAATATTTCATTGTTTTAAATTGTGATTCAGAAAATGGATTATCGTTGCTGGTGTATGGTCTGTTATGTGTCTTTAAAACACCTATTTTTTCGAGTAATTGTGACACCGTTTGTGATGTCATGCTGGGGCCGTTGTCGGAATGGATCGTTAATTGCCCTGGCTGAATGCCGTTCTTTAAAGTGGATTTTTGAATTAATTTTTTTGCTAAATGTTGGCACTCACGATCTGCAATCATCCAGCCAACAACATAACGACTATAAATATCGATGATCACATAAAGATGAAAATACGTGAATTTATTAAAGCTGCGAATTTTTGTGATGTCCCACGACCACACCTGATTGGGTGCTGTTGCAATTAATTCGGGCTTGATTGCATTTTTGTGATTACGCAAATCACGACGATCACAGGATTCACCAGATTCGAATAAAACGCGATACATGGTGCGAATAGAAGCGATATATTTTCCTTCGTCTAATAGCGTATAAAACGCGTTGTAGGGTGTAGCATCGGCAAAGCGCTCACTATGTAATAAATCCAGTATTTCTTGTTTTTGAACGCTATCGAGTGCGTTATGTGGTTTTTTTGGGTGATCCGCAGCATCTTGCGAATCACCTTTTTTGTTCGGTATAACGTTGCGCGCGATATTTCTAAGCTATCGCATAACGCTGCAAGCGCCACATTTTTTTCTTCAGAAACTTGTCTGATATGGCTCATGACTATTCCTCGCTCATGTTTTGATTGAGGACGTGCACCGAAAGCAATTCCGAGACTTTTTTTTGGAGATCAATAATCGCTTCAGCCTGTGCTAATTTCTTTTTTAATGCCGTATTTTCACGCATTATTTGATTGTGTGCGAGCATTGATTTATACGATTTAGAATTTGCGTGATTGGAATTTTTTGCGCTCAATTCATCGCGCCATTTCGTGATGCCGGAATAATACAAACCTTCTTTTCGAAGAAAAGAACCCCGTTCAAGCGGATTATTGCAACTGTCAAATGCCGCCAATATTTTTAATTTATCTGGCTTGCTAAACTTACGCCGAATCACTTTTGGCTTTACCGCCTTGACTTGTGTGTTTTGGCTTTGAATATGATTTATGTTTGACTGACCATTTTCAGCGGATGGGCTTACTACGGCTTCCTGTAAAGAATCTGTCATTTTCGTCTGCATTGTACATGTTCTCCAGCCGCCTTTTTTGTTCCTTAGTTTCTAACATGTTTTTGTCTCACTGTCGCTGGCATAGAGGGGGTCTTGCTTTCATGGGCGGGGATATCATAACTCAGTGATAGCAATTCTTCTGATCCACGAATCAAAATATTTGATTTGCGGATCAGATCGCTTGCGTTCTTCGATGTATTTTCAGCTTGGTCAAATATTTTTTCTAACGCCTCCTTTGATATGGGATGAAAAGCTGCATAAATAATTGCGAGTGGATAAAATGTACTGAATGTAATTTTGTTAGTATCTCTTGACATAATATGTACCTATATCTTTTATTTTTTAGTAACTGACCGATTTAAAATCTTCTCAACTGTATCGCTCTTGTAAAAATTAAGTTAATTACTTTTTTTCACAAGCTACGCGTTGAATCCTTGCGGCAGCTTCTCTTGTCATGGGTGTTTTTTTACTTTCTTCTTTCATAAAAAAATCCTTTAATTGTCTGTTTAAAAAATAAATCGTGTATTAAAGCTTGAGGATTTAACGCTTTGAGCCCATTACAGTTTGCACATTCTGCTGCCTTGCGATTTCTCTAAATGCCGCCTCAACTTCTAATTTCTCATCTTCAGGTGATGTACCCTCAATCATATGAGCTATGAGTTTATCTGGCAAAAGGCCAGGATAGGAATGATGACAACATATTAGTACGCGATCACGCGTGACGTCCATCCTCTCAAAAAATGTTCCGACTGCAGCGGCTGCATCGAAATAATCTTTAGCAAGCTTGATGTTACCTTCCTGCAGATAGCGCTTGGCATGTATCACTAAATCAGGTGTTGTTGCAATGCGGGTTTGTCCTGTTAACTCAGCTAAGTGCGCTAAACCTACTTTTTTTCTCAGCGCTAGCATTTCAGGATTGCCAGTTGTTTCTATTCTCGCCAAACCACCATTGGCATGACAAAAATATCTATCAAGCCACTGCATGGCTAAATCATTCTTATTAATAGCAAGCAAAATCTGTACTTTGCCGTAAACTGCTTTGGCATAAGCAGGATCAATTTCAATGGCCATTGTAAATGCATCGTACGCCTCATGATCGCGTTGCAATGTCCTTAAACACAGTCCCTTATTAAGCCAAGCCTGTTTAAACTTAGGATCTAATGCAAGCGCTTGATCATAGCAATGTAGCGCATCAGTGTGCTTGCCTTCACTGATCAGTCTGTTTCCTTGATCCTTCCAAAAAGCAGGGGTGATACCGGTCGGTTGATTTCGCATATTCTTCCTTAAACAATTTATCGGTGGTTTTTTGTATGTCTATATGAACTTGTATATACCATTTTTACCAATCACGTGCAATTTTATTTTTATCATAAGCGCTGAATACTTTGTATTAAATCTAATTATAATAATAGGGATTTTCAGTTCTGCTGACAATGTTGTTTGAGGTGAATAATTCAGCTTGAACTTCACTGATTAATGCCTCTAATTTTTCCGTTGAAATTCTCATGATTTCTCGCTAAGTTGAAAAAGTTTGATCTGGCGCTGCATTTTCACTTAAAACATTTTGTGTTACTGCAGGCTGTGGTTGAAAAAACTCTGGTGAAGGCACGGGGTTTAAAGTTGATTCTACCCTGCGTTTTTTAGATAAGGACTCGTCGGTTTTTTCAATCTCTGGAACTTCAATCTCAGAATCAGTATCGCTATCACTATCACCACCATACACTGTTTTCAAATCTAAATATGCTTGTTTTTGTGTATCAGGGTCACCTAGTGGATATTTTTCCCTATATAAATCATCAATCAATTCAAGTTGCTTTCTTTTCTCATTTGTTTTTATATTATTTATCATCCCAGTTGTCGAATAAACACCATACTTTGCGTTATTTTTAAAAACATCATCGAAACTGAGATGCCCATCTCTTAATAAAATCAAACATCTGGCCTGCGAGACAGTCATACCCAGATGAAACAGACTGTCATTTGCAGACAACCACTGACTTTGCTCTCTGTCGATGATTAAAAAACAATAGCACTTAAATAGTTGGACATTCTCGTGAACATCTGCATGCCATATTTTTTCTGGATAAAACGTACGTAATTCATGATATGTAACCGATTCATGTTTTTTGCCAAAGCGTATCATCCATTCCACCAATTGCTTTATTTTTGCCGGATCATCGTCTGATATTTTTTTTAAAGTTTCACAAAACTTATTATAACTACCAAGGTATGGAATACGAATATCTCCAAATCGATCACGATGCGGATGCGGATCAATCTCCTTATGCGTGATATGCATAGATATTAGCTTCTTCTGATTCCCACCAGTATCATAATTCTCTTGGGCACCAAAATCACTCTGGCCAATGTCCTTTGCCTCTTTAACAATGGGAATGCCTAACTTAGGATTTACTTCTCCTGTTAAAGCAATGACTGCATTCTGAAAAGCTTTTTCAGCGCTAATGATTTCTCTTGAAGAATGCCCACGTAAATCAATGCGTGAAAATTGCTTTACGTCGTCATTATTGAGCGCATATCGCTGATCAATTATTTTCTCTGCAAGGGCATATATTCTCTCTCGCTTTTTTGAGCGTTGTGGATTAAAGAAACGACTTTCGGCAATGTGGCGTGTGAGGCTGTTTGATTCATCTTCTCCGACATCAGCTGATGCTTGCTTACGTAAATCCTCTTTAATTTTATCTTTTATTAAACGAATACGCGCTGCGACTACTTCTTTGTACTGTGGAAATGTTTTGTCAATTTGACAATAAGTTTTCATGGCGTCAGACGGTTGGCTTAATGCTTCATGACACTGGGCTTTAACATAATAACTTTCTTGCAGCTTTTTTTTATCGCTTTTAGAAAGTGCAATAGCCTTTTCAGCATAAATCAGTGCGGTTTTTGGGTCTGCTTTAACTATTTCTTGAGTATAATTATAAGTTCCATAAAAGCTACCGCGATCTGCTGCTAATTTGTAAAATTCAATGCTGATTTGTTCTGAGTTTTCTAACTTTTCAATAGCAAACCCCAGCATATTAATTACATCAGCGTCAATGACAAACGGCTTTTCTGGTTTTTCTAAAAGAACTGCTGTGCGCGCGTAGTCTAGTAATTCTTGTGGAGCAATAATATTATCTATTAACTGCTTTTCAAGAAAATTATGCATTTCTGTCGGCTTGTTATTGGAAGAAAACTTAATTATCTCATCAGTTATTGTTTTTGGAATTGGCATAGTTTATTTTTCCTTCTTACGCTTCTGTTATTGTCACACTGAAAAATAAAAATTTTAAATAATTTTCTAGCGAGAATTCCCCGGGCCTGCTGGGCCTGTTTGATGAGCATCATCTTTGGATTCTTTGGATTCTTTGGATTCTTCGGTTTTCATCTCACGCTTAATTTGATGCTCAACACCCTCACCCAGAATACGAACTATAACATCAAGATTATTCCATGATGTTTGTATTCCATTGACAACTTTCTGCATTTCTTTAAGACCAGCAGTACAGTCCATCGCTTTTTGAATATCGCGCAACGCAACTAATGTGTTGTACATTTCAAATAACACTTCTACATTGGCTTTAACGGTGGCGCAAAAAATTTCAACAGCTTTGTCTGCATCTTTAACTTTTTGGTCTAACTTATCGAATGTTTTTTGATATTCAGTAAGAGCCTTGATGATGCTTTCCTTGCATTGAACGCATGTTTCAAGAGCAGTTGCTTGAATTTGATCAATATCACTCCCTCTCCTTTTAGCAATTTGAATTTCACCATTTAATTTATCGCGATCTTGTCCAATCTTGGTTATTTTAGCTTGAATGGACTGTTTTGACCCCCTTATTGTGTTAATAAATGCAGCTAGATTGTGCTCCATTTTAAGAAAATCTTGTGAGTTACAAAGTGCGTTGTAAAAATCATATATTTTTTTAATTTCACTTATTATCATTTCAGTTTTTTGAGAATCCGATCTTGTGAATATAAAAAATTTATATTTCAACGCTGATTCTGAAATATTGGCAATAGTTCTATTATGCGCAGCTATCACATTCTTAGGAGTTTCACTCAAAGCAAGCCAATCATCTTTAGCAGTTTCCATTGAATCTTTTATTTCCTTTACGCTGTAGTCATCCGGCTCTTTTTGAGCTTTTCCTGTTGAATTTTTTGCTCCCCAGTCGCGAAAAGACTCGCTAGAAAACGCTTCATTCTTGCTTTCAGAATTTGCTCCATCGAAACCTTGCTTAGAGTGGGCATCTTTTTGTAAAAGCAATAACCCGCTTGCTTTAAAAAACCCTGTATTTTCTGCATAATTTCTATGCTGATGCAATACTATAGATGGCAATTTTTTTTGGAAAATTTTTGTGGTTCTGGAAATGGTAGATCTCATGACTATCGCCTTGCAAAAGTGTGGTTAATTTTCAAAAAAACATTGTACAGCAATCCTAATCATGCTGCGTATCAAATCAATAAAATATTATTTCACCCGAACCCCAGCTCTGCTTGTCGGTTGATTTGGATCAACCGCTTGCGTGGAACATGGTTGCGCTGGAACTTTAGATTTGCGTGATCTGAAAAAATCAAAAAATGATTTTTTAGCTTTTGGTTTTGGCGCTGGTGTTGTTTGCGTTGTCATGAGCGGATTTGATAATATCTCGGCTTTCATTCTCGTCAATTTTTGTTTCCAGCGACCTATAATATGTTTTGTTTCCGCAGGAATTGCATATGAAGTCTCATTGCCTGGCATTACTTGAATATAACGAAGATTTTTTTGCAAGGTTGGTTGTTTTGCTAATGAATCAAAGATTGCTTGTAACTCTTTTTCAGAATCATCCGTGTGCGTTACATAATGACTCGGGTTTTTTAGTACATAATCTTTAAGATGCTCTATTTTCAACATTCCAGGTAATCGATGCTTTCCATCCGCGCTTAATTTTCCGGTCGCAATAATATTTTCATTATCAATTGCAATATGCCGGCGAGGTAAAGCAATACTTAATTCTTTTAAAAGTTTAACCCTCACTTCCTCGATAAATAAATCATCTACTTTTCTGGGCGCAATACTTGCTCTTCTTATTTTTTCTAATTCATCTGAAATTCTTGCGGTTGTCATACCAAGCTTTAGTTGAATTTTATGCTCTGGCGCTCGATTTTGATTAATGGAGTCAATATAGTAAAAAACATTTTGTATCCAAAAAATCAAATCGGGATTAATCGTTTTTCCATCCGGTAGCAATATAGTGTAATCAATATCCAGTGATAGAAAAAATGTGACTGATGCTTTGGGCGACACCGCTGCCAATGCTGCAATATTATTTTTCAAAATAGCACAATGCTCAATAGACAGCGGGCAAATTGATGATTTTATTGGGACATTCACAACCGGAACACGGCGTCGGTTGGCATCTCTTAATAACACAGGATCTGATGTAATTAAAAGAGCATTTCCAACACTGTTCATGTCTGAAAATGGCAGCACAAAAGGTAAAAATGTAAATCGCTTCACAAAAGGAAGATTGTTTTTAATTTTAGAAATTAACTCGCTGCCAGAAACCCATTCGCCAAAAAACCTAAAAGCAGGTGCTGTATCTTTGGTTTCAGGCGAGCGAAAATCATTCAAATTAGTGCTAAAGAAAACGATGTTGACATTGTCTTCTTGAATCGAGTTAATAATTTCACGAGCAAATGGGTTGATCACAAGCTCATTTGTTCTGGGTGATAACACATAGAGTGCGTTGACATCAACATACACAAGTGCTCTATCATTTGATCTCATTTGAATATCTGCCGTGATCTATTTTAACCACTCTTCTTATTATCACTATAGCCTATGGCTGACTCTTGGTCAGATTTATCGCATACTAAAGCATAACAGTGGCCCTGTAAACAACGTTTCAATCAAATAAAACTTTAGTAATATAACCAATTGATTTTAATTAGAATTCTATAGATCATTATGTGATGACCAATGCTCATCATCGTCAGAGGATGCATTAGAAGGTGTTGGAGCCTCGCCGTTACAAATACTACTTCTATTGCTGCCTTCAGAGCGAGCCATAAATGCATTTTTGTTTTTTCCTAAAGATGGCATCCCTGGTGTAAACTCGTACTGTTGCTCATATGATAATAATTGTCGATCCAGCTTTGAATTATCTTCAGTTACATTATAAACATCGACGGGATTTTCAAATTCAAATAATTGCGTAAAATCAATCGGGTTAACTTCAAAAGCACCTACTAACATATCATTAGGTCCGTATACTCGGACAATAATCACTCTTTCATCATCGACAGTTTGTTCGCGAGCAATGCTAAATATATTTTTTTTCACATTAAATGTGAGCCAATTCGGCCGCTCTATTTCACTTAAGCTTAGCAGTTGCTCAATGGCGTGCTTTAAAATTGTAAAAAGAAATGGGGTTGACACCGCAACTAATATAGGAACAAATAAAATTTTAATAATATTTAAATCGATAATTTTTGATTTTTGATAATAAAAAACTTTGAGATTCTGGCCTTCTAATCCTCTTATTGCGTAGGTGTCATCTCTATTGCTAAAAGGAATTTCTATGCAAGGCCTTGAATACCACGTCAATCGGATGGCATTAATAATCCCGACAAATAACTGAAAATACTGTGCGACGGCAGTAATGCCGGTTGCAGCACCGAGTGCAATAATAATATTTAAAAGATTGTCTGCAAGTGATGTTGCTAAATTAGCTTGTGCAATTTGACTTGCGATATTGTTAAATGGATCAGTGACATTAAATCGTACTCGAGTTAGCCCTTCTGCTAAAGGCATTGTTAATGCATTACCATTTGTAATCCCATTTTGATTTCTCCATTGGTAGCCATCTGGAAGAGCAATGGCGCCATCTGATGTGAGTAATTCGGCAGTCAATTTTAATTGCGATAAGTAAGAGCTGTTAAATGCATTGGATGGCAGCTCAAATGTCACTGTTCCAGGCGCACCCGTGATATTTTGAATACGAGCATTAATAATTGGGGCATCTGGTATTGGCACCAACACACTAAAATTAAACAAGGCATATTTTCCTGATGGATCACCTTTTTTATAAGAAAAGCCCTTTGTTTGATTGACCATGGTAATGGGTGGTGTAAAAGAAAAAATCTCACTCAACGTATCCAATTGACCCCAAATGCTTGGGATTAGGGAATTGTTGGGTAATAATCTTAATTCTCCTGTTGAAGTTGATGCTGCATCATCAAAGTCTGTAATAACACCGGCTAAATTAATATCAGTTTGCATTAATGCATTTGCAATATAAAAATTTGTGATGTTTTCGGTGATTTGTGGTGGATAATCATATACAGAAACTAATAAAGTAGTATTGGCTTTTTTACCAAAACGCGCCGTTGCAATGACTGTCACATTAAATAGTCCATCCCCTGCCATTGAAACGCTCAGCCTTGAAAAACCAGGCGCAACGTTTAAAAGCGTGATACCAAATGGCAAAGGATAACCATTTTCTAATACGGCATTAATTTCTCTTACAGCGCCTTTAAAAATATTGCCCCAAGTAATTTCTCGAACTGAGTTAACACCAGGCCTTGCTACTATATTTTCAATCGCATTAATAACAGTGGGCGGAAAATCATCGCACCGAATAGAAATAGTAAATTGCGTTGACAAATATAAATCAGATATTAGGGCTAAAAATAGCTTTAGCCCATCCCAAGAACATGTGCAGCTTAATATATTATTTCGTAATCGCATTCCAAATGGCAATGAGTCATCACTCAATGATGTGATTGTAATTATTAATGGATCGAGATCTAAATCAGAAACGATTTGATTAAAATCAACTGAAAAATCTGAATCAAGTTCCACTGCTCTATTAACTGCTTGAAAAAATAAAGTCGCATTGCTAATTATTTCAGGCGCCCTGTTACTACCAAAGTTTGACAGTATGGCAGAACCCCAGGCTTGATGATCACTGCCTTGTGAGGCCACCATATCAACAACTGTTCTGTTATAAGCAGCTGTATTATTAACACGAGGAGAGAATCTCACAGTGGCCAATCTTGTATTGGCGTCACTTTCATCTCTTGTAATCATTTTTAAAGCGCCAGAGACAGGATCATATTCTGAACCTAGCCCTGCTGTGCCTTGCATGTAAACAGCGATATTAGAGGCTACTTGTAAAAACAAAGTAATAGAACGATTAACTATTGCGCCAACAATTTCAATTTTATGATTGAAAGTTGTATTAAAATGCAAAGCAATATTAGGTAGCGCTGTTTGCCCTGATGGCACAGGTTGAACTGAGGGTTTAGCAGGTAATGTCACCACCGGTGCAGGGACTGCTGTTGTAGGAGATGGTGTAGGCGGCAACAATGTGAGTACCGCTGGCACAAGTGATGGCGGTGGCGGTGGCATTATTGTTAATGGCGCGTCGGTTAAAGGGATGGGTGTTGGCGGAATTAAAGTTAATGGTGCGAATGTGGGGGCAAGGGTTGGCAGGGCTGCGTAATTGACTCTAAAAACACTAATTCCCGTATCTGTTATGGCATAAATAAAACCATTTCTTTCTCTTAATGCAAGATCAAGTGTATTGTTCACCATCGAAGGCATAAATATTAATTTTGGTGCTGAAGCATTACTAATATCAACACAAATCACACCGCTGCTACACGCTAAATAAGCATAATGATTATCTGATGTCACTTGTATTTTTTTAACATTGCACGCTAGATTCACGCGCCCTAATAATTTTACATCACTCGTATTAGTCACATTTAAAATTGATAATGCACCTGCAACAGCGCCATTATTATACGCTGCGTAAAGTAATTGCTCATTTGAACTTAACGCCATGCTCTGCGCACCATTAAATGGTATCGTATTAATTAATTCAAATGCGGAGACATTCTGTGTGTTAATAATAGATATACCGGCTGCATGGCCTGCAAAAAGTGTTTGACCATTTTTTTTAAACAGCATGCTAATAACAGCATATCGCCCAGTAAACTCGGTGATAATGCTTGCTGTTAGAAGGCTTGCGTTCGATACAAGAATTGTCTTTTGAGATGCTATAAGAAAATACCGATTATTTGGATAAAATAAAGCAACACTGGTCTCGCTTCTGACAATGCTAAAAATGGATTTTACATTGGCTGGGTCGCTAACATCAAGAAGACGCGTATTAGAATACATTGGTTTCACAATAACGATTTTTTGGTTATCGGTACTTAAAACTAATGCACCTACATAGTCATAATCAGTGAAAGACGCAAGACGTGAAAGCTGAGCGGGATTTTGCGGGTCATCAATAGTAATGAAATATAGCTGATAACGAGTAGACACAAAAAACCCATATTCATTGTCGCTGGGCAATGCAATGCTGCCCAAATCTGAGATTGAAAGATTAGTTTGCAAAGTCAAGAGATTGGGCGCTGTTACTTGCCCCAAAGCCCCTTGCAATGATAACGATTTATCAATCGAGTTTATTAGAAAATAAAATCCTGAAAAAAGACTAAAAATATTTTGAAAAATAATATTTGAAATGGCTGAAGAAAAAGTAGTGATGCTCTCTTCTAAATCATCTGTCACGCTAACTTCTGAAGACACAGCAGATTGTCTGCTCGATAGAAACGCCATCACGGACAAAGCGAGCATCATCATTGGCAATAGTTTTATTAAAACATCAACTGATTTCTGACTCGAGAATTTTCTCATTATCGATGCCCTGCTTTTGACCTAAAAGCAAAATATTTGTGTATTTTATTGAGTTGCACTTTATAGCATGATTTGATATTGGCAGGAAGGCGTGGTATTTACACAACTGTTGCATCAACACCCTCTTACTAAATTGATTTTAAACAATAAAAGTTGTGTAAAAAATTTATACAAATAATGTAACTGTTTGATTTTTGAAAAATCAAGTGGTTGGAGCAAATAAGTGCTCAGCTTTTACTAAAAAACCAATAATAATTGATGAGATCAGGAAATTCCCAGTAGGATATACTATAAATGAAACTATAAAAGGAGTTTTTTGCATTAATAGCGGAATTAAAAATAAGATTAACAACGGGAGAAATGATATGCGCAATAGACAAAGC
Organism: Gammaproteobacteria bacterium; assembly: GCA_023266215.1. GTDB lineage: Bacteria > Pseudomonadota > Gammaproteobacteria > Coxiellales > Coxiellaceae > JAHFRQ01. Next base: position 1,930 of record JAHFRQ010000024.1, on the reverse strand, counting down.
AAGAAAACAAAAGGCTTTACCCTGCTGGAATTGCTTTTTGTGATGGTCGTGATAGCGATACTGGTCGTGATCTCAGTGCCAGTTTATAACAGCTATGCTAAAAAGGCTAAGTTTCAAGAAGTCATTCAAGCTGCGGCAAGTTATAAGTCAGCTGTAACTGCTTGCATAGTACAAAAAAGCGGGGTCACAGGATGCAACGCTGGATCAAACGGTGTGCCGACTCCAAATACAGGTGGCTACAACTACGTTCAGTCAATCGGCATAACTGATGGCGCAATTACTGCAACGGGTGACAGTACTGTCTTTAATACTACGACATCGGGCACTGCAACCGGCGCTACCTATATTTTAACACCTACTTACACTGCGGGTGATGATGCGGTTAAGTGGACAGTATCGGGGACTTGCCTTACTGCCGGCCTTTGCGACGCTCCCAACTCAAGCTCTCAAACCGGCGGCACTCCAACTGGTAGCGGCGGTGTTGCATACAATATCAATCAAACAGGTACGATCGGTTTTTGCGGAGGTCTAAGCAGCCCTGGATTTTATTTTTTTGACGGTAATTCTGGCTGCTCTACTTCTCATCCCAATCTTTCCGCATGCCAAATTGGTGCCGCCGCCGAGCCTGGTGGCGATGCAACGGTGGAAAGTTGCATGTATTTAGCTGGCAATCTGTCTAACACTCAAAAGCAAGCCTTGGCATTCTGCGGTCGAGCCGCTGGTGGTATCGCACCCAAAGCTGGCGAATGGGTGTACATGGGATATTCCGATGGAGCGCCAACTTGTGGTGGAAAAACCAGCAGTCAAAGTGACTGCGAAACAAAAACCGCATCATCCTACACAGGCAGCTGCGTTCAAGTTCCATCACAGAATTAATAATAGTGATCACCCTCATTATAAAAAAGCCGCATTGCTGCGGCTTTCTAATCTAAGGGGTAAAACCCACCTGCCGTTTATTTTAAGCACGATAAAAAGCAAGTTCAATTTGACTATAGCGCATGGATTTGGGATTGCAAATTGATTTTAAAATAAATATTAGTCTAGATTGGGTATGCTACTATAATCTTCATCACCATTTACACCAACATCCTGATTTTTATCGCTCATAAGGCGACCAAAAAAAGCCACTGCACTATCTTTTACAGCCTTTATTTTTTCTTTCGCAAAGGTTGATCTTGCGACTACATAACTGGATGTGTGCAGATATTCTGGCTTTATTTCATAAGATAAATCTGTTTTCGCCGTGGTAGCACGCCAGTCTTTGTTGTATGCGGTAATACTACCTAGCACAACGAAGGCTATAATGATCAGATAGCACCCAGATGAATAAAAAACATCCTCGCTTATTGTACTTGGACGATCACTGGTTGTTTGGCTATGAGACAAACGATACGCTGGGAAGGCGAAATTTAGCAGTAAATTGATTAATTGCGTGGAATACAATAGCGTTTGTCCTGGAACAAATCGAATCGCGCTGACTGCTGAACGTGAAAACCACCCTGTACCACTATTTCCAATGAGTGCACTTGTTCCACACAAAAAGCATAATGCTTGAGCTGGGGCTGCAAGACACGGATTATTGAAATACATTCCCAAAACAACACCGAGCGTACTTAAGATAGCCATTGTTATCCTATCGTATCGATGCAATCCATCCATTCTGTTTAATGCGCTTTCAACAAATCGAAATTCCGCACACCAAGAATAATATTCTGAAAACTGTTCAGATGAGGCGATTAAATAGGCTGTCATCATTTCGGTTATTGCAGCCACTATTCCTGATTCCAAGGAATTCAATCCAGTTGCATAACTGATATAGCCCGCAACAGCAGCTACTGGTAGTGCGCCTATGAATACCTTGAGCGCTCTTTCAAACCACTTATCATTTCCATCAAAATATTTAAAATTGCGGTGTGTTGGCAATTTCGCT
>JAHFRQ010000023.1 GCA_023266215.1 Gammaproteobacteria bacterium | reverse complement strand
CGTTTTCCAAATGATCAAACAACACCCGGTGGATTATGGGGATTACGGCTTATCATCATCTTATCAGCCGCATTTATTTCCTGTTCATTTAGTATTTATGACATCGATAAAAAACTAGCGAAATTGCCAACACACCGCAATTTTAAATATTTTGATGGAAATGATAAGTGGTTTGAAAGAGCGCTCAAGGTATCCATAGGCGCACTACCAGTAGCCGCTGTTGCGGGCTATATCAGTTATGCAATTGGATTGAATTTCTTGGAATCAGGAATAATAGCTGCAGGAACTGAAATAGTACTGGCTTGTTACATCGCCTCATTTAAACAGTTTTCAGAATATTATTCTTGGTGTGCGGAATTTCGATTTGTTGAAAGTGCATTAAACAGAATGGATGGATTGCATCGATACGATAGGATAACAATGGCTATCTTAAGTGCGCTCGGTGTTATTTTGGGAATGTATTTTAGTAACCCGTGTATTTCAGCCCCAGCTCAAGCATTATGCTTTTTGTGTGGAACAAGTGCACTCATTGGAAATAGTGGTACCGGGTGGTTTTCACGTTCAGCAGTCAGCGCGATTCGATTTGTTCCAGGACAAACGCTATTGTATTCCACGCAATTAATCAATTTACTGCTAAATTTCGCCTTCCCAGCGTATCGTTTGTCTCATAGCCAAACAACCAGTGATCGTCCAAGTACAATAAGCGAGGATGTTTTTTATTCATCTGGGTGCTATCTGATCATTATAGCCTTCGTTGTGCTAGGTAGTATTACCGCATACAACAAAGACTGGCGTGCTACCACGGCGAAAACAGATTTATCTTATGAAATAAAGCCAGAATATCTGCACACATCCAGTTATGTAGTCGCAAGATCAACCTTTGCGAAAGAAAAAATAAAGGCTGTAAAAGATAGTGCAGTGGCTTTTTTTGGTCGCCTTATGAGCGATAAAAATCAGGATGTTGGTGTAATATATTCTGATGTCACTTTTGTCTGAGTCACGCAATAGTGCTTGGCATTTTGATGCATGATTCTGCACACGCTGTAGCGATTAAACCGATTTATTAACACGGATGAAATGATGATGGCTAAAAACTCATGGATAGAAAATCTTAAAATAACTCATCAAAAACACGATATTGTTTTAATCGAGAAAGCTTATTTATTTGCTGAAAACCACGATACGAAAACTTCACCGCAATACGGCACCAGCAGTTTTGCATTTGGTTTGCTAATGGCAGAAACTTTAATTGCTTTAAATTGCGACACACATGCTATCGCTGCAGCGCTGTTGTACCCTACTCTGTTTTTAAATCCCAATTTAACTGAGCAATTAGAAAAAGAATTTGATCGCTCTGTTTTAAAATTAATGCTTGGCGCATTGCACATGGAAGCAATTCACCATGTGCGCAATAAAAAGATAAAACTAGCTGCGCAACAAAATCAAATTGATAATTTGCGCAAAATGCTGCTTGCTATGGTTGACGATATTCGAACAGTGTTAATTAAATTGGCAGAACGATTGGTTTTATTAAATCACCTAAAATTTTTTTCACCTGAGATGCAGCAGCAAATTGCGCAAGATACCATGGATTATTATGCGCCACTCGCTAATCGTTTAGGAATAGGTCAGCTAAAATGGCAATTAGAAGACGAGGCTTTTCGTTATTTGAATTCCGCAGAGTATATAAGTATCTCAAAAACATTAAATATGAAACGCCAAGATCGTGATCGCGTTATTGTCAAAATGATTACTGAGCTAAAAAAAATGTTTGATAATAGTGGTATTGAAAAATTTGATATTACAGGTCGCGCAAAACATATTTATAGCATTTATCGAAAAATTCAAAAAAAGAGCGTTGGTTTTAAAGATATTTATGACGCCAGCGCCCTTCGTGTTTTAGTGTCGACGATTCATGATTGCTACACAGCTTTAAGTTTAGTGCATGCAAAATGGCCTCATGTAAAACAGGAATTTGATGACTATATTGCAAAGCCAAAATCTAATGGTTATCAATCTATTCACACCGCCATTACATTGCCTAATAGCACAGCGATTGAAATTCAAATTCGAACATTTCAAATGCATGATAGCGCAGAGCTGGGTGTTGCGGCGCACTGGAAATATAAAGAAAATCAAACGACGCAAACAAAATATGAAAATAAAATTGCTTGGCTGCGTGAAGTGATGGACTGGCAAAAAGAATTAAGCGCTGCAGAATCCTCTGCGAAATTATATCAAGAGGCTTTTAAAGATCGTGTTTATGTTTTTTCGCCAGAAGGTGATGCGTTTGATTTGGCGTCTGGTGCAACGCCGCTTGATTTTGCGTATTTGATTCACACGGATATTGGACATCGCTGTCGTGGCGCCAAAGTAAATAATGTATTGGTGCCGTTAACGACAATTTTGCACACCGGCGATCGCATTGACATTATGACAAGCAAAATTTTACAACCCAGTCGCGATTGGATGCGGCCTGATTTAGGCTATTTAAAAACAAAAACAGCCTTGCAGAAAGTGCGACACTACTTTAAAAAACAAGAATTTGAAAAAGAAGTAGCGGCGGGCGCTTTAATCTGGGAAAAATCTTATAAGCAGCATGGTTTTCAAAAAACAGATTTACAAAAAATACTACACGACTTTAATTTTAAGAATACAGACTCTATTTTAGCCGCGTTAGGCGCAGGTGATATTTCACTAAGCGCCATCGCTGCGAAAATTCAAGCGACCAAGCCTAAAGAAAAAACAGATGAGTTATTGGTTATTAAAGCAGCGACTCAAGCGCATTCACACTCGTTTGATTTTGCATCCCCTGGTGCAAAACAGCTGCTCACACAAATTGCCAAATGCTGCAATCCCATTCCGGGTGATGCTGTGATCGGCTATATTACACAAGGACGCGGCATTACCGTTCATCAAAAAATTTGCAGCAATATTAAGCGCGTACAAAAAAGCAAATCAGAGCGCTTAATTGAAATTAATTGGGGAGATTCGGACCATAAAAACTATCGCATTAATATCGATATTGTTAGCGAAGATCGCACTGGATTGCTGCATGATGTCTCCAGTGTATTAACCCAGCTTGATTTGTCTATTTTGGCTTTGCAAAGCTTGGTCAATAAAAATAACAATTCTGCCTTCATTACTTTAAGCATTGAGCTAGATAATCAACATACGCTGGCAACTCTTTTGCAAAAGTTAAAGCAAATTCGGGGTGTCAGCGAAGTGACTAGAAAATAGCACATGATATTTATATATTGTATACTGCTCTTTTAATTCATTTTGAGAAAGACTCTCATGCTCTGGAAATATTTTTTATACGCCTTTATTGCTTTGTTTCCCATTGTGAATCCCGTTGCAATGTCATCTGTTTTTTATCATATGACAAAATTAGCGACCGATGAGCAACGCAAAAAGCTGGCGACTCTGGTTACTATTTACGGCACTGTTTTATTGCTGGCCACTTTGTTGATCGGCCCTTTTTTACTGAGTTTTTTTGGTTTACAACCTGCTGACATTCGTGTTGCAGGGGGCTTGATTGTTTTTTCTATCGCTTGGCGCATGCTTAACCCGCCCGCTGAAACGGACAACAAGCTAAACCAAGCATCGCATGACGACATGATGAATCTTGCGTTTTTCCCACTGACCATGCCTATTACGGCAGGCGCAGGTAGCATTGCCATTACCATTGCGCTCGCAACACAAGCCCACAAAGCGACTAACATGTTGGATCGTTATATTTCTGTTGCCGTGGCGATCATTGCCATCTTTGCTTTGGTGTATGTGTGTTATCGCTATTCAGCCGAATTGTTCAGAATCTTGGGCAAAACCGGCAGCAAGGTCGTGACTTCTTTATCAGCTTTTATCTTATTGGCCATTGGCGTTTCCGTTATCTGGAGCGGTGTCCAGATCTTTATTGCGTCGATTTAATCCACAGTATTGTGACAAAATACGTGAGTATTGTGACAAAATGTGTCACAATACTAGTATTGCGACAGTCAAGCTGGAAATATCATGAAGTTACAGAACAGATTTGATCTTAAATCGATTATTTTAGAGTTGCTTGAAAAGAATGTTTCCGTCACGCTTCAAGAAATTGCGCATCAAGCAAACCTTTCGGCAGCGTCTTCTGCGGCTCGTCGGGCTATTCAACGAGCACTAACAGAGCTTATTCAAGACGGCAAGATTGAAGCGAAAGGCATTGCGCGCGCACGTGTTTATCTAAAATCTCGCTCTATCGAAAATAACGCCCCATTTAAAAATATTGTGCTCAGCGAGCCCTCTCAAAAATTACTGCGTGCCATTTTACAACCCATTCATGCAAAAAAACCTGCTGGATACAACGCTGATTTTTTAAGAAATTATCATCCCAATAAAACCGCTTATATAGATTTGGAATTACAAAAAGAATTATTCAGGATTGGAAATTCAGAACCGATAGCACGCCCATCAGGAACGTATGCGCGCACAATTTTAAATCGATTGCTAATTGACTTGTCTTGGAATTCAAGCCGCCTTGAAGGAAATACTTATTCACTTTTGGAAACAAAGCGTTTAATTGAACTTGGCGAAGTTGCGCTCGGCAAGGATATGATGGAAACGCAGATGATTTTAAATCATAAAAATGCCATCGAATATATTATGAGCTCTGTTAATGAAAAGAAAATTACCGCGCATGAGGTTCGTAGTATACACGCCCTGCTTTCAGAAAATTTATTAGGCGATCCGAGTGCTTCGGGTAATTTGCGAAAAATTGCAGTGGCTGTTTCTGGAACGGCTTATTTACCGCTGGATAACCCACATTTAATCAAAGAAAATTTTGATATTTTTATCGAAAAAATAAACTTAATTGACAATCCATTTGAGCAATCTTTTTTTTCATTGGTTCACCTGTCTTATCTGCAAGCATTTGAAGATGTAAACAAAAGAACAGCACGCCTTGTTGCTAATATTCCATTCATTAAGCAAAATTTAAAGCCATTGTCTTTTATCGATGTGAATCAAAATGATTATGTGACAGCGCTTTTAGGCGTTTACGAAAAAAATGACACTTGTCTTTTGCGCGATTTTTATAGCTGGGCGTACCAACGTTCGGCAGAGCGGTACTCAGCCATTCAGCAAAGCATGGGCCAACCTAATTTATTCAAATTTAAATATCAACGCATCATTCAAGAAATAGTTCGGCATATCGTTCTTAATAATATCACGGGTAAAAATATGGTCCCGACGATTAAAAATTTAGTTGCTGAGAAAAATTTATCGATAGCAGATGCGTCGCATTTATTTGAAGTGATTGAAACCGAAATCATGAGTTTACACGAAGGCAATATTGCTATATTTAAAATTAAGCCAGATGAATACGAAAAATGGAAATCTGGGCATTGAAGTTGGTTTGCGCCACTTGCGCCATATTTTTTAATTTTGCGCCACTTGTGCCATATCCAGGTAAATTGTAATTGCATTTTTTATATGCAAAACAAGGCAATTAAGTATAGCCTGGCATGAGAATATGCAAAACAAGGCAATTAAGTATAGCCTGGCATGAGAATATGCAAAACAAGGCAATTAAGTATAGCCTGGCATGAGAATAAGATTCACGATTGGCATAAAATCAGGATTTTTTGTTGGGATTTTTTCGATCAGGCAATCATATAAAACGGGATCTTCCCATTCTAACATGTCGAAAAATAATTTTTTTTGATGATCGGTTAAAGTATTAAATTTATTGTTGACAAAACGACTGAGAAAAAAATCAAGCTCGAGCATGCCGCGGCGGATTTTTAGGCGGGCTTTGGATTGAGAAAGATTTTCCCCTTCGCTGGCGCTCAACGATAATCCTCGCCATTGGGCGCAGATTGATCGGGTGCGTAATTTTCAAAGCGTGTGTATTTTCCTGCAAACGTTAATCTGAAATCACCGATGGGGCCGTTGCGTTGTTTGCGAATAATAATTTCAGCGCTGCCCTTGTGCGGACTGTCTTCGTTATACACTTCATCGCGATAAATAAAAGCGATGACATCTGCGTCTTGTTCGATTGCGCCTGATTCGCGCAAATCAGACATCACGGGACGTTTGTCAGTGCGTTGTTCTAAGCCACGATTTAATTGCGAAAGCGCAATGACCGGCACATTAAATTCTTTGGCAATGGCTTTTAGTGATCTTGAAATTTCAGAAATTTCATTCGTTCTGTTTTCGCGTGACGCGGGACTATTCATTAATTGCAAATAATCAATCACAATTAATCCTAAACCATCATGTTTTCGTGCAACACGTCGTGCGCGCGTGCGCATTTCAATCGGCGTTAATGCTGGCGTATCATCGATATACATTTTTGATTCTGAAAAAGCGCCAATAGCAGAAGAAACGCGATCCCAATCAGAATCAGTAAGCTGTCCTGTCCTTACTTTTTGCTGATCAATGCGACCAAATGAAGAAATCATTCTCAGCACCAATTGTTCCGCTGGCATTTCCATGCTGAAAATTAAAACGGGCTTGGATTGTTTTAAAGCTGCGTTTTCAGCAATATTCATCGCAAAACTGGTTTTACCCATAGATGGACGCCCCGCAATCACCACCATGTCGCCTGGTTGTAAACCTGAAGTCAGACGATCAAAATCATGAAAACCAGTTGATAAGCCAGTAATAGCGCCTTTTGATTCGTATAGCTGATTTAATCGATCATTGGCTTTGGATAACAATGCTGAAATATTAACTGGGCCTGAACCACGTTGTTGTTGTTCTGCAATTTGATAAACCAAATGCTCTGCTTGATCCAGCAAGGCTTGCGAATCGCGGCCGTTAGGTGCAAATGCATTGGTGGCGACATCGGTTCCAACTGAAATTAATTGTCGCAAAATAGAATGTTCTCGAACAATATCGGCATAAGCCACAATATTGGCAGCCGTCGGTGTATTTTGCGCGAGCTCATATAAATAAGCTTCTGCGTTTTGAAGCAGCGCTAATTTATTTTCAGACTTTAAGGTTTCACTGACGGTTAATACATCAAATGGTTGATTTCGATTGGATAATTTTAAAATGGCATCGAAGATGGCGCGATGATCATTGCGATAAAAATCACTCGAGCTAATGCGATCTGCGACCTGCTCCCATGCGCGGTGATCCAACATCAACGCACCTAAAACAGATTGTTCCGCCTCGATTGAATGAGGCGGAATTTTGGTGGGACGTGAAATGGGTTTCATAGAAGGTAATTCTAGTTCTGTTTCAACACTCATCGTCTTTACCAACCATGGTTTTATTTTTGTCCCTACATAATATTATTTGTTTTCTTCAGCAACCACAACGACTTTGATTTTCGCAGAAACTTCGCCGTGTAAATGCAGAGAAATAACAGTTTCACCCAATGTGCGAATAGGGCCTTCTGGCATTTCAATTTCGCTCTTTTCCAATTCATGACCCGCATCGGTTGCCGCTTTTGCAATATCACGCGGTCCAATTGAGCCGAACAATTTGCCTTCATCGCCCGCCATTGAAGCAATGGTGACTACAAAGTTTTCAAAGCTGTCTGCGCGCTTTTTCGCAGAAGCCAACATCGCTGCTGCTTTCTTTTCTAGCTCAACGCGTTTTGCTTCAAATGCAATAATGTTATTTTCTGTTGCTTGTACTGCTTTGTTATTCGGCAATAAAAAATTACGCGCATAACCTGGCTTGACATTAACTTGATCGCCTACGTTTCCTAAGTTTACTACTTTTTCTTGTAAAATAACTTTCATGACATTACCACCTTTTTTCTAAAATCAAAAAAACAATCTATAAAACCAATTAATCCTAAAACCGACACAACAAAAACAGGTAAAATAAACAATCCGATATAAATTAAAATCAAACCTACGCTAATACCCTTTTTATTGCGCACAAAAAAATGCATTAAGCTTAAACCCGCCACAAAAAACGGCAGCAATACTAACGGAAAAATATCAATAGCAGTTGGATATTTTAAAAACATCAATATTGTTAAAATTAATCCAATCAGCGCAGCTAAACGACCAATGTGAATTTGAATATATTCGCCTTGAAAAGCAGTCGAATCAGTAACGCTGGCTTGCCAATAACGCGCGATCACCAATTCAAATAAAATACCCAGCGAAAAAACAAATCCAATTACACCTGTTGCAACGGGCGCGATGTGATTAACCACATCGGCAGGCGTCATTTGAGAAAGCTTCCAATGCGGCGCCGCTAAAACAACGTCATTTGCAAAATGCGTTAAATGCGCAACCCACCATTGCAGCATGCTTGGAACAAAAGCATGCAGTAAAGCAATAACGGCTATCCCCGCTAACGCAATCGCTTCTAGCAAAACACCCCAGGAATGAAAACGTCTGAGCAGTAATGCCAATCCTAAAATCAACACACAGCGGATCATCAATACGTCGAATAGCCCCACGTGTCGCAATACCATCAATGCTATTGTTGGTAGTGCCGCCCAAGCCAAAACAAACAAGCCAGATTTTAGACCTTTTTGTAATGCAACAAAACCAATGACGATAGATGCAATAAAACCCGTTGGAAAATAAAATAACGGCAATAACGCAGCAAAAAACGCAATCATTGCTGCATGACTGTCTTTTGCTAAAATGTAATTGCCGAATTTTTTCAACATAATTTTTAATGCGTGTCGCAATAAGGTAGCAATGCCAAATAACGCGCTAATTTAATTGCGCTCGACAATTGACGTTGATATTTCGCGCTGGTGCCCGTAATACGACTTGGCACAATGCGACCCGATTCCATCACATACTCTTTTAAAAGATTAACGTCTTTATAATCAATTTTTTTAGATTCGTCTTGTGATTCAAATGCACAAAACTTTTTACGTTTAGAGTAATTAATCATTATACTTCCCCTTCAGCTGATTCTCTTGCGTCACCTAATTCTGACTCGGCACCCGCATCGTCATATGAGCGACGTGGACGTGGCGCGCGATTGTTTTCTTGCTCTTGCTTTGCAATTGCAGATGGCTCTGTGACCGCATCGTTGCAACGCAATACCAAATTACGAATCACGATATCGTTGTATCTAAAAGCGGTTTCAATTTCTTTTAAAACAGGTTCAGAACATTCAATATTCATCAGTACATAATGTGCTTTATGTACTTTATTGATAGGATAAGCCAATTGACGTCTGCCCCAATCTTCCAGGCGATGTACCTTGCCGCCGCCATTTTTAATGGTTGTTTGGTAACGTTGGATCATGCCAGGAACCTGAGCGCTTTGGTCAGGGTGAACTAAAAAAACGATTTCATAATGTCGCATAGTTATATGCTCCCTATGGTTTGTTAAGCCCCCCAGGCGAACCCGGTGGAGCAAGGAGTTTTAGGTTTAAAACCTAAATTAAGCCGGCATTGTACAGAAATAATCAGGCAAGATGCAACTGTTATTTCACCGCTTCTAAAGCTATCCCTACTACGACTTGCTCATTATCCTGATGGCCTAAGTGCCGAGGTTTATCTGTCAATTGGTTTTTCTCAAGCAGATCTTTGACATATTTGTTTTTATCACCCAGTGATCTTGCTTTGTTAACAAAAAAGCCCGCATATCTGGGTTTTCTTAAAATCTCATCCAAGCTTTGCGCTGTCAATCCAAGATCAGCTGTCAATCCAAGATCAAAAGGCTTAGGCTTGCACTCGCAGAATTCTTTAAGTGTTGGTAGTCGCTTCCCTTCTTGCTCATAATGCGCTTTTAATCGAGTAAGCTGTCTTACGATCGCACGCGATTTTTCTTCTTTACCAACTGTCAAAGTCCCCGCACTTTTTCTCATATTAACTGCTTGCATAAACACATATTCAATCAAGTCATTTAATATGGTTATATCTGGGTTATTTGCTTCATTGGGGAATTTTAATGTGTCTAGCTTTTGCCGCGAAAACATCAAAAAATTAATTGCATCAATATATTCTTTTTTCCCGCAGCTTCTAATATGCTCGATTGCGCCTTTTGGCACTTGACGATATTCGTTACAGTATTCAAATAAAAGATGCACCAATGGCAGATTTTCTTTTGCATAAGCATGAAATAAAGCATCTGTTTGAAACCGTTCAGCGCCTGGAGCCTTGCGCCACATAATAAATTTCTTCCGCCTATCAGGATCACTTGGCATTAGTTTTTTAACCGCATCATTATCAAAAACAACGACTCTTGCGCCCCGTTCCAACAACCCTCTAATTTTTTTTAAGTCAGGGAGAGGAATTGTTACCGCTAAAAATAAATCATTATTAAGTCCATCTTGTTTTTTCATAAGCTCCCTTTAAAAAAATAGAAAAATAATCCTACGTAACTTACTCCAAAAAAATCACAAGATCAATCCTGTTTGATTTAAATTGTGCTATGATTAGATAAATTAAAACACGACGTCTATTTTATTTATGCCATTAACAGAAGACCATAGCGACGCAGAATATCAAATTAAAGCCTATTCGTCTGGTAAAATAGTGATTAATGAGATGACTTATACAAACAATCTCATTATCTCGCGCAATCAATTGATTACTCATTGGAATTCTGCTGATTTGCTCGCGCTTGCCGCTTTAAAACCAGAAATTATTTTGATAGGCACGGGTGATAAGAGCATAATCTTAAAACCTGAAATACTAAGACCGCTGTATGAACTTGGTTTTTCGGTCGAGTGCATGAGCACACAATCGGCGTGTCACACCTACACTATTTTAAGCGCTGAAAATAGAAATGTTGTTGCAGGATTGATATTATGAGTAATTTAAAAATCGCATTAGCGCAGCTTAATTTTTTAGTAGGCGATATTGAAGGCAATGCTAAAAAAATAATTGCGGAATCCAACCGTATTCTTGCTAATAATCCCATTGATTTAATTGTATTTCCTGAATTAGCCTTAACGGGTTATCCACCTGAAGATTTATTATTCCGCCCTGCTTTATATGAACGGATTGATTTAGCTTTGAAAAAAATTCAAGTCGAGATAAAAAATACAGCGGTAATTATTGGCTATCCAGAATGCACTAACGGCAATATTTATAATAAAGCCGCGGTGATATCAAGTGGAAAAATTCTCGCAGAATACAGCAAGCAAAAATTACCAAACTATACGGTTTTTGATGAGAAAAGATATTTTACAGAAGGCAAAGATTCCTGCGTTTTTACTTTAAACAATACAAAAATAGGGCTAATTATCTGTGAAGACACCTGGTATCCTGAACCCATTAAGCAAGCCAAAGATCATGGCGCAGAATTAATTATTAGTATTAACGCATCGCCATTTGATATTAATCAAATTCAAGAGCGCGAAAAAATAATTGCACAAAGAATAAAAGAAGTTAACCTGCCTATTTTATATGTTAATTTAATCGGCGGACAAGATGAGCTGGTTTTTGATGGTGGCTCAATGGTTTTTAATGCTGATGGCGCATGTTGTCAGAAAGCCGCGCATTTTAAAGAAGAAATTATTATTGTTGATTTTGATAATAAACAAGCTATAAAAAAATTATTTTTAATAGAAAATATATATCAAGCCTTATTATTGGGTACAACAGATTATATTACTAAAAATAAATTTAAAGGTGCTTTAATCGGCCTGTCTGGCGGAATTGATTCTGCATTAACATTGGCCATTGCCGTTGACGCCATTGGTGCAGAGAATATTGAAGCTGTTTTGATGCCATCGCAATATAATTTAGCCATGAGCTTAGAAGATGCGATTGCAGAATGTGAAATTCTAAAAGTAAAATATCATATTATTAAAATTGATAACTTGCTTAATTTATTCTTAAAAACTTTACATCCTTTTTTTCAAAACAAAGCTGTTGATAAAACAGAAGAAAATCTACAAGCCAGAATTCGCGGAATAATATTGATGGCCCTGTCTAATAAATCAGGAAAAATAGTATTAACAACAGGCAATAAAAGCGAAATGTCCGTGGGCTATGCGACTTTATATGGCGATATGGCAGGCGGTTTGGCTGTTCTAAAAGACGTGTCAAAAACACGCGTGTATCAATTGGCAAAATATCGAAATTCGCTCAGCCACGTTATTCCAGAGCGCGTTATAACGCGCGCGCCATCGGCTGAGCTTGCGCATAATCAAACCGATCAAGATTTATTGCCGCCTTATGATTTATTAGATCAACTACTAGAAAATTATATTGAAAAAGATGAAGATCGACATATTCCTAGTGAAATAATTAAAATGATTAACATAAACGAATACAAACGCCGACAAGCGGCAATGGGTATTCGCATTACAAAACGATCTTTTGGAAAAGACAGGCGCTATCCTGTTACGTCAGGATATTAAAATACAGCCTGCAATTGACAAAAATAGAATAAACGATTAGTTTGGATATTCGCTTACAAGGAGCTAAAAATGGAAAACGAAGCCAATATCACGACAATCAAGCAACCTATCGTCATCCCTATTTTTTTTATGACCGAAATGTGGGAGCGATTTGGTTTTTATGTCGTTCAAGGCTTACTTGTTTTGTACATGACGAGCACCGTATTTGGATTTTCCGATTCTAAAAGTTATGCGATTTTAGGTGCGGTAACAGCGCTGTCTTATATCATGCCACTGCTGGGCGGTTATGCGGCCAGTCGCATTTTAGATTTTGAACATGCGGTTACATTGGGCGGCGCTCTGCTCGCTGCAGGTTATGCTATGTTGGCCATTCCGGATAAGCATTTATTTTTTATTGCACTTGCCATTATTACCGTTGGCACAGGTTTATTTAAACCAAGCATTTCAAGCTATTTGGGCAGCTTTTATCAACCCAACGCTCCGCATCGTGAAAAAGGGTATACGCTGTTTTATGTTGGCATTAACGCCGGTATTTTATTATCAACGGCCACATCAGGTTATATGGCGCGTTATTATGGCTGGCATATGCCTTTTATGGTTGCCAGCGTCAGCTTATTGCTCGGCACATTTTCATTTATATTTGGCTTAGAATTTATAAAGCGCTCAGGTAATTTTCAACGTATTGCACCTTCTGTCGCAAGCAAAAAACCATTGGCCATTCTGTGCGTCTATTTAGGCGTCATTGTGGCTGCAGCGATAGCGTATGAAATCATTCAGCATAAAACTTTAGCAAACATGATTATGCTCTGGGGTGGATTTATTTTATTTTCCGCATTAATTATTTACGCATTCAAATATGTTAAAGAAACGCGCAATAGAATATTGGCCTGTGTTTTTCTGACGATGATTTCGGTTGTATTTTGGGCGATTTATTTTCAAATGTTTTTTTCAATGAGTTTATTTATTGAGCGGGCGATAAATCGTAATTTTTTAAGTTTTCATTTGCCTGCACCTTTGTTTGTCAGCTCAGAATCTATTTTTCTGATTTTAATGGGCCCGTTTTTAGGCGCGCTGTGGCAAAAATTATCTCTTAAAAATAAAAATATCAGCTTACCGATGAAATTTTCTTTATCGTTATTTTGTTTGTTTGTTGCTTTTTTGGTCGCGTATCTCAGCACAAAATTTACTGACCCGAACGGACAATCTGACAAAATTTATATTATGATCGCTTATTTATTTATTGCGCTTGGTGAATTATTATTATCGCCGATTGGCCTTGCAATGGTAACGGTATTAGTCCCTGCTGAAATGGTGGGTTTTATGATGGGTGTATTTTTCTGCTCACTTGGATTTGGCGCGAAACTCGCGGGCGCAATCGCAGGTTACGCTGCTATTCCAAAAACCATTCATTCGCTATCTCAAATGCAAATAATTTATGGTGATGCTTTTATGAAATTTCTGTGTATCTCGCTTTTTATTGCAATCATCAGCTTAATCGCTGTACCGTTTTTGAAGAGACTGATTGGGAAAAATTGATGCCAGGCTATACTTAAACGCACACCATTGATTTACAGCATGGACAAAAACTCATTTTATCTTATCGTCCGTCTCGCGCCAAAAAAGATAAAATGGATCGAGAACAATCGATTCAAAGATTACAGGCAAGACTTGCAAAAAGCAAAAATCCAAAACAATTAATTTCTAATTATGGATTTCAAAAATTTATTACCGTCAGTGGTGATGCACAGCTAGAGATCGATGAAAATAAATTAACAGGTGAATCGGCCTTCTGCAATCACTCCGCTCACCAAACAAATATATCGCGTATTGGGTATTAAGCTTCCTGGCGGCGCCATGGAAATCAAATCTGCCGCATAACCATCAATCATTTCACAACCAGAAAATGTAATGACTGCAGTGAAAAATTAATCTATTTAAAATCAATGCGTTAAGTTAAAATGCGCTCGAAGTCAGGAGTCTGAAAAGTCATGCCTGGCATCGGTACTCTGGCATCGTTACTCGGTACTCATTTTCCACATCGTGTAGCTGTAACAATAAATCATTTCGTAATTTTTCAATAAGTGCTTGCTTATCTTGAGCATCAATAATTTCTTGTAATGATTTTGATATTTCTGAATAAACAGAAATGTCTTTAAATTTTTGAATTAAACTATTAAATTGAGTTATATTTCTCATTTCATGCACACGGTTATTTCTTTAGATGGTGTTAAGTGCTGAAATTTTACAGTAGTATTTTTCAATGCTGATTATTTTTTCTTACTGCCAACTGCACTACCAACGCTGTATTACCCTTTGACGTTTTTTCTTGAGAAACCCTTTTGCCACGATTTGTTTTTCCCGAAAAAAAATCAAATAGGTCTAATCGGAAATCTTCTTTACCAACATACTGCCGTACACCGGGCTTAGCTTGTCCTGGTTTGTTCCATAGAGATAAAGGTGATCCAGCAATTGCAATATCAAGCTGCTTAAAGCACATTTGTGTTTGTGTTTCCAAACGACTTTCATCATCGTTATCTGTTTCATAGTCATTATCCTCATCATTACCGACCCTCTGCTGTGAAGCAAATTGCGCCTGTTCTTTATTAAGTGTTGCAAGCAATATATCCATTTTTTGAGATTGTTCTGCATTGCGTTGCATTAGTGTCGAAAGTTGCGCTTGTAATACCTCAATTTGTGTTACCTCAGCAGAGGATGAACTTTGTGCTTGTTGTCTGGCTGCATTATCGGACCACAACCCAATAGCATTTTCAATCTTGGTTAATTGCGTCAAAGAATCTTCTGCCCATTTATGCAAAGCATTTTTTTCAATGGATACAGATGAAATCACACCGGTAAACAATGCATTTTCATCAACGAGAGCAAAATCAAATTCTCGTAAAAAACATTGTGTTTTGATAATTGCATCATTGGGATCACTTTTCAGAATAGTCTCTAGTTTTTCTAAAATAGCCTCGCGATTCATGGAAGTAAAATTCTCGCAAATTGCCTCTTCCACTTCTAGTAATCGCATAAAAGCCACACTTTGCAAACGACAGGATTCTAATCTTTCAAGTGCCGCTTGAAAATGTGTATCAAGTTTTGCAGATCGAATCGCTTCCTTACGATAAGGTGCAATTAAAACATGTAATTCATGCGTGCATTGTTGATTGATTGCTACTAAGGCATCTACTCCAATCGAAGAGGTCACTTGCCACCCTACGGTAAAATCTGAATTGGGATGTCGCATATCTGCTGCAAGCACCATCGGAAGTGTATGTGTGCTTATATTATTAAAAGCACCATTCTGGTATGGATAACTCGCTGATGATTCAAATTTTCCTGATAGCAGCGGTATATTTTGCTTTCCTTTCGAAATAGCGTATGCAAATGAATGCTGCATTTTCATGCCACTTAACATGTCAAACCCAAGCTTGAGTTCTCTATGGTTAATTGAAATAAACTGTAATTTAAAAAACAACGTCACCCGTTGGATATTTTCAACACCCAGTCTTTGAATCACTGGTTTTCCAACCTGATCATAAAGTGTATTAAAATTATAAAAAGCAGTATTCTGCCATTCAATCTCGGCTTTTTTTCTATCATGAAAGCAGTATTGTGGGCTTGGCGCATTTGGATCAAAACGATAGGTTGCTTCACTCGAATCAAGTCCAAGAAACCCATAAAAGGTCACATGTGTTCTATAAAACGCATTCAAAAAGTCTTGGCTATTTTGTCTTAAGGCCGCTTTACTTGCTGTTTCATGCAATCCAATCAATGATTCATCATCGGCAACAGGAATAGCATTTTTTCTATAAAACTGTCTTTCTTGCTCTTTAAAATGCTCTTGAATAATTTTTTTTACTTCTAAAATAGCCGCGTTATACTGCTTAGATAATTCCAAAAATAAAGGTGCGCTCGTTGAAATTGCCTTAACAAATTCTTTCACCTGAGTAACACAATCTTTCATTTTTTTAATTTCAGCCAGATGTGTCGTCTTATCTTTTTCCAACGTAGGATTTGATGTTGTCAGTAATTTCTCATAAGCATGAACTGCTTCAATACTCCATTGATTTACATTTGGCATTCCTTCCGGATTTTTGATCAATTGTGCTTTTACATGATGATTTGTAATACCCGCTAATAATCCTAATACTTCTCTTAATTGATCTTGCTTTTCAATATTCAGCACATCTACTAGAAAATCATGCCGAAGCGTCAGGCGAGCATATCGATTTGCTGAAATAACAGCGTAACCATTATTCATCGGTTGGCAGCTTGTTACTGTTAACCACTCAACTAACCGATTCACGTAATCAATATAATCACGTTCCTTTAAATTCATGAGATAGCCACGAATAGCTGGGTTTTCAATTGCTAACACTACTTCGTTAACAGGCGTCTTTTGCAGTGCTCTAAAACCCGAAACAACATTGGATGATAATAAATCTACTTTTGCAGTGATATGATCCAATCCATATAAGCAATACAATTCCAATGCAATGGCATGTCGCACTTCATACAAAACCGCATCGAATGAAATTAACATCAATCGACGCGTTTCAAGCGCAATATTTTCTAATCGATCAAAACGTGCATGCATATTTTTTTCAAATTGATCCAGATGCGATAAAATACTTTGGAAATAGTCGATGACTTGTTTTCGAAATGGATCTTCTTGCGGTGATGTTTTCTTTTTCATAAACAGACTAACGACCATTATCGCGGCCATTGCTGCCAGCGCATAAGGTCCTAAACAAGCGCCAAAACTAGAAGCTGCTGTTAATGCAGCGATCCTAACACTCGCTTCGTACGCCATGGCACCTGCAATACATAGCGTTCCTAAATCGCTTATAATCGGCTCGTCAGTAGCATTGCCCAGCATTGAAACAAATTGGCCAAAGGCTTTGTAACCTGCAATTTCTTCTTGTGTTTGTTGTTTTTTTAATGCTGCATCTGCTTCAACTTGTTGAGTCTTAAAAAACGCTACAATTTCTTTTTGTCCTGCCGTTAATGCTTGAATGGCAGCTGCATTGTCATTGGTAGCATCTGTTAATGTTTTAAGAGATTTTTTAAATTCAGCAAAATGGCATTCTGAATTTTTTTCAAGATTTGAAAATTGTTTTGATAATTTATCTAATTTTCCCGTTAATTCAGCACGAAGATCTCGTAATTTATCTTGATCAATTTTTACAGTGCCAAATAAATCGGATGATGTTGTTGCTACCTGCGGTAATACACTAAAACCCTGTTGATAAAACGGGGCGCGCGAATCTTCTGGAATACCAGCGGCGTCCATTGATTTCGTCAGGGTATCTAAACTACCAACAGGTGTAATTTCAGAAAATTTTGCCATTTCCTCCAGATAATTTAAATAATCTATCTGTATTCGTACAAATGTTTTTTCTACAAATGCCTTTGCACCTGGATTTTTTTCATTTAAAAACCGCAATATTATTTCAGAAACTTTATTGGAATTTTCAAGAAATGTTTTTGGCGATGCAAAATAACTTTGTGCCAAGCGTGAAATCGCATGATTTTTTGAATTTGCAGTGGGTCCTTGGTAATAATAAGCAGAACCTGCTTGTCGCATATGTTCTGAAAATGTTTCTAATACACGTTCTATTTCATAAGTTGTTTGCGGCGATGCAGAATTAGGCTGAATTTTTTTCAACGCGCGCAGCACATTAAGCCAAGATTCGATTGCGACATTGTGTTTGATTGCAGATTTTTGTTCTTGCCCTGTTGTTGGCGGCGCTGTATCTGTCGATGCAGCATGAGCACCAAAACTAGGTGCGGGTAATGTTTTGCTAAATTGCCATAATTGTTCTGTCGCTTCTGTTCCTAAAATTCCGCCTAAAAATGAACTGGCACCGACACACACGGGTGCATAAATTCCACATACCATGCAAGGTCCGACAGACAGCGCACCTACTTCAAAAGCACCCGTTAAACCACCTGCCAGCAAGGTTGCTTGATGCACAACTTCAGTTGCAGGTGATGCGCTTGTTGCAATATTGTAAGCCGTGATTGCAGCGGAAGTAATGCCTAATATCCAACTTCCATACTTTAAGCGATCCAACATTGGGTCTGTCAAGCCAACTTTTTGAACATAGGCATTACGAAAGAGGATCATTGCTTCTTTGCTTTTTCCTTCAAAAGAAAGCTTAACCACTTCTGGATATTCCCACATATTGACCATGCGCGGTAATGCAGATTTTCCAATCGGCGTTGTTGTATGGTGTAAATCTTCTAGTACTGTATCGCAAATATCATGCAATGCAATAAATAATGCTTTTTCGGATTTTAATACTGCTTGTGAAATACCCTGATCTAAACGAACAGCGTGCAATTTAATTATTGCTTTATCTATTTCTTTAACCGCACTGGTGCGTAACACCTCTTCATAACCTGCGCACAAAGCAATATTAAACGCTTGTGTTTCTGCATTGCGCGTTAAAATAGCATGCCAATCTGAATCACGACTCATCAAATTTTCTCGCTTATTGATTATTTTTTGAATTGTATAGCAAAACTCAGTGTAAAAAATGATATTTGAAAAATTAATGTTGTCTTAAGGTTTCGCAGTGGTTTTCTCGAGAGGTTCTTCAGAACCCTCGCTCTTTAATCTTTCAGAACCCGAGCGCGAGCGAAGGGGAAAGAAAAAGCTGCATCAACTCCATTCCACCGTCATGTGGCAACAAGGGTTGTCGTTGAATATCAATATGCTCAATGATTTTATATCCTTCGCGCTCGTATAATTTAATTGCTTTTGTATTATCAGTCCAAGCATGCAATATTACGCCGTTAAAATTTTTTTGTTTTGCCTCGTTTGCAACATGATTTGAAATTGATGCCAGGCTATACTTAATTGCCTTGTTTTGAATATAAAAAATACAATTGCAAGTTAATTTATCGCGGCTAATTTTTCTTGAATCTCAGAGTCTATTTTTTGCAAAAGTATTTTCGAAAAATGTTGATTTTTTGAATCAGATATTTTCTGAACTTGCCTTTGCAATGTTGACGCTGTTCTTTGAAAAATATCCGCCATTTTTGACATCTTCTGATTGGAATATTTTAAGCAATAGGCGGCAATCAATGCTCTTTTTCGACTAATCTCATGATTTTTGTACGGACCGTATAATTCACATTGATTAATCGCAAGATGCTTTGAAACAATTGATGTCACCAGGTCAACGGGCAAAAATACATGTTGAATTTTTGTTTCATGCATAGATTGCGAAACGGTTTTCATAATTTCATCATCGATGACTATTTCACCTGAATCAGATAAGTACAAGGCAGGCTTCCATGTTTCTCTGTTTGGATCCTGACTCATAAAATCAAGATAATCTGAACCGGTTTTATTTTTTATTGCTGAAGTCATCTCGTTTAAATCCATCCACGAGGGCGCTTTTTTACCAAGGTAATATCGATGGCTGCTCCACTTGTAGTCACTCGGATCGCTCACTAGGTTTGCAGCAACTGGATTTAAGTGTATGTAACGGCACAGCTCAATTAAATATGCTTCGCTATTTACATCTAAAGAACGATAGCGACTCTGAAATAAATGACCAATACGTTTTAATTTATAATTAATCCAGCGGGCATAACGATAATTGATATTCTGCATAACAGAAGACAAGGAAGACTGATTAATTTTTACTAATAAATGCGCGTGATTTGGCATTAAACAATGCGCTAAAAATCGATGATCAAATTTCTCTGTGCTTTTGCTTAAAATGTTTAAAAAATAATTAAAATGTTCATCTTCGAAAAAAATTCGTTGACGATTATTACCGCGCACCATCACATGGTGAATAGTATTGGGTTGATGTATGCGTGGCTGTCTACCTGTTCTTTCCATGGTGCAAAAATAAACGCATAACGCAATACTGTCAATACAGGACTTTTTTTTGTACAAAACAAGGCAATTAAGTATAGCCTGGCATCAATTTTTCAATTTTCACTAATTCCGTAATCCGGGACTGATTCTCAATAAGCGTAGAGCATAGAGAAATGTTGCGACAGTGATAATTAATAAAATTAAAATAGAAAGGCTGACATTGGCGCTGCTGACATTAAGCATGCTAAAACGAAATGCATTCACAATATAAAAAATCGGGTCTAAATAAGCAATTTTTTGCCATATGCCAGATAGCATGGACACACTAAAAAATACGCCGCCAAAATACGTTAATGGTGTAATCACAAACGATGGAATCCAGGAAACATCATCAAACGTTTTAGCAAAGATGCCGTTAATTAATCCCGCGGTGGAAAAAAATATGGATGTTAGCAATACGACAAGACACATTAAAAAAATATGATGAATATTTAAGTGCGTAAACAGCAATGCTATTAATATAACAACAACAGCGACAATAATGGCGCGCAAAACGCCACCCGTTACAAAACCCAATAAAATAATGGTGTTTGGCATAGGCGATACTAAAATTTCTTCGATCGATTTTTGAAATTTCGCCCCAAAAAAAGATGATGATGTATTTAAATAAGCGTTGGTAATCACAGCCATCATCACAAGGCCTGGCACGATATATTGCATGTACGTAAAACCATCTAGACTGTGAATTTGTGAGCCGACTAATTTTCCGAAAATAACAAAATACAAAGTCATGGTAATGGCAGGCGGAACAATGGTTTGCGGCCAAATGCGAAAGCATCGCACCAACTCTTTCCAGGCCAGCGTTTGATACGAAATCCAGATTTGTTTAGGTGTCATAAAAAGCCCTCACTCTGAGGAGCGCTGGTTAATCTTAAAAATAATTCTTCTAGGCGATTAGATCGGTTGCGAAAACTGCTTACTGAAATTTGATGTGAATCTAAAAAAGAAAACAAGTCATTGAGTGTTTTGGTTTTAGGCAGCTCTATTTCCAAAGTAACCGAATCAATTTGCTTAAAATTAAAACCAGTATGATCAGGTAAAACCGCATTAAACGGCTTGGTTAAATCTAATATAAAAGTCTCAATATCTAATAAAGTTAATAATTGCCTTTTTGTTGTATCTTGAATGATTTTTCCATGATTAATAATCGCGATACGATCACATAACGTTTCCGCTTCTTCTAGATAATGTGTTGTCAGCACAATGGTTTTTCCGCTGTGTTTTAATTCTTTGAGTAATTCCCACATGGAACGTCGAATCTCAACATCGACACCCGCTGTTGGCTCATCCAGAATTAAAACTTGGGGTTCGTGTATCATCGCACGCGCAATCATCAAGCGTCTTTTCATGCCGCCTGATAATGCGCGTGCAGTGTGATTTCTTTTATCCCATAATTCTAACAGTGATAAATATTTTTGCGTGCGAATTTTAGCATCGTGGTAATTTATACCATAATATCCAGCTTGATTAATCATAATCTGCTGGATTTTTTCAAAGATATTAAAATTAAATTCTTGTGGTACAACACCAATTTGAGATTTCGCCAAACTTAATTCGGTGTCAATATTATGATTATTAATAGAAACTTCACCACTTGTTTTTCGAGTGAGCGAATTTAAAATGCTGATGATAGTAGATTTCCCGGCGCCATTAGGGCCAAGTAACCCAATAAAGCTGCCCTGCTCAACTGACAAATCTATTCCTTTGAGTGCTTCAACGCCATTGGAATAAGTTTTGCAAAGCTGCTTAATGCTAAGTGCGAGAATGTGAAAATCTCCCTGCTGTTCTTATGGCGAACCCTTTAAAAAATTCGAAATGCGCTTCATTTCATCTGGCATCATTTTTTTAAATAACTGTACATATTTTTCAAAATAAGGTGCAAGCTCAGATTGTGCTACCCAGTTGGATTGTTGATACGTGCTTGCATCGATTATTAATAAAATAATAATAACAAATAAGAAACCGCGTAATAAACCAAAGACAAAGCCAAGTAATTTATCTAAAAAACCCAGTCCAGATGCACTTACCAAGCTGTGCGCCAGCTTATTACACAAAATACCGATAATCAGCACACTAACAAATAATAATACAACCGCAATTAAATTCCTTGCTGTTGGATTGGGAATCATAGACTGAAACCAATGCCCAACATCGGGCGAAAACTTCAGGGCAATCACAAACGCCAAAAACCAAGTTATTAATGAGATCGCTTCGCGCAATAACCCACGAAAAAAACTAATAATAACCGACAGCGCAACAACAGCGATAATAATGTAATCAAGTGAATTTAAGTGTGCTAGATAATTCATAGTTCGTACTTCTTAACCACGCCATTGATATGCAACGATGATTCTAATTCGTTTTTAATTCGCATTGATTTTTGTTGGCTGATTTCAGGACCAACAAAAACAATCGCAAGTGTTTTGCCATTTTCATTAACATGATGAACGTAGGCATCAAAGTGTTTTGCGCGCAATCTTGCAACTAATTTTTTGGCGTTTGCAGGTTCTGAAAACGCGCCCAATTGAATAACCCAAGCGCCTTTGTGCATTGCTACTTGTCTTTTAGCTTGATGTTGCGCGACGATGGTTTGCTTTGGTGTTGGATTTTCAACGGATGGCGCAGCTGCTGCAACAACAGGTTGCGCTGGCGCAACTGCGGTTGGTGCTGGATTGTTAAGCGCAGCAGCAGATTGTGCTGGCGCCGCAGGTGTTGCTGGGTTTGCTGGTGTTGCAGCAGCGACAGCCTGCGTTGGATTAACTGGATTTGCCGAAGTCAAACCAGGTTGCTCAGCTGGTTCTGCTGTTTGCGCTGTTGACGCTGGCGATGCCTGTGTAGCGTTTGCGTCGGCGGCGGGGGTATTCGCCGCGTTTGTCGCATCAGCAGGTGTTGCAGCAGGTGTTGTTGCAGCAACAGAAGGTGATAGCGTTGGAGCAGCAGGAGTTGCAGCCGGTGCTGACCCTGCTTGTCCAGTTTGGGTGGCATCAGGTGCTGCCTGCGCTATTGCCGGTGCTGCGGGAGCTTCCGCTGGTAATGCAACCTGCGCATTTTGAGCCGTTGTTTGATCTGTATTGCTTAACGATAAATCAGATTGTGATGTAGGTCTTGAGTTATGAAATAAAAATGACAAGATAATGCAGATTAAACCTACGATTACGAGTCCACCTAGTATGCGTTGTTTTACTCTTTCTTCCACTGGTTCTCTCCTAATTTGATAACCCAATTTTTTGTTTCAGCCACCGTATAGAACGATCCAAAAATCAAAGCACGATCCCATTCGTTTTGATCATGAGCAGTATGCATGGCATTTAAAGCTTCTTCAACTGACCCGAAAGTATAACAATTTTTTATGCCGCGCGTCTTTAAAAATTCAGCGATTATTGTACCATCACTTCCCCGCTCTGCCGATAATTTTGTTACATACCAATTTTCGATCAAAGGTAGTAACGGCTCAATTGTTTCTGGTATTTGCTTATCTTTTAACATACCCACCAATGCAGCAGATTTTTTCACAGGTAACTTTTGATACTGCTGCGCCAGCCATTTTGACGCATGCGGATTGTGCGCGACATCTAAAATCATCGGAAACGGTGTGTCCATTTTTTCAAATCGACCGGGTAATTTTGTTTTTAAAATAGCCGTCATGATAACATCATCAGAAACTGGCAATCTATTTTGCAAACAATCGACTGCTTTAACAGCAATCGCAGCGTTTTGAGATTTAATATTTAATACTTTATTTTCAAAAATATCATCATCAAAATCTTTGTCAAATAATACCAACCTGGATTTTTTATGTTGAACAACTTCAAACACTGTTTTGGGTGGATTTTTTTCTCCGCAAATTAACCATTTATTTTTTCTGGCAATGCTCGCTTTTTCATATGCAATTTCATCTAACGTATTTCCCAAATAATCCATGTGATCAAAATCAATTGAAGTCACTATGGCGACATCGTTTTCGACAATATTAACCGCGTCTAATCTGCCGCCTAAACCAATCTCTAAAATTAATATATCTAAATTAGCCTGTTGAAATAAAACAAGCGCTGAAAGCGTCGTGAATTCAAAAAAACTTAAAGAATTATTTTCGCGTGCTGATTCTATTGTTTCAAAAGCAGCTATTAATTTTTCATCAGAAATATCTAACTGATTTATTCGAATTCTTTCGTTAAATTTTAATAAATGTGGGGACATATAAACACCAGTTTGATACCCTGCTGCCGCATAAATATTTTCTAATGCGGTGACAACAGAGCCTTTTCCATTGGTGCCACCCACCACAATTACAGGGCATAAAAATTGCTTGAGATTTAATTTTTTCGCGATTTTTTCAACTCGCGCTAAACCCATGTCGATTTGCTTTGAATGCAGTCGCTCAATGTGGGAGAGCCAGGATTGCAACTCAAAATTAACCAAATTCACACAGTACGTCGACTTTTTCTGATCTTTGACGCCCTACTTTGAGCGGCCATGTAATTTATTGCGTACTGGTCCAGTAATCTCCGAATCATTCTTTGATATTGAGTATGATGTTTTTCTGCAAAAGTTTTAAAAAAACCAAGACTTCTTCCTGTCAGCTCCAATGTAATTTTTTCAGTTTTTTCCTTCAAAACCAAATCTTCTGGCCTGGGCAAGAAATCCTTGATGATCTCCACCTCACCCATTGGTTCATTAGTGTAAACTACTTTTCTTTTCATAAATTTTTCTACCTTTTCTCCAATATCCAGCACCGATAATTCTGATCGCATTTTCGCGATAGGTAAACCGCACTGTCATGACGCATAAATCAACCAATCCCACACAATAAAAACGCTCTTCATTTTGACTATGTCTTTTATCGCTCAGAATAATACGATTCGGATCAAGAAAAGCTTTTTGCGCTTCATCAAACGAAACGCCGTGCTTTTTCAGATTAACAAATTCTTTTCCGTCATCCCACTCAAACATACTCAAGACCACCACCTTACCACACAGCAATATATTTTTCCATATATTTATATGGTTTTTAATAATATTAAAAACAGGCGGTTACTTTAAATGATTGTTCAATTTAGTCAATACCGTATTTTTAATCTTTCCCCTTCGCTCGCGCTCTGAGCTATCCCCACAAATTTTAATAACTATTGGCACGCGAAGAAACGCGCGCGTAGCAAGGCGCAGC
>JAHFRQ010000022.1 GCA_023266215.1 Gammaproteobacteria bacterium | reverse complement strand
TTAAAAATTCAGAGTGAAAATAATTGGGCACGCGGCATCATTTTATTATGTCGCTTTGCGCACACCATTTTCGCTCATGAAAATCACTAGAAGAATCCGCTTATTTCGCCTTGATTACAAGGCTACATGCGCGGTTCCTCCAAACCAATAGAAAATTAAATTGTTGTTCTTTCTGTGCTGTTGGTACTGATGAGCAATAAGTTTCTAAAAATTAATCCGATCAGGCTTGCCTATTATTTTTAAACATTGCAACCACCGCTAGCAATAATCCAATAATAATTAAATAAGTAAATGCAAAAAAATACAGATTCAATCCATTTATTCCGAGCACCAAATAAAAATAAAAAGCAATCAGTGTCATTTGCGCGGTGCGTTGAAAAAAGGGATATTGATCGCGGGGTTTTTCAACACCGCGCTTTGGAAAATAAGCATTGATAATATTCGATGATCTTTTATGATTGAGCAATAACGGCAGTCCAATTACAAAAGAAATAATCGATAAAATAATCAGCATATTATCTGATAACATAAACCACTGAATAGGCAAAAGATTCAACAAGCAGATTGTGACGGGCAATAATAATATGCAAGCAATTACTGCGCGAATTCTATAGCCCACGGCTATTTTTGAAAAAAAACTGCAGACAGCAGGCGTTAAGCAAAGCCACCACAATCCAGAAAAAATAAACCAATTTGCCACCCAGTTTTTCTGTATAATTTCTGTGATAAGACCCGGAACATTGCTTATGGTAGCGCTATTTTGTGTTAAGCCCGCCATGGTTGCGCTTAAAAATAAAATGGCAGCGCTGAGTGTCAAACAAAATACGGGCAAGCTTAAAAACGTGGATATTCTTCTTGAAAAAAAGCGGTTTATTATTTTTTTAAAAATTTGCGTATAAGGGATAAATATTAAAATCAGCGTTGTAATGAGTGTCGCTGGCATAAATCCATGCGCAACATGTTCGCTGGTTGGAAAAAATAAGTTAATAATTAATAGCGAAAAAAATAAAAGTGCGATTGAAAAAGCAAATGAGACACAACGACGCATACCAACGTTAGCTATTAATCCCAATGATTCTTGCGGATCTTGATGCAAAAACGGCTTGAGTAAATTGCTAAAATAAGCATGTGTTTCGTGTCGATAAGCAAGCAAGCTCATATAAGCTGTGATGACAGCATACAGCGTCCAGGGGAATAAACCAAAGCCCTCGGTATTTAATGAGAGTGACGCTAAAAATAAATCAGGATGTGGTGCAGTATTTACTGTAAGCCAGGTTCCTGCAATATGTGACATTCCCCAATACATGCCAATTAATGAAAGCTCCATGATAAAAGTACACAGCAAAAAAAACCACAGCGGAAAGCGAGTGACTTCTGAATGTGGCGGCGCTAATTTTTCACTGCCAAGAGGCAATACAAATAGTAATAATGCAGCTGCTGTTGCTATCCAAAAAGCATAAAAAGAAAAGACTATTTCTTTTGCATAAAACCAAATGAGTAAAACACCCATTAATATTAATAAGGGGTTTAATATAAAAATAAAGTTTTTTCGCGCTTTGATGTATTTCATCTGGTTTAATGCTTCAACCTTGCCGTCATGACTTGATATTGGCGATCGGATAATAAGCCTTCTTTGTATTTTGCTTCAACGTCAACGAGCATTGGTTGGCCAAATTCGTAGAGTAATTTTCTGGTAGCTTGTGTCACCGTTTCTGGATCAACCGCTAATAATTTATCGCGAATTTTTTCATCGAATATTAAAAATTCTCGTAGTGCGATGCGTTTGCCGTTGGTGGACGGCACTAAGCGTTGCCATATAATTAATCGCAATGTTTCGACAATATCGATGGTTCTGCCAATGCGCTCTTCGCGTGAAAAGCTGCCGACCAATCGACGAATCGTTTCTGCAACACCGTTGGTATGCAGCGTGGTGTAAACAGGATGGCCTGTTAATGCGGCTTCAAGTACGGCTGAAATAGTCTCAGGATCGCGTGCTTCACCGACTAAAATTAAATGCGGTTTGCGACGCAAAGCGTTTCGCACACCATCTGCAAAAGTCGGTAAATGTTTTGGAATTTCAGATTGCGCGATAATACTAGAAGGCGTTTGAATGGAGTCATACACAAATTCAATTGGCGCTTCGTAAGTTAATATTTTTCGGTTACCGTCTACTTGTTCGCCTAGTGTGCGAATAATCGACGCTAATAAAGTACTTTTACCAGAACCGGTGGCGCCGGTTACATACACGACGCCTTCCGCTGGTGCAATGGCATCAATAACAGATTGTGGCAAATGCATGTCGCTTAATAAAGGCGGCGTAGATGGAATGGTTCGAATGGTAATTTGAATGCCTTCGTGTCCGTCGACATAACAACCAACGCCATTGACTCGATATCGGTAGCGTTCGCTGCGCGTTGGACGCACTTCATAATGCGTATCCAAATCAGTGCCGCGCATTAACTGCGTTGTGCCGTTGGGGCCATAAATAGCATTGAGCAAATCGCCGACCTCTGCGTTTGCCAAAGATCGTTTGGTAATTTTATAAATGCGACCTTGCACTTCAATGGCAATGGGCTCGCCGGTTTGAATAGTGATATCAGAAGCATTTAAACGATGGCAATAGACCAAAAGATCATCGAGATCCTTTGGTTCAAAACGCGTTGGTTCACGCGGGTATTGAAAGTTATCGGCCATGATCAACCTGTATTATTTTGTTATAACCGGCTTCCATTTTTTCGAATCAGGTTGCAATGCAGATTGCGCTGTAATTCGCATTACTTGATCATTAATGCGCAACTGCGTCGCATCGCCCGTTACACCTAAGTCTGCGCTTGCCACAAATGGCGCACTGACCATATGTTCTGCCAACAAGATTCGATAAAGCACAATCCCTAACATATCACGTTTTAAGCGATTCAGGTTCGCTGCGAAGATTGCTTGTGCTTGTTCAACGCCATTAACCCAGCCTTCGCGAATATAATGATTCCAGATTTCAGCTTCTGGGCGAGATTGTGGCAGCAAAGAGCGACTGGGCATCGCGGGTTTATCAAACTGCATCCATAAATAATCGCGCCAATTAGGCGGCGCCGTAACAAAGCGCGCAGGTTTAACGATCTGATAGGTTTTTTCATCAATTCGAAGCGTTTGATCATCCGCTAAATTAAGCGTGTTATTGCTTTGCGTTAAAACAGGCGGTAACACGTCGTGATCTAGCAGCAGCCAATTAAAGTCAAAGGCCTGATCTAGAAAAGTACCTTCAGAATTAAGTGAGTTATTAATGATATTGGCTTCCCACGCTAATCCGCCACAAGCGCCGAGTGACATCGCAGCAGATTTCAACGCTTCCATGCGAATTGGATTTACTTTATCACCACCAGGAGGTAAATGTGGTAATTCCATATAACCCATATCAGCCGTTAGAATTTTAACAGGCGCATCATCGGCAAATAAAGCAGTCGCAAAAAATAACGCGCAAGCACTGACTACAATCATGCAAAATCGATAAGTGCGAGCAATGCTGTTAGCGCTTTTCATTTTAAATTCCGCGATAGCGTAATTCGATTAGACGTTTATTGGGATAAACGACCACGTTAGCTTTCGTCACTACCTGATAAATTGCGTTGCGTAAAATATCTGCGATCGGCACATTGTGCATATCCAATGAAACTAAAACAGGAATCGCTGGTTTTTTGCCGATTACATTTAATTGATAACCTGTTGCTTGCGCAATTTTGAGTAACAGTGGTTTGACAGGACCCGTCCAGTTGACAGACGCAATTTTTCCCATGCCGATCGCATTGGGATTAACGGGATTGCCTAATTTGGTTTGTGGGTGTAATGCCATTTGCATCGCCGATAATTCTTGAAGCGATTGTCCAACGGTGGTTGCGGCTTCTGCAATTTGCGCTTGCGCTGGTCGGTCATCAGTTTGTGCGGGTGTGCTATCTGCAGTCACATACTTTAAACGCAGATCAACCATTTTTTTGTCAGAGCAGCTTGCCAATAGAATAAAAATCGGCGCGAAAATAACTAGTTTCAACAGATTTTTTTTCATAGATGTCAGTCAACGTCCGTATAAAATATTTCTTTATTATCACTGCAATATCAAAAAAAGTCTAACGAGATGACGCGTGTTTTTAATTATAATTAGTTTGATCAAATTTTGTACTCATTTTAGCGCGAGTCAGCTTCCGTGTTGATGGATTGTGAGTTACCATAATTGAACCAAAGCAAAGGAGAAGCGGACAATGGCGATCAACGCTGATGCACACTGGCGAGATTCTGCAAGACCCATTAAATTTTTCATCTGGGATGGGAGAGCCGCATTTCCGGTTGTGATTTTTTTAATGCACATGGCGCTGTGGACATTTATTACAACAGTGGTTTTAATTATTTTCTTTTCTATTTTAAACAGATATGGTTTTACACCGATTGTTTTTTTTAGGTGGTTTCGAGGATTGATTGCAGGACCTCGTAAGATCGCCGTTCCCTGGTGGTTATCATGAGACAGCTGGATAAGAAATTAACCTCTATTGTTAAAAAAATGAATGTGAATTTTACGCTTAAAGGCACTATTATTGCGCCGAAAGAAATTTTTTCTGATATCGGATTGTTACCTGGTTTAACACGAAGGGCGGATCAGTTGGCGCAGTTATGCTTGGGTTATGGATTAGGCGCGACCTACGAAGATGTAGAAGGCGCGCTTTTAGGTGTGAAGGTTAATTTCGATGAATTTACACCCGAAGTGTTGCGAATATTGTGTATTACTGACGTGCTGCATGAATTATCAAAAAACAGTCCAACTCGGGGTGAAGTACCGCTGGATGAATTGATGTATGACTAAAGGGAATTTGAGTCTTGAAATGGAAATGTATTTTCACCACACTGATTTATTTTTATATCTCTACTGCCAGCGCACTGACAGCAGCGTTTTTTTATAATACTAATCCGCCCACCGAATTATTTTCTTTCTATGATATTGTTGTTGTGCAGCCTTATGCGGGATTAAATCCAGCGGATTATAAAAATAAAAATTTATATGCTTATGTCAGTTTAGGCGAATTTAATCAAAAAAATAAATCATCAAAAGAAATTAAGTCAAATTGGATTATCGGTAAAAATAAAACATGGCACAGTGATGTAATGGATGCTAGCAACCCCGCCTGGCAAGCCTATTTTATTAATCATATTGTCGAACCGCTGATTAAATCGGGTTATCGCGGCATTTTTTTGGACACCGTGGATTCTTATTTATTAGCTACGAAAACAAATGCAGAACGTGAAAAACAAATCAATGGACTGGCAAGTATTATTTTGCAAATTCATCAGAAATTCCCCGATGTAAAAATTATTTTAAATCGGGGATTCGAAGTATTGCCGAAAGTAAAAAATAGTGTTTCAGCCTTTGTTGCCGAGTCGTTGTATAAAAGCTGGGATGAACAATTGCAAAAATACAGAGATGTGAGCGAAAAAGAAAGAGCTATTTTATTGGCAGAACTTAAAAAAGTACAGGCTGACAACATTCCCATTATTATTATTGATTACATGCCAATATCAGAAAAACAAAATTATTTAAACGATGCTAATAAAATAAGCGCAGATGGATTTATTCCTTGGGTGACAGATCATGATTTAAATGCAGTTGGTGTGGGAGATTCGGTAATTTTGCCACGCAGAATTATTTTAATTCATACCGATGAAAACAATGACGATCCGTATGGTGAAAGCTCAGAAGCGTTTAAATATCTTGCGATGCCGCTTGAATATCTAGGCTATGTGCCAATATTGTTTCGCGCAAATCA
Organism: Gammaproteobacteria bacterium; assembly: GCA_023266215.1. Taxonomy (GTDB): domain Bacteria; phylum Pseudomonadota; class Gammaproteobacteria; order Coxiellales; family Coxiellaceae; genus JAHFRQ01. The sequence goes on along the minus strand of JAHFRQ010000022.1, from coordinate 22,525 downwards.
AGCATTACCACCTGGAAATTTATCGGGGCGATATGCAGGTGTGGTTGTTTGGGTTGATGCCAGCGCAGAGAAATATTCTCAGTCTTTGCGAGAATGGCTAGTAAAGCAAAAAGACAACAATATTCCCATCGCATTTATTAATGATTTCCCCTTTTCAACCAATGGCAGCACTGCAAAAGCATTTGGGATTGTTGAAAAAGACGTACCGCCAGGGTATGGCGGAATTAATATTAGTTTGCAATCGAGTGAAATTGGCTATGAGACTGAGCCTCAGGTTGGCGCTATTTTGCCAGGTTTTGATGTGGAGCATCCGACTAAAATTTTGATGCAAATAAGTGGAAAAAATAATGACAAGCGCAATGTCATTGCATTAACACCGTGGGGTGGTTATGCCTTATCAGGTTATGCTTATTTAAATGATGTCAATCGCGAGGTTCGCTGGAATATTAACCCAATCGCTTTTTTCCAAGATATTTTTCAACCCAATTTAATGCCAACGCCTGATGTGACCACAGAAAATGGTGATCGATTAATGATGGCTCAAATTGATGGCGATGGATTTGTAAACCGCGCGAAATTTGATCCGGATCAATTTGCATCTGAAGTGATTCAAAAACAAATTTTAGGATATTATAAAATCCCGACATCAGTTTCCGTGATTGAAGGCGAAATTGGGCCAACCGGTTTGTATCCTACGTTATCAGCGGATGCTGAAAATATTGCACGATCTATTTTCCACGATTCGACAGTGGAGATTGGATCGCACACTTATTCTCATCCATTTGATTGGCGAATGTTAGAAATTGGGAAAAAAACATCAGCGCATACTATTTATAATTTACCGATTAAAAATTATGTTTTTAATATTGAGCGAGAAATCACAGACTCTGTTGATTATATTAATGAACGATTGGCGCCTAAAGATAAAAAAGTAAAAGATTTTTTTTGGTCAGGTAGCGCAGACCCGAGTGCAAAAGCAGTGGGTTTAACATATCAATTAAATTTAGCGAATATTAACGGCGGACAAACTAATATATCCGAAAGATTTCCATCACTCACGCATATTTCGCCACTGGGAATTTATAAAGACCAGTATTTTCAAACTTATGCGCCCATTGGGAATGAAATTTATTATACGAATGGATGGCAGGGGCCTTATTATGGTTATGAAAATGTTATTCAAACCCTTAAGATGACGAACGCGCCGTTAAGATTAAAGCCAATTGATATTTATTACCATTTTTTTTCAGGTGAAAGAAGTGCATCACTATCGGCTTTAAAAAAAGTGTATGATTGGGCTTTATTGCAATCCGTGATGAATATTTATGTTTCGCAGTATGTTCACAAAGTATTAGACTACAATCAAATGATTATTGGCAAAACTGCAACTGGCTGGGTTATTAAAAACAATGGAAGTTTACGTGAGTTGCGAATTGATAAAAAAATGGGATTTCCTGATTTGTTAAAATCTCAGAATATTATTGGTTTTAGTGATTATTTAAATACGCGATATATTCATTTGGGTGCCAACACCCAATCAAACCTGGTGTTTACATCGTCCCCGCCTATTATTGCTTATTTGAGTAATGCTAATGCCCGGATAGAAAGCTGGGAATGGAAAAATAATTTTAAAACGATTGATTTTACAGTGAAAAGTGATATGCCAATAGAAATTAATATCTCAAACAGGCAAACATGCAAACTATTTTTATTATTAGATAGCAAAAATCAGCAAGAAATAATAATAAGCGCTGATTCTGCGTATCATATTTCAAAACCAGGACGATATTCTTTTGAGATCAAATGCGCCTAACATAGCTGGAAAGCAGCGGTTTTTTACAGCACCCACATTGGCATTGTTTGCTGTCATCAGTGTTTCATTGATGATCGCTTTTTTTCCGCGCGATGAAATTTCGGTCTATTTTTATCAACCCTTTCAAATTACGCCTGTGACGGTTAAATACTTAAATGATATTTTAGAAAAATATGCGCACAATATAGTAGACGTTCGATTGGATCGCGATAATATTACCCCCAATGACTATCGAAAAATTTATAACAATATGATGATGATTTTAAAAATGCAGCCTGTTACACATCGTGACTGGGAAGCGCAATGGATTGCCTATCAAGTGCTTCAATGGCTGACTTTTTCACAGGAAAAAAATGGTGTCTTACGTTCGTCAAGCGAAACCAATTTGAAAATTGAGATTCAAAAGTTAATCACAGGGCCTTTTTTGCCCACGCATTTCCAAGCGCTGGCTAACGACAGTCTTGCGCTCTCTGATCCTAAGTTAGCTTTTCAAGTTTATCAGGCGTGGTTAAAAATAGAGCCTGAACAGCCTGCTGATTTTTATGTCAACATGGCAAAAACGGCAGAATTTTCAAGTTTGTATCAACAAGCATCAACTTATTATTTTTTAGCGCAACAAAAAAGTCAAAATATCATCGAGAAAAGGAAATTTTTTATATTGGGTATACAAAGCTTAATGGCAGATAATTTACATACTGAAGCAATGACGCAAGCAGAAGTGCATTTAGGCGAATTAAAAAATGATCGTGAAACACTGATATTTTTAAGCAAAGCGGCGCTACAATCAGGACGACCTGATTTAGCAAAAAAATATATTACCAAAGCACTAGAATAAGTATGGTATGAGAAAATATAAAACAATTTTTATAACAACCCTGCTATTTTCGCCATTCTGTTTGGCGGAAAATTATGAATCTGTTATTTTACCAGCACCATCTATTAATTCTAATTCTAAAACAGTTTTAAAGCGCGATATTGAAAAAACAGCATTCAATCAAGAATTATTTGATACTGCTTACCAGTCATATTTAGCTAATAAAAATATTGATGATGCGTATGCTGTTTCAAAACGCGCTGTTGCACTGCAGCCGACTAATTTATTTTGGCGAACACGCTTGGCGCAAATTGCGGTTTGGAATGGAGAGCCGCATGAATCATTAGTCCAATGGTTGTATTTAGCAAAACACGAGCAAGACAATAGCAACGCAATTTCACAGGGGTTAATTGTCGCCAATCGTATACACGCCTATGAATTTCTAGTTGAATTTTATGTCATGCAATTACAAAAGAATGGGTCTCATTCTGACAAAGAAAAAACACTATTTTTATTAGCACAAGCTTATGCGGGCTTGGGCGATCCTGATAAAGCGATATCGTTGGTTATGCAAACACCCGATAAAGATCGGAGTAAAGAACAAGTTTTATTTTTAATTAATATTTATCATAGTGAATTTTTACCCGAAAAAGAATTTGAACAAATAGCAGATTATGAAAATCGTTTTGGATTAACGCCTGATTTAGCCATACAAAAAGCTATTTTATACTCAAATAAAAATCAATTCGAAGCTGAGTTTCAAGTGCTACAAGGCTTTGCGAAGCACGTTGATTCTAATAATTCACGTTATTGGCAAATGTTGGGAGACATTGCATGGCAAACGCAGCATTTTTCAGAAGCGGTTTTTGCCTACGAGAAATTAGCAAAAACAAAAGAAATTACGGCTTTTCAATTTGAGCGCGTGATTTTATATTATGCGCAAATTAATCCTCAAAAAGCTTTTTATTTTTCGATGATGGGCTGGAATCAATATCATGCAGAAATATTTTTTGAACGTGTGATGAATTTCGGTTTAGTGCTGGGGAAAATTGCTGAAACCAAAATTCTGATGAACCAGTTATCTCAAAATCAAAAACAACAGTTTGCTTTTAATCAGTCGTTCTATCTCATTGAAATTAATTATTATCAATCTATCAAAGATTGGAAAAAGGTGAGTGAGCTATATCATGAAGCAATATTAAAGTGGCCTCATGACAATCAACTTAAAGTAAATTATTTATGGTTTTTAATTGATCATCAAGAAACACAGGTATTAGCGCATCAATTGCAGCAATGGCAGTTATTAGCAGCAAACACACCTGCTTTATGGATGCCTTATGCGTCAGCTTATATGGTTTTAAAAGAAAATAATCGTGCGATATTTTATTACCAGAAATTAATTAAGCAAAATCCAAATGATTATCGAAATTTATTAGGTTATGCCAGCGCGCTGGGCGGAAATGATGTAGAAGGCGTTCAGACTATTCAGGGAAAAATGGCCAGAAAATTAGATGAGCGCGCTTGGTATTTATTAAATTTGGAACTAAAACAAAATAAGAAATTTAGCTCTCCTGATGAAATCAATACCTATGCATATTTAGCAATGCAATTTGCACCCATTGATGTGACATCCCGCTGGATACGTGAAATGAAGCCTGTTAATAACGATGTTGTCAATTCAACATTAATGGACATGTTATTTTATTATCAATATGACGAGTTGGTGCATTATATTATTGCTTATTATCAGCATACTGCTGTCAAAACAGAAGATTGGATTTTGTTGCGCGCCGCGATGATGGACAATGATACTGCAGAAATTAGTCGGCTGTTAAAATACCATAGTGCGACGCTGCCAGTGCGTGATTTACCAGTTGCTGCAGAGCAAGCAGGAGAGCATACGTTGGCTTTACAGCTGGCCTATCAGGGTTTATCGCAATATCCAGATGACAGTAATTTGTATCAGATTTATCAGGATTTATATTTTAAGCATCCTAACTCTGTTTCGGGCACCACGGCTTATTATTCAACAGGTGGAGTCGCAGGGCCTGTTGCTAATGCTGATTTTGCAACACAGATTAATGACAATGGCAGCATTATTGCGCGCACAGAAAACTGGATTCCCTCGATTACGAATTTTGCTCAAATTGCACGTGTGCCAACAGATGATGGCGCTTTTTTAGCGGGTTACAAGCATTTTGATGAGCGTGGATTTTGGTTGGCAGGTGTGGGCGCTGAAAATGGTTTTCGCACTAATCCCGCGGGTTTATTCACCATTCAGCATCAATGGAACACCTTATTTTTATCTATCTTCGAAGTGGGCGTTGCCCAAAATGCCAGCGAGTCGGTGCCATTGAGCATTGCTGGCATGAAAGATGATGCCAATGTGCAATTTGGATTTCATTTAACAGCCCGCGATTCTATGACAGCGAGCCTTGCTTATAATTATTTTCTAGGCGAAGATCAAAGTTATTTAGGAACGGGTCTGCATAGCGAATTAAATTACAGCCATATTTTTAGTTTTGAATATCCCGACTGGAATGTTAGCGCATCTGTTTCTAACGATCAAAATACAGTGAATTCAAATCCACTATCTCCTCTGATGGCAAGTGTTGCTCCAAACAGCACGACCAGTACAGCAAGCTTTTATATTCCTGTAAGCTCAACGACTTTTAATGTGCGTGCACAAGTCGGTGAGCGCTATTTAGAAGAGTACACACATGCTTGGCGGCCATTTTCAGGCTTGAATTTCTTCTATAACACAGTATCTAATTTTGGTTATACGGCGGATGCGGGAATCGCGGGAAGCGTGATAGGACGTGACCATTTGGCTTTTTTTGGCAGCTACGCCAGCAACACCAATCAAGACCCGAATGGCGCAACCCTTTATATTGGAACGAAATACACGTATTATTTTAAGTAGGGAGTTCCAGCAATGATTGTGCGCACTGCAAAAATATGGATTTTGTTGCCGTTTGTTTTATTAGCAGGCTGTACCAGCTCGTCTATTTTACGAAGCCAACCGATGGGATTATCTTATAATCAAAAAGTATTGGTCGTGCCTTTTTTAAATAATTCAGATACGCCAGCAGCCGGAGAAAAAGCGGCCAATCTCGTTGCCGGTATTTTACGTGCGGAAGGCATGTGGCATGTAACCGTATATCAATCTAAACAAAATTGCGATCCTATTAATTTTTGCCAAAACCAAGGTATGTCACTTGATAAAATGTATGCTTATGCTGCACAAAATACATTTCGTTATGTTGTAACCGGCACTGTTAACGAATGGCGTTATAAAATTGGATTAGATGGCGAGCCCTCAGTTGGCATGACGATGTCAATTAAAGATGGATTATCCGATGTGGGCATGTGGAGCGCTGTTGGCAGCAAAACAGGTCATAGCTGGAATGGCGTGAGTGAAACAGCGCAAGATTTATTTCAAAAAGCCTTATCCAATGTGGCTATTCAGCCATGATGGCATTTGAAAAAACACTGATTCATCAACGCAAAAATTCTATTGCGCTGATTGAAACTCTTATTATTAGTGCTATTAATTTTTTAGCTTGTTATTTTTTTCACCCAACTGATTTATTATTTATTCACGGCCCATTTCCGTGGATGCTATTAGCGCCTGTTTTAATTGCTTTGCTATACGGCTTGCCGTTTGCTTTATTATCTTATTTTTTACTCTTAATATCAGCTATAAGCCTCACGATTGGGACAATTGATTTTTCATGGCACATGCGATTATATTTATTTGGCTCGGTAATGTTGGTAGTTATTTGTGGGCAATTTGGTAGCTATTGGAAAAGCAGATTGTCTCACATCGAATCACTCAATCAATATTTGCATGAACATATTGATCATGTAGCGCGTGCTTATTATTTAATTAAAATATCACATGATAATATTGAGCAACAATTTATTAGCAAACCGGTTTCACTGCGCAATACGTTCTTGTCCATTCGCGATATGTTGACGATCAATGCAGGAAAAATGTCAGCTGAAATTATGCAGCGTTTATTAGAAGTGGTTTCGCAATATTGTCAAATTGAAAAAGCGCAATTATTTTTAATAGAAAATAAGAAATTATTAAGCGAACCTATTGCAACGGTTGGCGGCAATCAAGCACTAGTGCAAAATGATTCATTGATAAAATTAACATTGGAAAATAAAATTGTTAATTTTGTATCTATTGATGAATTTGCACAAGATAGTAAGAGCGCTTATTTAGTGGTGGCGCCGATTGTCAGCAGCGAAGGCGACTTGCTGGGGTTAATTACTGTTGAAGACATGGCGTTTCGTGCGTTAAATCATGAGTCATTAGAAAAATGCATGGTTTTATTATCCTATTTTGCCAACGAACAAATTGCAGCACATTTTTCAAAAATAGTTTTAGAAAACTTTCCTAATTGCCCGCAAGATTTTGCATTTGAGCTTATTCAGCTTGCCAATTTGAAAAAAGATTACGGTGCCGACAGCATTATGGTCGCTATTGACATTCCCAACAATACGAAGACAGCTTTTTATCTTGAAAATTGTCAGAATCAAAAGCGCAGTTTAGATAAAATTTGGATTGTAACAGAAAAAAGCTATACGACGTTTATCACATTAATGCCTTTATCTAAAACGCAAGCAGCACTAGAATACATTGCGCGCATTAAAAAATATTTTATGACAACATATGATATTCAGCTAGAACAAGAAAGTATTTACTTTTATTATCATTTAATATCAAGTGACTCTGCTATTGATAATATAAGATTATTTTTAAAGGCAATGCGATGAATAATTTTTTTCTACAATTTTGTCATTCTATTATATCTCTTTTTTTATTTTTAGTTTTTATCACCACTATTAATTTTTTTATACTGCGTATGGTTATTAAAAAATTACCTGAGCGATTATTTAATGCTCGGTATGGCGAATATCAACACAGCGCTTTATTTGCTTTTTTCTTCGCTATTTCAAGCATTATTCCTGTTTTGGGTCTAGGGCTATCGATTATTTGCATTGAATATATTAAAAAACAGGCTACTCGACATCATGCGATGCGTGCTAACCATGCAAATTATCCCGCTTTTCGACAAGCGAAAATTGAAAGCGGCAGAAGTTATGGTGAAGGCGGCGCATTTCAACTAGCAACCGATAAAGACGCGCCTTTAGCGCTTCGTTTACGCTCCATTATTAATTTAAATTTTTTACCTTCACGCGCCGCGCAAGCCGTTAATAAATTATTGCTTCAGGAGTCAGTTGATGATGTTCGTCTTTATGCTTATGTTATCACTGAAAAAAAGCGAGAATCCATTGATAAGCGTGTTAATCATTTAATTAAAATGCAATTAGAAATTCACAATGAAAAGCAATTAGCACAAATTAATAAATGGCTTGCAGAAAGTTATTGGGAATATATTTACTATAAATTATTAGATGCGGTCACAGAAGAAAAAATAATTCAGAAAATTTTTCAGCTGATAGCGTTAGCACAAGCACTTTTACCCGATAACTCAGGCTTATTTATTTTATTAGCGCAAATATATCGACATCAAAAAAATAATCAGCAAGCTATTATTTATTTTGAAAAAGCCTTGGCGTGTGGCGCGCCTATTTCTCAAACTATCCCGTATTTATTAGAGCTGTTTTTTCATGAAAAAGAATACCAGAAGCTGGGTTTATATTCGAAACAGGTGAGCAACAGCGATGACAATGCCTATTTGAAGTTGCAGCACACTTTTTGGAACCAATAAATGTGAAATACTACACTTTCTGGAACCAGTTTATGTAATATTTCACACTTTTAGGAACCAATTTGTGTTATCATGGCTCTTTAGAACATCATGATAGGTGCGCGTTGAAACGTAACATATTGAATTTACTTAAAAAATGGAAAGAAAGTCCAGGCAGAAAGCCTTTGTTGCTCATGGGTGCGCGTCAAGTGGGTAAAACCCATCTTCTCCATGAGTTTGGCAGGACAGAATACGCGGATTATTTGTATCTTAATTTCGAGGATATGCAAACGTTAGGCACGCTGTTTTCAAAAAGCCTCGATCCCTATGAAATTATAAAAGTATTATCTATCGAAAAAAATGTCAAAATTTTTCCCGAGAAAACATTGCTGATTTTTGATGAAGTGCAAGAGTGTCCGAACGCACTCAATAGTTTGAAATACTTTTGTGAAAACGCACCAGAATATCATGTGTGCGCTGCAGGTTCTCTGCTGGGTGTTAAGCTCTCGCACACCAAAGGATTTCCTGTTGGCAAAGTTGATTTTTTGCATGTTTATCCACTTAATTTTTTAGAATTTTTGGAAGCGATGGGTGAACATAGATTAAAAGATTTTATGCTCGAGATAAAAAAAATAGAGCCTTTGCCAGAAATTTTACATGAAAAATTAATGCAGTACTTTAGAGTTTATTCTTATATTGGCGGTATGCCAGAAGTAGTAGCGAACTATATTCAGTTTCAAGATTTTAATAAAGTGCGCGATATTCAAAATATCATATTAAATGCTTATCAACTCGATTTTGCAAAACACGCACCAGAAGATCAAATTATCCGTATTAATCAGGTGTGGCAATGCATTCCAAGTCAACTGGCAAAAGAAAATAAAAAATTTATTTATTCTGTTATTCGAAAGGGTGCGCGCGCCAAAGAATTTGAAATAGCGATTCAATGGTTATTTGAGGCAGGATTAATTTACAAGGCATTTAGCATTTCAACGCCTAAAATGCCGCTGAAAGCTTACGTGCATTTTGATGTTTTTAAGTTATATTTATTAGATGTGGGTTTATTGGGAGCGATGACGAATTTATCTGCAGCAACTGTTATTCATGGCAATGAATTATTTCAAGAATTTCGAGGATCGATTGCAGAAAATAGTGTGGCAGCGATATTAGCCAGCAAAAATTCAGAATTATACTATTGGAGCAGCGAAGGAAAAGCAGAGCTAGATTTTATTATTCAGCATGAGGTTGATATTTATCCGATAGAAGTAAAATCAGGTGAAACATCGCATAAGAAAAGCCTGTTGGTTTATGCTGATAAATACAAACCGACATTATCTATTCGCTGCTCGCCCATGAATTTAAAGCGCGATGGACATATTTTAAATGTACCTTTTTATTTAATGGATAATCTCGATGCATTGATTTAAGTAATCATAATGGATAATTAAAATGGACTTTTCGCAATTTGACTCTTTAAAATCAGACAGCGTGGATGTCATGTTGCTGCTAGAAGGCACTTATCCGTTTGTTTCTGGCGGCGTATCAGTTTGGGTTGCCGATATTATTGAATCCATGCCAACAATTCGTTTCGGAATTGTTTTTTTGGGCGCGTGGCCTAGTTTATATAAAAAGCTTTATTTTAAGTTGCCTGCTAATCTAGTGCATTTAGAAATTCATTTTTTATTTCCAGAACTTTTAAAATCAAGCGGGCAAGATAAAAAAAATTCAAAAATTAATACCTGTCCTCATATTCATCAGAAAGAAAAAATTTGCACCTTGCATGAAAATTTTTTAACATTGCAAGAAGGAATGTTTTCTGATTTAGCCAATCCAAAAAATAATTTGTTTAATGCAGATTACTTTTTGTATTCAAAAGAATCGTGGGAGTACATGGTTGAGTCTTATGAAAAGCATGCGGCAGAACCTTCTTTTATAGATTATTTTTGGACTGTGAGAAATATTCATACGCCATTATGGACGCTGGGAAAAATTCTAAAAAAATTAATTCCAGCAAAATTATTGCATTCGCCGTCAACAGGCTACGCGGGCTTTTTAGGTTGTCTGGCCAGTGAATCGCTTAAAATACCACTCATTACAACAGAACATGGAATTTATACTCGAGAGCGTTATTTGGAATTAATTCGATCGCCGCTGGTACAAGCTAAAAATCAGCTCGAAAATACCAGTAAAGATTTTGATTATCTCAAAACAATGTGGCTTAAATTTTTTGATACTTTATCTCGCTTAACGTATCAACGCTCGAGCTATATTATTGGGCTATATGAAGGCGCAAGATTAGTGCAAATTAATATGGGTGCCGATAAAAATAAAACACGTGTTATTCCAAATGGCATTAATATTGATAAATTCAAAAATTTAAAGCTCAATAAAAATAAGTCAGATAAAAAGATTGTGGGCTTAATCGGCCGTTTGGTTCGCATTAAATCGACTTTAAATTATATTCGTGCATTGGGAATCGTAACGCATCATTTAAAAAATATAGAAGGTTGGATTTGCTTTATCGGCTCAGAAGAAGAAGATTATATTGCAGAAGCTAAATTATTGGTTAAAACATTGGATTTATCGGATGTTGTTAAATTTGTTGAAAACAAAACTTCCGCTGAATTATTAGTTGATTTAGACTTATTAGTCTTAAGCTCAGTATCAGAAGGCATGCCACTGACTGTTTTAGAAGCTTTTGCGACAGGCGTGCCAGTCGTTGTTTCAGATGTGGGTTCTTGCAAAGAGTTAGTAGAGGGTAAAAATAAAGAAGACAGCTTGCTTGGCCTAGCTGGCTTGGTTGTGCCATCCAATAATGTCGAAGCGCTTGCCCATGCTATGATGGAATTATTATCTTCAGAAGAAAAATTAAATGCAGCAGGATTGATCGCTCAAAAAAGAGTTAACTTATATTACAATCAAGATTTGATGATTAGTGAATATCAAAAAGTATATGGGGAGTTTTTATAAGTGGCAGGCGTTGGCTTTAAAATTCGGGAAATGATTACGCGTGAATCGTACGGTAGTTTATTTCGCGCCTATACTTATTCTGGAATCATTGGCGCGGGTACGTGGCTGATTTCTATTTTTGCTATTTTATTTACAGTATTTTTCATTCATCACGGAAATTATTTTGCGCTATACATTCGACAGTTTCAAGTTTCTGTCACAGGATTAATTGTGAGCTCCCTTATTTTAAGTTCCAGCGTGCAGCACAGTTATACGCGCTATGTTTCAGATCGTTTATTTGAAAAAAAACCTGAGCAAGTATTGCCGTCTCTCATGTCTATTTGTCTTGTTGTAACAGTTATTTGCGGTGTTTTAATTTACAGCTTTATTAATTATTTATTTAAAGACGCCTCTGTCTGCTATCGACTCTGTTTTGCCAGTACTTTTGTGATTTTAGCCAATATTTGGCCGTGTTCTAATTTATTGGCTGGATTAAAAAAATATACTGAATTGCTGATTTGTTTTTCAGCCAGTTATTTAATTTTTATTGCAGCAGCTTTTTTGCTACGAACAGATGGGCTTTCAGGATTAATGGTCGCTTTTATGCTCAGTCAATTTTTTATTTTATTGGGCATGCTAATGATTGTATTTAAATATTTTTTCTCTAATCATTTAATTGATTTTGATTATTTTTCAAGAAAAAAAACGTATGTCTCTTTGGTATTTGCATCACTATTTTTTAATCTGGGTGTTTGGATTGATAAAATTATTTTTTGGGCTTGGCCTGAAACAAGTCATCATGTCATTGGCGTTTTGCGTGCTTCAACTATTTATGATTTACCGATGTTTTTTGCTTTTTTAAGCATGATTCCGGGGTTTGCTGTTTTTGTCTTTAGAGTAGAAGCTGATTTTTCAGTTTATTATGACTATTATTTTAGAGCGGTGCGCGACGGCGGAACATTTAAAGAAATCGTAGAAAAGCGAGATCAGCTAGTCATCAAATCACGCGCTGCTATTTTTGATTTGATTAAAATGCAAAGCATAATTGTATTATTTGTTTATTTATTTGGTGAGTCACTACTATCTTATTTTCGTGTACCCACCATGCATTTTTATTTGCTGCGTACGGACACGCTGTCGGTTACTTTTTTCTTAATGCTGATTGCTATTACCAATATGCTTTTTTATTTAGATAAAAGAATATTAGTGTTGAATTTATCTTTGTTTTTTTTAGTCTCCAATGCTGTTCTGACATTAATTACTTTAAGATTAGGTATTTTATATTACGGCTATGGTTTTTGCGCATCACTATTTTTAACGTGTCTTGTAGGCCTCTATTGTCTTGATAAGCACTTTAGAAATCTCGAATACAGTACGTTTATGCTTCGCAAGGTGTAAAAAAGTTTCCGATAACAGTTGCGCCTTTTCTGATCCTGTCAGTGTCACAGTTCGGCCAGATAATTCCTAGAGATCGTCGTTTATAGTGCTTTGTATTTATAAATCCTTAAGACTACATTAAATAAACTATTTTTGAGTATAAACAGCACAGTTTTTTTATAAATATGCTATTATCACGATCAAAAAAGTAACCTTAAAATAAGCAACGAATTTTAATGCTTATGGAGATTTTATATGTACGACTCATTTCTAGTTATGTTTGGCTTCATGGGAATTTTTTTTGAATTTGCGCTGTTGATCGGTAGTCTAATTTCAATATTTGCTTTCATTGGAACGTTGTATGATATTTTACGAAGTCTTCCAGAAGAAAATTTACAATTTCCGACTTGGTTTGTTTGGTTAATGCTTATTCCTTACGCAGGATTTATTTTTTCATGGTTGATGCAACCATTTGGTATTCCCAATGCGCTTAAAAAATCATTTCCAAATAATCCAGAAGCGATATCACAGGCGAATACCTTGTTTGGATTGGGATTTGCAATGCAAATACTAATGACACTCGTTTTTTTGCAAGCTTGTTTTAAAGTCCATGGAATCCCAGCGCTTTCTTATACAGTGAGCGCTTCATCGCTCGTGCTCTGGATTTTATATTGGGTTAAATGCATAAAATTTAGAAATCACTTTTTAAAGAAAGAGAATGAGATATATGCCAATGATTAAAAAATTATTAACCCTTATATTGTTTTCCTGTGGCGCAATGATGCTGACATCATGCGCGCCTATTTACCAAACAACTTACAGCTATACGCAACCAAAAACCCAAAGGGGTGCGCAATGCATTGTTGTTTGCAAAGATGATTTTGATGTTTGTCAAAATAATTGCGAAGCTAGTTTTAATGCTTGTCTTTCGCGTTCAGAAGATCACGAATCAAGAAATTTAAACAGGGCAATCAAAAATAATCAGGTCTATTCTCCAGGCGATGATTATTGCCCAGGCAGCTGTGGCTGTACTGCTTCCTATAATGTTTGCTACCTTGTTTGCGGCGGCAATGTCAGCGCAAAAACAACATGCATTTCGAACTGTAAGAAGACACAACATTAATTTGAAAGTTATTTGAAATGAAAATGGAGACTGCGTCGTATTTATTAAAACAGAAGGTGTAAAGATGAAAAACAAGCTTCAAATAAAAATAATAATGCTTCAATCCTGGAAGTTGCTAAAGGGCTGTAAATGGCCCCTTTGGTTGATTGTAGCATCTGGTTTGCTTTTACCATGCCTATTTGCTGGTATCGTAGGACCCCATGTATTTCAAAGTCAGGAATTTTCATTATCAAAGTCAACATTTTTGTTGATTAATACAATAATAACTGCACCATTAGCAACCGGCGCTCTTTTAATTGGTATTAAAAAAGCGCGCGGCGAATCGATTTCTTATAGAGCTGGATTTTTATATTTCAATCATTGGGTTTCGCTCGCGATTGCGGGCGTTATTGTATTTTTAGTCTACCAAGTTGTCTCTGTGCTTGGCTTGTCTTTTGAAAATCATCTTGCGGCCTCCCTGGCTGGCATAGTAAGCTATTTTTTGATGCCATTTTTTATACTTGCGCAGCCATTGATTGTGGATAAAAAACTTAAAATATTTCCAGCGATTCAAAAATCAATTTATCTCGGGGGAAAAAATTGGCTGAAAATAATAATATTATTTTTTTCTGTAAGTTTTGCATCCTTGCTTTGCTTGATATTGGGGTTTATTGCAGTGCGAATTATCCAGATTCCTGTCTTGTATTTAGTATTTTTAATTCTTAAAAACACCTCCATTGATTCACTTTTATTTTTTCACCAGCATCTTTTGCTTATCGTTAACATTTTGCCAGGAGCCGCATTAATTACGATGTTTGTCTGGATAATTCCTTATTTTATTATGATTAATTCACAAATTTATTGTAAATTAATTGATGAGACCAACCCATGATTTTAATTAGATTTCCAAACTTAAAAAAATATTTTTTAATTTTAGGTTCAGTTATTATCTGTATTTCCGCCATTATTTTAATTACACCATTTTTTATTGGATTAAATACCCAAAAACAACTTCCTGATTTGATCAAGTCAGCGTCAATAATGGCTGGTGAAAATATTCAAATAACACAATTCAAACGCGGTTGGTTTCATTCAAGTGTAACATTTCAAATTACGTCTAAAGACAACGCGGCTTCCACTGCAATCAAAGCAATTATTGATCAAGGGCCGGTTATTTTGAGTAATGAGGGTAATAATCAAAACAAAATGAAATTTGCGCGTATTGTTATTAGAAATAGCGATAATACCAATTTTAATAACCCGTATGAAAATCTAAGCGAAATAAATCAAGCACTGGATGGAAAAATAAAGCTATATTTTAAAAAACAAAAAATTGATATAAAGTGGACTCATTTTGAAATATTTGCAAGGGATGCCTCATGGATTACAGAAATTGATTTAAAAACTAAGCAACAAAGACCAATTTATTTATATGCAAAAACTGCAAATATCTTTTCAGCGCCATTTGAAATAACATTGATGAATTTTTCTGTCAATTCAGATAGGGATATTGCAACACTGCGTGCTAGCCATGTTGAATTCAATGATCAAAACTATGACATGACATCCCAGGCATTTACAAAGTTTATTGATTTAACTGTAAGCAATATGAAATTAATTTTTAATATTGATTATTTTGGAAATTCAAAAGCAGTGGAGGGAGCGGTAAACATTTTATTTTCAGGTGATAAAGTTGGTTATTATTACGACAAAATAAATAATTTTCATGTTGGTCACGTGACTGGAAACGCAGTCTTTCATTCTGACGACACCGAAACGTTAAAAAAAATTATTTCAACCTTGGAGACGCAAGTTATTAACTCTAATGCGTCTGAAGCAGAAATGAAACAATCATTACTCCATGTTTATCAATTACTTTATTTTGAAAAACCTTATCAGCAGTTTTTTCCAGAAAAAACAACACCGTCTCTCTGGGTTAATATTGCCTCGTCAACCGAATGGGGTAAAGTTGGTATTGCTGTTATGTTTAAATTTTTAGCGCCAATGCCCACCAATGTTGAGGATTTTCAAAACAGCACAATTGTAGTTGCCAGTCTCATGCTGCCTTATAAATGGCTGCTAAACAACCTCGCAATGAATTATAGTATTCAACATTATTCATCTCAGGCGCCTGAAATTGCGGCAGAACAAGACATTGCGAACTTGATCAATGCAGGTGATTTAAAACCATTTCGCAATCAAACACTGTTGGGATTATTTAAAAATAGGGGCGTGTAATAAATAACATGCTTAAAATATAACGAGGTCAATATGCGTCGAATAAACCGTTTTCAAATGCCTTTTTCACTGAACACTTTTTTAAAATTTTTTGCATTATCTTAAGAATAATTTACTTTGAGCTAATATTACCTTAATACTTGTACTGTAAAATATCCTCATACAAATAAAAATTATGTGAGGGTAGTGCAAATGAGAGAGAAATTAGGTTTATTGAGATCAGGTTCATCTAGCGAACAGAGAATTTGAAAGTATTTTATTTCCCCCACGGATTAATTATCTCAACACCTGTTTTTTTAAAATCATCGACATTGCGGGTGACAACGGTCATATCATGAACCAACGCGGTTGCGGCGATAATCGCATCACGATCTGATTTTGGATTGGGAATATGAAGTTTTGCGCAGCATTTTGCAACAGCAACATCAAGATATAAAATTCGATCTGAAAAAACAGGCAATACATGTGAATCTAACCAGGATCTTAAAATAGCGCCTTGTGCTGCATCTTTACGTTCAATTTGCAGCACACCCATTTCAAGCTCTAAAATAGTGATTACCGATAAAAATAAACTCGATGGTGAAATTGCTTTTGCCCAAGCAACGACGTGTTTATTAGCGTTTTTAGATTTTGCTTTTCGAAGCTCTGAAACAACATTGGTGTCTAATAAATACATAGATTAAAATTCCTCAGGTCGAAATAGTTTAGTTTTTAATTTAGGCGGCTTAAAATCAATCCGCGCAGCATCTGGCATTGCGAGAAGATCGATGATGCTTTCTTTGATTTTTGTTAACTTTTGATAATCTTCAATGTTTAATAACACGTGCGCAGGATGACCGCGGTCTGTAATAAAAACAGGACCGTTTTGCGCAGCGCGTTTTATTCGGCTGACATCTTGATTAAATTCTCTGCTGCTGACTGTTGTAATGGTCATGCTGTTTCTCCAGTATATTTGTAGCAACGTTTCTACAATATAAGAATAGCATCAAAGTAGATAGGTGTCTACATTTTAATCTGCTTAAAATATCAGTATAAAGCTTGCAAGCCATGCGCAGAAACTAAATTTAACAGTTTTAATGAAGCGCCAGTGGGATGACGATCACCGTGCTCCCATTTTCTCACTGTTTCAGGAGAGATATTTAATAATTTTGCAATACCGTGTTTTGTCGAAAAAATATCCAAAAAAACCATTGGCTTGCTTTTCGCCAGCAATTCCCCCAATCTCTGCTACACTCAAATAAAGCTTGTAAAAAATAGATAAGTTTTTTAATATTCCCTTAAGTTTTTGAATGTAAAATGGATTTTACGTAATAACAGGAGCGCAGCAACCACGGAAAGGTGTTCAAAATCAATAGGATAGAACTAACGTGGCGGATAATACTATGTCAATGTTTACAAACCCAACAGAACCAACAGAATCAGCAAAGCAAGCGCAAGAGCTGACGTTAGCTGTAAAAAGCCTTGAAGGCGTTTTGAAAACAGCGCTTTTAGCAGCAGGTTCGAAGAGCGCTAGACGCCCATCGGGTTTGTTCGGTTCAAAATCAGAATCAGCTAATATAGGCCCAAATCCAGGTAATTCTAAGAGCCTTAAATCCTAATCTTATGATATGATGAGAATTAAATCGATTCACATCTGCGATGATTGGCATGGAAAACGCAACAGGACTCACTGCACAGCACAAAGCCCAGGAGCTCAAAAAAAAGCTATTGGATTGCCTTGATAGCGAAAAGAAAAATTTTACCGAAATTGTCGAGTCTTTTTTTGCAAAAGAAAAACCTTCTGAAGCTGATAAGCAAGTTTTATTAAAAGCCATTGTTGATGCCGTCAATCATGTTTTGGCGTCAGGTGATTGGGAAAGCTCTTTGTTTTTGCGCAATGTTGTGAAACCCTTAAAAGAAATTAAAGCGGAAGCCGAAAGCGAATTAAGCCGTCATTCTGATAAAGCCTTTGACACTTACAAACCCAGCGCGCCATTATCTCCCGATGAAGTGGAAGTAGCCGTTTCGCTATTTCAAAGCGATGGATACAATATGGATAAGTGGGCAGTGCAATTAAGGTCGTTAGACAGATATGTGTTAGGCAGACCCGTTTATGAAAATGAAGCCGATGTGCAAAAACGAATTCGCCTTCGCGCAAGTACAGCGAACGAAGCTTATGTTATTGTAGCGATTGCAAAAGCAGATATTTTAATGGGCCAGTCACAACAAGACCCGCACGGACATACGCTTTTATTACTAAAAGAATCTGCTGTTAAAAATGGCCGCATTCTTTTTTTTGTGCATGAAGGAATTCGATATCGATTTGTCGATGGAAGACTAATTAAATGAACCCAGGACAACAGAATCAGACCGATCAAACCGCCAATTTTTTTTGGTTGCTGGTTGTTATTTGTCTTGCGGGACTTACGATTTGGTATTTTGATGAACGCTATGTGGTGATTCCTTTTTTTTGGCTGCGCTCACATGAAATTGATGTGCTGCGCTATTTAGCAGCGTGGTGGACGCCTGTTGCGCAAACATTTCATTTGCCCATTCCAGACGTAGCGCACTTAAATGTTTTGCAAAATTACATAGACAAATCAAATCCTGCCAAAGTCACCTGGCGTGAGTTCACATTAATTAATGTTGAAATTGGTAATTGGACGCGTTACCCCGTTATTATTATTTTAGCGATTTTAGCTATTTTTATGTTTTTTAGATACGGCACTGCGCTTTTTCACAATTCATATACCATGAAAACATTACGCATTATTGATCAACCAGAGTGGCCGCAAATTACCCCCGTGCTTTCTCTTGATTTGATTAAAGAAGATATTTCAACCGGTCCGTGGGCGATGGCAAAATTACCCATTGAATTTTGTCGCGAACATGATTTGCTGTTATTAAAAACAGTGAATAAAAAACAAGTCTGGACTTTAAAACAAAAAACAGCTTTTCGCGCTTTTGTGGTGCAGCTAGGATCATTGTGGGTGAGTGTGGATGCATTACCGATTCACTTACAAGCATTGGTTGTGATTTTTATGGCACGCGTAACAGGGCAAAGGCCGTTAGCCAAAAAATTATTATCTCAAATTGCCTTATCAACGGCGACAGGAAAATTAGATTTCACCGGTGTTGCAGAACATCTACAAACTTTTCGCGGTCATAAATTTATTAAATGGCTTGAAAAGCGACATGCCTATGTGACGACTTTTATGGCAACGCTATTGGAAATTTCACGTTCAGATGGCGTGCTCGCGTCCGCTGATTTTTTATGGTTAAAACCCGTTGATCGCAGAATGTGGTATGTTTTAAATAATGTGGGAAGACGTGCGGCAACTGTTGAAATCGCCGGTGTTTTTTCACACTGGAAAGCTGAAAAGAAAGTAGGCCGCGCCTTAAAAACACCGATGATTAAAAACGCAGTCGATGCGTTAGATGAATCGCTCCAAAATATTTTATATATTGCAGAGGAGGACCGATGGCATACAACCAACGCGGATTAAACTCCTCACAAGAACAAAATTATTCACGTATTATCCGCGATACGCGAACGCTCAGTGTTCGTATTGCTGATTTACTTAAAAATCCACGTGGTCTTGCGACCGTATTAGTTTGTTTTTGCGTCGTTTGTTATATTTTGCCCTATTTGAGCGAATTAATTTTAATTACTGGCATTATTTGTTTTTTATACAGCTATTTTCAAAAAAGCATGCTGCCATTTCGTCTACCCATTCAAGCGAAAGTAAAAGATTATAATGATTTGACGCCCGGCACGGGAAAACCAAAAACAGCGCGTGGTATTTATTATTTTGGTAATGAATTAAAAACGAATGATGAATTGTGGTTTAGCAATGAAGATATGCGAACGCACGTTTTAATTTTCGGCTCAACCGGTTCTGGTAAAACACA
The DNA here is from genome assembly GCA_023266215.1 of Gammaproteobacteria bacterium. Lineage (GTDB taxonomy): Bacteria > Pseudomonadota > Gammaproteobacteria > Coxiellales > Coxiellaceae > JAHFRQ01. The sequence goes on along the minus strand of JAHFRQ010000022.1, from coordinate 2,615 downwards.
GGCGCTTATTTCAATGGCGTACAATGCATTAATGCAAGGATCTGGATTTATTTATGTTGATGGTAAAGGCGATAACAGTTTATATGCCAGTATTTTTTCAATGGTACGATCGATGGGTCGTGAAGATGATTTATTATTAATTAATTTTATGACAGGCGCGCGTGATATTATTGGCCCGCAAGAAAAGCGCTTGTCTAATACGTTAAATCCATTTGGTTCGGGCTCTTCTAGCATGTTATCAAACTTAGTCGTGAGCTTAATGGATGCCGCCGCCGCTTCACCTGATGGTGATATGTGGAAGGGCCGCGCGATTGGTTTTGTTGAAGCATTGATGAAAGTATTGGTTGCGATGCGTGACGGCGGATTTATTTTATTAGATGCGAACTCCATTCGTAATTATTTTCATTTACCCAAATTAGAATCGATTGTATTGGATAAAATTTTTCCGCGCGATAATATGGAGTCCGTGAGCCTCGAACATTTTCCGCCTACTGTATTAGAGCCAATTACCAACTATTTGTATACGCTGCCAGGCTTTCGAAAAGAAAATAAAGGCAAGCAAGTTTCACAAGTATTTGAGCAGCACGGTTATATTACGATGCAATTAGTACGGGTGTTTACATCACTCGCTGATACCTACGGTCATATTTTAAGAACGCGTCTACCAGAAGTAGATTTAACTGACGTTGTCTTAAACCGCCGTATTTTATGCGTATTATTGCCCGCACTTGAAAAATCACCTGAAGAATTAGCTAATTTAGGAAAAATTGTTATTGCTACTTTAAAAGCGATGATGGCGGCAGGTTTGGGCGATAGCGTTGAAGGTGAATATAAAGATTTAATTGATAAAAAACCAACGACAGCGGAAACGCCTTATTTATGTATTTTAGATGAATATGGTTATTATGCAGTTAAAGGCTTTGCAGTCGTGCCAGCACAAGCGCGATCACTGGGTTTTTCTGTTGTGTTTGCAGGACAAGATTTACCAGCGTTTCAAAAAGCATCCAAAGAAGAAGCGGCATCTATTGGTGCCAATACCAACATTAAAATTTGTATGAAATTAGAAGATCCCACAGAAACATGGGATTTTTTCATGAAAACAGGTGGCGAATCTTACGTCACCCACGTTGATAGTTTTCAAGTCGATCAAGGTAGCGTGTTGGGAACATACGCGGATGCCAAAGGTGCGCGCTTGGAAAAGCGGGCTCGCGTTGATTTGCTCGATTTAAAAGAACAAACCGAAGGCGAGGCGCATTTCTTTTTCAGATCGAAAATTGTGCGTGGACGTTTTTTCTATGCAAATCCAAAACCGGTTAAACGTATGCACTTAAATCATTTTTTAATGGTTGATGCGCCGACCGACGAAGCAGTTGAAAAGCTTGAAAAAACATTTGATGTGTATCAAAGCTTGGTTGAAAGATCAGACACAGGTTGGGCGCCTTCGCATTTGCCTGACAATGAAGAAGTCACGCGTATTACGCAATTAATGCAGCAAAATAAAAATCGCACACCTTTGATTAATGCAATGCAATCATTAGCGAACTTTGAAGAACATATTGAAACCAATGATATTCCCGCTTCTTTCTTTGATGAAGTGGCGCAAACTGCATTTATTGAGCCTGAATTGCCAACTGGAAAATTAAATATATTTTTACCGCTTCGCATGAATCCGCATCTAGAAAAAATTGGTGTGCCAGAAGATTTAAAATTCAGAGGATCTATTTTAAATCGCAACACCGTGCGCGAACAAATTGAATTCGTACAGCGTTTATCGGGCCAATCTCAAAAACAAGCAACCAACGTTGCAATTGAGTTAATTGCTGACATGGACAAGGGCACCCATTATCCGCCCACGACCGAATTATTAACACCCACTGCCGATGTCATCAAGCATGTTCGCGACATGGTTAAGAATATCGCCGTGAAAAAAACCGAGGCGAAGGATAAAGAATAATTCTATCTTAACCTAGAGAGCGCTGCCGTATCTTGTTGTCAGCTCAGCATTGATTAAAAGGGGCTCGCGATCACCAGTTGAATCAATGGATTTCTTTGAAAAAAACGCAACTATTTTACCTATCACGCTTGTAGTAAGTTGAATTCTTTTTTTTTCTTGAAGAGACTCAAGAATATTTTCTCTCTGAATTGCACTATCATGCAGCATAGACTCTATTGTATTAGTTTGAATTTCCATTATCTTGCTACGCGCCGTCGTTTCTTCGAGCATTATTTTTTTTTGCAATTCAATTTTTTGAACATTTATTCTTGCAGCTTTCTCTTTTTCTTCAAGGCACACTCTCGCAAATTTTTCTTCAATGATCCTGTGTGCAAGCAGCGCTACCAATTTTCTTGCCGCTACGCTTCGTTTCGCATTTTCTATTTCTTTAGCATGTTCTTGTGGCGTGCGCATAATTTACTCTTTGAATTGTTAGTTAAGATGGCATCATAGACCATCAAGCTTAATGAAATATTAAGTGTAAATGCGAAAATTAAGTAATCTCTGTACACGACAAAATTTCCCAACCCAATGATTAAATTAAAGAAAATTTAAAAAAACTTGAATAAAAATGAAGAAAAACCGCTGATATTCGACTAGAATTCTTGGTCTTACGAAGGAC
>JAHFRQ010000021.1 GCA_023266215.1 Gammaproteobacteria bacterium | reverse complement strand
TTTTTTTATCACCCACAAAGCAAAGCATGTCATTGATAAAATGAATTAAAATGTCTTTGTTTTTTAGAGAACCAAAGATACGCTTAAAAGCGAAATCGTTTTTGGGGTCTAAGAATTTAGTCAGTGACATGATCTATTCTCAATTATTACGACGTCCGATAATAGCATTATTTTGGCTAAAAGGCAGGGTTTTAATTGCAATATACCCAACTCCGCTTTATCATCACCAAAACACTAAAATATCAAAAGAGAAGAAAAACATGAGAGGCTCAACTGAAAAAACAGATCAGCCTAATCCTGAAATAACACTTCTCGACTATTTTAAAGCTCACAAGGCAAGATGCGTTGCCGATTTTCTTTTGTGTCTTTCCCAGTTAAAAACGCAAAATACTATGCTCTACCCAGCATTACTAGAAAATATCATAGTAATTTCAAAATACAAGCACTTAAGTTTAATGCGCAAACAATTATTGCAAACACTCACTCTGGAGCTTGATCATCAAATCAAGCGCCACATTTACAGCCAACCCATGCTTGATTTAGCGCCTTATCTTAATTTATGGGATATTGACTTACTGACTTGCCCCATCACCGAAGCTAAATTAACAGAAATCAAACAGGCGTGCTATCAAGCAATAAAAACAGAAGAAATCCTGTTTCAAGAACAAGATAATGCAAGGGATGCAAGCCTTAAGGCTTATGTGCAATACCATGCTTTTCAAGCAGGCACTTTTATCTATCAGCATTCCTTTCTAGGATTAGGTGCAGCATTTTTTGAGTGGATCGGTAAATTAATAATAAAACCTTCTATCATCAATCAATTTTTAAATCAGAATGCTGTATTGCAATTATTTAAAATAACCGGAATGATATTAGCTATTATTTACACGTATGCAGCGGGTTTGTTTCAATTAATGCGCTTATTAATGATTAGTCAACTGGCGCGCACAGTCAACCAGCAATTTGCAAACGGCGTGATCGATGATAAGCGGGCTATGATTCATCACAAAAGACTGCCTTATCATATTAAACTCACGCAAAGCGCTTGTTTTCGAATCACGGTATTATTCGTGGCAGCAGGTGAGGCGATGATTTTCCAAAACACTGAGCCTTGTATTCGTACCGCCTACGGTTTAAGCGCAAGCCTGATGGTCACAACCCTTGCACAGTATTTTATTAAAGATTTACGGGTGTTACCTAATGAAGCGCTTACTCAAGATCAAGCCTTCACGCTTTTTCTCTTATCGAGCTTTGGCTATCATCTAGGACAAAATATTCGGGGTACTATTTACACAAGGATTCAGTCTCGTCTTGAAATCATCACAGAGTTTCAAAAACAGGTTGACAGAAAAACTATTGCTGATTTGAGATTTAACAACCCGAGCTTACTGACATCCGCACTTAGCATAGACACACTGCGCGTAGAATGGCGCAATCTTCGAGATCAATTTTTTTATCGCACGCACTGCAATTTAGGGACAAAAATATGCGAGCAACCAGTCCAGGGGTTGCGACGTCTCTAATTTTTATTTATCGAGGGTATACCAAGAATTATTGGCTCCCCGGGCCGGACTCGAACCAGCGACCAAGTGATTAACAGTCACCTGCTCTACCACTGAGCTACCGGGGAACGATACTAAGCGAAACGGTATGTTACTGATCTAGTTAACATCGGTCAATAGTATTTGCGCTAAAGTTTTCATTATTGCTACGTCAACCACCCCTGCAGCCAAAAGCGCGGGTTAAATCGAGCGTTTAAACCGTGCGCTTGAAGCCACGCTGCTTCTGATTGGGTCAAATTAGGGACTGTTGTCATTACTTTATATAAAATAATTGATATGCTAAAAAACAAAATAAAACCCATTGTCAGTATCAGCGCTTTATTGCTTTTTATTTGAAGGGGTGTATTTTCATAATACAGCGCCAAGCAACTGCCGGTAATAATTGCAAAGATAGTTTGAGCTAAAGGCGTCACAGCTATGCCGCTCACCAATGAATAGAGCAATCCAGAAACTAGCGACATCGCAAAGCTGATAAATATTATTTTTTTATTGCTATTTTGGTTGCTTTTATTAATATAAAGCGCAAGTTGAGACAAATTCAGCAGGTTTCTTAAAACAAATGCCAGCAATAATATTCCTGCAGGAATCCCCCACTCTGATAAAAATAATAATAATGTGCTGTGCGGATGCGAAACCAAATCATCATTTTTTTTCAGCACAGCGGGCTGCGCATAAGCAAAATGCATAGGGCCGACTCCCAGTAATGGATGTTTTTCAATCAGTTTTAAGGCATAACTATAAATAACAACCCTGGGTTGAGTTTCTTTATTGCTGACATTGCTAATATGTGAAATATTTTTATGAATCACCATCTGGCTATTTGATTCAGCAGGACTTGTTGCAAATAAAAATACAGCGAGAATCCCTAACGCTAAAAAACAAAACTGGCGCCAAGCCCATGGAAACAATGTTTTTCTAAAAACAATTAATCCAATCAATGTGGTAATAATAAAAGAGTAAAAAAGGCCGCGACTGCCATTAACAATCATCAAAGCCCACCAAAAGCTGGCTAGAAAAAATATCAGGGGTCTCCCGTACTTTAATATTGGTCTTTTGGAAAGCGCAATATCAGCCAGCGGTAACAAGGCGAGCGTGAAAATACCAAATTGAGAAAAAAATCGAATATTAATAAAATAAGGGAAAAAATAAATCGCTTCGTTGTGTTTATAGCTATAAATATAGCCCATCACAACTGGGTACAAATAGGCTGCGATCACTAAAAATATCACGGTAATCAGAAAAAAATAAAAACGCTCGCCTAATTGTAAAGCTAAAGCGCACCACGACAATGCAAAAAAAATCAGCAAAACATACAGAGACCAATCCAGCAGCGCCATTAATGGAATACGTGAAAAAAAACATGAAATAAATCCAAAAAACAAAAATCCTGTAAAGCAAATCTGTGTTAATAATCTCATGGAAAGAATAATACTGATTATTGTATTTCGATAGATGGGAATAATAAAAAAACTAATTGAGATAAAAATCAATAAAAATAACTGCAACATTCTTTTTTGATCATACGGCACAATACCGTGAAAAATAAAAGTCGACAGAGAATAATCGAATGAAAAAATCCAAACAATAGCGAGAAGCACAAACGGAAGCTTGGATTGATGATCTGAAATCATGGCTATTTAAATGTATTCCACTTTCAAGATTTCATACACCATATCACCTTTTGGAGATTTAGCCGTGATTTCATCGCCTTGAATGCGACCAATAAGCGCGCGCGCAACAGGTGATGTGACCGAAATTTTTGAATGCTTTAAATCAGCTTCATCTTCACCGACCAAATGATAAATAACTTTTTCATCAGTATCGATATTTAATAAAGTGACGGTGGAACCAAAAATAACTTTGCCGTTATTCTCAATTTGTTTAATATCGATGACGCGACATTGCGATAATTTTGATTCAATATCGCGAATACGGCCTTCAATAAATCCTTGTTTTTCTTTGGCTGCATGATACTCTGCGTTTTCTTTTAAATCACCGTGCGCACGAGCTTCTGCAATCGCTTGAATAATTGCAGGGCGTTCTATTTTTTTTAATTGATTTAATTCTTGTTGTAATGCTTCATGACCTTGCACGGTCATCGGTGTTAATTCCATAATAACCTCGTTCAATATTATCCGCTTATTACGTGAGCTATCGCTCACTACATGCGCGGTTCCTTCGGTGCCAATAGTAAATAATTAATATATATCCTGCAAACTTATAACATCGCCCATATCGCTTGCTTCAATTGCCATGCAAACAGCCTCTGCGCCAGCGAGCGTCGTAGTGTAACAAATATTGCGCTCAACAGCACTGCGACGAATGGTGTATGAATCTGCAATAGCTTGTTCACCTTCTGTTGTATTAATGACTAACACAATTTCATTGTTGCGAATCATATCAACAATATGCGGACGGCCTTCTTCTACTTTATTGACGAGCTCGCACGCAACATTGTCTGCATTAAAAACACGCGCCGTTCCAGTTGTTGTCACAATTTGAAAACCCAACTTAATTAATTTTTTCGCAATGGACACAGCGCGCTTTTTATCCGCATCGCGTACACTTAAAAACACACGACCCGTTGTTGGCAATTGACTTTGCGAGGCGGTTTCAGCTTTCAAAAAAGCCTCGCCCAATGTTTTGGCAATACCCATCACTTCGCCCGTTGATCGCATTTCAGGTCCTAGGATGGGATCAACACCTGGGAATTTTGCAAAAGGAAAAATCGCCTTTTTCACAGTAAAATAATCAGGGTCTAGAATTTCTGTTACATTTTGTTTTTTCAAAGAAATGCCGGCCATGCATTTAGCTGCAATTTTTGCAAGCTGAACACCTGTTGCTTTGGCAATAAATGGCACGGTTCGCGAAGCGCGCGGATTCACTTCTAACACATAAATTTCGTTATCTTTGATGGCAAATTGTGCGTTCATTAAGCCCACGACTTTTAATGCTTTGGCTAATCGTGTCATTTGCTCGCGTAATTCGTTTTGTGTTTTTTTGCTTAAGCTGTGTGGTGGAAAAACGCACGATGAATCACCAGAATGCACGCCCGCTTGCTCGATATGCTCTAAAATACCGCCGATTAACACATCCTCGCCATCGCAAATCGCATCAACGTCAACTTCAATCGCATCATCTAAATAATAATCTAATAATAATGGATTGCTCGGTGACACATGCTCTGCGCGCTTCATATAATTTGTTAATTCTTGTTCGTGAAAAACAATTTTCATGTCTCTGCCACCTAATACATACGATGGGCGAACAACGAGTGGATAAGCAAATACTTTTGCAAGACGCATTCCCTCTTCTTTTGATCGAACAGTGCCATTGGCTGGCTGTTTTAAATTTAATTTTTGTATTATGTGAGAAAAACGTTCGCGATCTTCTGCCAAATCAATTGATTCGGGCGAAGTCCCAATAATCGGCACATGATTTTTTTCTAAGGCGCGCGCTAATTTTAACGGCGTTTGGCCGCCATATTGCACTATCACGCCTTTGGGTTTTTCAATATAAACAATTTCTAATACATCTTCTAATGTCACTGGTTCAAAATACAATCTGTCTGATATGTGAAAATCAGTCGACACTGTTTCTGGATTGCAATTGACCATAATCGTTTCGTAATTTAATTCACGCATCGCCAACGCTGCATGCACGCAGCAATAATCAAATTCAATGCCTTGACCAATCCGATTCGGCCCGCCACCTAGCACCATCATTTTTTCTTTGTTGGTTGGCAAGCATTCATTTTCATCACCGCAATAAGTCGAATATAAATAAGCGGTTTCAGTTGCAAATTCGGCAGCGCACGTATCCACTCTTTTGTACACTGGATGAATATTAAGCTTGTGACGAACAGCGCGAATATTATCTTCTGTGCTTTTTAATAATTCTGCTAATCTAAAATCAGAAAAACTTTTTTGTTTTAAAAATTTTAATATGGCTGGATTTAAATCTTCAAATTTTAATGTTTCAATTTTTAATTCTAGTTCAATTAATTCTTGAATTTGAATTAAAAACCACGGATCAATATGAGTGTGCTTTTTTATTTCATCTAAACTAAAGCCGAATCGAAAGGCATCGCCAATAAACCACAGGCGATCAGGTCCTGCCATGCGCAATTCACGAGTAATTAATTCTTTTGCTTGAGTTAAATCAAATTCATAACTTTCAGAATTTTTATCTAATTTAATTTTAGAATCTAAGCCATGTACGCCGATTTCTAAACCGCGCAGCGCTTTTTGTAATGATTCCTGAAACGTTGCACCAATGGCCATCACTTCACCGACGGATTTCATTTGTGTTGTCAGCTTATGATCAGCTTGCGGAAACTTTTCAAATGCAAATCGCGGAATTTTTGTCACCACATAATCAATCGATGGTTCAAATGACGCGGGAGTTTTATTGTTGGTTATTTCGTTTTTAAGCTCATCTAATGTGTAACCCACGGCTAATTTTGCAGCGATTTTAGCAATCGGAAAACCAGTTGCTTTTGAAGCTAATGCCGATGATCTCGATACGCGCGGATTCATTTCAACAATCATCATTTCGCCATCTATTGGATTAATCGCGAATTGAACATTGGATCCGCCTGTTTCAACGCCGATTTCGCGCAAAATCGCAATCGCAGCATTGCGCATCATTTGATATTCTTTATCTGTCAATGTCTGCGCTGGGGCTACGGTAATCGAATCACCGGTGTGAATACCCATGGCATCAAAATTTTCAATGCTGCAGACAATAATGCAGTTATCAGCAGAATCACGAACAACTTCTAATTCATATTCTTTCCAGCCAATAATCGACTCATCAATTAATAATTCATTGGTGGGAGATAAATCTAAGCCGCGATGACAAATTTCAATAAATTCATCACGATTATAGGCAATGCCGCCACCGCTGCCGCCCATCGTAAAGGAGGGTCTGATGACAGCAGGAAATCCAATGTCTTCTAAAATTTTTAATGCATCGTCCATGGAGTGCGCCAAGCCAGAGCGCGGCGTTTTTAAACCAATGCGCTTCATGGCAAGGCGAAATTTTTCACGGTCTTCTGCCATATCAATGGCTTCGCGCGAGGCACCAATGAGTTTCACGTTATATTTTTTTAAGATACCTTCGCGCACTAAATCTAATGCGCAATTTAAGGCGGTTTGACCACCCATCGTGGGCAATAAGGCGTCCGGCTTTTCTTTTTTAATGATTTTTTCAACGACCCGCCAGTGAATCGGCTCAATATACGTCGCATCGGCCATTTCTGCATCGGTCATAATGGTGGCGGGATTAGAATTCACTAAAATAACCCTGAATCCCGCTTCTTTTAAAGCATGGCAGGCTTGTGTTCCTGAATAATCAAATTCGCACGCCTGACCAATCACAATGGGTCCCGCGCCGATGATTAAGATGCTTTTTATGTCTGTGCGTTTTGGCATAAATTAATCCGCTTATTTCGTTTGCTTTACAAACGGCCCATGCCTCGTGACAGAGATTATACACATTCATACAAGAAATCCAAACATCTTGGTCGCGGCAGAAGGAACTTAAATTTCAGCCAGTTATTGCAGTTTTTAACTTTAAAGGCCGCAACAATAAAGAAAATACGTAAAATGAAGAGCGTAATTTGCTATTGGTTTGAAGGAACCGCGCATGTAGCCTTGTAATCAAGGCGAAATAAGCGGATTCATTTAGCAATACGTTGATCCGCTTATTGCGTTCACTTCGTTCACTACATGCGCGGTTCCTTCAAACCAATAGAAAAATCACGTGAGCTTTAAACAGCCCGGTCGCTTGCGCTCACGGCATCAAAAATGCGAATCGAAGGAAAAATTAGGACATAGCTTTAAACTATCAATATCATAAAAATTATTAATTATATTTATAAATCCAAAGCCTGTAAATTTTTCTAGTAAGCGAGAATTACTGGAGAGAAAAAATGAGAAATTTTGAAATAACAGCGGAAAAAAATTCACTGCTTGCTGCACACTGTTTTTCTAAGCATTTAGAAACGGAGCTTTTGGGCCTTGAAAATCCTATTGTGTTAACTCCACTTTTTGAAAATTATTTTGATGATCCAGTAAAATTGTCAGCTTGTGTGCTTTGGCTGCTAAATCAAAATGTAAAGCCAGAATTAATTATTAATTCGACATTATTACATCGATATTTAGCTTATCATAGTTTTTCAGTATCGGATGATAAAAGTGATCCTATCTCTCAGCTATATAACATCCTTGGAAGTTTTTCAAAAGAAAGTGATTCTGTTTTGCAATTAGTTAATCTTGCAAAAACGACAGCTTGCGGTGAAAGAGCCTACACTAATTCACAAAAAGAGAATGGAGCGACTTATAGTTCACGCAATTTAATGGGAAGCGCGATGATACACAATAATTTGCTCCCAATAGTAGATATCACTGAAGTCGACTATAGAACCGCTTCATATACAGAAAACAATGCGAGCGCTCTCTATAGATTATTTGGTTTTAATTTTATTCGATTATTTTGTGCTAACAATCCAAATAACATAGCAATGTTTCATATGCTATTAGCGAAAAATCAACGTGCGATGCTGCGAGAAATAAAAAATGTTATCTTGAATGAAGAAACGAAAATTCACACATTAAGAATATTACTCAATACAACGGCTCAATTTTTTGTAAATTCACCCAATGCATTCCATGAGATTATATTTAATGGGGAGGATTTATTTTTTCTACATTTATTGCCGGCTCATGTTGGTTTACTTTTGAGCCTACAACCAAAGAATAATCTTCGACGTGATGATTATTATGATGACGAAGATTATTCTTATGCTTATCATGATTCTCGCCCAATGCAAGAATTCAAGGATGACTTAAATTCATTCATTATTAAGTTTCTTGGTGCGCCAGAAAACAATGATAAGTTTTCTTATGTTTCCATCGCATTGCTCACTGATCTTTGTTTATTTTTAAATTCAAATAAAGGATATTTTCTAGCTAAAGTGGCAAATCAAGTTGAAGAACATATCTTTAATCAAGCTGTTAAAGAACATATTTTTAATCAATTGATGCGACTTACAGATGAAGAACTTTTTGAGGTTGAGAATAAGATTAAAAAATTACCCAGATTTAAAAATTTTTGTTACGAGCAGTTTTCTTATTTTAAGAAAGCACTACACGAGCAATTTTCTAAAAGCAATTCTTATTTAGATTTTCAGGATACATGGAATAGCTTTTTGCGCAAGGTTAATTTTTTCAAATTATATATTGATAATGCAGATGTTAATGATGAGAAATATATTGACTATCCAGCTAATGTCTATGAACTCAAAGCCCTATACTTTGAATTGCTCTGGAAAAATAAAAATCCAGATGATCCATTTAATCTATTATTTTTGCTCAATGTAACACAAATCAATTTTAATGGAACACCAGAAGAAAAAAATGGCGAAAATAAACGAACGTTGATTGAATCATTATTTTATATTCGACATGCCGAATTGTTAAAGCATATTTTTTTACACATTGAGAAAAATCATCCGGCATGGATACAAGAAGAGTTATCTTTTGAAAAAGTAGCGGGGCTTAATACAAAAAATAATATTGAAAGAGTGGTGGTCTTAAAGCTTCTTTTTAAGTCGACTCTTTTTAATCGACCTCCTCTATCTGCGATTTCCGATATGTTAAAAGTTGCTGCAAAAAATGGGAGCTCAGAAATTGTCAGATATCTTTGTGAGCTCAAAATGGATGATGCGCCTAATGATTATAGTTCCATCATTGTACACTTTGATGACCCTGTTTCAGTTGCATTATCTCAGGCAATAAAGTCTCGCGAAGATGCTATTGCTGATGCATTTTTGCTGGCAGTACAATTTTGCAGAATTAGCACCCTAAAATCCATGCTTGAAGCATCATCAAGCTTCTCAGGAGTCCGCAGTGCCATTACCCATGCATTATTATTGCTGCCCCGGTATGATCAAAATCGCCCTCTCTGGAATACCGTTCTGTGCGCTCTTAAGGCGACCAAAAAAGAATATTATTTTGAAGCGATTGCTAATGCATTCTCCGCAGCAGTTTTCAAGGAGCCATTGCACAGATTCAGTAGTTTAAAAGCATTAATTAATGATCTTGAAGATAAGGAGCGCTTTATTACAGAAGCAGCATACCACAGCGTTAACTGTCATAAATTATATGAGGTGCGATATTTCTTCAGTTCAAAAGATCCCAAAGTTACACAGAATCGTATTGTGTCTGTCATGCAGAGAGCGATAGAAAAAAACGCTGACAACTCTTACAACTTTGAACTAGCTTGCCTGCAATTTCTTGATAAATCAGTGGATCTGCACCAAGATACGATGGCTAAAATATTAATTTATGCTGCAAAATATAACAAACTTGAAATCGTAAAATACATCTGCGAATTAACCACAAAAAACAAGCCCGATAAATCTAATATTCTTGCCGCATTTTATACCGCCGCGCAATTTGACAATCTTGATGTCGTCAAATATCTTTGCAGTTTAACATGGAATAGAAAACCTAACAACGCCGCTATTTCCAAAGTATTAACGAACGCGAAAAAATTTGATAATCCAAACGTCGCGCAATACCTTGCTGAGAAAAAACTCAATAAATCTAGTCAATTCACTCAAACTGTTGAAGACTGTCAAGTCGCCAATACAACTAGAAAGTTAGCTCAGCCTCATCATTCGCATTCTAGTAAAATTGCGCTGCTCGCCGGATTGGGGGTAGCTGTGGCAGGGATTGGCATTATGCTGTTTGCAGGAGCACTGCTATTGGCAAGTCAAGGCATATCAATCCTGCCAAGTTATTTTATTTTTGCACAAGGCGTGGATCTTATCGCCAAGGCATCTATGCTGTTTGCGGCAGGTGGCATGATCACATTTATTGATAGCAAAACTTTGTTGAGCAATATCAGCTTACCGTCTTTATTTGGCAGGAATACAACGGATGCTTATCGCAGCATCAAACTTCTCTTCGCGCCAAAAAAACCTGCTTCCAGCGATTTTTCATGCTGATAATAGGTTGATAGAGCTGACAAACTCATCAAATAAATAAATAATATCCTGTGGGCCAGGTGATGCTTCAGGATGTCCTTGAAATGCAAACACAGGCAATGTTTTATGTTTAAAGCCCTGCAGGCTATTATCAAATAAAGAAATGTGCGTAATAATTAAATCATCCGGTAAACTATTTTGATCAACGCAGAATCCATGATTTTGACTGGTGATATAAACTTTCTTGGAAATCACATCTTGAACGGGATGATTCGCGCCATGATGTCCAAATTTCATTTTGATGGTTTTGGCACCCAACGCTAACGCCAATAATTGGATGCCCAAACAAATACCATAAATGGGTATAGGTGTTTTTTGATTGAGCAATTCGCGTATATTATTAATCACATCATGACATGCTGCAGGATCGCCGGGGCCGTTAGATAAAACAATGCCATCGGGTTTTAATGCCACTATTTTTTCGACAGAAGTATTTGACGGCACAACGGTGACTGTGCAGCCACGTCGATAAAGCAAATCTAAAATATTTTTCTTAACGCCGAAATCAAGCACAACAACATGCATCGAAGCTAATACTTGGCTTTTGTCATTGCTGTATTTATAAATCTTTTTGGTAGAAACCACATCAGCCAAATTTTTATTATTTAATCCAGGAAATAATTGCGCTTTTTTAATGGCTTCTGCTGGGTCAATATTTTTTCCTGCCATAATACACCCATTTTGCGCGCCCTTTTCTCTTAAAATTCTAGTTAACTTTCGAGTATCAATATTTGATATGGCAATTATTTTTTGCTTTTTTAAAAAATCCGAAAGAGATTCTGTTGCGCGCCAATTGCTCACAATGGGGGATAATTCACGAATAATAAGTCCTGCTGCATACGCGCGATCAGATTCAAAATCGTCTGGATTAATGCCGGTATTGCCAATATGCGGATACGTTAAGGTGACAATTTGCTCAGCATATGATGGATCAGTGAGAATTTCTTGGTAACCTGTCATGGCGGTATTAAAAACCACCTCGCCGACCGTTTCACCCACAGCACCGATAGAATTTCCAAAAAAGAGGCTTCCATCAGCTAAAGCCAATATCGCAGGTGTTGTTTTAGGTAATATATCATCAGTCATAGCGCGATAAGGATACGTGATTTGAGCAAAAATAGGAAGAATTTAAACCCAGTTTTCAACACGTAATTTAGGAACGCGTTGAAACTCTTTTAGATTACGTGATTTATAATACCTAATCGCAATATTAAGCAATAATCTCATTTAATCCTTCAATAACGCGATTAATTTCTTGCTCGTTAAGTCGGGTAATCTTTTTCCCCAAGCGTGATATCGAAAGCGTTCTAATCTGACTGATTTTAACCCATGCAGATTTTTTTTCAATTTTTTGATTTAAACTGTAGGTCAGCGGAAAGCTTGTCTTTTGTAGTTGACTCGTTAACGCAACTGCAATAACCGTGTCCGATTTTTCATTAAAAATATCATGGCTTAATACTAAAACGGGTCTACGTCCTGACTGCTCATGCCCTTTCGTTGGACTCAGCTCCGCCCAAACAATATCACCCCTTAAAATTTTGGCCATTCTTTTTCATCCTCTTCTAGTCCTTCATCTGCCAATTTTCGCTCAAACTCTTTGTCCAACTTCTCGCACTCATGCGCTAGTCGATAATGTTTCAAATAAGCAATCTTATCTTCTACTGCACTTTGAATAGCATGGCTCCTGCTTTTAAATTTTTTATGTTCAACCAATTCATCCAACTGGTTCAATAATTCCTGATCCATTGAAATTGCTATTTTTGCTACACTCATCATACTATCCTCAAAGTAATACTTTAGTCATACCGTAAGTATAATGGATAATTTTAAAATGTCAAAAACGAATTGAATGATACTTCCGATGCCCTAGATGAGCAATACCGTATTTTACGCGGAAAATAAAATAGCGCTCTCTCACATCATCACGCAATCAAAGCGAATGCTTTAGCAAATATTTTATTTAAAAAAGATTGTTATAAAACAGTGATCAAGTCAAAATAGCCTATCATGAATCCAACCATCAAAACCCTCATCGCAGCTACCATCGCCATTCTCACCTGGGGATCGGCGTTTGTGTTTATTCGAATTGGTCTGATGGGCTATTCTCCAGGCGCTCTGGCGTTATTTCGATTTCTAATAAGCTCAGCTCTGATGGGTGTTTTTTACTACCGATTAAAAACACGCCACAAACCAACGCTCAACGAAATGATTCAGATCTTTTTAATTGGCTGTGCTGGCATTGGCTTGTACAGTGTATTTTTAAATTATGGTGAAATTTCAGTATCGGCGAGTATCGCGAGCTTTATTATCGGCATCGGCCCTGTTGTTTCAATGATGTGGGCGTCAGTATTTTTTAAAGAAAAAATTAGCCTTAAAGGCTGGCTCGGTGTTTTGGTCAGCATTATAGGTATCTTGATTATTGCAATGAGTCACCCGCAATCAGGAAAATTAGACTGGCATATTTTATTAGTTCTCGCTGCAACACTGGTCGGCAGTATTTACAATGTGGCGCAAAAACCCTTGATGCAGAAATTTCATCCTATTGAAGTGGCAACGCTCTCAGCTTGGTCTGGTACGCTGATTTTATTTATTTATTTCCCACAATTAATACATGAAATTCCAAAAGCTACTTTAGGCATTACTTCTGGTGTGATCTATTTAGGAATTTTTCCTGGCATGATGGGCTACATGGCATGGAGCTATGTGATGCAAAGCAAAATGCCCGCCTCTAAACTTGTTCTTTCTCTTTATACTTTGCCCCTGGTATCAACACTGCTAGGCTGGTTAATTTTGAGTGAAATGCCTGCAATTGGCGCTTTGTTAGGTGGTTGTATAGCACTTTTAGGCGCCTTGATTGCAACGAGATATTAAAAAATTATTTCCTAAAAAATCTTTTCACTGACTCAAAAAAACCACTCGATTTTGGACTGTGACTAACGCTATCTGCTTTTAAGAGACTATCAAATTCACGGAGCTTTTGTCGTTGCGCTTCATTTAAATTAATCGGCGTTTCAACCACAACGCGACAAAGCAAATCTCCGACATGTGCGCTGCGCAATGCTTTTACGCCTTTGCCCCGCAAACGAAATTGTTTTCCGCTCTGTGTTTCTGCAGGAATTTTTAATTTCACATCTCCAGATAACGTGGGTACTTCAATTTCGCCGCCCAACGTTGCGGTAACAATCGTCACTGGAATTTCACAATGCAAATCTTCACCGTCACGTTCAAATATTTGATTCGGTTGCACGTGAACTTGCACATACAAATCACCGGCTGGTGCGCCATGCATTCCTGCTTCGCCTTCACCCGTCAAACGAATTCGATCACCGTTATCAACACCGGCTGGAATCTTAACCGACAATGTTTTATTTTGCCGTGTTCGACCTTGACCATGACAAGTGCTGCAAGGATCTTTGATCACTCGACCCGTTCCAGAACAAGCCGCGCAAGGTTGTGCCATGGCGATAAAACCATGTTGCACATGCACTTGCCCTGAACCATGACATTTGGTGCAATTAGTCGGCGCAGAACCGGCTTTGCTGCCGCTGCCGTGACACGTTGCGCAAGCGGAATATTTTGGAATCGTAATTTCTTTGGTTACGCCATGAACGGCTTCTTCTAAAGTAATGCTCATCTCATACATTAAATCAGAACCGCGTTGCGCGCGTTGCTGTTGCTGTCTTGATTGACCACCGCGACGGGCGCCCCCAAAAATATCGCCAAAAATATCACCGAAAACATCGCCCGCGTTTTCAAAATCAAAACCACCAGGTCCGTGACCTGCCGCACCAGGATTAACGCCAGCATGACCAAAGCGATCGTAATTAGCACGCTTTGATTGATCAGACAAAACTTCGTAAGCTGTTTTTGCTTCTTTGAATTTTGCTTCTGCATCTTTGTCGTTTTGATTTCGATCAGGATGGTATTTCATCGCTAAACGACGGTAAGATTTTTTAATTTCTTCTTCGGTCGCATTTTTTTGTACGCCGAGAATTTCATAGTAATCGCGTTGAGTTGCCATTATATTTCACTTTCGCTTAAAGTCCCCTCTCTCGTAATCGGGAGAGGGTTAGGGTGAGGGTCTCTATTTTTGATCGCCGTCTTGTTTGTCTTTTGGTTTCTTATCTTTAATTTCTTCAAACTCGGCGTCAACCACTTCACCTTCTTGTGCTTTAGCTTCTGGTTGTGCTTGTTCGCTACCATTAGATTGTGGCGGCTCCTGAGATTGCGTTTGTCCGTATTGCGCCAATGTCCCAGCCAAATCAGTTAGTTCTTTTGTTTTTGCTTCAATCGCGACTTTGTCTTCACCTTTTAGTAAAGATTTCAGATCTGCGATCATTGCTGTGATCTTAGATTTTTCGTCAGCTGGCACTTTGTCGCCCAAATCAGTCAATGACTTTTCTGTTGAGTGCGTTAATGCATCTGCTTGATTTCGCACAGTCACCAATTCATGGAATTGTCGATCTTGCTCTTTATTTTCTTCTGCGTCTTTTACCATGCGGTTCACTTCATCTTCTGATAAACCGCTTGACGCTTTAATAATAATAGATTGTTCTTTTCCGGTTGTTTTATTTTTTGCAGACACGTGCAAAATACCGTTCGCGTCAATATCAAATGACACTTCAATTTGCGGCATACCTCGTGGTGCAGGTGGAATATCCGTTAAGTCAAATCGACCTAATGATTTATTCGCTGAGGCCATTTCACGCTCACCTTGCAGCACATGCACTGTCACAGCCGATTGATTATCATCTGCTGTTGAAAATACTTGCGAGGCTTTCGTCGGAATAGTCGTATTTTTTTCAATTAACTTTGTCATCACGCCGCCCATGGTTTCAATACCCAGTGACAAAGGCGTGACATCCAATAATAAAACGTCTTTAACTTCGCCTGATAACACAGCGCCTTGAATCGCCGCACCCACAGCAACAGCTTCATCTGGATTCACATCATGTCGTGGCTCTTTACCAAAGAAATCTTTAACAATTTCTTGCACCTTAGGCATACGTGTTTGACCGCCGACTAAAATAACATCAGTAATATCCGATAATTTAAGGCTAGAATCTGCCAACGCTGTTTTACAAGGCGCGATTGTGCGCGCAATTAAATCTTCAACTAATGATTCTAATTTTGCGCGTGTGACACGAATATTTAAATGCTTTGGACCGTTCGCATCAGCTGTAATATAAGGCAAATTCACATCCGTTTGTTGCGCAGAAGATAATTCTATTTTAGCTTTTTCAGCTGCTTCTTTTAAACGTTGCAAAGCAAGTGGATCACTATGCAAATCAATGCCGGATTCTTTTTTGAATTCATCTACCAAGAAATCAATTAAGCGCATATCAAAGTCTTCGCCACCTAAAAAAGTATCGCCATTGGTTGATAACACTTCGAATTGATGCTCGCCATCGACATCGGCAATTTCAATAATAGAAATATCAAATGTACCGCCACCCAAATCGTAGACGGCAATTTTGTGATCGCCCTTTTGCTTATCCAAACCAAATGCCAAAGACGCGGCGGTAGGTTCGTTGATAATTCTTTTTACTTCAAGCCCTGCGATTTTGCCCGCATCTTTCGTTGCTTGACGTTGTGAATCGTTAAAATAAGCAGGAACGGTAATAACTGCTTCTGTCACAGCATGACCCAAATAATCTTCTGCTGTCTTTTTCATTTTCATTAATACTTGCGCTGAAACTTGTTGAGGCGCTTTTTTATCGCCATTGACTTCAACCCACGCATCGCCATTGTCTGCTTTAACAATGTTGTAAGGCACCATCTTGATATCTTTTTGAACCACAGCGTCATCAAATTTACGGCCGATAAGACGCTTAATGGCATATAACGTATTTTTAGGATTAGTGACGGATTGACGCTTTGCAGCAGCGCCCACCAATACTTCACCATCTTTGGTGTAAGCAACGATAGAAGGCGTTGTGCGCGCACCTTCAGCATTTTCAATGACACGTGGCTTTCCGCCTTCCATAACAGCGACGCACGAGTTAGTAGTACCTAAGTCGATACCGATGATTTTTGACGTTGTTGTTTTAGTTGCCATGATTTCCTCTTTTATTTAAAGCTAAACAGTTAAAAAAATCTTAATTATCAAGGTGGGGATAGTTTTTTTAATTTCAAGCTGAAACAATCACCATCGCTGCTCTCACCACCCGGCCGTTGAGCGCATAACCCTTTTGCAATACTTGTAATATAGTATTAGATTTGCCATCTGGCGCGGGTTGCATGCTCATCGCTTCGTGTTGCATCGGATCAAATGAGTCACCTATCTTGGGTGTAATAGTCAAAACACCGTGTTTTTCCAAAACTTTAGAGAGCATATCTATTGTTAATTCTATACCGTGACGCATGGTCTGAATGTGCGGATGATCGTCAGTTTTATTTTCAAGGGCGCGCGTTAAGCTATCCATGATGGGTAATAGCTCAGACACCAATTTTTCAGCGCCGAACTTATGCGCATTGGCCACATCGCGCTCCAAGCGACGACGGGTATTTTCCCACTCGGCATGGACGCGCAGCGCTTTATCTTGCTGCTCTTTGACTTCTTTTTCCAATAGGTTAATGCGATCGCTTAATTTCTTTTCTGGTGCTGCATTGGCTTCTGAATTGGCTTCTGAATTAGCTTGAACTTCAGCCTCTTCTGCAATTTTTTGCCATTTATTTTCTAAATCATCTGTTGGCAACTCATCTTTTTGACTCATGGAACTATTCCCCTTATCATGTTTGCAGATAAATATGAGGCTCTCATCATAAACTTCAAGGGCGCAGCTTTCAAATGTTCATTCCATTTTTGTTAAAAAAGATTATTGAGGCACTGCTACTGCCGCTGCCAATCGGCCTATTTTTAATTTTTATTGGGCTGTTTTTTAGAAAAATAACAGGAATTATTCTAAGTTTGCTTGGGCTGCTGATTATCATTACTTTTAGTTTAACGGGAACCTCTAATTTTTTAATTAATTATCTGCAATCTCAATACCAACCCTTATTAGAAACGCCTAAAAACGTCACTCAAGTCGTTGTGCTGGGCGGCGGCGTCAGCGGCGGGAAAAATTACCCGCCTAATTTAACATTGAATACAGCATCGCTCTCGCGCCTCGTAGAAGGTGTTCGTTTATTTGATGCGTTAGAAGAAATTGGGGTTAAACCCACGTTAATCTTATCCGGCGGACGTGTTTTTCAATCGCCTGCTGTTGCCGGAAAAATGCAAAATACTGCGGTGATGCTGGGCATTTCACAAGAACAGATTTTATTAGAAGATGGTTCGCGAGATACGCGCGAAGAAGCTGTTTACCTTAAAAAAACCTTGGCTGATAAACCGTTTATTTTAGTCACCTCTGCTTTTCATATGCCCCGCTCCATGGATTTATTTACAGCACAAGGCATGCACCCTATTGCTGCACCAACACAATTTTTAGGTGTTCGAACCAATCTAACCTCTTGGTTTATTCCCAATGGTGCAAGCTTAGAAATTTCTGATATTGCGATTCATGAATATTTAGGGATATTATGGGAAAAAATAAATCATAGGGTCTCCAATGAACAATAAACCATTTAAACACATCGCGCTCATTGGCCGTCCTGGAAAAGAGATTGCTGATACACTCGAGTCGGTTAAAAATTATTTACTGTCTAAAAACATTGAAGTCAGTATTGAAAAAAATACAACGCTGATGATGGAAAAAAATAAATTACCGCATTTTTCGGATCACAAAATTCCGGACAATATTGATTTGATTATTGTTGTCGGCGGTGATGGCAGTTTATTAAATTCGGTTCATTTAGCATTACCCAATAACTTACCCATTCTAGGCATTAATCGTGGACGCTTGGGATTTTTAACTGATATTGCACCCGATGAATTAGATAAAATCGGGGCGGTATTATTGGGAGATTATATATCTGAGTCGCGAAATTTAATTACAGCCGATGTTATTCACAGTAACAATAAAAAATCTCACTTGGGGATTGCTTTAAACGATATTGTGTTACTGCCTGGAAAATTAGCGCAAATGATCGAATTTGATATCGTGATTGATAATCAATTTGTTTGCCAGCAACGCGCTGACGGATTAATTGTCGCAACACCCACCGGCTCAACGGCCTATGCATTGTCAGGCGGCGGCCCTATTTTACAGCCACAATTAAATGCGATGGTATTAGTTCCAATGTTTCCACACACCTTAAGCGCACGCCCTATTGTCGTGAACGGAAAGTCAAATATCGAATTACTGATCAGCGACCATAATGAAACATCACCTAACATCAGTTGTGACGGACAAGAGCGCGTTACAGTGGAAGCCGGCGATAAAATTATCATCTCGCATTGTGAAAAATCACTGACATTAATTCATCCGACATCATACAACTACTTTGCGACTTTGCGCGGAAAATTAGGATGGCAGTCACACACAAAACGGAATAGTTAACGTGCTCACATCAATTCATATTCAACATTTTGCGATTGTCAAAACATTGTCTTTAGATTTTCAAACAGGACTGCATGTTCTAACAGGCGAAACGGGCGCTGGAAAATCAGTTTGGGTTGATGCAATTGAAATTGGTTTGGGTGCACGCGCTGATCACACGGTAATATATTCTGGTGAAAATACCTGTGATATTTCACTTTGCTTTGATTTAAAAAATTTACCACAAGCTATGCAGTGGCTTGCTGACAATGATTTAGAAGCCACGGATGAGTGCATTATTCGAAGAATTATTTATCAAGACAAGCCTTCTAAAACAACTTTAAACGGCAAACCTGTGCCGCAACAACTGGTTCGCGAGCTTTCAAATTATTTGATTTGCGTACACAGCCAACATCAACATCAAGAATTATTAAAGCCAAGTTATCAACGCGCGCAATTAGATCAATTCGGCAATCATGAAAAATTATTGACGCAGATTCAAACTTATTTTTCAGCATGGCAAACCCTGCAAAACCAATTGCAAAATAGTAGAAATCAATCTAAAAATAAAATATCTGATTTAACTTTATGGCAATATCAATTAGAAGAATTACGCAATTTAAATTTAATCGAAAACGAGTATGAAATTTTATTTCAACAATTTCAAGCGCTGCATCAATCAAAGCAATTTATTGGAACGCTTGGTGAAACATTATTATTGCTTGACAATGATGACGCGCCGGCTGCGAGTAGTTTGGCTCAATCGGTGTTGCAGAAATTACAGTCTATTCGCCATCCTGATAAATCAATTGATAATATTATCTCACTTCTGCAAACAGCGGTCATTCATTTAGAAGAGGCCCGCGATGCACTGAAAGATTATTGCGATAAAACTGATTTTCAATTAGATAATTTGGATCAAATTGAACAGCGCCTGACTTTATTGCAAGATATCGCGAGAAAACATCATATTGCACCGGAATTACTGGGCGACATTCAAAAATCACTGCAGCAAAAAATTACTGAAATAGAAAAATCAGATGAAATCATTGCGGAATTAGAAAAAAAACAAGCAGAAATTATTGTTAATTATAATAAAGCAGCTCAAGCATTATCACACTCTCGCGAAAAAGCGGCTTTAAAATTAAGCAAATTAGTCACAGCACAAATACAACAATTGGGGATGGAAGGTGGCAGCTTTAACATTATATTAGAAAAAATAAATACTGATATTAATTTTTTTATTAATTCATATGGCAATGAAAAAATTATTTTTCATATTAGCACTAATCCAGGCCAGCCATTACAAATTATTTCAGATATTGTGTCAGGCGGCGAATTATCACGAATCAGTTTAATTCTGCAAGTGTTGGCAGCACAACAAAAAAATACGCCAACCTTGATTTTCGATGAAGTGGATGTTGGTATTGGCGGCAAAACAGCAGAAGCCGTTGGGAAATTATTGCGAGAATTAGCACTTAACGCGCAAGTTTTGTGTGTCACGCATTTAGCGCAAGTCGCGGCTTTTGGTGAGTATCACTTTAAAGCCGAAAAAATATCCGATGGAAAATCAACATCCACTGCTATTTGTTTATTGGATACTAAAAATCGTGAGCAAGAAATTGCCCGCATGTTAAGTGGCTCAAAAATTACTGAAAAAAGCTTACTACACGCAAAAGAACTGCTTGAAATAGCTTAAAATTAATAATCCTTCCTATGGACGGAGAGGTTTTATCCATGATAATAGCACTGCCAATTTACCTTATTTTTCAATTAGATAAACACCTGATTTGCTCAACTGCCAATCTACTACTATAACTATAGCAAGCTCAAGGATTTTGAGGTGCTTATGTCAAGACGCAATGCTCCGCCTGATTCGTGGATAAAAGAGAATTTTTTTGGGTTGGGAACGGCTACTCCAGTTTTAACAAGATTATATGAGTTTGATGAGAATAATGCGACTCCGCTTCATTACTTTTTAACCAAAGCAACACCTAAGGAACTAGAAATTATTCTGGATCAATTTGCAAATAATACATTGGGAATTGGTCTTTTGGAACACTGCGACAACACAGGAAAAAACCCGCTTCATTGTCTTATGCTTTCTGGAAATAAAGAAAATATAAAATATTTTTTTAGATATATCTCAACGATATCGATAGAAAAAATTAAAAATGATTTTCTTCAAGCGCTTTTAAAAAAAGATAATTCGGGAGGACATTTTATTCATTATATATTTCTCTCAGGGAATCAAGAAGCGATTTCATGGGTTCTTTCACCTGAATTTCCAGAAGAATTTCAATATCTCATTAATGAAAAAGATAAAACCAATAACACACTTTTAAATTACCTGCTATTAAGTGGCAATAAAGAAACCGTGTTGTTTTTTTTAAAGGCTTATCCAGATAAAATACAAAAAGAAATTTCGGATAAAAAAACTAATTTAGTCAATAAATTGTTACTTAATTTTATTTTACCAAATGATATGATTAGGTTTATTCAGTTTTTAGGTGTTAAAGATGAGCAGGCAGAACATGCTATTTTGACTATGCAGCAATTTTTAAATTCGTCGGAAATCACATGCGAGATGCTTTCTCATATTGTTATTATTTTAAATGGCTTTAATCCACAGCAACCAAAGACATTACCATTGGGGCGATCTAAAATATCAGCGCTTTCATCAAAGGCTTTTTCAACGGCAGCTTCTTTTTTTGGTTTGTCAAAAGTTATTGTGTTCCCAATACAACCACTTAAAAAAATTCAAGATTATCTCGAAAAATCAACTGATGCCTATAAAAATGAAAACGCAATGATTGCGCTGCAATTATACTTTAATGATCAAAGTTTATTTAACAACTTATCTATTCCCCATCAATGTGTTTTTGCAACGGCGCGCTCTATATTATTTAACCTTGAACCACTTAAATTACTGGTAGAAAAATCACTTGTTTTTGATTCACTTGATGATTTGCTAAATTATTATAGCTGGGAGTATAAGCTCTATAATAAAATTATAGGTACAAACAAAGATGACATGACGCTTGATGATGCAAGACAATTTATCATGAGTCATCACAAAGACGATCGTTACTATGATAAAAACGGGAAAGGATTTTCACCCTCAGAAAGAAACGTAACACAACATCTTATTGGTTTGCGTTACAGCAATCAACATACTGAAAACTCAAAAAAACCTCCCAGACCCTTAGGTTCGCTTTTACCCTAAAGTTATAAGGTAAAAGACCTCTCGCCGACTTCCACCGTCTGATTACTATCAGGCCGCCTAAAACCATCTCTGCTAAAAATAAATCTTGCGGTAAAAACATGACTCCCTGGTGACGTTGCAGTTGTTTCACTTTGATCTGGAATAACCTGTGATCCCGATAAGCTACTTGAAAGTTGCGACGGATCGGTTTGCATCCCATGATTGGCCATTTTCAAACTCCGATCAGAATCATCATCTTTTGCCGCACCATAAGGTAGACCTGGTTCTGCCGTTGCATCTGCTTCTGGCTTTGCAAACAATTTCTTGAGAAACGAAAATACAGCATCCTGCACTAAAAGCATTGAAATGCTGAAAAATATTTGCGCGGTCTTGACTTTAGTTTGATTTGCAGGATCATCACTTAACGAAGCTTGAAAAACAGTTGCGCTTGTCAGACTTAAGATGCCCGATAAAAAATATAAAAAAACCGGTGTTTCAAAAAACACTTTGTTGAAATAAGGCTTCCACCCAATGGTTCTTCCCGTGCTTTGCATTGAGCGATAAACAAGAGAAGCTAGGGGCAAAAAAATACACATGAGGCCATAAACAAATTCACGGTAATACTGAACATTGTCGCTCGTATTAATGCCCTGCGTTGGTTGCATGGTTTCTTGAGCTGGTAAGCTAGATGAAGGTGCTTCAGTGGAGGTGCTCGTCATCATTCCGGTCGTCAAAAAAAGAAAGATTGCTTGACGGGACAGCGAAAGAAACTCGAGAAGAGCGCGCAGCTTTTCGATATTTTGTGAATCAGCTAAATGCGCTTTTCTAATATCCGATAAATCATCAGAAGACTCACGAATCGTAACTGCTCGCATCTATTTTCTCCGTTATCCGTGGAAATACAATGAAACTTTGAAAATTACATGAACTGAATCTTAATATTTTTTAAGACAAATTGTAAAGACAAATATTTTTTATCTTTAGTTGTATATAAAATTAGCTTACAATAGTATTATTAAATCATTTATTTAAGCGAGAAAAATATGCCAGCACCATTTGCACCACAAGCTCAAATTAGAATTGCACTCAGTAAAGCTGCGATGGAATCATTAAAGCAAAATCAAGCGATACAAAATGCATTAGCGCAACGCTTAAAAAATGTTTCAACACCGAATGATTTTATATTTGAAACTAGAAAATTCATGATTGAATTAGAGCAA
Source organism: Gammaproteobacteria bacterium (assembly GCA_023266215.1). Classification (GTDB taxonomy): domain Bacteria; phylum Pseudomonadota; class Gammaproteobacteria; order Coxiellales; family Coxiellaceae; genus JAHFRQ01. The sequence goes on along the minus strand of JAHFRQ010000021.1, from coordinate 4,901 downwards.
AAAGTAAATCAATCAAAAGCATTGCAAGATCAATTAAATCAAACTGATTTATCCAATCCTAACAATATGACTAATGCATTACAAAATTCTGATTCTATTGTGAGTCAAAATGCTGGCGTAACACAATCTATAACAGACGGAATTGCTGATGAGTTTTCAGACAATAGCAGCTATGATAATAATACCGAAAAATCAACTGCGTTAATAACCACAATGGATTTAGCAGGAAAAAGCGCATTAAGTGAAGACGTAGCTGAAAAGCTATCGACTAGTTTCACAAAAATAACTGGTATAGAATGCAAACCAGCAGCATTTTTAAAATCAGCTGACGAAAAACTAGAAAGTACGGCAAAATCAATACTGCCAACACCAACCCCCTTTAGAAATATCACCGATAAATAGATTAATCAGAGGAAAACATGGTCACTGTCGCACATAATTTACAATCATTGGTAATAGAATTAAAAAAAATAGATTTAAATCAATCTGAAGAGGCAATAATTTCACAGGTTCAACCGCTATTAAAAAATACAATATTAAATTCAGATGAATGGATGGAAGATCGATTTTATAAAGTCGATGAAGCGCAAGGTTTTGGATCGCATTTGATTTATGAAAATCCCGATCATACTTTAGCTGTCATTATTACTTCGTGGCCAACACGACGTGAAACGCCGCCGCACGATCACGGCACTTGGGCTGTCATTGGCTGCGTTAAAGGCAGTGAAAAAAATACATTGTGGGATAGACATGATGATGGAAAAGACGCCTGTTACGCCGATATTTCACGAGGCCGCGATATTATGTGCAAGCCTGGCGATATAGTTATCATGAAAACACCCGATATTCACACGGTGTCTAATCCTGCCGACAGCGGCGTTTCAATTTCTTTGCATATTTATGGAAAGCATTTTAATTATACCGACAGAAAACAATTCGATCCAATTACCAAAACAGCCAAGCCATTTATTGTGAGACAAGAATAAAAATCAAAAATAAATTTCGTATCACAAGTTTAAATTAAATAGCAGCGCATCTTCTTTGTGGTTTTCATTGGTGTAATATTCTTTTCGAAGACCTACCTGCTTGAAATTCAGCTTTTGGTAAAGCCTAATGGCAGCAAGATTTGATTTTCTGACTTCTAATTGCACTAATTTTACTTCAGATTTTTTCGCATTTAAAATTGCATATTCCAATAATTTTGTCGCCCAGTTTTTTTTCTGATAACTTGGATCAATGGCAATAAACATTATTTCCCACTGATCAGGTGAAGTGTGTACTGTTAAAAAGCCAATTATTTTTTTATTATCTTCAATGACCCATTGCAAATAATTGCGACCAAAGCAATCTTCAAGCGCTGCTGGATTCCAAGGATTATCCAATGCCTTTAAAATTAATTTCATGGCCGGAATGTCTTTATTATTAGCTATTCTCATGAAATAAATCTCTATATAATTTTATTTTTTCCCATAGATTTTTTTTATGATTGGGGTCTTGAGATAATGCTGATACAGCAACAGCTCTGATAATATCAATATTTTTATTGAAAAAATTAATATTAATATGACTTCCAAAAGTAACAATAAATTTTGCATCACATGATAAAAATTCATCAAGTGTCAATATTTCTGATGAGATATTTTTAGTTAGCGCCAATCCAATTTTTTCTAATAAATCATCTGCTTTTGCAGATAATAGCAAGCCTATTACTTTATTATTTGAGTTTTTCAAGCTGTAGCAAAAAACCTGTGCTGAGGATTTTTTACGAGGAACCCAGCAGGTTACGCCCATTTTTTGCAAATAATCTATTTTTATCATATGACATGCCGGTTATTTTATTATGAAAGCTTGGATATTATGCTAAAATATCAGGTAATTTACCAGGATAGATCAAAATGATAGAGAAAAATAGCGTGTCGCGCAAAACAATAAATACAGCCAGCGTCGTGTTTATTCTCGCCCTGCTATTTATTGCCGGGTATTTTTATTGGTTGCATCAAACGTATTATCCCAGCACGAATGACGCCTACGTCCAAGCGCATGTGGTCGATATTGCGCCGCAAGTCAATGGAAGAGTGTTGCACGTTTTTGTTCGAAATCAACAATCCGTTAAGCAAAATCAACCCTTATTTGCGATTGATCCCAAACCATTTCAAATTGCATTGCAAAAAGCGCAAGCTAATTTAAATAATACAAAATTGGCTGTGCAAGCAGAACAAAATGCGGTTGATGCGGCTAAAGCACAATTAGCACAACGTGAAGCGCAATGGACGGATTCTAAAAAGAATTACTTTAGAATTATTACTTTGGTGCACAAAGGTTATTACGCCAAGGCTGGCGGTGACGATGCGTTGCGCGAAGTCACTGTTGCAAAAGAAGCGGTTATTGCCTCACAAAATGAGTTAAGTGAAGCGCAAGCAAAGCTGGGCGATGCTGGCGATCAAAACGCACAAATTCAAGAAGCAACAGCTGTGCTTGCAGCAGCGCAATTAAATTTGCAATATACAACGGTTCTATCACCCGCCGACGGCCATCTGGCTAAATTTTCTTTGCAACCAGGACAAACTGTTAATGCGTATCAATCTTTGTTTTCATTGGTGCAAGATCATCGCTGGTGGGTGATGGCCAACATGAAGGAAACCAGCTTGCAACGCATTCGAGATGGTCAGCCTGCACTTATTCATGTCGATATTTATCCATCGCATCCCTTTCACGGCACTGTGCGCAGTATTAGCGCCGGCAGTGGCACGAGCTTTTCGTTATTGCCTGCCGAAAATGCTTCTGGAAATTGGGTGAAAGTCACGCAGCGATTTCCGGTACGCGTAATGATTACTGATCCTGATCCACAGTTTCCGCTGCGCATTGGTGCAAGTTGTTCTGTTGTGATCGATACCAAATAAAATCATGAATAATTATCAAAAAATTAATCCCGCAAAAAAATCACTGATTATTATTACCATTATGTTAGTAGCTATCTTAGAAGTCCTGGATTCTACTATTGTCAATGTCGCGCTGCCTAATATGATGCCGTCTTTAGGTGCTAATCAAGATCAAATTACGTGGGTTTTAACATCTTACGTTGTGGCAGCTGCCATGATGTTGCCACTCACTGGATTTTTGAGCGCACGCTTTGGCATTAAAAAATTATTAATTATTGATGTCGCGGGATTTATGGCAAGCTCTTTTTTATGCGGCTTATCAAATAATTTAGATCTCATGGTTTTTTTAAGATTATGCCAAGGCGCTTTTGGTGCCTCTTTAATTCCGCTGTCACAATCAGTTTTGCGCGAAAGTTTTCCATTGGAAGAGCAAGGCAAGGCGATGGCAATTTGGGGTTTGGGTATTATGGCAGCGCCCGTTTTTGGGCCCACCTTAGGCGGCTTTATCACAGAACACACAAGTTGGCGCTGGATTTTTTATCTTAACGCGCCGATTTGTCTTTTTGCATTAATCATGATTTTCTTGGTTATTCCTGACTCAAAACAATCCTCGCGAAAATTAGATTATCTGGGTACTTTTTTTATGTTTGTCGGCATTGGATGCTTACAAATATTTTTAGATCAAGGTAATTCCAAAGGTTGGTTTAGCTCTGATTTTATTTTATTAATGGGAATAATAAGTCTTATTGGAATATTATTATTTTTGTATCGCTCTTTTACCAATGTTATTCCCGTTGTCAAATTAATTATTTTTAAGAATATCAATTTTTCACTGTGTACTATTTTATTGGCTTTATTTTGCGCCTGCCTATTTGGATTTATTACGCTGCAACCCATTATGCTCGAAAATTTATTTCATTATACGCCCATGCTGGCTGGCATGACGATGATGGGAATTGGCTTGTCAAGCGCTCTTGCAATGGTTTTAACCCCTATTTTAATGAAAAAAATCAGCGTTAAATTTATTTTATGTTTTAGCTTAATAGTTTCTTCATTAGGTATTTACCTTATGTCTACTTTATCTCTAGAAACCGCGCGCATTAATTTTATTATCAGCAATGCGATTTTAGGTTTTGGACTCGGATTTTTTATGGTGCCGCTCACTACTTATTCACTCGCCACATTGCACGCGGAGGATATCACGGAAGGCGCTGGATTATTTACGTATGGCAGAATGCTCGGAACCTCAATTGGTATTTCTTTATTGAGCACTTTTATTGCTCGAAAAACACAGCTTAATTGGTCGCAATTAACTGCGAACATTAATATTGATAATCCCAACCTAACAATCTGGCTGCAGCATCAACATTTAAATTTGCATAATCCCAAAGCGCTGATAGAATTACAAACTCTACTATCAACGCAATCTTCAATGATCGCTTTTATAAATGCCTATAGATTAATAGCAATAATTTTAATATGCTTAGTACCATTGGTTTTATTATTAAAAAATGTGCTGCTGAAAGAGAAAATTAATTCCGCACATTAATATCTAATAGCACTGTTAGGAGCGGATAAAATAAAGGGAGAAAACATGAACTGTTTATTTTGCAATATTATTGACAAAAAAATTCCTGCAAAGATTATTTTTGAGAATGAAAATTTTTTAGCATTTAACGACATTGCGCCACAAGCGCCGATTCATATTTTAATTATCCCTAAAAAACATATCGCGACTTTAAATGAGGTTGATTTAAATGAGACGAATTTATTGGGTGAATTAATGCAAATTGCTAAAAATCTCGCTCAACAATTAAATATTGCTCAAGATGGCTACCGCGTTTTAATGAACTGCAATCAAAACGGCGGTCAAGCCGTTTATCATATTCATCTTCACCTGCTGGGCTACTCTGCACACAGATCTCTGTGCATTTTCCATCCATCATAAATTCCATAAAACATTTCAAGTCCTCGCCCGATTGTAATTGGACCAGCGAAGCCTTCGCTTTTTACGTATCCTTT
>JAHFRQ010000027.1 GCA_023266215.1 Gammaproteobacteria bacterium | reverse complement strand
CACAGTTTAATGGGCTCAGCTTTGGGGCTGGGAACGGATTGAATGAGGCGCAAAAGCGTTTCTGCGGTTGCAACGTCCGTAAGTCGCGATTTTCCGTCTTCGGCTGGCATTTTCAACTGGTGACAGTTTGTCACCAGTTCACTCCCCTCTGCTTTTAATCGTTCTTTAAGCTTATTCCAATATTTTCTGGCAGTTTGATAATCCGTTTGCTGTGTCAGCGCTTGAATAATATCAATCACTGAAAATAACCAGGTTTGTGCTTTTTCGTCATAAATTCTGCGGATATTATAATTTTCAAAAATTGTAAGATTGTTTTCCATAAAGGCTCCATTTAAAAAATTAAGATGGAACACATTACTGCTGATTTATTTATTTTGCAATACCGTATTTTTGAAAATCTAAATCGACTCCAATGTTTCTAAAACTTGCTGCAATCGTTCAACGCCAATGACCTGTATATTGTCAGGTAATTTTTTAGGTACATTGCCTTTTGGGACAATCGCTTTTTTAAAGCCGTGTTTTGCGGCTTCTTTTATGCGTTCTTGACCACTCGCGACAGGACGAATTTCGCCAGATAAACCTACCTCACCAAAAATAATTAATTCAGATGAAATAATTTTATTTTTTAAACTTGAAATAACAGATAATAACAAAGCCAAATCGGCGCCTGTTTCAGTGACGCGCAAACCGCCAACGACATTGGCAAAAACATCTTGATTGTAAGTAGCAATGCCCGTGTGTCTGTGCAAAACGGCTAATAGCATAGACAATCGATTGTGATCTAAGCCGACCGTGACGCGACGCGGATTCGCTAAATGACTTTCGTCGACCAATGCTTGCACTTCAACTAACAAAGGTCTCGAGCCTTCCCACGTTACCGTAATTGCACTGCCGGGCGTAGCTTTTTGATAGCCCGATAAAAAAATCGCGGAAGGATTGGACACTTGCTTTAATCCCATTTCTGTCATTGCAAAAATGCCAATTTCGTTCACAGCGCCAAATCTATTTTTCACTGCGCGAATTAATCGATAACGCGAATCATTTTGTCCTTCAAAATATAACACCGCATCGACCATGTGTTCTAAAACACGCGGGCCTGCAATCGTGCCGTCTTTTGTCACATGCCCTGCAATAAACAAGGCTATTCCAGTTTGTTTTGCATACGCCACTAATTTTGCAGCGCTCTCTCGCACTTGTCCGACACCGCCCGGCGCTGAAGGTAAAAAATCGGTGTACATGGTTTGAATAGAATCTATTACTATTATTTTAGGTTTAAAATTGTCAGCTGCGGCAATTATTTTTTCAACAGATGTTTCAGCAAGCAGCGATAAATTCTCAAGCGGTAAATTTAATCGCTTTGCGCGTAACGCTAATTGTTGCAATGATTCTTCACCCGTTACATAAAGCGGCCGATGTGTTTTACCCAGCGCTGATAAAATTTGCAATAAAATAGTGGATTTGCCGACGCCAGGATCGCCGCCAATTAGCACAACAGAGTCGGAAACCAAGCCACCGCCTAACACATGATCAAATTCATCTAAGCCTGTTTGAATGCGTGATTGCGCCTGCATTTTAACATCGGATAACAATGTAATTTCAGATAAAGTGCCTGAAAAACCAGATAATCTAGGCTGATTAGACTTGGGTTGTTCTATTGCTATTTCATCTGCAATGGTATTCCATTTTTGGCATTCGCCACATTGGCCTTGCCATTTAGAATACTGCGACCCGCAGTGGTTGCAAGCAAAAATTACTTTGGTTTTGATGGATGACATGCAAACTCCTTTGCAAAATAAGTAATAATAAAATCCGCGCCGGCGCGTTTAATGCATAACAGACTCTCTAACATAGCTGTTTTTTCATCAATCCAATTTTTTTCTGCCGCCGCTTTAATCATCGCAAATTCACCGCTCACTTGATAGGCACCAAGCGGCAAATTCGGAAATTGGTTTTTCACGCGATAAATAATATCCAAATAATTTTGAGCGGGTTTGACCATTAACATATCAGCGCCTTCTGCAATATCTAATTCTGCTTCTTTTATTGCTTCATTTGAATTGGCGGGATTCATTTGATAGCTTTTTCGATCGCCCAGCTGCGGCGCGCCTTCTGCCGCTTCGCGAAATGGTCCATAAAAACTCGAGGCATATTTAACGGCGTAACTTAAAATAGGGATATTCTCAAAGTGATTTTTATCTAATGCTGATCGAATCGCTTTGACCATGCCGTCCATCATGCCGCTTGGCGCTATAATATCAGCGCCGGCTTGTGCGTGACTCACCGCCTGTTTCCCCAATAATTCTAAAGTTTTGTCATTATTGTCTATAAAGCAATGGCCATGATTAGTGTATTCACAAAAACATAAATCAGTAATAATTAACAAATCTGGTGCCAATTTTTTTATTAATTTAACGGCTTGTTGAATAATGCCGTTAGCATCTAGTGCAACCGAACCCATCGAATCTTTTTTGATTTTTTCAGGAATGCCAAATAAAATTACTGCGGAAATTTTTAATGTTAAAATTTCTGTAATTTCTGAATCTAAATCATTTAAGCTTAATTGAAAATGCCCTGGCATGGATTGAATAGGAATTTTTTTTTCAATGCCGGCTTTAATAAATAGCGGTAAGACAAGATCAGAAATCAATACTCTGCTTTCTTGAGTGAAATCACGCAGCGCCGCTGTTGAACGTAAGCGGCGCGGGCGAATTAAGATTGTTGATTTTGAATCTTCCATTGACCATCCGGTGTGCGGCACGCTTTACCGTAAGCTTGCTGTGTCTTACCTTCAACTACAATAGTAGTTTGGTATTCGCGGCAATATTGATTGCTCGTGTTTTGATATGCTTTCACTGGTTTCACCGTATAAGTCACAGGCGCGCTATTATTCGGACCCGCTTGATTACTGGTCCAACTTGCTTGTTGGCCTACGGGAGTATTGATAATCGCACTTTGCATATTGATTTTATCTTGGCGGTCCATGTATTGACCGATTTGATTACCGATCACACCCCCAATCAAAGCGCCGGCAATCACGCCCGCAAAGGCATTTTTGCCATGAAAGATTTGATTTCCGATCAAGCCACCCGCCACCGCGCCAACGCCCGTTGCGCCCATGGTATTATTACCTGGCGTACAACCCGCTAAATCTAAACCTGCAACGGCAATTAAACCCACAACCAACCAATTTCTCATAAAAACCCCTCATGCGTGTAAATTTTAGGCATATTACTCGTTTAAATCGGGTTTCGCAACTTTGAAAAAAATACATGGCAGCAGTATCATCCATATTGCAAATGAATTTTGATTGCCCTTCTGTGACTTGTTGAAGCAGTTGCAGCGCCAGCGCCTTAAAAAATGTTTCAACAAACCGCGCGATAACAGGTGTGCCTTTTTCAAAAGTGCGCTTTTTTGAAAAAAACAAGTGGCAGCATCATTCAATAGGCTTGAGTGTTTTTAAAAAATCAGATACGGGAATACAATCAATTCCAGCAATTTTTAATCGATCTTTTCCTCGATATAATAACATTGGTTTTGCTTCAGGATAATCTTCGCAAAACGCTTTTAGGCTACGTAAATCTTGTGAATGAACTTGCAGTCCATTTTTAACTTCAATTGCCCAAAAGGTATTCTCACCATAAATAATAAAATCCACTTCAACGCCGCTGCGCGTGCGCCAATAAAATAATTTATTAGGAGCGCCTTGATAATCATTCCAAGCTTGTAAATGCTGTGCAACCAACCCCTCAAGCGCCAATCCGTCAATCTCAGATGCAGAATCCATTGGGCCTGTTGATCTTAAAAATCGAAAAACACCCGCATCAAAATAATAAAATTTTGAATGTGAAACTGTTTCACGTTTGGCTCTTTTGGTAAAAACAGGTAACTGAAAACACAATAGTAAATCTTCTAAAATACTCACATACCCTTCAATGAGGGATCTTGCAACCTGGCATTCTCTCGCGATATTACTTAAGTTTAAAATACTCGCATGCGAAAAACTCATGACTTCTAAAAAACGAGCAAAATGTCCGATATTGCGCACTAAACTTTCTGTTTGAACTTCTTCTTTTAAATAAATAGCAATATAAGCGCGTAAAATATTAACTGGATCATCGCTTAAAAAAACATGGGGCAATAATCCATGTCGCAATGCTTTTTCCAAAACAAATTGCTCGCCTAATTCAGCGGCCATAAATGGATGCATATGCAAAACAATGGCGCGCCCACCTAATAAATCAACGCCCGCTCGTTTTAATTTACGCGCACTTGATCCTGTTAAAATAAACTGCCATCCTTTTTTCATTTCAATTAATCGATGCACGACACTCAAAAGCTCAGGAATTTTTTGCACTTCATCGATAATAATTTGTTTTTTGTCCGTGCCCAATACCACCGATTCTAAATATTCAGGATGTGAAACATAGGTTCTCAATGTTGGCGGATCCAGCAAATCGATCCAAAAAGCATCGGGAAACAGAACAGAAAGCCAGGTAGATTTTCCGGTGCCACGCGGACCAAAGAGAAAACAGCTCTCTTTTGTTTTTTGCAAAAATCGAAAAATCAATGACATAGCGAATTTATCCATCCAAATTTCATATGATATATGAATTTTAGCAGGATATTTTCATATTGCAAATGAATTTTGATTGCCCTTCTGTGACTTAGCGACATCGTGAACGATGTAATATAAGCGCTGTTAATTATCATAACCTAATACACGACAAGCAATATAAACGAAAATCGCAACCCCTTGATTTTTGAAAAAATATCTGATTTTCTCATTGTTTTAATACTTTCCTAAGACTCGCTTGATATGATGAGCGCATTGTAATTCCAGGATAAAAAAATGAGAAATAATAAATTAAAAAAGCAACTCGCTGATTTTGAGAACACCCCAATTCAATTTTTATCTCGAATTGAGCTAGATGGTTTTAAGGAAATTTTAGACGCGGTGCGCAAAAGAGATTTTAATGCGTTAAAGATAACGCCGGATAATTCAAAAATAGCCATGCTGCGTCAACACCAAAATTATTACGATCAATTGACAGATCGATTTAATATTCTTAACTTTGCTTTACCAATTATCGCAACAACATCAACTAGTTCATTTTCAATTTTACTTCCAGATGTCATTACGCGCATACTTACTTTTCTAACGGTTCCAGATATTTGTAAAACATTTGGTGTATCCACAGTATGGGGATACGGTCGTTATTTTGAAAATTATCCTCAAAGCGATGCAGTAAGACTTGAGCTTGAGTGGAAAGAAACAGTAAAAAAAAATAAATTACCGCGTGATTTAAATGGCCATTCAAGCTCAGTTCATGCCTGCGCCATCAGTCCTGATGGAAAATTCATTGTTTCAGGATCAAGTGATAATACAATTAAGATTTGGGATGCTGCAAAAGCTGAGTGTATTTTAACATTGCAAGGTCATACAAGATTAGTTCACGCCTGCGCCATCAGCCCTGATGGAAAATTCATTGTTTCAGGATCATTTGATGGGACAATTAAGATTTGGGATGCTGCAAAAGCTAAGTGTATTCGAACATTACAAGGTCATTCAGCCATAGTTCTCGCCTGCGCCATCAGCCCTGATGGAAAATTCATTGTTTCAGGATCAACTGATAATACAATTAAGATTTGGGATGCTGCAAAAGCTAAGTGTATTCGAACATTACAAGGTCATTCAACCATAGTTCTCGCCTGCGCCATCAGCCCTGATGGAAAATTCATTGTTTCAGGATCATTTGATAATACAATTAAGATTTGGGATGTTGCAAAAGCTAAGTGTATTCGAACATTACAAGGTCATTCAGACTGGGTTCTCGCCTGCGCCATCAGTCCTGATGGAAAACGCATTGTTTCAGGATCATTTGATAAGACAATTAAGATTTGGGATGCTGAAACAGGTGCGTGTATTTTAACATTGCAAGGTCATTCAAGCTGTGTTTACGCCTGCGCAATCAGCCCTGATGGAAAATTCATTGTTTCAGGATCATCTGATAAGACAATTAAGATTTGGGATGCTGAAACAGGTGCGTGTATTTTAACATTAAAAGGTCATTCAAGCTGTGTTCGCGCCTGCGTCTTTAGTCCTGATCAAAAATTCATTGTTTCAGGATCATCTGATGATACAATTAAGATTTGGCCGTTGATAGAAATACTGGGCTTGATGCATAAACCTTTTGAAGAAGTTACAGCGCCAGTGCCTCCCGACTTGCAGATTTAGTGCGTATTTTTAATTTCCAATAAATCGAGTATTTGATTCAACTCCGTTGGAATGGGTGTGAGTACAGTACGCTTTAAGTCGCTAATGGGATCGCGAAGATG
>JAHFRQ010000003.1 GCA_023266215.1 Gammaproteobacteria bacterium | reverse complement strand
TCATCTATTTTTTTCATTTATAAAAAATAACAGATTTTAATAAAAAAGAAATACCGTAGTTTGTATTTTTATTGTTCTTTTTCTCGCGCCCACGCTGCCGCGATGGGCTTCGGTACTATTGATAATGGTGAGCAATAAGTTAGAAGGCAGTTATTTTTTGAACTCAATCACTTCCCTTATAAAAAAAACTGGCCCTGAAAAAATGGCAAGCCATTTAAGCGAGTTATTCAAAAAATACGTTCAAACACCTGTTCAAATCCGTGATGAAACGTCCGATTGCGGAATGGTTAGAATCCCTATGCCTGCGGATCCGAAATAAAAATATCCAAAAAACGCTGGAAAGCATGCTCGCAGTAAGGTTTGAAGGGTTTTGCTGTTGCTTAGAATGAATACGCGCGCAGGCTTTCGCCAGCGCTTCTGTTGAGATTTTATTTTTCCTCAAAGAGCGATAACCAAACCTTTTCTTTTTCTTCAAGTTCTTTTTTAAGTTCACCTTGTTCTTGCATTAATTTTTTAAGTTTTTCTTTTTGATTGTCATGATATAAATTTTCATCTGCCAATTGATCTTCAAGCTTTTTCATTTGTTGTTGCAAATGTGAAATTGTTTTTTCTATTTGTTGAATTTCTTTTTTATTGTCTTGATTAGTTGATTTTTGTTTTTCGGGTTTTTTTTCTGGTTTTTCAATTAAATCGGCTAAAGCAGAAGCTTCGTAATCACTCAAATTTCCGTTATAAACAGATACGCCACCATTATTAACCAACCATAATTGATCAACGCAGCATTCAATAAAATAGCGATCATGGGACACTAATAATAATGCACCTGTAAATTCTTCAAGTGCTAAAATTAATGATTCTCGAATATGCATATCTAAGTGATTGGTCGGCTCATCTAATAATAAAACATTCGGGCGCTTCCAAATTAGTAATGCTAAAGCTAAACGCGCTTTTTCGCCACCTGAAAAAACATCGACTTTTTCAAATACGCGATCATTGCTAAATCCAAATCGACCTAAAAATCCGCGCGCTTGTGTTTCTGACATGTCGGGAAATTGTTCTTTAAAATGCGCCAGTGGTGTTTCATCTAGTTTTAACATATCCACTTGTTGTTGTGAAAAATAGCCGATTTGCGTGCGAGGGTGAAATACAATTTCGCCATTGGTCACCGGCAATCCTTGCGCAATGGTTTTTAATAAAGTCGATTTTCCGGCGCCATTGATACCTAAAACACCGACGCGATCGCCTTCACTTAAATTTAAACTCACGCCATTTAAAATAACTTTATTTTCATAACCGCAATCGGCGCGAATGGAAATCGTGGGATAACCCGTGGGTTTAGATTCAAAAAAATCAAAACTAATATTTTGCTCTTCTTGCCAATCGGTTGTCACTTGTAATTTTTCAATGGCTTTAACGCGACTTTGTGCTTGCTTTGCTTTTGAAGCAGTTGCGCCAAAGCGATCCACAAATTTTTGCAAATGCGCACGCTTTTTTTCTACTTTGGCATTAGATTTTTCTTGCAAAATTAACGCATCTGAAAATTGCTTTGCAAAAGAAGAATAATTGCCTTGATATAACCTTAATTGTTGATTGGCTAATTGAATGGTGTGTGTTGTGACTTCATCTAAAAAATACCGATCATGTGAAATTAAAATAAAGGTGCCAGGATACGATTTTGCCCACTGTGTGAGCCATGCGATACTTTCTAAATCCAAATGGTTGGTTGGTTCATCCAATAGCAATAAATCAGCTTGTGACATTAACACGCGCGCTAATTGCAACCGCATTTGCCAGCCGCCGGAAAAAGATTTAACAGGCCTTTCTTGCTGCTCATCTGAAAATCCCAAGCCCTTTAAAATAACCGCAACGCGCGAATCAATGCGATAGCCGTCAATGCTTTCGAGTTCAGCATATAAATCAGCTAGCGCCATGCCGTCATTTTCTTTTTCAGCCGCTAATAATTTTTCTTGGATAGCCACCCAGGCTGTATCACCCGCTCTGACATAAGCAAAAGCGGTGTCATGCGTTTCGGGTAATTCTTGCGCTAAATGCGATATTTTCCAGCTGGGAGGCAGGAAAAAAGTGCCGTGATCTTCGTGTATTTCACGCATAATTAAGCGAAGCATCGACGTTTTGCCGGTACCGTTTCGGCCAATTAATCCGGCTTTATAGCCCACGTCAAGGCGCAATGACGCATGGTCTAACAGCACCTTGATGCCGCGTCGTAATGTAATTTCTTTGAGTTCTAGCATTTTTCTTCTACTTTTTTTGTGACTTCGCTTTTTTCATTCAGTTCAAATAAAATTTCATTTTTTAATAATTTAAGATCGGGTAGCTTATCAGCTAAATTGGCTGGCAGCACTTTAGATAAAATGATTTCAGCAATTCCTATTGGCTTATTAATATCGCGCAACGCATAATCTGCTTCAAATGTATTTTTGTCTCCGCATAAAATTAAACCAATGGAAGGATTTTCATCAGGAAGTTTTACATAATCATCCAAGAGACCTAAATACAAATTCATTTTACCTGCATATTCAGCTTTAAATTTTTTTGATTTTATTTCTACACAAAAGAGAGATTTTAAAATTCGGTTAAAAAATAATAAATCAATAAAGTATTCATTCCCTTTCGCTTCAATTCTATATTGATTTCCAATAAAGGAAAATCCTTTTCCTAGCATCATAATAACTTTTTTAATATGCTCCACCATGTGATTTTCAATATGCTTTTCTAGGATTTTTCCAGAGCCGGAAAATGGTTCGGTTGCTTCCAAAAAATAACTGGGTTTCAATAAATTTTCAGCTCTTTGGGCTAATTCTGCGGGCAAAGTTTTTTTAAAATTATGCAATTTCCCCGTTAAGCATTCACGCTCGTATGCTTGTGATTTGATTTGCATGTCGATCGTGTCTCTGCCGCATAGTGTGTCACGCGCCATTTCTAAGTAAAACCTCCTGGCATCCTGATTTTTTATTTTTCCCATAATAAGAATATTGGTTCTCCATCGCACATCTCGAGCGATTGCGAATAAATCAGGGTGAGCTTCATACTCATAATAAAATTGTCGCATAAAACGCAAGCTTTGTTCGGAGTAACCTTTTGTATTGCCAAGTACGTCCGTTAGATCGATTGACAATCTAGCCAAAATTTCTTTTCCCCATTGGTATCGTTTGGCGGTTTGGTCTAGCAATTTTCCAAGTTGCCAATAAAGATCAATGCTCGCGCAATTTGCTTCATGCAAAAAACGCTGTTGTGTCGCGAGAATTATTTTTTTTGCTTCCGCAAATACTGGCATGTAGCCTTTAATCGCAATATTTTGACTCATTCCCTCTCCTGACTTTCGCTAACGGCCGCAAGCAAAAGTTTAAAAAATAATTAATCTATATTAATCAATCGCTTAAAAATAGATTTCTAAGCTTTAAGTTTAATCGGGCTCGCAGTGTAGCATATTTTTCATGGAGTTGACTTTAATCTCATGGTTACCAATTCAATTGTTTCCCCATCCGGCGCTTCTGTTACTTTTCGAGAGCTTGTTTTAAAAAAACTGGCTGACGATTTTCTGAGTTCCGCATTTCTAGCAGCCGACTCTTGATACAGAATCTGCCCATCGATTAATCTGCGAGCGCGGGTTTTTTTGCGCTTTGATAAAAGTCCGTGGTGTGTGTCAATAATTTTTGCAAGGACGCTGCCTTCGGGTAAATAAACCTCTAAAAAATCTTTTGCGCCCATATTCGCAGTGCGTTTCTGTTTTACAAAATCCGTAATTAATACTCTGGCAATCGCAGTTTGAAGAGATTGATCAATACCCTTATATTCAAGATCTTTAGTGCGCTCTGCACTGTGTTTTAACAATAAAAAATAAAGCGTTGAAAATAAAAGTTTTCTAACGGTTAAATCAAATGACATTTCATTTTTTTTATTTGGTTCTCTATGTTTTGTTTGACCTATTAAATAATTGAGATTTCCGGATGGAAGTCCATGCGCATTGCAAGCAATTAATTCCCAACAATGCGCAATACAATCTGTTTTCATATCGCTCAGCAACAGTTTATTTTCTTTGTCCTCAAGTATCGAAATAAAAAATTTCAACACTCTACCTAATCTATTTTGCAAAATATTCTCTGCATTTTCCAATTCTTCCGGAGGCTGTTTACAAGTGATGGTAAGAAGGGCGGTGAGTAATGTACTTACTAATTCGGCTTTTAAATTTTCATTTTTTTTCATAAAGAAAAAGAATGATTGAAAAAAGCCGGTAAGATAGAAATAATTTTGATGATCATCAACACCGTTAGAAAACTTAAATAATGCCCCGGTAAATTTTTGTTGTTGCGATGGGATTTTTAAAGGAAAGCTCATTTCCTGCCACAGCTCGATCAGCGCATTGCTGACGATCATTCTGTGAGAAGGGTCTAATATTATGCGCGTGTTCCATAAGAAACTAGCAAAATAGTAAAAATTGTTTTTATTCCGAGATAAGTCTGGCTTAGACAATAGCGTCAGTAGCTCTGAGTTTTTTGATGTTTCGCAGCAATGAAGAATAATATTTTTTATTGCATTGGTAATCAATAATATTGCTTTGGCAGAGTTAATGGACGCATTACTTAACGTCAATACAAAATAATAAATTGTCTTATCATCGTTGCTTAAAATCCGATTTATTAATATTTCTTTTTGATTTGAGCAGATGTTAAAAATAGTATCAAATAATTCTGTTAAAATTTCTATTGAATATACATTTTGATTCCGTGCTGATTGGAGCAATGTACAAGCTAATTTGTATAAGATGCTACTGTAATTGAAATACTGTTCAGTTATTGTGTTTGCCAGCGCTTTTTGTTCATCTGGACTTAGTGGTATTCCAGTCAGCGCCTTAAGTTTATTTAACCAAAATCTACCAGTTCGAACCTCTTCGCCTTCGTCATCCGATTCGCAATAAAGATATTTTCCTGGGCTTGCGATGATATCTATAATATCTTCTATCAATTTAAAAATTTGGTTGGCGTCTCTCATTTTTTAACTCTCAATGAACGGTGAATGATTGATACAATTTGGTTTCATCCATTGAAATTACTGACTTAAAATATTTTATGTCGGCATTGTATATTAGTAATCTTAATGGTACAAATAATACTCTATATTTCTAACATTGCTTTAAATGGAGAAGATAATGATAAATAAATCAAAAAGAGTGATTATTGGCGGAATTTTACTAGCTTCTTGCGTTGCTAGTGCGGGTGTTTTGGCACATGGCACTGATTCTAGTTGGTGCGCTCAAAATAAGAGTCAATTGCCGACAGGTTCTGCCGGCGGATGCAAATATTATCAGCCAGGTGACACTATGGGTAAGAGCTTTGGTGGTTCATGCACCGATCCAACTGCGCAGCAAAAAGCGGAGGCCATTGCAAATTTTCATACTGTACCCACTAAGAGCTGCAGTGGTGAAACCTATTATTGCATTTCTCAAACAAACCAAGCTCTGGTATATCAACAGGACACTGCCAACTTACAATGTGAGCCTACTTCGCAGATTGCACCCACTGGAAATGCACATGTTTGCATGAGCCAATCTGGAAGCACAGGAATGCCTGGTCATTGGGCAAATGCTGGTTCTGGCGCTTACGTTTGTGCGAACGGGCCTGCACCCACAAATTAATTTTTGTATTTATTAGTTTATATTGCGCGTCATAGTGGCGCGCATTAAAAAATCCTTTCATCGGCTCGCTTGGTAAATACTTCAACGCCATTTTCTGTGACGCCTAACGTATGTTCCCACTGCGCGGATAGTTTTTTATCTTTTGTTACTACAGTCCATTTGTCTTGCAACAAAACCACATCGCGTTTGCCTAAATTAATCATGGGCTCGATGGTAAAACACAGACCTTCTTTAATTTCAATACCCGTGCCGGGTTTTCCATAATGCAATACTTGTGGATCTTCATGAAAAATGGTGCCGATGCCGTGACCGCAGTATTCTCTTACAACAGAATAGCGATTTTTTTCAGCAAATTGCTGAATGGCAAAACCAATATCACCTAATTTAACACCTGGTTTTACCATGCGAATCGCTAAGTATAAGCACTCTTGTGTGATAGTAATTAATTTTTTGGCATACGGCGGTGCATCGCCCACACAAAACATTTTACTGGTATCGCCATGGTATTTATCTTTGATGACCGTGACATCAATATTAATAATATCGCCATTTTTAAGGGGTTTATCGTTCGGAATGCCATGGCAGACAACATGATTAACTGAAGTACAGATAGATTTGGGAAAGCCTTCGTAATTCAATGGCGCCGGAATAGCTTGTTGGGTTTGAGTAATATACTCATGACAAATGGTATTGAGCTCATCCGTTGTGATGCCGGGCTTAACATAAGCACCGATCATATCTAGTACATCGGCCGCCAATTTCCCCGCAACGCGCATTTTGGCAAATTCTTCAGGGGTTTTAAGGGTAATTTTCATATTTAAATCGTAACTGGTTGTTGTTTCAGTGTGCCTATGGTATAAAGCTTTTGGTTTTTAAACAACAATATTCACGCTTATCGTCACGTCACCGAGGGTGTTTGCCGTTTTCTTTAAAACAGCAGATAGCGGGGATGGGATAAGCGGAAGAGTAACCCTGAGGAAAAGTTATGGCAATCTCTATTTCTATGCGTCAAATGTTGGAAGCAGGTGTTCATTTCGGACATCAAAAACGCTTCTGGAATCCTAAAATGGCTCCCTATATTTTCGGCGAGCATGAAAAATTACATATTATCAACCTTGAAACATCACTGCCTAAATTTCGTGAAATGCTAGAGTTCATTGGCAATATCACAGCGAAACGCGGCAAAATTTTATTTGTGGGTACCAAATTTGCAGCGCACGACATCATTCGCGAAGAAGCGATTCGTTGTGGCATGCCCTACGTTGATAACCGCTGGTTAGGTGGCATGTTGACGAACTACAAAACCATTCGTCAATCCATTCGTCGCTACAAAGATCTTGAAGCGATGTTTGAAAATCCAAAATTAATTTCTGGTAGAACAAAGAAAGAAGTATTGATGATGCAACGTCAAAAAACGAAGTTAGCATCTAACCTGGAAGGCATCAAAAATATGGGCGGCTTGCCAGATGCGTTGTTTATTATCGATGTGAAAGAAGAAAAAACAGCGATTCAAGAAGCAAAACGTTTGAGCATTCCTGTGTGCGGTATTGTGGATACGAATACCAGCCCTGAAGGCATTGATTATTTCGTACCGGGCAATGACGATGCAATCCGCGCTATTCGATTCTACTGCAAAACAATCGCGGACGTTATTATTGAATCACGTCGCGCTATTTTAGAGGAAGATGCAGCCAAAGATGCAGAACGCGCAGCAAAAACAAAAGTGAAGGCAAAACCTACAACTGAAATCAAAGCAGCGAAAAAAATAACACAGAAAAAAGAAGAAGCTGCTGAAGTTGAAGAAATAAAAGAAGCGCCCAAGGCTAAAAAGCCTGCTGCAAAGAAAAAAACAGCAAAAGCTTCTGCAAAAAAAGAGTAGGTCAATATATTTATAGTTCCCTCTCCCGTGTACTCACGGGAGAGGGTTAGGGTGAGGGTGAGGGTCTTATTATGTCAGCAATAACAGCATCAATGGTCAAAGAATTGCGCGGTTTAACAGACGCTGCAATGATGGATTGTAAAAAAGCATTAGAAAACTCAGCGGGCGATATGCAAGCAGCGGTAGATTTTCTACGTAAAAGTGGTCAAGCAAAAGCGGCAAAACGTGCAGGTAAAATTGCAGCAGAAGGCGTTATTGTCATCGCAACTAATTCAGACAAAACATTGGCAGCGATGGCTGATGTCAATTGCGAAACCGATTTTGTCGCGCGCGATGCCAGCTTTAAAGCATTTGCCAATGCGTTAGTGGAAACGAGTTTAAAATTAAATACCGATGATTTAACAAAAATTACAGCGCCACATGAATCAGAACGCGAAGCGTTGGTTTTAAAAATTGGTGAAAATATTCAAATGCGACGCGCAGCGATTGTGTCATCAGCTGCAGGCTGTGTTGCCAGTTATTTGCACGGTGATCGTATTGGTGTATTGGTTGCCATTGATCAGAAGAATACGGATCTTGCAAAAGATATCGCGATGCATATTGCTGCCACAAATCCTTTAGCAATTGATGAAACAGCTATTCCTGCGGAGCTGATTGCAAAAGAGCGTGAAATTTTTACAGCACAAGCACAAACTTCTGGCAAACCTGCTAATATTATCGAAAAAATGGTAGAAGGCCGCGTTCAAAAATATATGAAAGAAGTGTGCATCGTGCATCAGCCTTTTGTTAAAAATCCCGATCAAACAGTCGGCGATTTATTAAAAGCAGCCAATGCGAAATTAATTCAATTCGTGCGTTTTGAAGTAGGTGAAGGTATTGAAAAGCAAGTAACAGATTTTGCAGAAGAGGTTAATGCTACATTGAAAGGGAGTGCGTAAATGTCTGGCAACAAACCAATTTACAAGCGGGTTCTGCTCAAAATGAGCGGAGAAGCATTGATGGGTGATGGCACAAGCGCTATTGCACCCAGTGTCTTAAATCGCATTGCTAAAGAAATACATGAAGTGCATCAACTTGGCGTTCAAATTGGCATTGTTGTCGGCGGCGGTAATTTTTGTCGCGGTGTGGCTCTGTCTGAAGTGGGTATTGATCGCATCACGGGCGATCACATGGGGATGGTTGCAACCATCATGAATGCATTAGCATTGCGTGATGCGTTCGAGCGTTCTGGCATGCCAGCGCGCATTCTGTCCGCAGTTGCTGTGGGCGGCATGATTGATTTATTTCAAAAAAGAAAAGCCATTCATCATTTAGAGCAAGGCAGAATTGTTATTTTTTCTGCTGGCACGGGCAATCCATTATTCACAACCGATTCTGCAGCGAGCTTGCGCGGTATTGAAATTGAAGCGGATGTCGTGATTAAAGCCACCAATGTCGATGGTGTTTATTCGGCGGATCCTAAAAAAGATCCGACCGCAACGTTATACAAACATTTATCGTATCAAGAAGCCCTCAAAAAAGAATTAGCGGTAATGGATTTAGCGGCGTTTTGTCAGTGTCGTGATTACGACATGCCACTGCGTGTATTTAACATTGGCAAACCCGGTATGTTTTTAGAAGTGATTCTAGGTGAAACTGTTGGAACGGTTGTTGATGGGAGAAACACATGATAGAAAATATTTTAAAAGATTCAAAAAAGCGCATGGAAAAATCGGTTGAAGCATTTAAAAACGAATTGTCAAAGTTGCGAACGGGTCGCGCGCATCCCAGCATTATTGAGCATGTTCAGGTAAATTATTACGGCAGCGCCATGCCATTAAATCAAGTGGCTAATATTGCTGTTGAAAACGCAAGAACGTTAACAGTGACGCCATGGGAAAAAACCATGATCGCTGAAATTGAAAAAGCGATTATTGCAGCAAATTTGGGTTTAAATCCCAATACTGCTGGCATGATCATCCGAATTCCTTTGCCACCCCTAACAGAAGAGCGTCGCCGTAGCTTGGGTAAAATTGTGCGCGATGAAGCGGAGAAAGCACGTGTTGCGGTTCGTAATACACGTCGCGATGCCAATCAAGAATTTAAAAATATGCTAAAAGAAAAACAAATCAATGAAGATGAAGAACGTCGCTCAGAAACACAAATGCAAAAAATGACGGATGAGCTGGTTGCGCAAATTGATACTTTCTCTGCGCAAAAAGAAAAGGATTTGATGGAAATTTAAATAAAGACCCTCACCCTAACCCTCTCCCGCAAGCGGGAGAGGGGACCGATGTGTCTCACGCATGCGGATAGGCGGGGGAAAACATGACGGAACGAAAAGGAAAAGCGAATGCAAACCATGCCTTCTCACGTCGCGATTGTTATGGATGGCAATGGCCGCTGGGCAAAACGCCGATTTATGCCGCGCGTTGCAGGACACCGAGTCGGTGTCAAAGCAGTTCGAAAAGCCGTTGATTATTGCTCAAAACATAAAATTAAAGTATTGTCATTATTTGCGATGAGCACCGAAAATTTTCGTGTTCGACCCGAATCAGAAGTTCGGTTTCTGGTTTTTTTATTATCTGATGTTCTCAAAAAAAATGTTCAAGAATTACATCAGCATAATGTACGTGTTCAAATTATTGGTGATATTTCTGTATTTGACCCCTCTTTTCAACATGAAATCGAGCGTGCTCACGTATTGACGCAGCACAACACCGGATTAACGTTTGTGATTGCCATTCACTACAGTGGCCGCTGGGATATTTTACAAGCAGCCCAAAAATTTGCGCAATTGGCCATTGATAATAAAGCTGACCCTAAAACATTAACCGAAAAAGATTACGCGCAATTTCTATGCCTGCATGATTTGCCGGAACCTGATTTATTAATTCGCACGGGCGGCGAAAAAAGAATCAGTAATTTTATGTTGTGGCAATTTGCCTATACCGAATTGTGTTTTGTCGATGAATACTGGCCGGACTTTAATGACGATATTTTCACGCAAGCCATTCATGATTTTCAACATCGCGAACGACGCTTTGGTTTGATCAGTGAGCAGATTGCCAAATGAAAACTAGAATAATTACCGCGATCATATTATTACCTTTATTTCTGGCTGCGATTATTTATTTATCTCCACTTTATTTTTCAATATTGATTGCGCTGATGATGCTCCTTGGCGCGTGGGAATGGTCTGCATTTATTGGTTTTGATATATTATTATTGCGTTTTGTTTATGTTGCATTAATTGGGTTAGGAATATTTTTTTCAGCTGGGCTGCCCATTTGGATAATGTTATTAGTCGCGCTGTGTTTTTGGGTTTGGTCTGTTTTTGCTATTATTTTATATGAAAAAAATGCGCAAATTAATTCTGCTGCTGGATTTCAACTACCAATCATAAAATCACTTTCTGGATTTTTTATGCTGATTGCTTGTTGGGATAGTTTTGTGTTTTTAAAATCCGATCCTAGATTAGGCGCGTCCTGGTTGATTTATATTTTATTAATTATTTTTGCAGCTGACACAGGTGCTTATTTTGCTGGAAAATTTTTCGGGAAAAAATTATTAGCGCCTCGCGTAAGCCCCAAAAAGACAATTGAGGGATTATTCGGAGGCTTGTTTTTATCTTTTATGACAGCCATAATTTACGGATTGTTTTTGCATTTATCTCTCCAGCATTATATTTATTTAATTTTATTAAGCCTTGTTTGCGCGGTTTTTTCTGTGCTGGGTGATTTGTTTGAGAGTTTATTAAAACGCATGGCTAATATTAAAGATTCCGGAAGAATATTTCCAGGGCATGGTGGTTTATTGGATCGCGCAGATAGCGTGTTATCGGCGACCGTTGTTTTTTCACTCGGGATTCTCTTATGCAATCTGTAACCCTATTGGGCTCGACCGGATCTATCGGAAAAAATACGCTAGATGTGATTTCAAGGCATCCTGAACAGTTTCGCATTGAAGCTTTAGTTGCAGGGAAAAATATCGCCGTGTTGTATCAGCAATGCTTGCAATATAAGCCCACATTTGCAGCTGTCTTAACAGAAGAGCTCGCGAATCAATTAGCCATTCGCCTAGCAGAATCCAATATTAAAACGACGGTATTATTTGGCGAAAAAAATATTGCCATGTTGGCTGCGCATCCTGATTCAGATATCGTTGTTGCAGCTATTGTCGGCGCTGCAGGATTATTGCCTACTTTAGCAGCTGTTCAGGCTTCTAAAAAAATATTATTAGCGAATAAAGAAGCGCTGGTGATGGGCGCTTCTTATTTTATGGACGAAGTTAAAAAACACAATGCTATTTTATTACCGGTAGACAGTGAACATAATGCGATTTTTCAGTGTTTACCAAAGGATTTTTTGCCGGGGAGATCTGTCTTATCTGGCGTTCAATCCATTGTGCTCACGGCATCAGGCGGGCCTTTTAGAGAAATGCCGTTGATCAATTTAGAGAACGTGACACCTGAACAAGCAGTAGCGCATCCCAACTGGAAAATGGGCCCTAAAGTTTCGATTGATTCTGCGACTTTAATGAATAAAGGCTTAGAAGTGATTGAGGCTTATTGGTTGTTTGGATTATCACTCGAGCAAATTCGCGTCGTTATTCATCCTCAAAGCGTAATTCATTCATTGGTTGTTTTTGAAGATGCCTCTTTGCTAGCACAATTGGGCTCGCCAGATATGCGTATTCCAATCGCCAATGCGCTGGGCTGGCCGAATAGAATTCAATCTGGCGCTAAAGTACTAGATTTAACGAGCTTAACGTCACTTACGTTTGAACAGCCGTGTCTAAAACGCTTTCCCGCATTAAAATTAGCATTTCAGGCTTTAAAAGCAGGCGGCACTGCAACGGCTATTTTAAATGCGGCCAATGAAGTTGCGGTCGATGCTTTTTATCGTCAACATATTAAATTTACGCAAATTGCACAAACAGCGGAGCAGGTGATGCAGACTGTTTTATCAGAGCCTATCCGTGATTTAGAAACCGTTTTGGCGGCGGATCGATTGGCGCGTGAAAAAGCAACGAAATTTCTTTTTTCAGACACAATGAATAGGATATACTGAACGCCATTTTATAAATCACCTGATGATTGAAGGAATATAGGCCACATGCTTTTATCTAAACCAATATCTAAACAAATTGCTGTATTATTAGTTGCTTCTGTGTTTTCAACCGGTATCTTGGCCGATAGTTTTGTTGTCCAGAAAATTCAAGTGCAGGGTTTGCAGCGCGTTAGCACAGGAACTGTTTTGCGCGCAATGCCTGTGCATGTGGGAGAAACTTACACGGATACAGATGGCGAAGATATTATTAATGCTGTTTTTGAAACTGGTTTTTTTAGCCGAGTGAATTTAACGCGCTCTGGTAATACCCTGATTGTGAATGTGGTTGAGCGTCCAACGATTGATTCGATTAATATTACGGGTAACAAAGCGATTAAAGCCGATCAACTAAAACCCGTATTGAAAAAAATGGGTATTGTGGTTGGATATACCTATGATCCTTCGCAATTGCATGCCATCGTGGCGGGTTTGCAACAACAATATGCATTGATGGGACATCCTGGCGCAATCGTAACACCGACCGTTAAAGATTTGCCGCGCAATCAAGTGGCCATTAATATATCAATTCAAGAAGGCAAACCGTCTCTTGTTAATACAATTAAAATTACAGGCAATAAAGCATTTTCAGAGCATGAATTAATTTCGCAATTTAAAATGACGACACCCGGTATATTAACTTGGTTTACACATACTGATCGCTTTTCACAGACGCACTTAGAAGAAGATTTGCAGCATTTACAAGATTTTTATTATGACCATGGTTATTTGCAATTCCGCGTGTTGTCACAGTCGGTCACGCCCGTCCCCAAAACCAACAATGTGGCAATTGCTGTTACGGTTTTTGAAGGCCCGGTTTATCATATCAGTGGCTATCAATTGGATGCAAAATTACCCAATGATTTGGTGCCAAGCGTTAAAAAAATAATTAGTGTGCTTAAAGTAGGGCAGGTATTTTCGCGCAAACAAGTAGTTGCTATTAATAAACAAATTGCAGATTATTTGGGTGATCATGGTTATGCGTTCCCATTGATTAATCCAACGCCGCAATTAAACCAAGCGACACACCAAGTATTTTTAAATTATTTAGTTTCTGCCAATAACCGCATGTACGTCAGAAAAATTCATATTCTTGGCAATGAACGCACCAGCGAGTTGGTTGTGCGCAGTCAATTGCGTCAAATGGAAGGTGGTGTTTATTCTCTGAAAAATGTGAATGAATCAAAGCGATTGATGTCGAATCTGCCGTACTTAAATAATATTAATGTGACGACGACACCCGTTCCTAATACTAATAATCAATTGGATTTGGACTACCATGTACATGAAGTGAGCGCAGGGCGTGCGTCAGTGCAGGGTGGTTATTCAGACGTAGAAGGCTTTTTATATGGCGCAAGTGTTTCTGAGCCGAACTTTATGGGCAGCGGAAAATTAGTGTCCATCGGTTTTCAAAATAGCCAATATCAAAATACCTATAACTTTACCTATAATAATCCGTTCTATACCACAACAGGCATTAGTCGCGCTTTTAATATTTACTACAGCCATGTGACGCCGGCGCAAGTGAATATGGCGCCGTATACCATGAATGACGTGGGCGGAAGTATGACCTACGGCATTCCAATGAGCGAATATGACACCCTAGCATTGGGCGCTGGTTATGATTACGTCACAATTAGTAACGTAAACACATCAGAAGCCTCGCCTAACGTAACGGATTTTTTATCGAAATACCCGTCGCCTTATAATAATTTTAAATTGATTACAGGCTTGTCGCACTCCACACTGGACCGCGCGATATTTCCAACAGAAGGCGATAGCCAAAGCTTAAACCTAACTGCCGGTGTGCCGGTTATTGATTCAAGCTTGGCGTACTATCAAGCGGTTTATAACGGCACGATTTATTTCCCAATCGGCGCGGGTTTTATTATTAATCCCAATACGACTTTAGGATACGGCGGTGGTTATGGCGATACAGCAAGCCTCCCATTTTTTGATAACTTCTATGCCGGCGGTATTCACACCTTGCCAGGTTATGTGGCCAGCAGTTTGGGCCCTAGAAATCCCAATAATAATACGCAAGCAATCGGCGGTAACATCGAAGCCTTAGCAGGAGTCAATTTTATTCTACCTGACTTTATTAGCAACAAAGTTCGAACCGGATTATTCCTTGATGCCGGTAATATTTATGAAACGCAACAAACCCCAGGAATTACTTACGAAGCTAATTCACTGAATAATTTGCGTTTAACCACGGGTCTCATGGTATCATGGATGTCTCCTTTGGGTGCTCCGCTTGATTTCAGTTTGGGCTTTCCACTGAATCAAAAACCAGGGGATGATCCACAAATATTTGGTTTTTCATTTGGCGCAATGTTTTAACAATTTTTTAATAATTAATTGAGGAGAATATTTTTATGAAAAAATTAATCGTAGGTGCAGCAGCATGTGTTGCGATGTTTTCAATGACCGCTTTTGCAGGAACAGTAGGCGTTGTTGACATGAAACAAATTTTCACCACTTCTGCGAAAGTAAAAGAAATTAAAGCGCAACTCACAAAACAATTTTCACCTGAAAAAGCAACGTTAGATAAATCGGCTGCAGCATTGCAAGCAGATATTCAAAAATATCAAAAAAATAAAACAGTGATGAGCAAAACTGATTTAGATAATTTGCAAACACAAATTTCTAATGAAGAAATGCAATTCCGTCAAGATCAAGCTAAATTCCAACAAGATGTTTACACAGCACAAAATCAACAGCTACAACAATTTATGGCCATGGTTAAAACAGCTGTACAAACAGTCGCAACAAAAGACAAATTGGATTTAGTATTGCCTGACAACGATGTTTTGTATTCCAATAATTCTTTGGACATCACAAAACAAGTTTTAGATGCTATGAAGTAATGAGTTAGATTTATTGCTGAAGCCCGCGCGGAAGCGTGGGCGCACAAAATAATGATGCGATCCTATAAAATAAAAGATCTCGCCCAAAAAATCAACGCGGTTATTATTGGCGATGACAGTATTCTTATTTCAAAATGCGCCTCTATTAAAAATGCTACATTAGGTGATATTACTTTTTATTTAGCTGGCAACTATAAAAAATATTTAGCGGACACACAAGCTTCAGCTGTTATTTTAAAAAAAGAAGATGCAGAAAATTGCAGCGCAACAACATTGATTGTTGATAATCCAGAATTGGCATTTTCACGCATAGCCGCTTTATTTGAAAAAAAATATCAACAATCGGGCATTCATCCTTCCGCCATTATTTCACCGTCTGCAAAAATTGATCCGACCACTTCAATCGGCGCAAATTGCTTTGTTGGAGATCATGTTGAAATTGGACCTGATTGTATTATTTATCCTAACGTTACTATTTATCATCATGTCAAAATTAATAAAAAAGTAATATTGCATAGCGGCGCTGTGATTGGCGCAGATGGCTTTGGTTACGTGCACAATGAAAAAAATCAATATGAGAAAATTCCGCAATTAGGCGCCGTTGAAATTGGTGATCATGTTGAAATTGGTGCGAATACTTGTATTGATCGCGGCGCTTTAGATAATACCATTATCGGATCGGGTGTTAAAATCGACAATTTAGTGCAAATAGCGCATAACGTTATTATTGGCGACAATACCATTATTGCCGGCTGCTCAGCGATTGCTGGCTCAACCGTAATTGGTAAACAGTGCATGATCGCAGGCGCAGTGAATATTGCAGGCCACTTAACTATTTGCGATCACTGCGTTTTTACAGGCGGCGCTGCAGTAACGAAATCTATTTCAGAACCCGGTATTTATTCTTCAGGCACAGGCTTAATGCCACACGCGTCTTGGCGACGCAGCGTGGTCAATTTTCGAAAATCCGGAAAGTAATTCCCCATGCTTTTCTTTGAGCCTGGCTTGCCTTCATGAAGAAGTCAGCGTGAGTGCAACAGAATGAACAATAACTTTAATTTTCTATTGGTTTGAAGGAACCGCGAATGTAGCCTTGTAATCAAGGCGCAATGAGCGGATTCTCTCAGCGATTTTGAAGATGTCGTGCCGGCTAATTATTTTCACGCTGAATTTTTTTTCTGCGCAAGCTTAATGCGCGAGTCAAAAAGAATCCGCTCATTGCGCCTTGATTACAAGGCTACATTCGCGGTTCCTCCAAACCAATAGTAAACTTTTCCGTGTAATTTGCGTTTGCCTGGCTTGCTCGTGCCTTTGTTTTATTCATTTTGTTCGCGCACACAAATCAACAACCCATTGTTTATTATGCTATTTTAAAAACAGATTTATTTTACGTATTGATTTTAGCTTATAGATGCAGTAAGTTGCATACAACTCTATTTTTTGCGAGACAAAAATAATGCCAACAACACAAATAATACGAAAAGAAGGCATTCAAGACAGAGCGGCTTTCGAGAAAGCCTGCGCTGAAGCATTTAGCGCCGCATTGTTCGGTATTGCTAATAACATGAATGAATCGGAACTTTCTGAAATATTGAATAGAAAGTATCAGGAAATCCATAAGCAAGAAAAAAAAGTAGAAATACAGTATACCGAAACGGTCGAAAAAACTGTGTCATATAGTGAAACAGTTCCGCGTCATCCTGTGTGGGAAGTACAGTCTTTTGGTTATACGCAGGCTTTCAGGGAAATCATTAAATACAAAACCGTCTATGTTGACGAAGTAAGATATAAAACAGATATAACCTATTTTGATGAAGCTGTCACCTTTGAATGTTGTAAGCGTAACAACAGCCCACTGATGCAACAGCTTTTCAATTCTGCTCTTGATATTTCTAATACCCAAGCGGTTCGTGCGCTGGTAAGGTTTTATTTTACCGAAAGATGCATTAACTTCGGCTCTGACTTGACTGTTCTTGAAAAAACTTTGCCGCATTTAATCACCGAAGATTCTCTTCGTCTTTTTCGAAATATATTAGCCCATAAATTTTCTATTAATCCAAAAACATTTGGCGATAGCGTTAATGCTCTAACGAAATATTTTATTAATAATACCCCCGAAGGAATATTTTTTCGTCACATGGAAAGCAAAGCTAATTATGATGTGACCACCGTTACTCGATCATTTTTAGAGCCATCTTCAAGTAACGAGTTTTTTCAATCCTCTTTTGCATTATTTAAGCATTACCTTGATGATGCGATTGTTGATCGAAATTTTAAGCGCATTAAATTAATTAAAAAAAATGTGGAGTCAATGCGCATTCTTCATTCTGAGCACAAAATGCGATTGCTGAATATGATTGCCAATGAAGAAAAAAAATATCAAGATAATATTATGAGCTCAGAAAACCCAAAACTTATTACCAAAGTAATTCAGGATGATTTTATAGTGGGTGATGCAAGAGCAGAATTGTTCTATAGAATTTTTTATCGAGTTTGCTCTACAGAAGAGCGTGCGCGCGATAAAATTACTGCTGAACTGTCGAAAGAAATGGATCGTATTTTCAAGCTGGGACAAAATAAAATTGATTCAATAGAAGCTAAATTACGCGGCAAATTAGAAAGTGAGCTTTTAGAAGAGCATAAAACATTTGTCACACAAACAAGTTATAGCAGCGCTGCTGGGGTAGCAGTTGCTGACTGGAAATCTAAACAGATAGCTAATCGTGCGTTACTCACACAACCAATTAAACCAGTTGAACCAACAGCTGCTGCGCATACTGCAAGCAGCAGCACTGCACTAAGGGTAGGTCTTGGAGTGATGTTTGGATTCATTGGCGTCGCGATGATTACACTGAGTATTGTTAGCTGCATTTTAAGCCATGGTTTATCCATTGGATTAAGTTATCAAGGCACCTTGTTTGGCGTAGGGCTTATTTCAAATGCGCTTTGGATATTAGCAGGTGGGATTGCAGTTACTTGCGCTGCTGAAGTGGTAACGAAGGGAAAGATATCATCTTTATTTTTTCATCAATTTACGCAGCCTTCATCCGCGCCCGGCTCTTGCTTTCATTTTGCTAAAAACGCGCCTGCAGCATTAAACCCACAATATTGACGTGTCGATTTAAGCCATTGGAAGAAGGTGTTGCGTTAGCATAAATATATTCTGCGCCTAATTTAACGCGTTGAACGGGATACCAGTTGAGCGCAGCGGTTGCGTCATTTTCTTCGCCGCCCAAAATGTTTTGGCTATTTAAATCAACATTACTGAAACGAAAAGCGACTTCCCACGCGCCATACGAATGCAAAACTTTAGTAATACCTAAAAATGCACCGTTTAAATAATCGTAAATGCGTGTTTCACCTGTCAAGAAATAACTCATCGCGCCATAGTAACCATCGAAGGTAAGATTGGGATTAATGGATCGATTGACAGTCGCTAAGTAATATTCGCCTTCTACAGTAAAAGACCCAGCGACATTTATAAATTCAGCGCTCGTCACATAATAATCTTGGCTATTATTAATGACACCCGTGTCAACGAGACATATATCTGAATTATTGTTCGAGGCCATTTCAGGAAAGGTTCGAAACTGTGTGTATTGACCATTTAGCGCTTGTCGATAGTAAGCGCCAACGCCCAAATGCAATAAATCTTTGGTGTTATCAATTGGCTCGACATTAAGTCGTCCGTTGACAGCCATTGGCGCGCTGCCCGTGATTGCAATGCCATTCACAACTGGTTGCGCTGGCGCAAAAACACCGGTCGCGAACGAAAAGTAATCTGTATAAAACAAAGCCTCTGTGCCGACTGCATAATTGGCAGAAAAGGCACCGACGGGAAGCGCATGTTCCATAAACGTATCATCCACGCGTTCTGTTAATGACGCACTGCTGAATGCCGGCTTGTATTCACCGCCTTTTAACTCAACATGATTCCAGCCGACGTAATTTAAATAAGCATAATTTAAGCTGGAAGTGGCAAAATCGTACTCAAATCGATATTTCCAGTCAGAATTTAAGGCGCCGCGAAAAGTTATTCTACCAGAAGGGATGTATAAACCATTTTTAAGATTCGCGAGGTTATAGACCTGATCACTCGTGTCGCCATAAAAATCGGCCGAATAAGCTTGAAAATAGCCCGATACCTTCATGTACGTTTTACCATCTGGACTTGAAAATTTAAGACCTTGGCCGTATGGATAGGTGACTTTCATGCCAAGGGGTTTGCCTAAATCTTCAGTCGGATTATTGCTATTCATGAAGGCGAGCAATGACGGATCTTCATTGACGTTAGCGGGAGTAACGGGATTTGCAGCAGGGGCTGGCGCATCGGCAAAAGACAAAAAAGAAACAGATAATAGTGGGAAAAACAAAATCCAGCGCATATTGATACCATCCCTGAAAAATAATTTGAACTAAAATACCATAGAATTCGTTTTGATTGTAAATTTTTGTAATCCAACCTACAATTTCTTAAGTTATGTGACATTGGAGATTGAAAAATGAGCAAAATTGATTACATTGATTACCTAGAAGTGAGAAAATATTTACCACATCGGTATCCGTTTTTACTGGTTGATACAGTTGAATCTTGCGTGGCATATGAATCGATTGTTGCTCTGAAAAACGTGACACAGAACGAACCTTTTTTTCAAGGCCACTTTCCCAATTTGCCAGTTATGCCGGGTGTGTTGATTGTTGAGGCGATGGCGCAGGCGGCAGGTATTTTAATTTATAAATCTTACGGCCGCTATCCGACCGTTGATGACATGTTTTATTTTGCTGGTATCGATAATACGCGCTTTAAGCGCAAAGTCGTGCCAGGCGATCAATTAATTCTAAAAGTAAAAGTAGTGCGTCACCGCGAAACCTTGTGGAAATTTGAAGGCGAAGCATTTGTTGGCGATGAGCTTGCTTGCTCTTCTGAATTTCTAACCATTAAGGCATAAGTAGATGATAGACGATACCGCAAAAATTCACGCGACGGCAAAAATTGGAAAAAATGTAACGATCGGCCCCTTTGTTTTTATCGGAAAAAATGTAGAAATTGGAGAAGGGACGCGCATCAATGCGCACGCGGTGATTTCACAAAATACCGTTATGGGAAAAAATAATATTATTCATTCTTTTGCCGCCATCGGCGGAGATCCGCAAGATTTAAGTTATCGCGGTGAAGAAACTTTTTTAAAAATGGGCGATGACAATATTGTGCGCGAATTTGTCACCTTGAATCGCGGAACAGTCGGCGGTGGCGGCACAACGTATATCGGCAATAAAAATTTTTTCTTAAGCTATTCACATGTTGCGCATGATTGTCATGTGGGTAATGAAACATTATTTATTAATAATGCCTCTATCGCGGGGCATGTGACGGTTGATGACTTTGCGATTATGGGCGCATACTCTGCAGCACATCAACACGCACACGTCGGCGCGTATAGTTTTTTAGCGCACATGGCGCAAATTTCGCAAGATATTCCGCCCTATATGTTAGTTAAAGGCGTGCCGGGTGTGCCAGTGGCATTAAATTTAGTAGGTTTGCGACGACGTGGATTTTCCACTGAAACCATTTCTGGCTTAAAAAAAGCATTTAAAATAATGTATCATGAGCATTTGCCATTGAAAGAAATGACGGCAGCACTTGAAGATTTGGTCACTGAAGTCCCACAAGTGCAATTAATTTTAGATTTAATGCGTGACTCAACACGTGGGATTGTCCGCAAACAGAGCGATTAAGCATGTTTAAAAACGGATCAAGATTAAAATCAGGATTGATGGGTGTGCTGCCATTAATGGTCGCAACATTAATGCTGTTCAACGGTATTTTAAATATTCTTATTGCGCTTTTTCCCGCTATTATATTTCACCGACACGGAATTTATGTTTTAAAGAACGAAGGATTAATTGCGTTTTTTTCTAATCCACAAATTAGCACTGCGCTCAGTATTATTATTGGATTGCTGTTAATTTCAGTTGCCATTGGTTTATATCGACGCTTAAGATCCGCGTTATTTTGGTCTGTATTTTTATTGCTTTTATTGATTGCCAATAATGCTTATCCCATCATTAGGCCAACACCACTTATTTTTGGACTGCTGTCACTGGCGGTGTTAATTTTATTTCGAAATCGATTTTTAGCAAAAAGTAAGCCTGGCCAATTAACGGCATTAATTGCCATGATTTCGTTCATTATTGCCATTGCTTATGGCTCTATCGGCAGCTTTTTAATGCGGAGTCAATTTGAGGGTATTCATACTTTTGTCGATGCAATTTATTATACCTTGGTAACTTATAGCACATTGGGTTATGGGGATATTTTTCCAAAAACAACTGATGCAAAATTATTTGTCATCACCATGATTTTAATTGGCATTGGTTCTTTTGCCGCCATTGCAACAGTATTAATTCAACGTCACATCAAAAGGGTTTTAAATATGGTCGAAAAATTAAAGCATTATCGGAATCACACGATTATTTGCGGCGTTAATAATTTAATGATGCAGATCGCACAAGATTTAAAAACACAAGGATGTGATATTGTTTTTGTCGATACCAATGTGAATCAATTGGCGCTTGCTAAGCAATTGGGTTACGACGCCTTATTGGGCGATGCGATGAATAGCGATATGTTAAAGCAAGCTCGCATAGATGAAGCCAGTTTTATTATCTGCGGATTTGATTCAGATGCTGAAAATATTCTGGTTGCAATGACGGCAAAACGGTTGATTAATGCTAATCAAAATAATACTAAAGCAAAAATTATTACTAAAATAGATCACTCTAATAATATTCAAAATGCTATCGATAGTGGATCAGATGAGACTATTGTGCCTGCTATTTTAACCAGCCAGAAAATATTGACGATTTTGAATAAGAATTTGTAATTAAGACAGTATGAAAAAAAAAGTATCTCAACAAATAAAGTCTCCCGCTACACTGGTCATTGATATCGGCGGCACCGCGATTAAGATGATTGTTTTGGATTCAAGAGCGTTGCCGCTCACACAATATATACAAGTATTAACGCCTCGTTCTTCTGATATTAAAAGCATTTGCAGCTTGATTCTTAAAGTAATCCAAGGTTTTGATATCTTGTTTGATCGTGTTTCTGTCGGTTTTCCAGGTGTGGTACAAAATGGCGTGATCATCACAGCGCCCAATATGCATACAGCATGGGTCGGCGTTGATCTTCAAGACACATTAAAAAAAATCGTGCATAGACCCGTGCGCGCTATCAATGATGCCGATGCACTAGGTTTTGCAAAAGTAAGTGGCGAGGGAGTTGAATTGGTTATTACTTTAGGAACAGGCCTTGGTTCGGCGCTTTTTCTAAACGGAAAGTTATTACCCAATTTAGAATTAGGCCACCATCCTTTTCGTGACAACAAAACGTATGAGCAATTATTGGGAAAAAAGGCGCTAGAGCAATATGGTATTGCCGCATGGCGCAAAAATCTGAAAGCCGCTATTTTAATCTGGAAACAAACTTTTAATTGTGAAAAATTATATTTAGGCGGGGGGCATTCAGAAAAAATAAATTTTAAACTGCCAGCCTCAGTTGAGGTTTTTGATAATAATAGCAGTATTGTAGGCGGCCTTAAATTATGGTGCAATAAAAAAACTAATTGGTAAATTATGGGTTATAATCGCGCGCTTTATACAACGGTAATGCTAAAGGGTTCTCGCGCAGCGGTTGAAACCATGCTGTTGCCTTCTTTTCCAGCTATTGCGATAGCAATGCACACGACAAAACATTGGATTCAACTTTCGGTCACAGCGTATATCGTCGGCCTTTTATTTGCAAAATTATTCGTAAGCCATTTTGCCGATAACTCAGGACCTAGGCGTGCTTTGCTCGTGATGCTACCTTTTATGTTGGCGGGTGCTTTACTCTCGTTAATTCCAGATGTAACGTTATTTATCACAGGTCGATTACTACAAGGTTTTGGATTGGGCGGAACAACCAGCTTGAGCATTACTATTTTAAAGTATACTTACGATCGCGAAGCATTTAAGGAAAAACTAGCGATGCTAGATGCTTTGACGGCCTGGACGCCTGCTATTGCAGCCGTTGCTGGTGGGATTATACAATTTTATTTAGATTGGCAAACAAATCTTTTTTTTATCGCGGCACTTGCGATTATTCTTTTATTTTCTACTGCGCGATTATTGCCTGCGCAACGAGTGCAAAAAATACCGCGCGCTAATTCAGAAAAGTCGATAATAAAATTTCAGCAATTATTAACCAAGCCATTATTTTTAATGTACA
The DNA here is from genome assembly GCA_023266215.1 of Gammaproteobacteria bacterium. Classification (GTDB taxonomy): domain Bacteria; phylum Pseudomonadota; class Gammaproteobacteria; order Coxiellales; family Coxiellaceae; genus JAHFRQ01. The sequence goes on along the minus strand of JAHFRQ010000003.1, from coordinate 144,034 downwards.
GCGTCATATATAGCTTGCTCATTAGCGGGCAGTCTGTATTTTATATTCTTCTGCCATTCATCATGATTAGCGAGTGGAGAATGAAGCCTTATGAGTTTAGCTTATCATTAGCTGCATTGTATTTTGGCAACTTTGGAGGCATGTTGACCTCTGCACAATTACAGAAATACTATTCACATTTGCGCATTATTTTTTTGTCCTTATGCATTACTTCGATCAGTATTTTTTTTCTCGCCGTTGCCTATATTCTAAAATTAGATATGATTTTTCTGACTATTTTATCTCTTTTAATTTATGGCTTTGGCTCAGCGCTAACTTTGCCTGCAATTGAAGTAAATGTTTCTGGAATTTTGCCAAATAGTCCGTCAACAGCAACAGCAATTTTAGGACTGGTATTAGCTGTCATAACCATTTTGACGACCGTGGTTGTCATTCATTTACCTGGAAATTCATTTACGGTGATGACTCTTTTTTTAGGATCGTTAGTCATGCTTTGTTGGATTGCGCTTATTTTTTGTCGAAAGTTTGCTGAGTAATATTCAGATATTCATGCCAGGCTAACCTTAATTGCCTTGTATCGAGTTACATATTGATTAGATAGCTTATTATTTTGTAATTATTTTTTTTAAATCATCCCTAGCGCCACCTCTACAAAAAAATCCTTAAGAGAGCATTAAATGAGCATTTTTGATTAAAAATAGGTGATATTTTTTTTATAAATATGATAGTGTATCTTTTTAATAAGAGTTGGTAGATATGCGCGATGAAACAACTAGAAAGAAACCAAAACAGTAATTTGAATGAATTACATATCGATATTTTAAGTGTTATATTTTCTTTTTTAAAGCCGAAAGACGCCATCATTGCGAAAAATACTTCACTAAAAATGAACGCTGCATATTTTGTTGTATTTCTTCCCAATTTTATGTTTGTTTCTGCTTTCACTCGTTTGGCAAGTCTAAAAGATGAGATTGACAATTACTTTCTGAACCCTGCGAAGAGAGGTCATTGGTTTCTACTAAGAAACCCTTTTTTTAATCGAAGCGATCGTTCGAAAGAAAAAACTATATGTGATATAATGGCGCTGTCAGAAGCAAGAAAATTGTTATCAACTCAACAAATTATTTTTATGAAAAAATTTGCTTCTGATTTTGAGGCAGCAATAAAAAGACCAAGCCGCGCTCAGATTGCCGGATTTGTTTTTTGCGAACTAATAGCCTCATTATCGTTTCCCATGCGCTGCACAATCTTAGTATGCATATTGACGAGTTTGAAACGGATTTGGTCTGATCTAACTTATGCTGCAATCTCAACCAGTACATTTAATGAAATCGATATGGGATCTCAAAAATATGTACCAGACTGGTGTATTTTTGCATTTCTATTAACAACCGCAACTATTTCTACCTTACTGGGCTGCCAAGTAATTGGAACAAAGAAGGATAGAATAATCAACGCGGTTACTCTGTTTAGAGAACAGGTGAGATTTCTTCCCGTCGAGCTATCTACAGAATCAACTGTGATTCCTTGTTCTGAAAAGCAAGACCAATCATCCCCAACGCCACCTCTGCAACACGCGCAGATGGGTCGCTGATGCCCAATTGAGCTTTAACTAAGCTTAATTCATGGCGAATATGATTCGAATAATCTTTATTTTTTAATATACTAATTATTTCATCAGCGATGATAGTTGGCGTTGCTTGATCTTGAATAAATTCTTTGACGATTTTTTTCTGAGAAATTAAATTGCATAGACCAATATGATCCACTTTGATTAAACGTTTGGCAATTTGAAAACTAATTTGCCCAAATTTATAAATAATACACATCGGCACTTGCATTAAAGCCACTTCTAATGTGACTGTGCCGGAAACTGCAATTGCGGCATCTGATATAGATAATAAATTATATAAATTATTTTTAATCACTTTAATGTGACTCGGCACTTTTTCGCGAATTTCAAATTCATTAAAAATATCCGCGAGCGGCAACACAAATTGCACATTGGGAATTTTTTGCGAAATCATTTTTGCCGCTTCTAAAATAATAGGCAGATGTCGCGCGATTTCGCCACGTCGACTACCTGGCAATAACGAAACAATTGGATTTTTGGAATCTAAGCGAAAGCTTTTGTAAGCCAGTTCTTGTGTCATCGTGGGTTTCACTAAATTAACCAGCGGGTGACCTACAAACGTGACTGGGATATTTTCTTTTTGGTAAATTTTTTCTTCAAATGGAAATAATACCGCCATCTGATTAATGTTTTCTTTGATTTGTTTAATGCGCGCATAACGCCATGCCCAAATTTGTGGACTCACATAATACAAAACAGGAATGCCCAATTTTTTTGCCATCGCTGCAATGCGTAAATGCGTGTCGGGCAAATCAATTAAAATAATAAGAGCAGGTTTATGCTGTTTTAAATATTTTTTAATTTTATGCAGTGTGATTAATATTTTGGGCAAATTAAATAAAATACCGGATAGACCCACGACTGAAAAAATATCCGCATTAAATTGAATTGAAACACCTGCGGCCTTCATTTTGGTGCCGCCCATCCCGACCAGTTTTAATTGCGGATTTTTATTTAATAGTGTTTGCGCTAAATTCGCGCCCAATAAATCACCGGATGATTCACCCGCGCTAATATAAATTAAATTTTTGTGATCTGTGGTCATTGGTTTTTAAGCCGCGCGTCTGATTCATGCACAATTTGCGTAATTGTCATTGCTGTTGCAAGCGCATCTCTGGCGTCTTCGCCTGTTACAACAGGCTCTGTTTTGTTGATAATCGCCGATAGAAAAGATTCTATTTCTTCTAACAGCGCATCGCCTTTATCTAATTGTTTTTTTTCGCGTTCAATATTCGGAATGCCGGGAAACATTTCCTCGCCGCCTTTGCGGTGAATACGGTATTTTTTACGGTCTAAATCAAGGCCAATATAACAATCATTTTGAAAAATGCGAATGCGTCTGTCGTTAACGATGCTGACGCGGCTGGCCGTCACAGAGGCAACGCAACCATTTTCAAATTCTAATCTTGCATTCGCGATATCAATAAAAGGCGTTAAAACGCTGGCGCCACTGGCACGAATATCGGTAATCTTTGATTTAACCAATGATAAAATAATATCGATATCGTGAATCATCAAATCTAATACCACATTGACATCGCTGCCGCGTAATTTAAACGGCGCTAAGCGATGAGATTCAATAAATCGCGGCTTAGTTAATACTGGCAGAATTGATTTTAACGCCGAGTTAAATCTTTCAAGATGACCGACTTGCAAAACAACTTTATTTTTTCGCGCCAAATTAATTAAAATATCCGCTTCATCAACCGTGGTTGCAATGGGTTTTTCCATTAACACATGCACATTGTTTTCAAGAAAAAACTTTCCAATCTCAAAATGAGAGGGCGTTGGCGTCACAATGCTCACCGCATCAACTTGACCGATCAATGAATGATAATCGGTTGTCGTTTTGACATGATATTTTTCAGCAAGATCGCGACTGTGCTCTGTGTCGATATCGCATACCGCGATCAGATCGGCTTCGGAAAGTTGGGCGTATTTTTCAACATGATATTTGCCCAAATATCCTGTGCCGATAACCGCTATTCTAATTTTTTTCATGACCTGCTTATTCTTATCAAGAATTTGGGCGTAGTTTGTCACTTTTTCTCTGTTAGATCAATGCGATTGCTGGTAAAGTTTTGATTTTTGCAAGGAATGCCATGAAAGATCACGTTGCAGGTGTTGATGAAGCAGGGCGCGGGCCGCTTGCAGGGCCAGTTGTAGCGGCTGCTGTCATTTTAAACCCCCATTTTTCGATAGCGGGCCTTAAAGACTCAAAGCAGCTTTCAGAATCAAGGCGCGAAAGTTTATATGGTGAGATTATAGCCAATTGCATCTATGGCATTGGATTTGCCTCAGTTGAAGAAATTGATGACATAAACATCCTCCAGGCCACTTTATTAGCCATGAGGCGAGCTGTTTTGCAGCTGACACAAATCCCCGGCTTAGTTTTGGTCGATGGCAATCAAGACCCCAAATTAGCCTATCCGACACAACTGATCATTCGGGGTGATCAATCTGAACCGGCGATTTCAGCGGCTTCTATTATCGCCAAAGTGACGCGAGATCGTTTGATGCGTGATCTAGATAAAAAGTACCCGGGTTACGGCTTGGCTAAACACAAGGGCTATGGCACCAAAGAGCATATGGCGGCTTTAAAATCATTGGGCGCCTCAGATTGTCATCGTAAAAGTTTTAGGCCGGTAGCAGAATGCTTATTTTTGACAGCAGCGACATAAAAAATTCGGCGGACCAACTATTTAAGCACGCGGGATCTTTGATGAAGTCGATCACATCATTTTTGGCATTATTAAAATCTGTTTCTTGAATTTTCTTAGATAGCAAAATGACCAAGTCGTTTTTATTAAAATCTCTTTTTTTATCCAAAGCATTACTTTGTACTAGGCGCTCTTTTAGATGAGTGAGATTTAGCGGCGTGTTACGCGACACATACCAAACAAAATCGTACCAATCTCGACCTTTAATTCTTTTAAGCCAGGGTCGACAAAGCAAGGCATGAATTTTGCCAGCAAATAAATCAGATTCAACAAAACTTTTAATCGGAAAAGAAATGGGTTGCAATAAAAATTTTGATTCAGTATTAAATAAGCCGGGCGGATTAATGTCTACCTCCATTTTAATTTTAATAATTTGCATTGCATGAATTGATTTAATAATATTAGCAGGCGCTTCAATTGCAATCATTTGTTTTTTAGATTCTGCTTTAATAAAGGCGGATTCGATATTGGATTCAATATTTTTTACTTTAGTTTCAACGGTAGATTCAAATCCAAATGCAGCCAGTTCTTTTTGGATAGCGTGATTATATTGCGTTAAATCAAAACCAGTATTTTTTTGCAATAACGAAAAATCAAGATCTTCTGAAAATCGATCTAATCCATATAAAATACGCAGCGCAGAACCACCATAAAAAGCCGCCTTCTCGAAAAACTTAGCGCGCCATAAACCCAAGAGAGCAATTTCTTGAAATATTTCTTTCAGCGCGTTTATATAATCCGATTCAGCATAAAATTGATATTTTTTAAGCATTTTCTTTACTGTTTCATGCATGATTATTTTCTCGATTTAATATATTGATGAAGCAAGTTAATTCGAGTATCGTGATAACAATGCGCTATTTCTTCAAGTTGCGTTAATTTAAATTTAATAAGTGTGCCTTCATCTATTCGAAGATCAAATAATAAATATTTTTCTAAATCAGCTAAATTATCTAAATAAATATCTTTGTCAGCAATATGAATTTGATCGCACAGTGCTTTCTCGGGAGTCGCGATTAAGTAAGATTGGTCTTGATATGTTTTATTTAATACAATGCCAGTTGAATATTTTTCAGAATTTAAATAATAATATTTAAAAACACCAACCGGTGTTGAAAAAGATTTAAAACGATTATTGGTAATATTGGTCACTGTATTAACGCGCTCAGGAATTAAGCCATAATAACTTAATGCATAATTCATCGAAATAGCGGAGGGGCCATAAATTAAATTGGCCAGCACTTCCTTTGAGTAAGGTCGAAGTGCAATATTGTGACCAAAAACGTACAAGCCCTTTTTGACGCGAAGTAATTCCTTGGATTTCAACCATGCAGTAATTTTATCGCGTGGCGCCGCATAATGACTCAACGCAGACATGACAAAGCCATAGTCTATTTCTTCTTGACCCGCTAGTTTTCTTAAATATTCAGCTCTCATTTGTTTCTCCAGTATGTCGACAATTATACGACATACTGGAGTAAATAGCCAGAAAATCAAGAAAATCAAGGAGTGTTTCCGAATTTCAATGGTTTATGAGAAGATAGGGCAATTTAAGGAAGGAAATTCCCGTGACAAACAAACTATCCATTTTGGTACTCTGTGGCGGTCAATCGACTGAGCATGAGATTTCGGTGATTTCTGCCCGCAATGTCGTGGCTGGATTAGATAAAAATAAATATGAAGTTGCTATCGCTTATATTTTATCCGATGGCCGTTGGTTATTTATTCAATCACCAGAAGATTTTTTATTAAATGATGTCAAAGCGTTGGCGGCAAAACCTGCAGCCGTTTATATTCATTTTGCACCCGGCAATCCGCATCCCTTTATTATTACAACAGCGCCGCAACAGCCCGTTATATTTGACTGTGTTTTTCCCATGCTGCATGGAACCAATGGTGAAGATGGCACCATGCAAGGATTTTTAGAAATTTTAAATATCCCTTATGTTGGCGCTGATGTTTTAAGCTCAGCGATTATCATGGATAAAGACGCGACCAAAAGATTATTAAAAGAAGCAGGCTTGCCCGTCGTCAAATTTTTATATTTTTCAAAATCAGAATCTAATAAAATTAATTACGACGATGTGAAAAAACAATTAGGTGAAATATTATTTATTAAGCCCAATAGTTTAGGTTCAGCCGTCGGTGTTTCAAAAGTAACTAATTTATCAGAATTTAATGCGGCTTTAAAAACAGCTTTTGAATACGATGAACATATTTTAATTGAAGAAGCGATGGTTGCGCGTGAATTAGAATGCTCTGTTTTAGGCAATGAAAATCCTAAAGCCTCTAAGCCTGGTGAAGTGGTAAAGCACACGGATTTTTACACGTATGAAGCAAAATATTTAGATGAAAAAGCCGCGACCATCAAATCACCCGCGGAAAATATTTCCGCAGCGTTAATTTCAACTATTCAAGATTTAGCGATTCAAGCTTTTAAAATAACGCGTTGCGTTGGTATGGCACGCGTTGATTTCTTTTATACACAAGATGAAAAATTATATATTAATGAGCTTAATACTATTCCGGGTTTTACCAATATTAGTTTATATCCTAAAAATTGGATCGCAACAGGAATGAGCTATGCTGAATTATTAGATGAGTTAATCAATTTTGGTTTAGCGCGATTTAAAGAGAAAAAGAAGCTTAATCGGATTTATAAATCTTGCGCGGACTAATGCCAAGGGCAACTGTCAAGGATTCCTTTACAGTTCAAAAAAACATTAAATAAAGGTAAACATAAAAAAATGAAAACAGCCATTGTTCCAACACGCAAAGATAATTATCCAGAATGGTACCAACAAGTTATTTCAGCAGCTGATATGGCGGAAAATTCGCCGACGCGCGGTTGCATGGTGATTAAACCATGGGGATATGCCATTTGGGAAAATATTCAAAAAGATTTGGACGGGCGCATTAAAGAAACAGGACATGTTAATGCTTATTTTCCGCTCTTAATTCCGTTGAGCCAGCTTGAAAAAGAAGCCAAGCATATCGAAGGCTTTGCTAAAGAATGCGCGGTTGTGACGCATCATCGCTTAAAAGGTGTTGATGGAAAATTAATTCCTGATGGTGAATTAGAAGAGCCTTACGTTATTCGACCAACCAGCGAAACCATGATTGGCGTCATGTATTCTAAATGGGTTCAATCGCATCGCGATTTGCCGATTTTAATTAATCAATGGGCTAATGTGATGCGCTGGGAAATGCGCACGCGTTTGTTTTTAAGAACCTCAGAATTTTTATGGCAAGAAGGCCACACAGCGCACGCAACAGAATCAGAAGCCGTAGATGAAACTAAAAAGATGCTTGATGTCTATGCAAAGCATGCCACTGAATTTCTAGCAATGCCGGTCATTAAAGGCGAAAAAACAGAGAGCGAACGTTTTCCCGGCGCTGTGAATACGTATTGCATTGAAGCGATGATGCAAGATGGAAAGGCGCTTCAAGCGGGCACCTCGCATTTTTTGGGGCAGCATTTTTCAAAAGCATATAATATCGAATTTACAAATGAAACTGGCGAAAAACAATTTGCTTTTACAACATCGTGGGGCGTTTCAACGCGTCTGATTGGCGGATTAATCATGACGCACTCAGATGATAATGGCTTGGTTTTGCCGCCAGCGGTGTCGCCTTATCATGTTGTTATTTTAACTATTATTAAATCAGAAGAAGAGAAAGCGCGCGTTCAGACTGCTGCTGAACAATTAAAAAAACAATTATCAGAATTAATTTTTAAAGGCGAAAAACTACGTGTATTTATTGATTATCGTGACATGCGCGGTGGCGAAAAATTTTGGCATTGGATTAAAAAGGGCGTGCCTTTGATTATCGAATTAGGACCACGCGATATTGAAAACCAAACTGTGATGCTTTGTAAACGAAATGATCCTGACTTAAAAAAACAATCTACCGAGCAATCAGCTGTATTGTCATCAGCAGTGACTTGGCTTGATGAAATGCAAAAAGGATTATTTCAAAAAGCGGATAGCTTTATGAAAAATAATATTGTTTCTGTTTCAGATGCCAACGAATTTAAAAAAATATTTACTGAGAATACAGACGAGAGTCTTAATAATCGTTTTGTGTCTTGTTATGCCAAAGACACAGCAGAATTAGAAGCATTATTAAAATCACTTAAAGCATCGGCGCGCTGTATTCCATTGGAAAATAACGATCAACCCGGAAACTGCATTTTTACCGGTGAAAAAGTAGATAAAAAAACGATTTTTGCAAAAGCGTATTAAAATATGACTTCTTTTGTTCACTTAAAAGTACACACCGAATACTCGATTGTCGATGGAATGGTGCGCATTGATGAATTAATGGATCGAGTATCAGAATACAATATGCCAGCTGTCGCAATTACTGATCGCATTAATTTATTTGGTCTCGTTAAATTTTATAAAAAAGCACTGAGCAAAAAAATAAAGCCTATTATTGGTTGCGATTTTATTTTACGCGAAGACAAAAACTTATTTTTATTGACCGCGCTTTGTAAAAACCAGTCTGGCTACGCTAATTTGCGTGAATTAATCTCAAAGGCGTATACCGAAGGTCAAGTCAAAGGCATTCCGACTATTTTGCGTGATTGGTTAACGAAAGCAAGAGAAGGGTTGATTATTTTATCAGGCGGTCGTCAAGGTGATATCGGCAAAGCATTGCTTTCAAATGATTTAGCACTGGCGGAGAAAAGATTACAATACTGGCAAGAAAATTTTTCAGATCATTTTTATTTAGAATTACAGCGCACCAATCGTTCTGGTGAAGAAGAGTATATTCAAAACGCCTTAAATTTATCTGAAAAATTCACTTTACCTGTGGTTGCAACGAATGATGTTCGATTTTTAGATGAAGCTGATTTTGAAGCGCATGAAGCGCGAGTTTGTGTGCAAACGGGCAATGTGCTAAGTGATTCCAAGCGTCCTAAAAATTACAGCGAAGCGCAATATTTTAAAAGCGCAGAACAAATGGAGGTTTTATTTTCTGATATTCCAGAAGCAATAGAAAATTCTCTTGAGATCGCAAAGCGCTGCAATGTGAAATTAGTATTGGGAAAAGCTTTTTTTCCTATTTTTACAACACCTAACGGCGAAAACTTAATTGAATACATTGAACAGCAATCACAAGATGGCTTAACAGAAAGGCTATCACATTACGTTAATTTAACACCTGAAAAAAAGAAAGTTTATGATGATCGATTGGCGCGAGAACTATCCGTTATTAATAACATGGGTTTCACAGGTTATTTTTTAATTGTTGCTGATTTTATTCGTTGGTCAAAGCAAAATGGCATTCCCGTGGGACCAGGCCGCGGATCAGGCGCAGGATCGTTGGTTGCTTATGCTTTGGGTATTACTGGCCTAGATCCTATTGCACATGAATTATTATTCGAGCGATTTTTAAATCCAGAACGAATCTCATTGCCTGACTTTGACGTTGATTTTTGCATGGATAATCGCGATCGTGTGATTGATTATGTGGCCAATCGTTATGGCAGAGAAGCGGTCTCTCAAATTATTACGTATGGAACCATGGCGGCAAAAGCGGTGATTCGCGACGTCGGACGCGTATTAGCATACCCTTATGGCTTTGTTGATAAAATTGCAAAATTAATTCCATTTGAAATTGACATGACATTAGAAAAAGCGCTAAGCCAAGAAGCGGAGCTTGCGAAGTTATATCAAACCGAAGAAGATGTCGCGACCTTAATTAATTTAGCGAAAAAATTAGAAGGCATTACAAGAAACGCAGGTAAGCATGCGGGCGGCGTTGTGATTGCGCCAACGAAATTAACCGATTTTGCACCGCTATATTGTGAAGCTGGATCCACACACATCGTGACGCAATTTGATAAAGATGATGTGGAAGCAGTGGGCCTAGTAAAATTCGACTTTTTAGGTTTGCGAACACTGACGATCATTCAGTGGGCCGTTAATACGATTAATAAAAATCCATTGAAAGAAAGTGTTTTAGATATAGAAAAAATTCCATTAGATGACCCAAAAGTTTTTGCGTTATTAAAAAATTGCGCGACAACGGCGGTATTCCAATTAGAATCACGCGGCATGAAAGATTTAATGCGACGATTGCAACCTGATCATTTCGAAGAAATCACAGCGCTCGTTGCTTTATTTCGTCCAGGCCCGCTTCAATCGGGGATGGTCGATGATTTTATTAATCGAAAACATGGTCGCGAAAAAGTACATTATTTTCATTCTGATATTGAGCCTATTTTAAAGCCGACGTATGGTGTGATTTTATATCAAGAACAAGTAATGCAAATTGCGCAAGTGCTGGCGGGTTTTTCATTGGGCGCTGCTGATTTATTGCGTCGCGCCATGGGAAAGAAAAAGCCTGAAGAAATGGCGCAGCAACGTCAAATATTTATTGCTGGCGCTAAAAATCGTGGTGTTGACGGCGATTTAGCAGCGCACATTTTTGATATCATGGAAAAATTTGCAGGATATGGATTTAATAAATCACATTCTGCAGCGTATGCGTTATTAGCCTATCAAACGGCGTATTTAAAAGCGCATTATCCAGCAGAATTTATGTCCGCTGTTTTGTCGTCTGATATGGACAATACTGACAAAGTTGTCGCCTTTTACCATGAATGTGAATTGATGAAATTAAAAGTGTTGCCGCCGAATATTAATGAAAGCGAATTTGCATTTAAAGTAAATAAATCAGGCGAATTAACATTTGGTTTGGGTGCCATTAAAGGCGTTGGAGAAGCGGCAGCAGAACATATTGTTGCAGAGCGGCTTCAAAACGGAAATTATAAAGATTTATTTGATTTTTGTGAGCGCGTAGATTTACACAAAGTATCCAGAAGAACAATTGAGCCTTTAATTAAATCAGGCGCGATGGATATTTTTAATATTAATCGCGCAACCATGTTAGCTTCTATTAATGCCGCTTTTAAATCAGCAGAACAGGCACGTAAAAATAAATCAGCGGGACAAACAGATTTGTTTGGCATGTTTTTAACAGAGGAAATTAATCACGACGCGCATTATGTTCGTGTTATTGATGATGCGATGGGAAAATTAACCAATGAAAAAGCAACATTGGGGATGTATTTAACAGGACACCCGATTCGAATTTATGAAAATGAAATTTCGCATTTTACCACCTGCCAATTAAATGAGTTATCCAATCAATTAGGCAAGTCAGTTAGTGTTGCAGGGTTATTAATTAATATTAAAAAAATAATAACAAAGCAAGGCAAGCGCATGGCGATTTTGACGATGGAAGATCGCACTGGTCAAGTGGATATGACCATGTTCAGCAAGTTATATGACGAGGTATCGCCTTACTTAGAAAAAAATCAGGTTTATATTATTAAGGGAAAAGTTGAAGAAGACAGCTTCAACCAAAGCGTGCGTTTAACGATCGAAGGCATTGAAAATTTAGACAATAAACGAGCAGAATTGGCCAAGCGCGTCGTGATTTTCGTTAAAGCCCGGGCGGACGTTGAAAAATTAATGGCAGATTTACGGCCAATTATGACGCCTTTTTTTGGCGGCGATTGTCCGTTGACGCTGGCCTATCAGAATCAAGACGCGAAGGCCAAGCTGCAACTCGGTGATAAATGGAAGGTTTTTCCTAAAAACGCCTTGTTAGCGCAGCTAAAACAGCTCTGCGGCGATGAGTGCGTGAAAGTGGGGTATTGAATATATCCGCTTCGTAGTTGAATTCACTATTGGCATTAAGGGAGCGCGTGTAGTGCGTAGCACGAAACAAGCGGATAACCTCATTATTTAATACTTTTTTAAGTAATTTCGCGTACAATCTTTCAAATCAGTACTAATTGAGTGAGGAAATTGAGATGTCACGCACACAAACGCTAGTCGAACCTTCGATCGTAGAGCATATTAATCAACATGGTTTTATTTCAACCAATGGTTACAAGCTTGTAACAGAAGAAATTAACGCGCTTTTGGGAATTTATTCCGCTTATCAAGTTTCTGATACTGGTGAAATAAGCTTAGCTACTGTGCGCCCCAAAATAATGTCTCATGATAATGAATATTATGCCTATGCAGGCATTTTTGGCATTGCTATAAACGGCCAAGATATTGAATTACACCAAGACTTATTGTCTAAATATAAAAAAACAATTGAAAACACACAGCTCCTAAAAAATAAAACACTTAATTTACAGTTTATTTTAGGTGATCGCAAACGCGGCCACTTTTCGTTACTGACAATCAAAATTAAAAATAAAAAAATAGAAATTATTAACGAAGATACTAAATTTTTAGATGACGATAAGAAAAAATCGCTATCTTTTGACAAAAAATTAACAGCAATTAAAAATGAAGTTGATAGAGTATTTCCAGCATCTGAGGGTTATACTGTTTCGTGCCCAACATATCAAGCCGCGAAAAATCAACAAGGGGAAGATGATGGCTACAGCTGCGGCTATCGCGTTGTTCGTGAAATTATTTTGAAAAATTCCACTGATGAAAATACAAAAAAACGATATCAAGATGCTAAGAATAATTCAGATGTATTGTTGCAGATTACAAAAGACTTAATGCTGCTTGATCTTAATGGTATAAATCCTAAACTATCCGAAGAAGAGATAAAAAAATATATTGCTAGTTTTAAAATTGCAGATGCTGATGATGTTGATAAATATAAAACGAATTCTCAAAAACCCGTACTTGGCAGTATTATTTGCACGAAGCGGCTAGACGCATTAGTTTTGAATGAGTCTCATGGTGTATCGCCAGAATTACACTCTGATGATAGTGATTTGATGTCCTGTGCTTCAGAGCATGATGATGCGCAAAAGTTTGATGATGCGCAGTCAAGCACTGAGGAAGAGGCCATTGTATCGCAACCACAACCGCAAGTAGCAGCACCCATACCAAAACCCATACCAACACCCGCTGTTGCCCACACAGTTGAACAAAGCTTGTTTACTGATAAACCAGCTGAAGATATTAAAAATATTACTAAGACATTTCAGGATATTCTTAGTAATGATGAAAATAAAAAAGGACTTTTTAACGCATTAGAGAGTTTTTCTAAATTTGATCTAGAGATAAAAAAGAATAAAAAAGATGACAGCGCTGACATTGCTGTTGATATTACTGATTCAGCTAAAAAATCCTGTATTGTTAAGATGGAAGCGACTGTTAATAAGCTATCAAAAGGCGCAGATGAAAAAGTGGATATTACTTTAACGCGCACAGAAAAAACTGGAACAGTCGCCGGCGATCCAATTACTGTTGAATGGACCTGTAAATCCGAATCAAAATCAGGATCAATGACAGAAAAACATTTATATATTTTAATGGCTCAGCAATCTTTGGCGTTGCGAACAAGTCAGGGTGCATCTCCTGCAAATCACATTATGATTTTGGATGTAGGTGGTGATAAAACAACAGCATTAAACAAAAAAATCAATGGAAAAGAAGCTACTTTAACTGCTAAAGAAGAAATGATTATTCAGGCCTACTTAACAGCGGGATATGAGCGAGTAGTGTATCAGTGTGGCAGCGAAACTTATGATTTTGATAAAAAATCCGTTAGTATGGTTGACATTAAAACTCAGGAAGCTCCCGTTCGTACTTCTAAAAATTCAGTCGCTGGAAACTCCAGTGGCTTCTTTAGTAGAATGTTCAGCAAGTTGTGCGGATATCAACCCAAGAAGACCGAGAGTGGCAATGAGCTAACAAAATAAAACCCCCCTCCCATAAACGGGAGAGGATAGTCAAATTACCGATTTTTTCGCGTTATTCAAATCTCGACCCAATCTGACAACTTGCTTTTTGCGCATAATATTTTTCAACGGCTGCTAAAACACCGTATTGAGCTGCCCATCTCACAATTTGTTCAAATTTTCTTGCAAAAAAACCCATAGAATTGGTTGCATAGCTGGTTGTTTTACTCGAGTTTCTGTTTGCACTCATTTCACTTGCTGATGATACACTACCTTTTCTCATAATCATTTCACCTTGTTTTAAAAATTTAAAATCTCACAGTACTCTGGTAATCTTAAGAAAGCCTAAATGAAAAATTTAAATTAACACTCACTTTATTTAAGTCAAAAACTAATATATTTAACCAATTAAATTCTTCTATTGCCAATAGAAGAATTTAGTGGTATTCTTCTATTATCAATAGAGGAAAATATAATTCATTATGGATCAACAGGTTATAAGACAAGTTATTCAAGAGCAGCAAGCGATTCGATTGCCAGACGAGCTGATTACTCGGCGTGTCTGGAGTGAATTTGAACCACTGCAACGCAATAATCAGATTATTGTCATCAAAGGCGTGCGTCGCTGCGGAAAATCTACCTTTATGCAATGGGTAAGATCAGAAGAAAATGAACCACATTATTATTTTAATTTCGACGATGATCGCTTGGTTGATTTTAAAATCGAAGATTTTCAAACTTTATTAGAATTATTCATCGAGTTAATTGGTCCTGCAAAAATTATTTTTTTCGATGAAGTGCAAAATATTTTAGGCTGGGAAAGATTCGTTAGACGACTGCATGATCAAGATTATAAAATATATATCACCGGTTCGAACGCACGATTATTTAGCCGAGAATTGGGTACGCATTTAACGGGCAGAACGATCTCAATTGAAATGTTTCCCTATTCTTTTTCTGAATATTTAAATACGAAAAAAATAATATATTCTCCTAAAAAAATGATCACGACAGAAGAAAAGAGTAATCTCAAGCGCTATTTTAATGATTTTGTTAAAATAGGCGGTATTCCTGATTATGTGCGTTTCGAACAGCCGAGCTATTTGAGTGAATTATATGAAAGTATTTTATATCGCGATATTATTGTGCGGCACAATGTTGGAAAAGAACAGGCAATAAAATCACTGGTTTATTATCTGGCAAGTAATATTGGAAAAGAAGTGAGTTACAATAGATTGAAATCGTTATTAAAACTAGCAAGTGCAACGACTGTTTCTGATTATTGTTATTATATCGAAATGAGTTACTTGTGTTTTTTTGTCAATCAATACAGCCCATCGTTAAACGCGCAAGCACACTATGGGAAAAAAGAATATTTTATTGATCAAGCGCTTGCTGAAAAAGTAGGTTTTCGAACGAGCGAAGATCACGGCCGCACGCTAGAGAATATTGTTTTTTTAGAACTCAAAAGACGAAAACATGATATCTATTTTCATAAAATAAATAAAGAATGCGATTTTTTAATCAAAGAATCACATAAAATTACGCAAGCTATTCAGGTCGCAGTGCATTTAGATGGCGAGGATACAAAGTTGCGTGAACTGAATGGATTAAAAGAAGCAATGCAAACGCATCAATTAAAATCTGGATTAATCTTGACGGAAAATACAGAATTTCAAGAAGATAATATTTCAGTTATGCCTATTTGGAAATGGTTGTTGATGGAGTAAAAATGCCCGCCTTATTAGTCATCGACGAAGGAACAACGAGCACGCGCGCGATGTTGTTTGATGAAAAAGCTGCGGTGTTGGCATCGCATCAAATTGCATTAAAGCAAAGCTTTCCGAATGACGCGTGGGTTGAGCATGATCCCAATGAAATTGTTGATTCAACCATATTATGCTGTAAAAATGTTTTAACCCAATCAAATTTTTCTGCAAAAAATATTTCAGCCATTGGAATAACCAATCAGCGCGAAACCACCATTGTTTGGAATAAAAAAACAGGCGAGCCGATTTATCCTGCGATTGTCTGGCAAGACCGAAGAACGGCTGATCTTTGCAAGAAATTATCAAGCGATCAAAAAATAGTAAAACAAATATCGGATAAAACCGGGTTAATTATAGATTCCTATTTTTCTGCCACTAAAATTAGCTGGATTTTAGATCATGTTGAACATGCAAGAATTCAAGCAGAAAAGGGCGAATTACTATTTGGTACGATTGACTGCTATTTAATTTGGAAGTTAACAGGTGGAAAAAAGCACGTAACAGATATTACCAATGCTTCTCGAACGTTATTATTTAATATTCGCGAACAAAAATGGGATAAAGAATTATTAACCATTTTTAATATTCCAGAAAAAATGCTGCCGACGGTTTTAGAATGCGTTGATGATTTTGGTGTAACAGATAAAGCTTTTTTTGGTGCTGAAGTTCCTATTATGGGCGTTGCGGGCGATCAGCAAGCAGCGTTAATTGGCCAAGGATGTTTTTCATCGGGCGATATTAAAAGCACGTATGGTACAGGTTGTTTTATAGTTTTAAATACGGGTGATAAAATTATTCAATCACAACATCAATTATTATCAACCGTTGCTTATAAAATAAATCATAAGATTAATTATGCGCTAGAGGGCTCCATTTTTTCTGCGGGCGCTGGCATGCAATGGCTGCATGAAAATTTAAATTTTATGAGCTGTGTTAAAGACTCAGAACAATGCGCTTTGAAAGTAAAAAATAATGCCGGTGTTTATTTTGTCCCGGCTTTAACAGGTTTAGGCGCGCCTTATTGGGATCCGAATGCGCGGGGAGCAATTGTAGGATTAACGCGCGACACACAAATCGCGCACATTGTTCGCGCAGCGCTTGAAGCGGTGTGTTATCAAACACATGATTTATTATTAGCGATGCAGATTGATTTTCAAGAAAAATTTACTGTTTTAAAAGTAGATGGCGGCATGAGTTTAAATAATTTTTTGCTGCAGTTTTTGGCTGATATTTCAGGGCTGATTATTGAGCGACCTAATTGCATTGAATCAACCGCGCTGGGCGCAGCGTTTTTGGCGGGATTGGGCGCTGGTATTTATACTGATTTTAATGATATTAAAAAATTAATTGCTACTCATCAAGAATTAAAGCCATTTATGTCGATTGAAGAGCAACAAAAAAACTGCGCAGGCTGGAACAAGGTGATTCAGACAGTGCTGCGATCATAAAAACTTAATTTCCCGTAGGGCATGTTTTACGAATATCTCTAAAACCCTCAGTGGTCGATGAAAAACTGAGTACCGCGGGTTTTTGTGTCCAATCAATTTTAAATACAAACACTTTATTGTAATCATGATCATCCCAATTGGGCAGCAAGATTCTTTTGTGAAATGTTTTAAGTAGCAGCGATGAAAGTTTAATAATATGCATGTGCTCCCAAACAACATAGATTGTTGCATGATGGTATTTTGATAAGAGCAATTCTGATGACAGGCCTTGAATATTACGATATCCAAATTTAGTATTAACAGGCAATTGCAGCGAGATCGCGGTTGGCTCGATTGTGGTCAGGGGTCTTACGTAATAATATTGCGCGCCATTGTCATCGCTTTCTGAAACCATATTTCCCGGGTTTGGCGCATAAATATAATTGGCATCAGGAAAATTTTTCTTGAAAAAATAAGGGAGTAATAACGCGCGATTTAATCCCTGACAAGTCAATTGGCCTAAGCCTGCAGCTGGTTTTTCACCATGACGAATAATAATAATTGTTTCGGGTGAATTACTATCAGCATAAGATAATACTGGAATCGTAATTGAAACAAAAACAAAAAAACATATTAGCAAATATCGCATGAAAAATTCCTTTATATTTTATACTTTTATATTTTAATTTTTCTCTCTCTTATCATTCCACAATAAACCAATATTGCACAAAGCAATAAAACACAGTACATCCACATTATGTCTGTATTATTCTCAACACGAACGAAGCTTACCAAAAAGGCAACTAAACTCGTCATTAAAATTTGAATTAAATACATCAATGCGGTTGCCGTACCTGTGATATGTCTAAAAAGCGAAATACCTTTTCCCATCGACATCGGAAAAATAAAGCCACAAGCGAAAAACATCAATGCGCTAAATATCCCTGCAAACCAAATGTTTTTCTCAAAAGTAAAGCTTAATATAACGGCAAGCATAGAAATAATAAATCCAATAATAATGGCGAAACTCAACATTTTTTCCATCGAATATTTTTTTAATAAATGTCGGCACGTAAAAGTAGAAACTAAAAAAACAAGACCCAGCCATAATGCGACATGCCCAAAAAAAACAGGAGAATAATGCAAAGCGGTTTGAATTAAAAAAGGTCCTGAAGTATTAAAAATAATAATCAAAGAGTAAGCAATACCCATTAAAAAAACCAGCGCCATAAATAATCGATGCGAAATAACTTGGCTCAAATTGGTTTTAATTGTTTTGATATCTAAACGCTGCCGATTAAAATGTGTCTCAGGAATAATGATCCAAAGTGGAATAAAGCCAATAAAAGAAGTCACTGTAAAAAATATAAAGCCTGCCTGCCAATTAAAGTAAAATTGCAAATAACCGCCGATAACAGGGCCTAGAACAGGGCCTAAACCCCACATCGTGCCAATCCACGTGCCCAAACGCGTTAGCTTTTCTGTTGGTAAAATATCAGCAAATATCGCGCGCGATAGCACTGAAAATGCGCCCATGGTTAAACCTTGTAAAAATCGCGATAAAAATAATATATCAACGCGATGCGATAAAACAGGCAGTAAACTGACCAGCGAAAACCCAAGCACACTGATTCGAATTAATTTTTGCCGTCCCCAGGCATCTGTTAAAAAACCAATAAAGAAATTACCAAAAGCATAGCCTAATAAATAAAATGTAATCACGTTTTTAGCAAGCGTCGTTGAAATACTTAAACTGCTTGCAATAGCGGGAAGCGATGGCGCGACCAGATCGACGGTCATGCCAATGATGGGAAATATAGATAATAGCGTCCAGACAATCCGCTGAGTTTGTTTTTCAGATAAATTCAGTATTGCTCTGTTGTCCATGATTATTCTTACCCGAATCCATGCAAATGAGACAGTAATAGACATCATAGTTGAAAAAGTGAAAATACGGTATATCAACGTGCTTTACTTTGTGAAATAATACGTTTTTTTCAACGCTGATTTGACATCAAAGGAACCATCAATATGAACGACAACAAGAGCAAAGCACTGGAAGCAGCGCTGGCACAAATCGAAAAGCAATACGGTCGCGGCTCTATTATGCGCCTTGGCGAAAATCCTATTTCACGTGATATCGACGTAATCTCGACAGGTTCATTGGGTTTAGACATGGCGCTCGGCATTGGTGGTTTACCGCGCGGACGCGTAGTAGAGATTTATGGCCCAGAATCCTCGGGTAAAACAACGCTGACACTGCAAACCATTGCAGCCTGTCAAAAAGCGGGTGGCACAGCAGCGTTTGTTGATGCGGAACATGCATTAGATCCCGTTTATGCTGCAAAATTGGGTGTCAACGTCGACAAATTGCTGGTGTCTCAGCCAGACACAGGCGAGCAGGGCTTGGAGATCACCGACATGCTGGTTCGTTCAGCGGCGGTCGACATGGTTGTCGTCGATTCAGTTGCAGCATTAACACCACGTGCCGAAATTGAAGGCGACATGGGTGATTCACACATGGGCTTACAAGCGCGTTTGATGTCACAAGCATTAAGAAAACTGACAGCAAATATCAAAAAATCAAATACTTTAGTTATTTTCATTAACCAAATTCGCATGAAAATCGGCGTGATGTTTGGTAATCCAGAAACAACCACCGGCGGGAACGCATTAAAATTTTACGCTTCTGTGCGTTTGGACATTCGTCGCACAGGTGCTATTAAAAAAGGCGATGAAATCTTAGGAAATGAAACACGCGTCAAAGTCGTGAAAAATAAAGTAGCGCCGCCATTCCGCCAAGTGGAATTTGATATTTTATACGGCGAAGGGATCTCAAAAGAAGGCGAGCTAATTGAACTGGGTGTGCAGCATAATTTGATTGAAAAATCGGGCGCATGGTACAGCTATCAAGGTGAGCGTATTGGCCAAGGAAAAGACAATGCTCGTCAATACTTAAAGGACAACGTTAAAGTAGCAGAAGAGATTGAAAAACAACTGCGCGTTAAAATGCAAGCGCTGCCAATTGTAAAAATAGCGCAATCAGACGAAGATGAAAACGAGGTTGATTTAAAAACAAATAAAAAATCTCGCTCAAAAGTTGCAGAAACAGAGCTAGAAGAAGTTTGATTTTTATCTCCTCTCCCGTTGGCGGGAGAGGGTGAGGGTGAGGGTCTTCTTTTGCGCGAGAAAGCCATTGAACTATTAGCGAGGCGAGAACACTCTCGCCTTGAGCTAAAACAAAAATTAACATCGCGTGAATTTGATAGTGGTGAAATAGAAATATTACTCGATGAATTAGAAAAGCAAGATTTATTAAGCGAAGAGCGCTTTGTAGAAATGTTTGTTAGAAGCAGAAAAAATAATGGTTATGGCCCCAAAAAAATTATTGCAGAATTACAGACGCGTGGCATTTCTAACAATTTAATTTCTTCTGCGGTCGATGAAAAATCAGATGAATGGCGCGACAATATGATTGCTGCTGCTAAAAAGAAAAAAGTAAATCGCGAACAGCTCTTTCGATTTTTATTGTATCGCGGATATAGCCCAACATTAATTTACCAATGGTTAAAAACATGAAAATAATGACAAGTAATCAAATTAGAGATGCTTTTCTCGCTTATTTTAAAGCGCATCAGCATACACTGGTGCCGAGCAGCTCACTGGTTCCCATCAATGATGCGACATTATTATTTACGAATTCTGGTATGGTGCAATTTAAAGAAACTTTTTTGGGTACTGAAAAACGTCATTACACGCGCGCTACCAGCTCGCAGCGCTGCGTCAGAGCAGGCGGCAAACACAATGATTTAGCGCAAGTAGGCTACACAAAGCGCCACCATACTTTTTTCGAAATGCTGGGTAATTTTAGCTTTGGTGATTACTTTAAAGTCGAAGCCATCCAGTTTGCTTGGAATTTCCTAACAATAGAATTAAAAATCCCCAAAGAAAAATTATGGATTACTGTTTATAAAGACGATAAAGAATCAGAAGCAATTTGGCTTAATGAAATAAAAATAAATCCCAGCAAGTTTTCTCGTTGCGGGGAAAAAGATAATTTTTGGTCGATGGGTGACACAGGACCGTGCGGTCCCTGCACAGAAATTTTTTATGATCATGGCGAGAAAGTTGAAGGCGGCCCGCCGGGCTCAAAAGATCAAGAAGGGGATCGCTATACTGAAATCTGGAATTTAGTATTCATGCAATATAATCGTGATATGCAAGGTAAATTAACGCCACTTCCAAAACCCTGTGTTGACACAGGAATGGGTTTGGAGCGCGTTTGTGCTGTCATTCAAGGTGTTCACGACAATTATGACATCGATTTATTTCAAACATTATTACAATCGCTTTCGGAAATAATTAATTACAAAAATACAAAAGACACAGCAATGCGCGTTATTGTCGACCATATTCGCTCCGCTTGTTTTTTAATTATGGATGGTATTACGCCATCAAATGAAGGGCGCGGTTATGTGCTTCGTCGCATTATTCGCAGAGCATCACGTTATGGCTTTAAATTAGGCCAAGACAAACCATTTTTTTACAAATTAGTGCCAAGCTTAATTCAAACTATGGGCGATGCTTATCCACAATTATTAATTTCACAGCCTTTAATTGAGCAGGTAATAGAACAAGAAGAAAAGCAATTTGCAATCACACTGTCCAAAGGCCTGAAAATTTTGGATAAGTTGCTGCAGGAAAAAAAATTAGCTGATAAAATTGACGGTGAATTAATGTTTTTGTTATATGACACTTATGGATTTCCGCCTGATCTGACGATTGATATTGCAAAAGAGCGAAATTTAAATTTTGATTCAGACGGCTTTGAAAAATTAATGTTAAAGCAACGCGAGCAATCTCAAGCAGCCAAGCAATTTAATCTAGATGAAATATCAAACGTTCATATTCCAGGCGAAACACTATTTACAGGCTATGAAAAATCACAAGACGAAGGCGTTGTCACGACCCTACTGCACGATTTCAAACCTGTTAGTATATTAAAAAAAGGCGAGAAAGGCATCGTTGTTCTGGATAAAACACCTTTTTATGCAGAATCGGGTGGACAAATTGGCGATGCTGGCATTTTAAAATTTGACGGCGGTGAATTCCGCGTCGCTGATACCAAAAAGCATGGCGCTGTTATTTTGCATAATGGCGAAATGGCAAGCGGAGAATTAAAAACAAACAGCAAAGTAATTTCAATAGTTGATTTAACGCGCAATAATACTAAATTAAATCACTCAGCAACCCATTTATTACATGAAGCATTACGTCGTGTTTTAGGAAAACATGTGATGCAAAAAGGATCGTTGGTCGACCCAAAAAAATTGCGTTTTGATTTTTCACATCCTTCCGCTTTAACGCGCGATCAAATTATGTTGATAGAAAGAATGATTAATCAACAGATTCGCGAGAATTTTGCATTAAACACAGAATCTTTATCATTGGATCAAGCAAAAGATTCTGGCGCAATGGCTTTATTTTCAGAAAAATATGCTGACACAGTTCGCGTTGTATCCATGGGTAATTTTTCAAAAGAAATCTGCGGCGGCACGCATGTCGCAAGAACGGGCGATATCGGTTTATTTAAAATCACATCTGAATCCGCTTGCGCATCTGGTATTCGTCGTATTGAGGCTGCAACTGGCGAAGCGGCTTTAGATTATGTGGAATCAGCCGAAACTAAAATGAATGCGGCATCTGAATTATTAAAAACAAATCGCGAAAATTTATCTGAAAAAATAACGCAGTTGTTAGATCAAAATAAAAAATTACTAAAAGAGTTATCGCAACACAAGCACTCTAAAACACAAGAAGGCTCAAAAAATCTATTAGAAAAAATAGTGGTTAAAAACAATTTTGAAATATTAATTGCTGAATTAGAAAAATCTGATCGAGATACTTTACGGACAACAGTAGATCAACTCAAGCCGCAATTAAAAAATCCTATTATTCTGCTATCAACGATACAAGATGACAAAGTTGTTTTGATTTCATCTGTTTGTCAATCCGCTTTAACATTATTAACAGCGCCAGCGCTATTAAAATTTGTCGCAGAAAAGATCAATGGCACGGGTGGCGGTCGCCCTGATCTTGCTCAGGGCGGCGGCGACAATGTTGCAGCGCTAAAAGACGCTTTGGCATTAACGCTGCCATGGATTCAAAGTAAAATAAAATAAATCGTCACGTCATTCTAATAGTAAAAGCCGAAACGGGAGTGGGTTTTAATATCGGTTTGTTAGTTGGCGTGAGGGTTAAATTTCGTGCGCAAGTGGCAAAGAGGCTGGTATGCTCGTTTAACCGACTGATCTGCCTTCTGGCATCTTGAGTTTCTGCTACTCTTTTTTTCTTTTGATCTTCAGTTTCAAAAATTGCTTCTTGAATATTGGAAAGGCCGCTTGCCCCCAGAATAGCGGATAATATCACTGCGTTCACACCCCCAATAAATCCAACCGCTGTTGGAGATGTTGCAGTGGCAAATAAACCCCCGCCGATTATCCCAAGAATGCCAGCCAGCAGCTTGACAGTTCCGACCAAGAAAAGCTTTGCGCGATTTTTAAATTCTCGCGCATTCACTAGCAAATTTTCTGCCTTATGCTGATCTTTGAAAAAAGTTTTCTCGATCGATTTTTTGTCTAATGAAATTAGCTCTTTTATTGCGTTTATTTTTTCAGAATTTTTATTAGTTTTGGAACTAATATTCTTTAATGTATTCAAAGTATTTTTTAGTTTGCTATATTGTTCGATCGTGGTTTTTATTTCTTGATAGTAAGCCCTGATATTCAACACTTGATTATTTTGCATCAACACTTCTAACTCTAATTTAATCTTAAGCAGTGTTTGCAGTTGCAGTGCGCAGTGATCATGAAAAGCCGTTATTTGTTCTTTGGTTATCGTCTCAAACCGTATCTCTAATTCGTCTGACATAAATTACCTTCCGTCCGATGGATTGGTTAATAAGTGAACAATTATATATTTTTAAGATTGGATTGTCCAAATAATATACAAAACTGAGAAGAAGGGCCGGAGAAAATATAAAAACCATTGAATTTACAAGGCGTTACAGAATTAGGTAATAATTATTTTTGACTGATTAAAAACACAGATAACAAAAACCCGGTAAGATAGGCTGAAAAAATAACTGGCATCGCCATTTGATGTGGCATTAACCAACCTAACAGAGGCTGAAATAGAGCGCCTGAAATCACCACGGCCATGTTATTAAAAGCGATAGCGGTTGATTTCACAGATGGAATATTATTTTGCGTAACCACCGCAAAGCTCAAAGCTTGTCCCGAACAAGCGGCGCCTGATAAAAATAAACAAGCCGTTATAATGAATAACGAAGCCTGTGTTTCAATCACAAAGAAAAAAGCGACTGCGCCAATTAAAGCCGATAACCACAACGGTATAATTTTATTTTTAAGTGCATTGCTAAAAAAGCCGAGCAGAGGACTTCCAATAGCCAAACCCAACCACATCATAGAAGAAGCAAAAGCAGCTTGTGTCGCAGATAAGTGATGCGTATGAATTAAAAACGGCACACCCCACAACGAGGCAAAGCCCGACATAGGCGCCCACAGCAAACAAGCGTAACCTGCAACAAACCAATTTTGTTTATTGCGCAGAATAATTTTTAAATCATGTTTGATGCTACTTAACCATGATTTATGCTCAGATTTATGTTGGGGACACATTTTAATAATTACTTTTTCGTAATTTAATAAAAACCATACGATTACCGCTAAAATCAGCCCAAATATGCCCAGTGAAATCATGGTTAGACGCCAACCCAAATGATCCACTAACATGCTGACGGGTAGTTGTCCTGACATGGCGCCAAGCGCTGCTAACATTTGGGTGATCCCCGCGATCAGCGCAAAATATTTTTGATGAAATAAATCAGACGCAACTACTAATACTGAAACAAAGGCAAATGCAGAACCCAGTCCCATTAATAATCTAAATAAGCACGCAAAGTAAAAGCTATGCGCCGTGCCAAACAGCATGGCACCCAGCGAGCAAATGACAATAGCGCTTGCAATGATATTTTTGGGTTTAAAGCGATCAAACAATAATCCAGAAGGGATTTGCATTGCGGTATAAGTATAAAAATAAACACTAGACATCAAACCCAAGCTAAATGCGCTGATGTCCAAATCTTTCATCAGATGCGATGTCATCACGCTCGGCGACACTTGTACTGCCATTTCGAAAATCAGAAATAGCGCGACCGTGAGATAGATTGCACTGCTTTTTATATTGCTCATCAAATTCTCTACAAGACAAACGGCAGATGAAGATAATGGGCATTGATTATTTTGTCAATAACAACAATAACAACAATGACAATAATAATAACTTAGCGCGATAACTTGCTGTCCGTGAAGCTAAAGGGTTGCTTTCTAAGTGATTCGATGCGGCTGCGCTCATTTTCAATGACTTCAGCTTCCTTCTTTTTTTCTGCATCACTGGTTTTAGACAAGGCATTTTTTATATTGAAAGCACCTTTTGCTGCTACAGAAACAGAAGCTACCATTCCAAGCCCGCCAACAAAAACACCTGCGATGGTTGGCGCGCTGATCATTAAAAAAAGTGCGCTGGCAACCATGCCAGTTGCTCCAGCCAATATTTCAGCAACACCCAATAAAAATAATTTAGCGCGATTTTTAAAATTGCGAACATTGATTTTTAACTTATCAACATCAAAATCAGCTCTAAAAAAAGCAGTGGCCAACATGATTTTATCGCGAGAAATTAACTGATCAATGATGTCAGTATTACGCATTAAGGGATCCCTTCTTTGAAATGCGCTTTTTAGTTTCTGATAAGACGCAATACCTGATTTGATTTCGCGTTGATACATTTTTAGATTAAAAAACTGACTCTCTTTTTGAAATTGATCAAGCTCACTTGCTATTTTCAATAGTGTCTCAAGTTGGCAAGCGCAATGCTCCACAAAATTCTCAAAATAATCGTACATAGCATCTTCAACACTTTTGATAATCTCATCCATACTATTGCGATAATCTATTCTCATTGTGCTATCTCCACTTCCGTCATTTTTTCAAAAAAAAGCGATGATTTAGTCGAAAAGTATAGGAGACAGATCTAAATCTGTCCAAAAAATATGCAAATTAAATGCAAATTAAAAATTGGTTTATTTTTCAATCGGTTTGCGATCTATGCTGCATCAAAGTTTGTTATCATGCATAATCACGTTGTTTTCATTTGTATTAGCCCATAAGGATTGAGCCATGTCTTTGATTGTTCAAAAATTCGGTGGAACTTCGGTTGGCACAATAGAGCGTATACAAGCCGTTGCCGATATTATCGGCAAAGCAAAAAGCGCAGGAAAAGATATCGTAGTCGTTGTTTCTGCTATGAATGGCGAAACAGATCGATTAATCGCCTTATCTCAGCAGATTACCCCTATTCCTGATTCGCGCGAATACGATGCGCTGGTTTCAACGGGTGAGTGTGTTTCTGCGGCATTGCTTGCATTAATGCTGCAAAAACAAGGGTTTTTAGCTTGTTCTTTAACGGGACAGCAAGCGGAAATCAAAACTATTGGCGCACATCAACGCGCAGAAATTCATGAAATTACGGGCGATAAATTAAAAGCTTTGTTAAAAAAGGGGGTCATTCCGGTTGTGACAGGCTTTCAAGGGGTCAACGAGATTGGTGAAGTGACAACGTTGGCGCGTGGCGGTTCTGATTTAACCGCAGTGGCCATTGCAGCGGCTTTAAAAGCGGATGAATGCGAAATCTATACCGATGTTGAAGGTGTTTACACGTCTGATCCTCGGATTGTTTCAGACGCAAGACTGCTCGAAAAAATTACTTATGTAGAAATGCTAGCGTTAGCCAGCTTGGGTGCAAAAGTACTACAACGGCAAGCGGTCGAATTCGCAAGATCAAAAAGGGTGCCTATTCGTGTATTATCCAGCTTTAAATTAGGCAGAGGTACTTTAATTTCAGGTCAAGAAGGCATGAAAAAGCCATGGGTTTCTGGCGTTGCTTTTGACAAACGTCAAGCGAAATTATCTATTTTGGGTATTCCTAAAAAAACACAAACAGTAAATCATATTTTAACCGCGATGCAATCTGTTAATTTTGATGTGGATATGACGATGCAGAATTTTTCAGCACAAGATGAAACAATTGATTTTAGTTTCACTGTGCATTTAGATGATTATCCTGCCGCGCTTAACTTTACCAATGAAATTTCAAAAGTAATTTCTGCGCGCGAAGTCGTTTGCGATCAAAACGTAGCGAAATTGTCATTGGTTGGATTAGGAATGGAATCGCACGCGGGGTTTTCATCTAAAATATTTCAAACGCTCAATTCAGAAGGCATTCAAATTTATCTGATCACTTCATCTGAAGCCAAAATTTCAACGGTGATTGACGAAAAGCACATGGAAGCGGGTGCAAGGCTATTGCATCAAGCATTTGATTTGGGATAAACAATAAATCATTATATTTCAATCAGTTAAAACATTTCTGTAATCCCTTGGATTTATACTACACTTACCTTGTGTCTATTGTGTCTACAAGGGAAAAAAGGAGAGGGCAATGTTAATACTGACACGACGCGTCTCTGAGTCGATCATCATTGGTGATGATGTCAAAATTACCGTGCTTGGTGTAAAAGGCTATCAAGTACGTATTGGCATTGAAGCTCCAAAGGATGTCTCGGTGCACCGCGAAGAAATTTACGAACGCATTCAGCACGAAAAAGAAGACTCGCGGGATCCAGAGTGATTTTGCATTGCTTTTTTCACCAAATCTTTTATAGTGTGCTGGATATTATTTTTATTTTTTTTCAAAGGGAAGGCAGTTATGGTTTCAACAGTCGATGAATTAACGGTTTCTTACACAGACGAAGGTGTTGAAACAGTCAAAGAATTAGATAAAGTAATCTTAACCAAAGGCGCATGGTCAACCATCATGTTTCGCCAGCAAGATTGGGATCGCAGAAAAGAAGTCTACGGCCCTGATAAATATTCCATTCGACGCTATCAAAAACGCAACGGCGAATATGTTTTGAGATCCAAATTCGTTATTTCCAGCAAAGACCAAGCTGAAAAAATTATTGAAGTTTTGAATAAGTGGATGGCAGATTAGTTAATATAATTCGAGGAGTTGGAATGATGAAAAAATTTAATTTGATCTGCATTTCAACAATTTTTTTGTTATTCTCTGGCGGAATTTATGCGAATGTGTCAGTCACGCCATCCGGTGCTTCTGGGCAATCTCTTCCTGTTTCGCAGGTTTTTTGCGGCGCATCGCAAACAACGCTGACACAATTACAAGGGACCAGCATTGTTGCTGATCAAGCAACTTCCGTTCCATGCAGCCAAGATTTTTTGGGATTTAATGTTTCAAGCGGTTCTTGTATTGTAAATCTCAGCACTAAAGCAACAATCCCCGCAGGCTGTGCTGTCGCAGTCAACGCGACAACAGTGAATTTAAGTCCCACTTCTACTTTTACGGGCCCCGCTATTACTGGTGGCGGGGGATCAGTTAATATAACTGTCGCGCCAGGTTCAATTACCGGTCTTAATTTTCCGATTCAAATGTACTGCGGTTCCACTAATGCAAACCAATCTATTGCTTCTGCAACCAGTCCCGCTGTATCAGTTCCTTGCAGTAATTCAGAATCTGTTATCGCGTATTATCAATCCAATTCGCAATGCTATTCATGTGCCGCACCAATCCAGAACAACACATTAAGCGGAACTGTGTCACCATCGGGTTGCGGTAGCGCGAGTGGCACCGCATTTTCACTAAGCTACGAATCCTCGTTTGCGGCTGTGACTTGTCCAGCTGGTTTTGTGCCGCCTATTCCAGCGGGTCCGCAACAAGGTACGTCCATTTTCAAAGGGCTTGGTGTAGATTATGCGCCTGCTCATTTTCCAAATGACGATCCTCGTAACGACGAAGATGAGTCAAATGTTTATTTTGAAATGCAGCAACTTCAATCTGCTGGATTCAGTACCATCAGAATGTATGGCGAACCTGCAAAAACATGGATTGCAGCCATTAAAGCTGCTAAAAAATTAAATATGAATATCGTGTATCAAGTTGCTTTGTGCGAAAGCAATCCAAGCAACGGTGACAACTGCGTTAGTTTGACCAACACAACATATCAAGATGTAGAAACACAAGCGTTAACCCAATTACAAAACGTCATCAATATTGTGGGCGTCAAGAATTTTCAAGCGATCGTGCCGCTGATTATTATAGGTAACGAAGTCCTCTATACGTCCACCGATCCATTTGTAAGTAATGCAAGCGATATCGTAGGCAGCATTACCAAAGTTCAGAATATTTTAAAAACAAATAATTTAACTATTCCAACCACGATTTCATTACAAGCGGATGTCTGGATGGCTTGTGCAGCACCTCAAAACACACAAACTTGCACCGCATTGCAATCTATTGTCAGTGCGTTACCCTCAGCCAGTGCGTTAGCTATTAATGTCTATCCATTTCAGTGGATGGTCAAAATAGGCGATGCAATGAGCATGACAAAAGCAAAAGGCGGGCCTAGTGTGCACTCTGTGCCATATTATATAACGCAAATTCAGAATGCTTACCCAGGTCATAATATCATGATTTCAGAATCTGGATGGGCAACGCAGGGTCTGTTTCATGACGGATTAAATAATGCTACCGGTAGTTTAGCGAATGCCGAAATTTATTATCCTGCGCTGTATGCTTTTGCAAAACAGTATAATATTCCGCTGCTAGCATTTATGGCATTTAATACACCAACAAAGGATTTATCTAATCAGCAAATGACTTCTGAAAATCATTACGGTGTCTTTACTGATGAGTGCAATGTATCTGGTGCAAAAGATCCGAAATCAACGAAATTATTGCCAAATACAAATTATAGTGGCACACCTGCCTGCAGCACAGCGCAGAGTTTATTTACATTTAGCGGCGCAGCTGTTCAGCCTCCGTTTTGGATTCAAGTGCAGCGGGGAGATCAAAAGTTTACCGTGTCCGTTCCAACCATTAATAATCGCGGGTCTGCTGCGGTGGAAGCCATAACACCCTGGCCAACATTGACATTGCAAGTTGGAGATCAGGTAACCATTACAAATAAAAACCCTGCGCAACAAGATCCCAGCGCAATCAATTGCATTAGCAGTGTTGCTACAGTAAACACAACAGGAGTAAATGCACATCGAGGCGGAACATGGACATCGATCTCATCTCCGCCTGGCTGCACGGGAATTAATTGGAGCTCAATAACAGCGCCACAAAATATTTCTTTACCTGTTACATTCGGCTCCTCGAGCACTACGCTTTGGCCTGGAGTAAATGCGGTCGGCACGGCCTCTACTGCAGAAATTAGCGTTAATTTCTCAGGCCCAGCACAAAGCACAATTCAAGTTAATAATGGCGATACACTGACAATTCAAACCAATTGCTCTGGCGGCGGTTCAGGTACCATTACTTGTGCCGCCACTTATTCAGGATCAACATTTACACCCTCTGTCAATAATCCAGCAAATTGCAGTGCTATCACATGGAATTCCAACGATGGCAATAATGTGTCTTTTGGCATTCCAGTTTGCCCGTAATTAATTTTTATGATGCAATAACTCACGCATCTTGACTTGAATCATATCAGAGGCATTATTCATGATGAGAACAACTTACGATATCGCTATTGTCGGCGCAACTGGTTTGGTGGGCGAGGCATTTTTAAATTTATTGGCAGAGCGTGATTTTCCGATTGGTGAAATATATGCGTTGGCAAGTGAACGCTCAGCGGGCGAAGCCGTGTTATTTAAAGATAAAGAGATTACTGTAGAAGATGTCGCTGACTTTGATTTCTCAAAAGCGCAATTTGCTTTTTTTTCTGCTGGCAATACTATTTCTTTGCAGTACGCGCCTATTGCAGCAGAAGCAGGGTGCACAGTGATTGATAACAGCTCCGCTTTTCGATATGACCCAACAATTCCTTTGGTAGTACCTGAAGTCAATCCGCAGGCTTTAAAAAACTTTCGTGAAAAAAATATTATTGCTAATCCTAATTGCTCAACTATTCAATTAGTCACCGCTATTAAACCTATTTATGATCAGTTTGGTATCAAGCGAATTAATATTGCAACTTATCAATCTGTTTCTGGCGCTGGAAAAGAAGCCATCGGCGCATTGGCAAAAGAAACTATCGCATTGCTGAGCGGTCAAGATATTGAGCTGAGTGTTTTTCCAAAGCCCATTGCATTTAATGTCTTGCCGCACATTGATCAATTTGAAGATAATGGCTACACGCGCGAAGAAATGAAATTGGTTTGGGAAACACAAAAAATATTAGATGATCAAAATATCTTAGTGAATCCAACTGCTGTGCGCGTCCCTGTTTTTTACGGTCATTCTGAAGCAGTGCATTTGGAAATGGAAGAATCCCCCAGTCTTGCTGAAATAAAAAAAATATTATCCAAAGCGCCTGGCGTAATTGTTATTGAAGATGACGAAGATTATCCAACCGCAGTCACTCACGCTGCCAATCATGACGGTGTTTTTATCGGACGCATTCGAAAAGATATTTCCCATAAAAATGGCTTAAATATGTGGGTTGTATCAGACAATGTTCGAAAGGGTGCAGCTTTAAATGCCATTCAAATTGCAGAACTTATTATTCAAAATAGTTTTTATATGCATTAGATCTATAACTCCATGTTTTTATTAATTTTTCTAGGCTGATATCATTTGACTTTGATCATTTTTTGACTTATAATTGCAAGAAATATACAGTGTTTTTATTGCAAATATATGAAAAAAATAACTCAAAAAATAATGTCTATCGTGCGTCACAGCGGTCGCGGATTTATTTTCACGCCAAAGGATTTCGTTGATCTTGGGTCGCGCAGCACAGTTGATTCAGCATTATCGCGCCTCGCCGCAAAAAAAGGCATTCGCAGATTGTCGCGAGGCTTGTATGACTATCCAAAAAAACATCACCTTTTAGGTGATTTATATCCCTCAATGGACGATATTGCGAAAACAATTGCAAAAGATACGTGTAGTCATATGCAAATAACAGGTTCAAAAGCATTGTATCTTCTCGGGCTATCAACACAGGTGCCAGCGAAAACCATTTATTTAACCGACGGCCAATCAAAAGATATTTATATTGGAAATACGGTATTGACTTTAAAGCACGCAAGCTCGAAAGTAATGGCTGGCGCAGGCTCCAAAGCAGGAAGTGTTTTGCAAGCGATTCGGTGCTTGGGAAAAGACAAGCTAAATGATTATTTGATTGAAAAATTATCACGACAACTAAATAAGCATGACAAGCAGGCATTGAAAAACATCGCACGATTTGCACCCGGCTGGACGAAACCTGTTATCGACAAGCTACTGGAAAATTAAAACAAAGAGATTTTAATGCAAAAAATATTGGGGCTTCCAAAAGACGATCTCAGGGAAGTCTTTTTACAAACTGCTTTTAAAATGGGAATTTCACAACCCAGCATTATCGAAAAGGATTTCTGGGTTGTGTATTTGCTCAATTTATTATTTTCCGAGGAAAGCTTTTTTGAAAACCATGTTTTTAAAGGCGGCACTTCTTTATCAAAATGCTTTGGGCTCATTGAAAGATTTTCAGAGGATTGTGACATTACTATTTCTAGGCATCTTCTCGGCTTTAATGAAAGTTTAGAAACCGTGTCTGAGCTTGGCAGCAAAAAAAGAAAGCGGTATTTTGAAGAATTAACAGACGCGGCGAATTTGCACGTAAGAAAAATTTCAAAAGAACTGTCTCAAAAAATTGCTGTCCAATTAAATTATCCCGATTGGAAAATTATTGTTGACAACGAAGATCAACAAAAAATTATTTTTGAATATCCGCGGTCACTGCAATTGTCCATATATCCAGATGACTCATATGTTAAGCCAAAGATATTACTTGAGTTTGGATGTCGAGGTGAGCTTAATCCATCCGTAAAAGTAAATATTTCAACCTATGCTGAAAGCGCTTTTGAAAATGTGTTTTCAAAAAATAATGTTTGGGTCAATGCGCTAGCACCTGAGAGAACATTTTGGGAAAAAATTACTTTATTGCATATGCTGGCAAATCAAGATAATGAAAAAGCACTGCAGGACCGCATGGCCCGCCATTATTACGATGTCTATAAACTTGCAAATTCAGATGTTGCAAAAACCGCATCGAATAATATTGACTTGTTAACATCCGTTGCGCAGCATAAGTCAATTTACTTTAAAAGTGCGCAAGCATCCTATGAAACAGCAAAACCCGGTAGTTTAAAAATAATTCCGAGTGAATTTTTACTGGGAAAAATAGAAAATGACTATAACGCTATGTCGGAAATGTTTTTTGGCGAACCTATACTTTTTTCTGATATTTTAAAAAACTTGACTGAGCTTGAAAATATGCTTAATCGCTTAAAATCATAACATGCAAAAAATTTCACTGCATCAAATCAAAAAAGTAATTAATTTATCATTACCGATGGCGGGTTCTCGATTTTTGCAAATGTTAAGCGGCTTTTTTGGCATGATGATGGTCGCGCATTTGGGCAAAACAGTTTTAGCCGCCAGCGCATTAATTAACGCGACTATGTCAACGATCTGGCTTATTTTTATTTCTATTGTGTTTTCAATGAGCATGGTGGTCAGCCAATCTTTTGGCGCTAAAAAATATGCTGAAATCGGCATGATTGTGCAGCAGGGCGCCTTGCTTTCTTTATTGCTGAGCATTCCGTTATTACTATTATTTTGGTTTGCACCCGATATTGTTTATTTATTCCATCAAAAACCCATCATGGTGCATTACGTTAAAATTTATGCGCACGCTGCGATGTGGGGCGCGACTTCTATTATGCTGCAAGCCTGTCTTCAGCAATTTTGTTACGGCATATTAAAGCAGCGTTTAGTGATTATGATTAATTTTTTAATGCTGTTATTGATTGTGCCGCTATCTTATGTGTTAATTTTTGGAAAATGCGGATTTCCTGAATGCGGCATAGCAGGATTAGCTTATGCATTCGCAATCCAATCAACGCTAGGCTTTCTTGTGATGCTGGCTATTTGCTTTTTTTCAACAGATTTTGATCAATATCAATTATTCAAAAAACATTCGCATAAAAATTTAATTTATTTAAAACAAATTTTCAACATAGGCTGGCCTATGAGCGTGCAATTTGGCGGTGAATTATTGGCTTTTTTTGTGATTGCCATGATGATCGGTTGGCTTGGCGTAAATGAGTTGGCAGCTACGCAAATTACACAGCAATGGTTATTTCTAATTATCGTGCCGATTTTTGCAATGTCAGAAGCCGCGGGAATTTTAGTGGGGCATGCAATTGGCGCCAATGAACACAATCAGCTTATTTCAATTGGCAATTCGAGTCTATTATTTTCGCTCAGTATTATTATTATATTGGGTATTGCTCTAAGTGTATTCCCGAATTTTTTTGCTTCGTTTTATATAAATATTCATGACCTGCGCAATCTTCACATTTTACAATTAGCGCACTGGCTATTTGTTTTATTGTCAATTACTTTGGTATTTTCTGCTGTGCGCGATATTGTAACAGGCTTATTGCGCGGATTATTTGATACCCAATTTGCCATGCGACTAGGATTGGCAGTAATGTGGATAATGGTCTTGCCACTCGGATATTTAATGGGATTTACGCTTGACTGGGGTGTGATCGGCTTTCGAATCGGGGGTAATATCGGTCTTCTCATCGGCGCTGTGATTATTTATTATCGGTGGATAAAAAAAGTACGGTATACTAAGGTTTAACACCCGAAACGGACGTCTTAACATGAAACATTACAACCCCTTATTGGTTTCCATATCCAGTTGGTTTCGTCGCAATTTTTCTGATCCTGCGGCTGTCGGCTTGTTTTTCACCGTTGTTTTTTTATTTATATTTCTAGAATTTTTTGGGCACTTTTTTCTACCAGTGATTATCAGCATTGTATTAACCTATTTATTATTGGCGGCAGTTCGCATGTTAGAGCGCTTGCGATTTGCGCATATGTTAGCGGTTTCAATTGTATTTATTGTTTTTATTGGATTGGTTGGATTTGGATTGTTTTTTCTTTTACCTATTATGCTGCGTCAGTTGCAAAATTTAATGATCGAATTTCCGACGGCATTTTCGCATACGCAAACTTGGCTGCACGGTTTTTTTCTAAAATACCCAACGATTTTTTCTGATACTAATTTGCAGCAAAGCATTGCTTTTTTGCAGCAGCAAGCATCGCATGTGGGGCAGGCTGCTTTAAAATATTCCTGGTCTTTAATCCCTGGGATTATTACCCTTGTTTTATATTTTATTTTGGTGCCGTTATTATTATTCTTTTTTTTAAAAGACAGTGATGTTATTTTTCGCTGGTTTCAACAATTTTTACCCAAGCATCGCAGCTTAGTCACAACAGTCGGTCTTGAAATTAATAAAAAAATCGGCTGCTATGTGCGTGGCCGCGTGATTGAAATTATTTTAATTAGCGTTGTGACATCGCTCGTATTTGCCATTTTAGGAATGCCTTATGCCATATTATTAGGCGTGCTCGTCGGTTTATCCGTGATTATTCCGTATATTGGCGCGGTGATTATTACTGTTCCTGTTTGCGCTGTTGCGTTAATGCAGTGGGGCATTTCAGCGCATCTGCTTTATTTATTAATTGCTTATGGCGCGATTATTGCGATTGATGCCAATATTCTTGTTCCGTTGCTCTTTTCTGAAACCATGGATCTGCATCCTATTGTTATTATTCTCGCCGTCTTAGTTTTTGGCGGAATCTGGGGCTTCTGGGGTGTTTTCTTCGCTATTCCGCTTGCAACTGTTGGAGATGTGGTGCTCAGAGCTTGGCCAACTCACGATTAGGTGTTACACTGACGCCCGTTCTAAACTTTTACCCATGACGCGCCAGAAGACCTCGTTCTTTCAGTGCGAGGAAAAATAAAAATGACTATTCTATTCAAAGACTTAGGTTTAACTGGTGAGCTATTAACTGCATTGACTGATTTGGGCTATGAACAACCAACGCCGGTTCAAGAACAGGCGATCCCTGTTTTATTAGCAGGTGATGACCTATTAGCACAAGCTCAAACAGGCACTGGTAAGACTGCTGCATTTGCGCTACCCATTTTGTCGCATATCGATGTTAAGTCTAATAAAACACAAGCGCTTATTTTGGCGCCTACGCGTGAATTAGCAATTCAAGTGGCCGAGGCTTTTCAAAGCTACGCAAAGCATTTAAAGGGCTTTCACGTTGCACCTATCTATGGCGGACAAGATTTTCGCACGCAATTACGCGCATTAAGCCGTGGTTCACACGTTGTTGTGGGAACACCGGGTCGCGTGATGGATCACTTGCGTCGCGGTACCTTAAAACTCGATGCATTAAAAACCATTGTATTAGATGAAGGCGATGAAATGCTCAACATGGGATTTGTTGCGGATATCGAATGGATTTTGGATCAAATTCCAGGTAAGCATCAAGTTGCTTTATTTTCAGCAACGCTGCCGCAGTCTATTCAAAATGTCGCTAATAAATACATGAAGTCCCCTAAAAAAATTCAAATTAGAAATAAAGAAGGGCATGTTGATGCGATTACACAATATTTTATTTGTGTTTCACGCGAACAAAAATTAGAAGCCTTAACGCGCTATTTAGAAGTAGAAGATACGGAAGGCGTGATTATTTTTTCACGCACCAAAACATTTTCAGCAGAATTGGCTGAAAAATTACAAGCGCGTGGCTACACTGCCGCTGCTTTAAATGGTGATATGAATCAAAATGCGCGTGAAAAAGTCGTTGGAAAAATTAAAAGCGGCGCGTTAGATATCGTTGTTGCAACGGATGTTGCGGCGCGCGGATTAGACGTTGATCGCATTACGCATGTCATTAATTTTGATGCGCCTTATGATACAGAATCCTATGTGCATCGCATCGGCAGAACCGGCAGAGCGGGGCGCAAAGGCACGGCATTGTTATTTATTACACCGCGTGAATTTGGCTTGTTGCGTGATATTGAGCGCGCGACCAATAAAACCATTCAAAAAATTGAACCACCTTCAATTGAAGTGATGCAAGAAAAACGTAGTAAGCAATTATCTGAAAAAATTACTGGAATAATTGAAAAAAGCAAACACTTGGCTATGCACAAACAAACAATTGATAAAATTATTGCGGAAACAAATGCCGATATTAAAGATATCGCAGCAGCGTTATTGCATTTATCACAACAAAATGCGCCATTGCCAACGGAAGAAATCAGATCTGGCGACAGAGGCAGCGATAGAGATTCCCGTCCACCTCGTCGCGATTTTAAACGACGCGAATTTGGTGATCGCAATAAGAAAAAATGGGATCCAAAAGGTCCGCGTAAATCAAATGATCGCGGCGAAAGAGCTGAGCGTGGCCCAAGACCTGAACGCAGCGGTGATCGCGAACGTTCTGGGTTTCAAAGTCGCACAAGGCCGTCGAGAAATAGATCGTCGGGCGAAAATGCTTAATATTTAAAAAAACCCTCACCCTGTCCCTCTCCCGCTGCGCAAAAAGCGCTTGCAGGAGAGGGGACTTTCTAGTTAATTGCTGTGAGGGGCTGAATAATTACTTATTTTTCTTCTTCCTTCACGCCGTTGATAATATCGTTAATCATGCTTTGCGAGCTCATGAGCTTTTCTTTTTCTTTTTCGATTTTTTGTGTCGCGTCGTTAATAGCCGCAGTAATTAATTCTTCTAGAATTAATTTTCCTTCTTTTAAAATATCATCATCGATGTGAATTTGTTTTACAAAATGCTGCGCGTTCATGGTGATTTTAACAGCGCCTGCGCCTGATTCGCCAATCACGGTGATCATCGCGAGTTTTTGCTGCGCTTCTTTCATCATTGATTCTATTTTACCGGCATTTTTCATTAATGCGCCCAAGTTACCCAAGTTTCCAAAATTCATATTGACCTCTTTAATTAATATTACACCGGCAGTCTAGAATAAAAAGCATGTGACAATGTGCTGCCATCTAAATATTCAAGCTCACCACCCATTGGCACACCATGCGCGATACGCGTACAAATGATTTTAGTAACATCAATTTGTGCCGCTAAATACTGCGCGGTTGCACGACCTTCAACCGTTGGATTGGTCGCTAAAATAACTTCTTTAATTATCCCTTGATTGATCCGAGATAATAAAAAAGTAATACCTAAGTCAGTAGGCGTTATACCATCAATTGGCGATAAATGTCCATGTAAAACAAAATAAAGCCCATTAAAAGCATGTGCGTCTTCAAGCGCTATCACATCAGCTGGATTCTCAACGATGCACAATAAGCTTTGATCACGCTTAGGATTGTCACAAAGCGAGCAAAGCATATGCTCTGTAAAATGGCGGCATTGCTTGCATAAACCCACTGATTTCGCCGCTTGATCTAATGCTGCGGCTAATACGAATGCCTTTTCTTTACCCTTATCCGTTAACAATTGACACGCTAGGCGCTGCGCAGATTTGGGGCCAACGCCCGGTAATTTGCGCAACGCTTCGATTAATTGCTTGGTTAAAGGACTGAACATTGCTTATTCTTTGTCTTTTTCGTCTTTGCCAATTAATCCCTGATCTTGCGACGCAGAAATATTGCGAATTTCTTCTGGAATTTGCATGCCTTGCAATAATTCCATTGTTTTCGCTTGTGTTGCTTGCTGCACTTTTTCAACGGCATTTTTAAACGCTTCTGCGATGCGCAATTTAAATTCTTTTACGCCGCCGACCAATGCTTTTTCGCCGAATTCAATATCGGAAAAACCGTAAGTCGCCGTTAATGTAATCACGACTGAAGCATCTGCAGACTGTCCAGACACTTTGATATCAGATAAACTTTCATAAGTATCTTTCATCTGACTTTGCATATCCATAATGCTGTTTTTAATATTAGATAGTAAATCATCTGGATTGTTTGACATAAATTTTCTCCGAGAGTTAATGGTTAATGAGTTAAAGGTTCAACGCTATTATCAACAATAGTCGCATCAAAATTTTTCACAATCGTCTGTACGCTAGGATCAGTTGAAATAGCCATTTTCGCTGACGCTGTTTTTGCTTCTTGCAAACGTTTTGCTGAAGTAGCGGGAGTTTCAGCAGACGTTTCTTCAATTGTAATCATTAATTTCATTGCTTTATTTAAGTATTGATTTAATGCAGCTTCGATTTTTTGTTTTTGAGTCGGGTTTAATAATGCTTTGTATCGAGGATGCAAAGATAATTCATATGTATTTTCTGATGTTGATTTTAAGCTGCACTGTTGCGCTAAAGATAAAGCAGGTCCTGTGAGTGAAAGATGATGGAGTAGGGTGTTCCAATTATTTTCCCCTTCGCTTGCGCTCGGGTTCTGAAAGGTGTGTGGTGCGCTCGGGTTCTGAACGATTTGGGGTGCCTTTGGCATAAAAGCCATCATACGCAACACAATCATTTCAAATCCCATTTGTGCAGTGGGCGCTAATAGTAAATCTTTCTGTCCCATTAAAGCAATTTGATAATACAACTGAACATCTTCTTGAGATAATGCTTCAGCTACATTTTTGTGCTCGATATAAGCGCTGGGTACAAATTGTTGAACGGTAATTTTATGCAGCAAAGTAATTAATTGCAATAAGGCGCTCACAAAGTTAACGCCGTTTTTCGACCAATTTTTTATGATTAATAAAGCTGCTTCTGCATTAGTGTTAATAATCGCTGATAATAATTCAAGCATTTCGGTTTTATTGGAGAGCCCCAGCATAATAATCGTGTCTTTTTCGGTAATATTACTGTTGCAATAAGCAATGCATTGATCCAATAAACTTAATGCATCACGCATACTGCCTTCTGCAGCTATGCTCAATAATATTAAAGCGGATTGCTCAAATTTAATTTTTTCAGCGATTAAAATAGTTGTTAGCTGGGATTCAATTTGCTCAACCGTTAATTTTAATAAATGAAATTGCAAGCAACGCGATAAAACCGTTGCGGGTAATTTTTGCGGATCTGTTGTTGCCAATAAAAATTTCACGTGCTCTGGCGGCTCTTCTAATGTTTTAAGCAGCGCATTAAAGCTGTGACCTGATAACATGTGAACTTCGTCGATTAAATAAACTTTAAATCTGCCTTGGGTTGGCGAGTAGGGAATATTACTGAGTAATTCCCGCGTGTCTTCGACTTTAGTGCGAGAAGCGGCGTCGATTTCATATAAATCGGGGAATCGCCCGGCATTTATTTCGATACAAGCAGAGCATTTTTCACAAGGAGTTGCAGTGATTCCCGTTTCACAATTTAAGCATTTTGCAAAAATGCGCGCAAAACTGGTTTTGCCAACGCCATGGGTGCCGGTAAATAAAAAAGCGTGGTGTAATTTATTGTGATTTAACGCATTGCTGAGAATTTTTACAATATGATCTTGTCCGACAATTTGATCAAATCGGATCGGACGCCATTGTCGAGCTAACGCTTGATATTGCATTTTAATCCCGTATTTTTAAAAGGGTAGCCACAAAAGCCATAACTCACACTCAATTCGGTTGCTGCCGTTGCTCCCTTCCGGGCCTGGCGGGGTTCACAATTCATCGCTGTGAGGTGACCCAAATGGCTACCCCTTTAAAAACAATATTTAAGACGTGAATTCTAGCGGAATCAAGGTTGATTGGCTAGAAGATTATTAGAAAAAACTTATTATATCACTGAATTATTGATACACTTATTTTCATTTGAAACTTAAGGAGAGATTAATGATTGTTGAACCCAAAGTCCGCGGATTTATCTGCACAACAGCGCATCCTATTGGTTGTTATCAATCCGTTAAATCCCAAATTGATTATGTGAAATCTCGATCCTGGATTCAAAATGGCCCCAAAAATGTCTTGATTATTGGTGCATCCACGGGCTATGGCTTGGCTTCACGCATTGTTGCAACCTATGCCTCAGGCGCAAAAACGATCGGCGTCTCCTTCGAAAAACCCGCTTCTGATAAACGCACCGCAACAGCAGGCTGGTACAACACAGCTGCCTTTGAAAGAATGGCGCTTCAAGATGGCTATTATGCCAAAAGCATCAATGGCGATGCCTTTTCAGATGAAATCAAAAAGAAAACAATCGAACTCATTCGCGCTGATTTACGCTCCGTAGATTTGATTATCTACAGCTTAGCTTCGCCACGTAGAACGCATCCTAAAACTGGCGAAGTCTTTAATTCCACTTTAAAACCCATCGGAACTACTTATAAAAACAAAACCGTTGATCCACTTACCGGCACCGTGACAGAAATTTCAATTGAGCCGGCTGATCAAAAAGAAATTGACGACACTATTGCGGTCATGGGCGGTGAAGATTGGGTAATGTGGCTTGATTTATTACAAAAAGAAAATCTGCTATCTGACAAAGCAATCACTTTTGCTTATAGTTATATCGGGCCAGAATTAACACACGCAATTTATAAAAATGGCACCATTGGAAAGGCAAAAGATGATTTACTCAAGACAGCAAAACAACTCAATGAAAAATTAAAACATATACAGGGTCACGCATTCGTTTCAGTGAATAAAGCACTGGTAACACAAGCGAGCTCAGCGATTCCGGTTGTGCCGCTTTACATGTCTATTTTATTTAAAATCATGAAAGAAAAGGGTACGCACGAAGGCTGCATCGAACAAATTTATCGCCTCATGAATGAATTAGTTTATGATGATCAAGCCATTCCAATTGACAAAGAACAGCGCATACGCATTGATGATCTTGAAATGCAGCCTGACGTTCAGCAATTAATCTCAACAATTTGGTCAACAATTTCAACTGATAATATCCATGATCTATCGGATCTGGCAGGTTATAAAAAAGATTTTTATAAATTATTTGGATTTGAAATTGATGGCGTAAATTATAAAGAAGACGTTGATATTCAAGTGCACATACCTTCTATTGAGAACGAATGAGAACGAATAACAATGATCGATGCGTTGTGTATTAATAAAATTCGGCATCATATTTTTTTATGCTGCGACCAAACGAAGCCCAATTGTTGCTTACGTGAAGCGGGTTTGGAATCGTGGGAATATTTAAAGCATAGATTAAACGAATTAAAACTAACGGGCGAGGGTGGTATTTATCGCACGAAAGCAAATTGTTTGAGAGTTTGCTCTGACGGTCCGATCGCCGTTGTTTATCCGGATGGTATTTGGTATCGCAATTGCACGCCAGCTGTTTTAGAAAGAATTATTCAAGAGCATTTTATATTGGGAAAACCCGTTGAAGAGTATATCATTGCGCGCTCTGGGCAATCAACATGACAGAAAAACTGGGCTTTTTGCGAAAAATGCGAACGCAATTAGCAGATCCTGTTCAATATGAATTTATATTGGATCAAGAAAGCTTTAATTTAAATCAATTTTTAAATAAAGATATTACAGTAGAATTTTTAAATGAAATCAACTGTATTCAATGCGGCCGAAAAACGCCAAAAAGCTTTCAGCAAGGCTTTTGTTTTCCTTG
This sequence comes from Gammaproteobacteria bacterium, assembly GCA_023266215.1. GTDB lineage: Bacteria > Pseudomonadota > Gammaproteobacteria > Coxiellales > Coxiellaceae > JAHFRQ01. The sequence goes on along the minus strand of JAHFRQ010000003.1, from coordinate 101,284 downwards.
TATGCAGCGCATTAACGAATGCAATAATTGCCAGTTATTCCCTGAAAAATGCTTAGTGGAAACAGGAAAGTGCCCTGAAAATGATTGGGCGCACGCGCAGTGTCATCAAAAACAGATTGTGTATTTGGCCAATTCAACGGGTTTAAAAGTAGGGATTACGCGCTTAACGCAAATGCCAACACGATGGATTGATCAAGGCGCGGCGCAAGCACTCCCGATTTTTGAAACACAAAATCGCTATCAATGTGGTTTGATCGAAGTAGCATTAAAGCAATTTGTATCAGACAGAACGAATTGGCGTGATATGCTTAAAAATAATATAGCGGATATTGATTTAATTGCTTTAAAAAATAAATTACTAATGGATTCAAAGAAATCACTGGAAAATATTTTAAATAAATATCACAATCAAATAATTTTATTAGATAATCAGAACATAACTAAAATAAATTATCCCGTTTTGGAATATCCTACAATCATAAAATCTTTATCATTTGATAAAACATCTCATATTACGGGAAAATTATTAGGCATTAAGGGTCAGTATTTAATGCTAGATACCGGCGTGTTGAATATCAGGAAGTTTGGTGGGTATTTGGTGAGATTTTTCGCTTGCTCGTGAAAAAATACTATCTTTTTCTTGATCTTTTTTTTTTCTGAAGTATAATTATTGTTAGACGGGTAAGACCTACTGTGTGCTTGCTGGATCCCTTCCGTTGGTTGGCATAGAAAGCAAGAATCAGACATTTTAGGGGCCGTCTTTATTTTATGTCTGTGAAATTATTCTCTTCGATCAGCGTTAGCCTGTTTTCGTAAACTGAAATCCATGAATTGTCTTTGTGCTCGTAAAATTTTCTTATGCCCCAGCAAAACATATCAACCGCCTGAAGCATGGGGTTTTTATGCGACTCCTCATGAGAAATGTTTCGCAAAACATTCAAAGGCATTCTTGCTTCAAGGTGAGTTGCAATATACTTATTGAACTCGCTCATACCATGCCTCCCTTTTCCCTTGTCAACAACTAAAACGAATCGTGATTTTATCGCTTCAAGGCTGACTCGTGCTAATATTTCTCTGGTCAGGTAATTATAGATTTTATTTTCATGAGGCAATGATTGGGTTTTATTCTTTAATTTATGTTTATCAAGAACAATGCCGTAAACATGCCAATCCTTTGATTCTTCTGCGTGCTTATAAAAATATTTCTTGATTGCTAAAGTGCTATTACTTCCTTTCAGTTCTCTTGATCCGCCATCGCTGGTTTTAACTTTGTTTTTAAGCGTTCGCTCAACCGCCTTTTTAAATTGATTAATTGCAGATTTGTTTTCACAAACGAGCAATCCAATAATAAAATAACGTGGAGTTCCCTTGTTTGCAAAATTGAATCCAAGATCACCCGATTCATCCAAATAGATTGACAAAACATCGCTCATAGCAGTCTCTTGAAGTTGGTGTTTGTAAAATGGATCTGAGTATACGCCACAAAAACGAAAAGCGAACCTCGTAAAACGGGTATTTTAAAGAAATAATTCCAAAACATCATTTAAAAACAATCGACCCCTTTGGGTTAAATTAAAAGCATTGTTTTTAATGAATAGTAAATTTAGCTTTTCTGCTTGATCTAATTGCTTCTGAATAACATTTAAATTTAAACCCGTTCTGCTTGTAAATAATTCAACGGGGATAGCTTGATTTAAACGCAAAATATTCATCATAAATTCAAGTGGTAATTCTGATTGAGAAATTATTTTTTCTTCAAATAAATTATTCTCAGTGGCTTGTAAATATTGCGTCGGATGTTTTTTGTTTGATCTTCTGATCATTTGAGAATTTTTTAGGTTGGTCAATTTTGCATGCGCGCCTGCGCCAATCCCAAAGTAATCACCAAACAGCCAATAATTTAAATTATGCTGTGATTGCTCTTTTGGACTAATGGCATAAGCTGAAATTTCATATTGCTTAAAACAACTTTTCGCTAAAAAATCTTGTCCTGCTTTTTGTATTTCAAATCGAATATCGTCATCTGGCAGCGTCGGCGGAAAACGATGAAAAAAAGTATTGGGCTCGATGGTGAGCTGATACCATGAAATATGGGTTGGCTGTAATGTTGTGGCTTCTGTTAAATCAAATAATGCGTCATCAATGGATTGATCTGGCAAGCCAAACATCAAATCAATATTAATTCTTTTGAAGCCCGCTTGCCTTGCTAATAAAACAGCATCGCGGGCTTGATCTGATTCATGAATGCGACCCAGTTTTTTAAGCTGGGTATTCTGAAAGCTTTGAACACCGATGGATAATCGATTAATCCCGGCGTCAAAATACCCTTTAAATTTTTCAGCATCAATTGCGCCGGGATTGGCTTCAAGCGTAATTTCTATCTCATCTGAGATACTAAGATAGGCTCGTAACGCTTTGAATAACTGAGCGTAAGCTGCAGGTGAGAAGAGGCTGGGCGTACCGCCACCGATAAAAATGCTGTGAATAGGGCGGTTTTGTAGATATAACAACTGTGTCTTTAAATCTACTATCAATTGATCAATATAGGCTTTTTCGGGAATTTCGCCTTTTTGCGCATGCGAATTAAAATCGCAATACGGGCATTTTTTGATGCACCAAGGAATATGGATGTATAAACTGATCGGTGGCAAAAACATATAAATTATATTCGCATCTTTAAGTATGATCGGTATAATACCACGCTACGGTCATTAAACTTAGGTAGTTTTACATTGTCAATTATTCGCATATTCATACTATTGTTGTTTTCTGTTTCTGCGTTTGCATTTACAGATCATGATATTCATCCCGAGCAATTTGCAGCAGAAGAAGCGGCGGCAAGCACGGGGCATTATGGAAAATCGCTTTGTAATTATCCTGGTTATACTTGCCGCGCGGTAACTATCAATGACAATTGGTATACTATGTTTCCCAATTTTCAAAATCGTGAAAAAGAGATGCGGTTAAACCGCACTGACGTTGCTTTAATGTATCGCAATTGGATTGTAGTGCCGGATAATTTATCCGAAGTTTCTTATATGTCATTATCTCCTATGCCAAAACATTTTGACACGCTGGGTAAAAAATTAATTTTGGTTGATTTGCATTTATTTGCTTTTGGTGCTTATGACGCGCAAGGTAATTTAATTTATTGGGGTCCTGAAAGTTCTGGCGCAACAACGTGCGCTGACACGGATACATCGTGCAAAACCACGCTTGGCTATTTTAAAATTTATCGCATGGAAGGCAAAGACTGTGTTTCCAATGAATTTCCAATTGAAACAGATGGCGGCGCATCAATGCCTTATTGTATGTATTTTCATGCGGGTGAAGCATTGCATTATTCAACCGTATCAGGATTTATTAATCGCAGTGGTGGCTGCATTCGCTTATTTCACGATGATGCAAAATGGCTTAATGAAGATTTTGCACAAATTGGTACTTACGTTGTTGTAACCAATGATTACAGAATGATTACCGTGGCAGATATGAAAAAGGCGTATGGGCATGTCAAAGCCAAACATTATAGACAGTAGAATATTATTGCAATCTCGCATCTTTACGGTAGTTGAGACGCGTACGCGTTTTGACAACGGGCAAGAGCGCATATTCGAACAAGTCACAACCAGCAGTTATGGTGCGGTATTAATTGTGCCTGTATTAGATCAAGATACTTTTTTATTAATTCGCGAATATGCGCCGGCATGTGAAAATTATATTTTAGGATTTCCAAAAGGCGCGATCAACAAAGACGAAAATATTTTAAAAGCAGCGGATCGTGAATTAATGGAAGAGGCGGGTTACGGTTCGCGTAAATTAACATATTTAATGCACATGAGTTTATCGCCAGCCTACGTTCATACTAAAATGGATATTGTATTAGCAGAAGATTTGTACCCAAAAAAAATACCCGGCGATGAACCTGAAGAAATAGAGGTCATTCCTTGGAAATTTTCAGATATCGACGCATTATTAACGCATCCAGAATTTTACGAGTCGAGAAGTATCGCGGCATTATTATTAGTTGACAGAATGAAAACCAACAGGAGAAGCTGATGAAAAAATCATTAAAAGTAGTGGTAACAGGTGCTGCAGGTCAAATTGGGTATGCTTTATTATTTCGCTTAGCATCGGGCCATGTTTTTGGTTTAGACACGCCGATTGAATTACAATTATTAGAAATCACGCCAGCATTGCCGACCTTGCGTGGTGTCGTAATGGAATTAGAAGATTGTGCATTTCCATTATTACGCAATGTAATTGCAACAGACGATGTTAATATCGCGATGAAAGACGCTAATTATGCTATTTTAGTAGGATCTATGCCGCGTAAAAAGGGCATGGAGCGCTCTGATTTATTAAAAGCCAATGGCGAAATTTTTAAGCCACAAGGCAAAGCCATTAATGATCACGCCGCTTCTGATGTTAAAGTATTTGTCGTTGGGAATCCATGCAATACCAATTGCTTAATTGCTATGCATAACGCAAAAGATATTCCGCACGATCGTTTTTTTGCAATGACCATGTTAGACCAAAATCGCGCGACAACGCAGCTTGCCATCAAAGCAGGTGTGCGGGTTTCTGATGTGAGCGATATGATTATTTGGGGAAATCATTCTTCAACACAATATCCCGATGTGTACAATACAAAAATTAATAATAAACCTGCCGCTGATGTTATTCAGGATGAAAAATGGATTGCCAACACTTTTATTCCGATGATTCAACAACGCGGCGCGGCAGTCATTGAAGCGCGCGGCGCCTCTTCTGCAGCCTCTGCTGCAAATGCAGCAATTGATTCTGTTGCAGCATTGCATCACAACACGCCAGAGAATAAAGTATTTTCAATTGCAAGATACTCGAATGGCGAATACGGTATTGATAAGGGCTTAATATTTTCATTCCCTTGCAGAACACAAAATGGCGTTGTTAAAATTATCGAAGGCTTTAATCAAAATGATTTTGGAAAAGCAAAGATTAATTTATCACTTGAAGAATTGCGCCACGAAAGAGATGCAGTAAAAGAGCTTGGGTTAATTTAATTTTAAATCCCCTCTCTCACGGGAGAGGGTTAGGGTGAGGGTCTTTTGAAAATATTGGGCATCGAAACATCATGCGACGACACTGCAGTTGCGCTGTATGATGCGCAGCAGGGAGTGCTCGGACAGCTTATTTTCAATCAAACAGATCTGCACAAAATATATGGTGGCGTGGTGCCGGAATTAGCATCACGCGATCACATTCAAAAATTATTACCGTTGATTAAAACATTACTCAAAAACCATCATGCAGATTTAAAAGAGTTATCCGCCATTGCTTATACGCGCGGACCTGGTTTAATTGGCGCGTTAATGGTGGGATCATCAGTTGCAAGGAGCTTGGCTTTTTCGCTTAATATTCCCAGTATTGGCACGCATCATTTAGAATCTCATATTATGGCTGCAATGCTAGAAGATCAAAAACCTACTTATCCATTTGTCACTTTATTAGTTTCAGGCGGACACACCGGTTTATTATTAGCCAAACACTATGGCGACTATATTTTATTAGGTGAAACTCTAGATGACGCAGCCGGTGAAGCATTTGATAAAACAGCAAAATTATTGGGTTTAGAATATCCCAATGGTGCTGCGCTCGCTCAATTTGCAAAGCAGGGCGATGCGACAAGATTTGATTTTCCGCGCCCCATGATCGATAAACCGAATTGTGATTTTAGTTTTAGCGGATTAAAAACCAGTGTTTCTAATTTAGTTCGCGCATTAAATCCAGATGAGCAAACCAAAAAAGATATTGCTGCTTCTTTTGAAATGGCCGTCATTGAAACTTTAATTAAAAAATCACAGCGTGCTTTAACAGAAACAAATTGCAATCAATTGGTTATTGCAGGTGGTGTGAGCGCAAATATAAAATTAAGAAAATTATCAGAAGCGCTAGTGGAAAAAAATAACCGCGTTTTTTTCCCTCGTTTAGCATTTTGTACAGATAACGCTGCGATGGTAGCTTATAACGGTTTTTTAAGATTATCGCGTGGCGAAAAAGATCCGTTAAATTGTGATGTAAAGGCGCGATGGTCCATCCAAGAAATTGGATAAAAATCGAAAAACGCTGGAACGCTTACTTTCCGCAAGGTTTTCGGCGCTTTAGTGCTACTTAAAATTATAAAAAATAGTTGACTTTATGTATATTTAATATACAATTTAACCTTTAATTCACCATACGGATATGCTTACACACGAGAGTTGAGTGATGATAAAATCTGCAGATGATGCTAGAAATGAAATAACAAAAGCTATAGATGAAAAAAAATATTCAGATGCTTGCTGTATTTTGTTTGATATTTCATATGCGCACGAGAGTGATGCGAGATTTGATCTCGTGGCTTTTCTTGAAAGTTTACCATTAGAGAGTTATTCCTCAGATGACTTGAAGCAGCTATGCTGTGCCTCTTTCAAATCTTCAAACTTGACCAGGAGTCGAAGATTAGTGGAAGCGTTGGCACTTTATGATCCTCTTGCTGCAGCGTATTTGGTGTCTTTGCATAAAGACGTCTCTTCTGATGACAGCGAACATTATTTTTCTGCATTTCAGTCCATTTTACGCGAACTAGATATGGGGTTTGCTAATCTTCCGGGTGAAGCAGCGCATTACAAGAAAATGGTTCATCTTGCCGGTATATTATTATCAACCAGAAACGCAGATTCTTCATGGTATTGTTGTGAAATTCGTGATTCATCCGACTTCCCGTGTAAGTCAGTTATTTTAAATTTTTTTGCGTTATACGGCAAAACAAAATTTTTTGAACAAGCCATTGGAAAAGGCGTGTCAATTGGACAACAACGCTATTCCGCAAGCACAGAATTTGTGAGCGTAACAAACCCATTGATACACTGGAGGATTGCAAAAAAATTGAATAAATTGGTTGGCTTTGGCGCCTCTTTTTGCGAAAAAACACCGCTTGATTATGCATTACAAAGCAACAGTCAAGGCGTTATCAAACTTATTGAGGCTGAAATTGAAAAATTAACTGCGAGCACTATTTCAGAATTAATTTTTCAAAATAAATGGCAGAGATTAACTACTGAAAATAAAGAAGAAATAGAAGCTCAACTTAAAGAAAATGTTTATAAAAAATTTTTACCATATACAGAAAAAGCAATTTGTCATGTTGAGCAAATAATTTCTGGCAAAATGCAAGAAACAATCAATGCATTTTATCCGCTGCAATCACCGCTACAACCAGCGCCCACTTTAGAACAACGTCCGTTAGATAGACTTATTTTTAACGTATATAGTTTTTTTAATCCAGCTCGAAAAGTAGCTGGTGCTGAAAAAGAGGGTGGGTTGGAAATGCTTGAGCATAAGCTTAAATTATTGCGCGTTCCAACTGGGCCTATTTCAGCAGAAAGTGCTAGGCTGAGTGATGAGCCGGATGAAATATTAAATGAAAGAGCGCCTATACTTATGTAATATGATTTGGTGCGGTTTATCCTGACGCGATGTCAGGCATGACTTTTCAGACTTGTTTTATTAGTATCTGCGTCAAAGCCTAGGTGGACTCTTCATAATGCGCTACCTGCACAATTAATCAGATCGGTTAATTTATTATATTGAGCCAGGAGATAATCTTGGCTTGATTTTAAAAAGCAACTTCGATACCCTTGCTTTCAATTATATTTAATAATTTTAATGCAGCGCCACTTGGCCTTCTTTCGCCGCGCTCCCATTGCTTAATGGAGGCAATGCTAACATTGATCACTTTCGCAAATACGGATTGACTAAAACCCGCATGAACGCGTAATTTTTTAATTTTCATCGGCGATAATTTATCTAAATGCGATAAACAAAGCGCATCAAATTCGCGCATCGTAATCATATCGATCGCACCAACATCGTGCAAATCCTTCGCCATTGCATGCGCTTCTGACATTAATCTTTTTTTGGTCTTATCTCTTCTTTTCATGTAGCACCTCTATAAATTTTTTATTTTTTAGTAATTTGCTTATAGTTTCACTGCTTAGGTTTAAATAATTTTTTGACAAATCTGCAGCGTTCAAAAGAATTGAATCTTCCACGTTTTCTTTCTTTGCCCACCGGGCAAAAAATCGAGTTTTAAATATTCTTAACACGAATAGCTCCTTAAAGTATAATACAAAGTATTCTAATTTGAAATAGAATTAATATTAAACTTTATATGAGAAATGTAAATACCGTATTTTTATTTTTTAGACGCAAAATACTTACTCCAAAAAATTGATTTATATTGAATTTCTAGCGCAAACCTGCAAGAATCGCGTATGCATTTTTTAAAGGATTAAATTGTCATGATTCAATTCGGAAAACCTGATCCCGTTTACATAGTCGATGGCGCAAGAACCCCATTTTTAAAAGCAGGGGCAGAGCGCGGGCCTTTTTCAGCCAGCGATTTGGCTGTTGGCTGTGGCCGAGAATTATTAGCCAGACAAAATTTTTCAGCTGATTTAATCGACGAAACCATTATTGGCTGCATGATGCCAAGTGAAGACGAAGCCAATATTGCGCGTATTATTAGTCTACGATTGGGCTGCAGCAAATTTTCACCGGCTTGGACAGTGCAACGCAATTGCGCATCCGGCATGCAAGCATTAGATTCTGCTGTCAAAGATATTTCATTAGGCCGCGCGAATATTGTATTGGCGGGCGGTACCGAAGCGATGAGTCGCGCACCGCTTATTTTTAAACCCGACATGGCCAATTGGTTTGGAAAATTAAACTCAGCCAAATCAGTTGTTCAAAAAGCAGGGGTGCTTGCGCAGTTTAAATTAAGCTATCTGTCACCTATTGTGGCATTGCTGCATGGCTTATCAGATCCTTTGTGTGGATTAAATATGGGTCAAACCGCTGAATTATTAGCATACCAATTTGATATTACGCGTGCTGACATGGATGCGTTTGCAGAACGCAGTCAACAGTTAGCTGCCAAAGCCATCGAAGATAAAATATTAACTGAGATTGCAACCATATATGATTCGCGCGGAAAATTTTACTCAAGTGATAATGGCGTGCGACGTGACTCTACTATTGAAAAATTAGCAAAATTAAAGCCGGTTTTCGATAAATATTATGGCATGGTCACAGCAGGTAACAGCTCTCAAATATCCGACGGCGCAGCGTTATTAATTTTAGCCAGTGAAAAGGCAGTGATGGAACATAAACTTCCTGTGCTCGGAAAAATTGTTGATACACAGTGGGCAGCATTAGCGCCTGAAGTGATGGGTTTAGGGCCCGTTTTTGCAAGCACGCCATTATTACAAAAGCATAATTTAAATTTAGATGACATTGATTATTGGGAAATTAACGAAGCCTTTGCGGCGCAAGTAATCGCCTGCGAAAAAGCATGGATGTCTGATTCTTTTTGTCGCGATAATTTGGGATTGGAAAAAGCATTTGGACAACTGGATCGGGCAAAATTAAATATCAATGGCGGCGCGATTGCACTGGGTCATCCTGTTGGCGCAACGGGCGCGCGATTGGTTCTGCATGTGTTGCATACGTTACATGCTCAAAATGCAAAACGCGGCGTTGCAACGCTATGTATTGGTGGCGGTCAAGGCGGCGCGATGTTGGTTGAGAGGGTTTAACAATGAGTGAATATCAAAATTTTAAATTAGAAACTGATCAAAATAATATCGTCTGGCTATGGGTCGACAGAGCCAATGCATCGGCGAATTCTTTAAGTAAAGATGTCTTCAGTGAATTAGATGAAATAATAGATGCGCTGACAAAACAAAGCAAAAATATAAAAGGCGTGATTATTGCATCTGCAAAAAAGAAAGGCTTTATCGCAGGCGCTGATATTTCGCAATTTGTGCATTTAAAAACAACCAAAGAAGCATTTGATTTAATTCGCCAGCCACAAATTATTTTAGATAAATTAGAAGCATTAAGCGCAAAAATTCCAACGGTGGCCATAATCGACGGTTTTTGTTTGGGTGGCGGTTTGGAGTTGGCGCTGGCTTGTCGTTATCGCGTTGCTGCTAATACGACAGAAACCATAATTGGTTTGCCTGAAGTTAAGTTGGGTATTCATCCTGGTTGGGGCGGCACTGTTCGATTACCTAAATTAATTGGCGCATTGCAAGCCATGCAAATGATTTTGCCAGGCGCAGCATATCCTGCTAAAAAATGCTTTAAATTAGGCATTGTGGATGCAGCTGTTCCCGTTCGCATGTTAAAACGCGCGGCGATTGATTTTATTTTAAAAAAACCTAAAAAACATAAGCCCAGTTTTTTATCCAATTTATGCAACCTATTTTTTATTCGAAAAGTATTGGGAAAATTATTGATTCAGAATTTACGTGCTAAAAAAGTCAATCCAGAGCATTATCCCGCGCCTTATGCCGTTGTGAATAACTGGGTAAAAGATGGCACCAATAATAACGCGATGATCAATGAAGCCAAATCAATTTCAAGTTTAATGCTGGGTGAAACAGCACGAAATTTAGTGCGCATTTTCTTTTTGCAAGAAAAACTCAAAGGTATAGGTAAGCAGGGCGGCGGTTTTAAACCAACGTGGGTTCATGTCATTGGTGCTGGCACCATGGGCGGTGATATTGCTGCGTGGTGTGCATTTAAAGGCATGCGAGTTACATTACAAGATCAATCCCCTGAAAAAATTGCACCGGCTATTGCTCGCGCTGCGAAATTATTTTCAGAGAAATTGCGCGAACCACGTTTAATACAAGCAGCACTAGATCGCTTGCAACCCGATGTCAAAGGCGATGGCATTGCGCACGCTGATGTTATTATTGAAGCGGTTTTTGAAAATTTATCGGTGAAACAAGGCATTTTTTCTTTATTAGAAGCAAAAGCAAAGCCAGATGCGATATTAGCAACCAATACTTCAAGCATTCCCTTAGAAGAAATTGCGACTGTGTTAAAAAACCCAAGTCGCTTAGTAGGAATCCACTTTTTTAATCCCGTTTCCAAAATGCCTTTGGTAGAAGTGGTTTATGGAAAAAATACGTCGGATGAAACCGTGCATCGCGCAGCAGCGTTTGTCGGTCTTATTAGCCGCTCGCCATTGCCTGTTGCAAGTAGTCCTGGATTTTTAGTCAATCGTGTTTTAATGCCTTATCTGATGGAAGCAATGCTATTGTTTGAAGAAGGTAATTCGCCCGCAACCATTGATCAAGTTGCCGTTGATTTTGGCATGCCGATGGGGCCTATCGCGCTGGCTGACAAAGTGGGTCTCGATGTTTGCTTATCCGTTGCTGAAAATTTAATGCAGTATTTTGGCGGTGAAGTACCAGAACGTTTAAAATCCATGGTAAAAGCCGGGAAATTAGGTGTGAAATCAGGACAAGGGTTTTATAGCTACAAAAACGGAAAACCCGTTAAATCGGGCAAACCTGAAAAATGGGACGCGACCTCTAAAGCCGCCGATATGTCAGACAGAATGATTTTACGTATGCTAAATGAAGCCGTTGCCTGCTTATTTGAAGGCGTTGTCTCAGAGGCTGATTTGGTCGATGCGGGCATGATTTTTGGAACGGGATTTGCACCATTTCGCGGAGGCCCGCTACAATATGCCAAAACACGTGGCGTTAACGTCGTTATTGCTAGATTAGAATCATTGACGCGCAAGTATGGCAAACGATTCGAACCTCAAGATGGTTGGAAAAATTTGACTTTAAACGACAATAGTAGTTTTATGGATGATGTGGGTTTTGCGACAACACAGGCATCTAAACAGGGAAGCAGTAGCCATGAATCGATATCCAACTGAGCCATCAGGCGATACGTTTAAGCAATCAGTCCGTTTGCATTATTTATCACTTAAGCACACGATTTTTTATTTTCTGATGATTGCGGTTGTTAAAAACATGGGTAATTATTTTGAAAGCCTTATTTCAAATCGTTTTGTCACGGTTTTTATTCTCTTGATTGCTTTTGCTGTCATGGCTTATTTTTTTGCAGCAAGCTTGATTGCAACCAATGAAGCTTTTCTGGATAAGCCAAAATCAATTAAAGCCATTTTAACAGCTACTTGGGAGCGCATCTTAAAAATTTACAGTAGTATTATTTTATATTTTGCGGGCATAATTTTAACTTATTATGTAGTAAGACTTATTTTAATTGTCATTGGAAAAATAGTGCGGGAGCCTTCTGCATTACATGGCGGACTATTTATTATTGGTGTTGCGCTTGTTTTTGTTTTTGTCGCTATGTTTTATTTTGCAATGCCGCTGTGCACAATTAAAAATACAGAATTAAAAACCGCTTTTTACAACAGCTTATTACTCACTGAAAAAGTAAAATTTAATGTCTTAGTATCGTTTGTGATTTTAGGCGCATTGTTTTTATTGATTTCACCGGCTATGCTTCATGAATCTTTTTTAGCGGCTTATCATCTCACGGTCTTTTTTGACTTTGTGGCCTTGTGTGTTTTAGGCCCTGTTTACGTGAACATGATCTTGCTGTCGATCAATGACGCAGAGCTCGAGCTCAAGCTAGAAGAGGTTTAGGTTTAAGCCTCTTCTGATTCTGACTTCACATCAGATTTTTCCAAAGTTTTTAATTCTTTTAAAGACATCAGTGCAACTAAAGGCTTGCCGCGGCGCGTTAAAACAATACGCTGATTACCATAGGCAGCTTGATTGATCATCTCTGAAAAGTTTTCGCGGGCTTCAACCGTCGTCATTTCTACTGTATTAAGCTGTGTATTTGCTTGCATTTTGTTTTCTCCTAATAAGTTAATATTAATATATAACTTATTGATATTAATAAAGAAAACTCCTGTACTTTTTGTCCAATGTCCATATTGGTTAATAAATGTACAGCATCAGAGATTAAAGCGCAAGTTTTATTCTTCGAGATACTTTAGCTTGTCCGGGACGTCTTTCCATTCATCCGCGTCGGCAGGCGGCGTTTTCATGGCAGTGATCATGGGCCATTGTTTAGATAAGCGCTTATTAAGCTCAGTAAAATTGGCCTTGTCGGCAGGCAAGTCGTCTTCGGCAAATATCGCATCGATAGGGCATTCAGGCACGCATAAATTGCAATCGATACACTCGTCAGGATCGATCACCAGCATGTTGGGGCCTTCGCGAAAACAATCGACAGGACATACTTCCACGCAATCCATATATTTGCACTTAATACATTTATCAACAACAACGAAAGTCATTTGCTTCTCCTTAAAATACTTGAAAAATTATAATGGGTATTGCATGATTGCGCTAGAATTTATTAATAGAGGTTAATCATGAGCATTCAAGAAACTATTCAGAAAACGATCGACTCAAACAATATTGTATTGTTTATGAAAGGCACGCCTGATTTTCCGCAGTGCGGATTTTCAGGAAAAGTGGCTCAAATGCTCAAATCATGCGCCGCAGAATTTATTGGCGTTAATGTTTTGTCAGATCCAGAAATGCGCCAAGGCATTAAAGATTTTTCAAACTGGCCTACGATTCCGCAATTGTATATTAAAGGCGAATTTATCGGTGGCTGCGATATTGTCACTGAATTATTCGAGAAGGGCGAATTGCAAAAGATGTTGGATTTTAAATAATATTTCTTTCCAAAAAACTTTTTAATTTCTCATCAATTGACTTTAGCGCGTTCGATCCACGCGTAATTTTGGCGATACTGACATTTAATTTTTCTGACATATCACGCTGCGTGACTTTATTTTCTAATAAATATTTAATAATTAAATAACGATTGGCGATATCTTCTTTTTCATCAATAGTTAAAAAACAATCGAGTAATTTTTCAAGCTCATCCGTATTTTTTGCTTTTAAGCAAAGCGCTAAAAAAGCATGCCAGGTTGTTTTCATCAGTAACAATACCTCAATAAATCTGCCATCGTGAGTTTTTCTTTTTCTGCTTTATTCGCCTCAAATATAATTTCACCCTCTCGAATTGCAATCAATCGATTACCGTATTTTAAAGCAAAATCTAATTGATGCGTTGTCATTAAGCACGTAATATTTTTTTGAGAAATAATAGCTGCGATAAATTCCATCACATGATTGGCTTTTTTAGGATCCAGGGCGCTCGTTGGCTCATCTAATAACAATAAATCAGGCTGATGTCTTAAATATAAAGCAAACGCTAACATTTGCTGCTCACCACCCGATAAATATTTTACCCGTGTTTTTAAAGCGTGACTTAGCTTTTTATTAAAGTGCGATAAATAAGCAGATAAATTTTCAGCTGATTTTTTTTGTGAATGCGAATAAGAAGAGTTGATTATTATCGAATTTTCTTCTATGGTTAAATCTAAAAATAAACTATCGCCTATGTATTGCGTAATGGTAATTAATTCTTGTCGCAATGATTTAAAATCATATGAATTAATAGGTTTGTTTTTAAATAAAATCTCACCGCTGGTATGCGAATAAGTTTTGTTTAATAATTTAATAAAGCTGCTTTTGCCAGAGCCATTGCCACCTAAAATAACCACAAAATCGCCTGGGTTAATATTGACTGTAATATTATTAATTATTCTTTTTTCAGAACTAGCTGAAAAAGAGGTATTTTTAAATTCAATCAGCGGTTGCATAGAGCTCTCCGCGTTGTTTGGTATAGTGCGCTGTCGATAAAAAAGCAACCAACACCAATCCTAAAAATAATTTTAAATAAATAGGATTTAAACCCATCACCAAAAAGCCGTTTAAAATAAAAAAATAAATAAATCCGCCGACAAAACAGCTAAATAATCCAATCACTGCAATAAATCGATCTGATTTAAAAATACTGGTCATGAGCTTTTTGCCAATGACAACCGCGCCAATGGCGGTTAACGCCATGCCTAAACCCATGCTCACATCGGCATAGCCGTCGACTTGCGCTGTCATCATGCCGCACAGAGCCGCTAACATATTGCTAATCGATAATCCGAGGCATAAATATAAAGCCGGATTTTTGCCTAATTTTTTTAATAAATGCGGATTAGCACCAAACGCTCTTAAGTTTAATCCTATTTTACTGTGTAATAATAGTGAAATGCAAAATCCCAAAAATAAAATAAATAAAATTAAAAATAATGTTAAATAATTCGAATGGTAATCTTGTAAATATTGCAGAAAAATATGATTATTCAATAAGCTGATATTGGGCTTGTTCATGACAGCAAAATTAACGCTATATAACATAAAAACTGCGAGAATACCGGCTATTAAAGAATTAATTTTTGCAACGCGTTGCATCACAGTGACTAAAATCCCAATAATCATACCGCCGAGCAATCCTGCAACAATGCTTTCTGTTTGATTAAAACCCAGAGAGGTAAGACGCGCAAAAATTGCAGCGCCCAATACAAATGTGCCTTCAACTGTTAAATCCGTCACCATTAATATTTCATAGCTTAAATACACACCCAGCGCGAGCGGCAGAAATATTAAAGTTTGCTGTAATGTGTTTGATAAAATCGTTAGCATTACAAAATACTCACGGTATAACCTGATTTTTTCGCCAAGCTTTCAATTGTAGCAGGATTAATATTTTGTTTTTTGCATGCAACCGGATTTAAAAACACAAAATATTTTTTCATCATGTGCACTGGCATATTACTTGCTTTTTTGCCATTTAAAATTTGAATCGCTAATTTCCCCGCATCAACACCGGTTTGATATTCAGAAAATCCTAGCGCAAATGCTGCGCCTTTGGCAACGGAGCCGTCATCGGATGCAATCACAGGAATGTGCTTTAAAGCCGCCTGTTGGAGCAGGGTATTTAAACCACTGACCACCATCAAATCTTTCAGAATAAAAACAGCTTGTGAATCAGGCGCAATATTTTTGCCGACAGAATACAAATCCGATAACTGCGTGATCATTAATTTTTGGATTATAATATGATCTTGTTTTGCTTCAGCTTGTAATTGACTGACTTGCGTAAAAATATGACTGTCTGTGCTATAAACAATGGTTATTTTTTTCAAATTCGGCATGGCATTATGCATAAATTGCAGGCGGTCTTTCGGTGGCGTGTGACTATTCACGCCCGTCACATTTAAATTATTGGCTTTTGCCGCTTCAGATTTTAAATTATCGGCCGCAATGCCAATAATAGGTTTATTGCGAATCATCGCAATCGTCATTTGTGATGCCGCTGTACCAATGGTGGCCACCATATTCACGTTCGATGAGTTAAATTCTTGTAAAATAGCGCGCTGCGTATTGGTATCACCTTGTGCATTTTTAACTAGAAATTTTACGGGCGCCGTTTTGTAATCTTTCTTTACGGTGTCTTCCATGCCACTCACAATTTGCGTCATCGCAGGAAGCTCAAAAGGCACTAAAATTCCAATAGTCACGGGCTTTGCATTATCTGCCGCAAAACTAATGGTTGATAACACAGATAGCGCACACACTAAAGCTGCTTTAAAGATAGTTCTCATATAATTTACCCACCCAGATTAATCACACTGTTGTAATGGTACATGAGTACAAACGAGATTGCAAGTGCTAATTCCAAATCTCATCATCCATAGGCTTTGCGGGAGTGGGGATGTCGCGAAGCTGATGGATTGCTCGGTATTTGTCTATTTCAGCCTGCTGAGAAGGCGATTTAGGGTGCTTGGCATCGAAATCTGCCATTTGTTTGTCGATTTCGCTAACATAATGTTTATCTATTTTTGCCATTTGGTACAATGCCTTATCTTAATGTTGATACTCAATTTGCTCATTTTAGCACAAGGTGAAAAATGGCCGGAAGTAACACGCCAGAACTTAAACTGAATCAAGGCGATTTTCAAGCTTTATTCACTTTAGATGGCCTAAATTCACTCGACAATGCTTTTCTAGGCCAACTTAAAGCTGAGAATCTTGAATTATCGAATCAGCTAGCACAATATCGCGATCATAAAATAACAGCGCCCATCGAAATCAGTAACTTTATTATTGAGCTTGCGCCCCATCTAGAAAAATTTATTATTAACTTATTTAATATTCAAACAGCGGCTGAAAATTTACAGGCTGAAATCTTATCGCAAGATCCTATTTTTCAATTTAAAAAATATTATGTTTTAATGCAAGCCAAGCGGAATTTTGAAAAATATTCAGATGACAATAATTTTTCTGAAATAAATAAATTAATAGAAGCGCAATTAATCGCACCTCAAAATTCACATGATAAAGAATTATTAATGGCAACTTATGGCTGTGAATTATTAAAAAATCCTGAAGAAAATAAAGATAAAATAGATGAATTAATAAAATGGTGCGTGCTTGCTTTAAAAACACCTGAAGGAAAATGTTTTACCAAAAATTGGAGTAGTTTTCATTTGCCGCAAAAAAAGCATTTTGAAAATTTAGTGCCGATTATTCCGGTACCCAATGATTTATATGGCCGATTAGAAACACCGCCTGAATTACATCGCGCTCGAGATGGATTTAAATTAACAGATCCTCGAAAATCAGAGCGTGAAGTATTAGATGAAATTCATTACTGTGTGTATTGTCATAAAACAGACGGTGATTTTTGCTCCAAAGGATTTCCTGTTAAAAAAAATAACCCCGAATTAGGCTTTAAAACAGACCCAACGGGTGAATTACTAACCGGCTGTCCTTTGGAAGAAAAAATTTCTGAAATGCATGTGTTGAAAAAAAATGGTTTTAGTATCGGCGCGCTGGCCATTATCATGATTGATAATCCGATGTGTGCTGCAACTGGACATCGAATTTGCAATGATTGCATGAAAGGGTGTATTTATCAAAAACAAGATCCAGTGAATATTCCGGAAGTTGAAACGCGCGTGCTAACTGATGTCTTACATTTACCGTGGGGTGTTGAGATTTATGATTTATTGATGAGATGGAATCCATTGCGCCAATTTCAATATGTGCAAAAAGAATTTAATCATCAAAAAATATTAGTAATGGGAATGGGTCCTGCCGGATTTACATTAGCACATCATTTATTAATGGAAGGCTGCGCGGTGGTGGGTTGTGACGGCTTAAAAATAGAGCCATTAAATCCTACATTATTAAATCATCCTATTTATGATTTTAAAAGCTTGCAAGAAGATTTAGATGAAAGAATTATCACCGGCTTTGGTGGTGTTGCAGAATATGGCATTACAGTTCGTTGGGATAAAAATTTCTTAAAATTAATTTATATTAGTTTAGCGCGAAGACAACATTTTCAAGTTTTTGGTGGCGTGCGATTTGGCGGAACAATCACCGTTGAAAATGCGTGGAAACTAGGCTTTGATCATTTGGCAATTGCCGTTGGCGCAGGCTTACCACGCGAATTAAAAATCAACAATAGTTTGGCGCCTGGTATGCGTCAAGCCAATGATTTTTTAATGGCGCTGCAATTAACAGGAGCCATTAAAAAAAATAGTTTGGCTAATTTACAAGTGAGGTTACCTGCGGTTGTCATTGGCGGTGGATTAACTGGTATTGATACCGCAACTGAGGTGCAGGCGTACTATATTATTCAAGCTGAAAAAACCCATCAGCGATATCATATTTTAAAAAATACACTGGGTGAAGAAAAATTAAGACAGCAATTTGATGCGCAATCTTTAGAAGTGATCGATGAATTTTTAAATCATGCTGAAATTATTTTAGCAGAACGTAAAAATGCAAAATTAGAAAATAGAAATCCTAATTTTCAACAACTAATTCGAGAATGGGGTGGCGTGACGATTGCATATCGTAAAAGCATGCAAGAATCTCCCGCTTATAAGCGCAATCATGAAGAAATGACGAAAGCTTTGGAAGAGGGAATTTATTATGCTGAGCATTTAGAGCCGCAATCAGCTATTTTGGATGATTTTGGTTCGGTGCAGGCGGTAATATTTTCTGATGGCGTTTCGCACGAAGAAAAAACACTACCGGCTAAATCCATTTTTGTTGCAACAGGCGCATCACCGAATGTCGCTTATGAATTTGAGCATGAAGGTACTTTTAAGCGTCATAAATTTGAATATGATAGCTACACGCTGAATTTTCAGAACCCGAGCGCTAGCGAAGGGGAATTAATACCTGCCAATAACCATCTCAATATTAAAGATAAAAATATCGGCGTCTTTACGAGCTATCAGCATAATAATCATTTTGTGAGCTTTATTGGCGACACCAATCCTGTTTTTCATGGCAGTGTTGTTAAAGCGATTGCCTCTGCGAAAAAAAGTTATCCGGATATTATGAAAAGCTTAGAGGCCCTCACCCCAACCCTCTCCCGATTACGGGAGAGGGAGCCATACTCTCTATTTCGCCACAAAATAAATAATTTATTTCAATCGGTTGTTATTAGCAACAAAAAAATAAATAATTATTTTATTGAGCTAATTATTCATTCTCCTCTTGCTGCTAAATGTTTTAAACCAGGCCAATTTTATCGCATTCAAAATTATGCCTTTAACTCATCATTTCAAACAGAAGCAGTTGCAGCGCTGGGAATTTTAAACCAAAATAATGCAGATCAATTAATTTTTTATATCCATCAAAATGGCGCGAGCACAAAATTAATCTCAATGTTTAAAGAAAATCAAGCGATTGCTTTAATGGGCCCAACGGGCGCTAAAGCTAAAATTCCCAAAGAACCTGAATCGATTTTAATTATGGGTGATCAATTATCTATTGCATATTTATTATCTGTTGCACCCGCTTTAAAAGCCGCGAGTCATACAGTTTATTATATAGGTTTGATGCCAACAGATTTTATTTATGCGCAAGATAAAATAAAAAATCTGGCAGATTATGTTTATTTTTGTGAAAACGAAAACGAATTGGTGGATTATTTAAAATTAAAAATTCCCTTGAAAAATATTAACTCTATTATAGTAATCGGCTCGGCGGCTATTTTAAGATTAATAGAAAAAGCTAAGCATACTGAGCTTAAAGCATCTTTAAATCCAAATGCTCATTGGACAGCATCGGTTTACGGCCCGATGCAATGTATGCTCAAAGGCGTTTGCGCGCAATGCCTGCAATGGCAAATTGATCCCAAAACGGGTTTGCGCACGAAAGCCGTTTATGCGTGCTCATGGCAGCATCAACCCATGGAAAAAGTAGATATCAATAACTTAGATGAAAGATTAGGCCAGAATCGCGCGCAAGAAATTTTAACGGACTTGTGGGTGGATTATTTATTGCCTGCGTAATTTCCCTTTCGCTCGCGCTCGGGTTCTGAAAGTTTTTACTTTAATTATTCCTTAAGATTGCAATGATAAGCTTATTTTATTCATTTATATATCGAGACTCAAATTATGCCCACTATTAAGAATATTCAAGAATTTTCAGCGCTGCTAATTGAGTGCGCGAATAAATTTCAAGAATTTGAACCAGAAAATTGCGAACAATCAGATCAGCTCCGTGAAATTAAAATAGGCACTCGAGATTCCCTGGGTATTTTTTCTAGAAACATTAATCCAGAATCAACAGAGCTAAAAATTGATGCGCTAATAGCACCATTGAGCAGTGGTGAAAAAGAAGAGGCAAAAAGATTTCAACAAGCGGCTATTGAGGCTAATTTAGACCAAGAAAAATTAATCGCAGCTGTTGAAGCATTGATGAGGAAGGGCGAGCTCAATCGCTTCGCGCGATTTGTTGCTGAACGGTTAATTCCGGGTTGCGATATGCAAGTCAATCTGAAAAAGTCTGATGGCATATACTTTTCCGATTCTCTAATTGAGTCATTCAAAGATGATACCCAATTTCCTTGCTCATCAAATACTCGATTAGAAGACGTCGCCTTGCGTTATTTTTTAAAATTAACTTCTTTCGGAGTAATAGATGGGAAAATTTCCACCATAAGCTCAGCGAATAAAGCAGGTGTTTTTAATTTAGATGAAATTAATCTAAAAAATAAAGAATTTGAAAATATTTACGATATCACGGTGGGTATAAAAGAATGCAAAGTGACAGCCGTTAATAAAATTACGCTGGTTAAAAGCCTTTTAGCGAATGCAAAAGCTGAGCTTAATGAACAAAAACAACCCTTGCCTACTTTGCACATAGCAGGCGCGGTTATTGCAGGTGTTGCAGGCGTTGCGCTCATTACGGCCGCAGTCGCATCGCTGGTTTTTTCTGGCGGCATATCAGCACCCGCTGCGTGGATGGCCTTGTGCGCAGGTAAAACAGCGCTGGCTTATGCTACAAACTCAATGATATTGGCCGGTGGGTTGATGCTTACCGCGGCATCCATATTCTCTATGCGACGTTCTTTTGCTAGCCATCCCATTGACCCAGCCGCTGCTTTTAAGGTATAAAACCCAATCACAGCGGGGGTTTTGTTTATGTACAAACAGCTATCTCAAATTGAGGCCACAAAGCTCATTGCAGAGCGCGAAACACTGATCCTAGATGTTCGCGATGAAGACAGCTTCAATCAAGCTCATATCGAAAACGCGCGGTATTTAACAGTCGCAGAGCTACAAACTTTTTGCGAAACCGTTGACCCAAAACAACCTATTTTAGTGTACTGTTATCACGGCATCAGCAGCCAATCTGTTGCGCAACACCTTGTCGAAGAAGGATTTCGCGAGGTTTACAGCTTGGTCGGTGGTTTTGAAGCATGGAAAGCAGCGCATTCTCCTTCGGAATAATCATGAATCCCAATACGGATCAACTTGATCGTCTAGCTAAAAAATTAAAACAAATTGATGCGGTTTTAATCGCGCATTATTATGTCGATGGAAATCTGCAAAAATTAGCAGAAATGAGTGGTGGTTTTGTCGGGGATTCTTTGGCGATGGCGCAATTTGGCGTTGCAAGTCAATGTAAAACATTAATTGTGTCTGGCGTGAAGTTTATGGGCGAATCGGCCAAAATTTTAAGCCCTGAAAAAACCGTTTTAATGCCAACTTTAAAAGCCACGTGTTCTTTAGATTTGGGTTGCCCCATTCAAGAATTTTCTCAATTTTGTGATGCCAATTCAGATAGAACGGTCGTTGTTTATGCGAATACTTCAGCCGCAGTCAAGGCACGCGCAGATTGGGTGGTCACTTCTAGTAACGCCTTAAAAATTGTTTCTCACTTAGATTCTCAAGGTGACAAAATTCTCTGGGCGCCCGATAAATATTTAGGACATTATATTCAAACACAAACAAAAGCCGATATGCTGCTATGGCAGGGCAGCTGTATTGTGCATGAAGAATATAAAAAAGAAGCCTTAATTTCTCTCAAAAAACTCTATTCAGACGCTGCTATTTTGGTTCATCCCGAATCGCCCGCAGATATTATTGCGATGGCTGATGTCGTAGGTTCAACCAGCAAATTATTACAAGCGAGCTTTGAGCTAAAAAATAAAGTGTTTATTGTGGCGACCGATCGCGGAATATTTTATCAAATGCAGAAAAAATCTCCCGATAAAATTTTCATCGAAGCGCCAACCGCAGGTAACGGCGCGACCTGCAAAAGCTGCGGGCATTGTCCTTGGATGGCGATGAACAGCTTGGATCAATTAGAAATTGCGCTAGATGCACAAACAGGGCATGAAATTGTTGTAGAATCTGATATTATTGCGCGTGCGAAAGTGTCGCTAGGACGAATGATTAATTTTGGATAAGCACTATGCCCATTCAGACAATTAAAAAAGTATCGCGATTTATGTACCCAGGGTTCGTCATATTACTCTGCGCCTTATTTTTATTCTATAAGTATATTTTACAAGTATCGCCCAGCGTGATGACACAAGATTGGATGCGCTTTTTTAAAATTAACGCAGCAGGATTAGGCAATTTAGCTGCGACTTATTTTTATTCATATTCAATATTTCAATTATTTGCAGGGCCCTTATTAGATCGATTTAGCCCGCGTAAATTAATGACAGCAGCAATTTTTTTATGCGCGCTTGGCACGTATATTTTTGCAACAGCCCATATTTTATTTTATGCAGCAGCAGGGCGTGCATTAATTGGCGTTGGCGCGGCATTTGCCACTGTGGGCTACATGAAAATGGCGACGATTTATTTTCCACCCAAACAATTTGCGTTTGTCGCGGGGTTATTAGCAACCGCCGCCATGATTGGCGCGCTGGGCGGCGAAATGCCATTGGCAATGATGGTCAAGCATTATGGCTGGCAGCATAGTTTATTTTATATTTCAATTACGGGATTTGTAATCGCGGCCTTATTTTATTTTTTTGTGCGCGACAGGCATGTGCACGGGCAAGAAGAATTTAATCCACATTTGCATTTAGCCTGGTCTGATTTTTTATCTATCTTAAAGAAAAAGCACAATTGGTTGCTTGCGATTTATGGTGGCCTGGCGTTTGAACCGATTGTTGTTTTTAGCGGTTTGTGGGGCAATCCATTTTTACAAGAAGCGTATCATCTGACGAAAACAACATCCGCATTTTATGTTTCATTACCCTTTGTTGGCTTGGCTGTTGGCAGTCCCATTTTAGGCTGGATTTCAGATAAATTAGAAAACAGAATTTTAGTGATGTTTAGCGGTGGATTATTGGCTTTTGCAAGCTTGCTCATTGCAATTTATGTTGATCTGCCTTTGTTTTGGCTCGGCACCTTTTTGTTTTTATTTGGATTTGGCACTGGCGCTTTTATGCTGTCATTTGCCATGGGACGCGAATGGAACCATCCCGCCATGGTTGCAACCGTTGTTGCATTAATTAATACGGGCGATGCAATTTTAGGCAGCATCTCAGATCCGCTCGTCGGCTGGTTTTTAGATTTATTTTGGAAAGGCAAGGTTGTTGACGGCGTCCACTATTTTTCTGTTTCAGATTATCGTTATTCTTTAAGCATTTTGATTCTCTACACTTTGCTGAGCTTTGTGTTGGTCTATTGGCTCAAAAGAGAATCTGCAAAAGATATTATGTACAAACCCAAGCCGTAATAAGTCCTGCGATAAAGCCAAATACATGGCCTTCCCATGAGATTTGCTTATCGCGATCGGGAAATAGGCTTGAAAACATGCCGCCGAAATAGAAGAGGGCGGTTAAGCCAATCGCAATTGAAAGCGCGGTTGGCTTTAAATAAATATCAATTAAAATAAATCCGAAATAACCCATGATTAAACTGCTGGCGCCAATATGAATGCCGGGCCTTGCAAACAGCCAAATTAATAATCCTGAAATTAAAATAATAATGCCGGTTGCCATATAAAATAAATTCGCGCCTTGCAGCAAAATAAAATTACTAAAAATAAATAATGGGATAGCATTAAATATTAAATGCGAAAAATCACCGTGCAAAAATGGCGAAAAAGGAATACCAACAAATCCCCATTCGGTACGCGGATGAATCCCCAGTATATTTAATCGACCCTTTAAAATCATATTTAAAATATGCACGCAGAGTAATATCGCTAAAAAATAAAGTGAAATCGGCAAGTTTGTTTTAAATTGCGCAATGGCATTGAAAAAAGTCTGTAGTAAATTGCTAATGGGGAAATCCTCACTTTATTTGTCAAGGCTTATTGTAACGAATATTTTCGAAAACACGAGGTTATTTCTGAAAAAATTTGGCGTAGAGTCCCATTTAATGTGAAAGATTAGGTGTAAACCTAGTTTACAATATCATTATCTTATTATAGAATGAGGACAATGTAGTTTATGGATATTCAAAAACCTGAAAAAAAGGGTGATGCAGAATTATTTCAATTGCTGGGTGAAAAATTAAATCAAGGAGCTTATTTTTTTTCTAATCATGCAAAGCAGCGATTAGCTGAACGAAAAATATATGAATACGAAGTGTTGGATATTTTGAAGGGAAAGCCCGATAAAAAACGTAGGCGAAGGGCATCAAAGGAAAAATACACTGAGGAATATAATGATTGGAATTATTGCGTTGAGGGATTGGATGATCACGGCGATAGACTTAGAGTTGTATTTTCATTTAGTGAGACAAACACAGTTGTTATTACTGTGATACGTATTAACTTAAAATGGTGGAAAAATAACTATGAAGACAAAGATAGTTGAAAATTATATTTACGAGGGACTCGGATTTCCAATTTTGCTACCAACGGTTGAAATGATTTATTTTCAAAATGATTGGCATTACAAAGTAGATGTTTACGGCGTTGCTGATATGGCGCTCAAAGCATTGGTTACGCAAGAATCACGCCTTACGGGCAACCAGGTAAGATTTGCACGAACTTACTTATCAATGCCGCTTCGAAAATTTGCAAAAGAAGTGGTGCATGAATCTCATGCGGCCGTTAGCAAATGGGAAAAATTCGGCGATAAAATAACTAACATGGATGGAAATATCGAAGCGATGCTTAGACTTTATATTTATGATCGAGTTTGTGCAAAAACAATAAAACAAAAAAATGAATTTTATGAAAAATACCAGGAAATAAAAAAATTATTTTTAAATAATAAGTCGCCAAAATTCATGAAAATTGCTTTGGATTAATTAATCTTAAAATAAACGGCTTTATCGTTAATAATAATAAGCCAATTAAAATGGCAAATAAGCCTAGATATAAAAAAGTATGTGAATAGCTGGGATTTGAAATAAGTGGATTGGCAGATTGTTTTGCGCCCATTGCGATATTGGAAAATACATTGGATAAGCTTGCTGCAACACCGCTGATCATAAGCCAAACGCCCATCAATAAACCCCGCATTTTAGGCGGCGCTAATTGGCCTACCAATGCATAACCAATAGGTGATATTGACACTTCACCAAGCGCTAATAAAGTATAGCTTATAAATAACCATTTGGACGAAACCAAGCCATTGGAATTTGCAAAATAAATACCAATAGGCAAAATCGCAACGGCAACACCAATAAATAATAATCCCAAAGAAAACAACCAGGGCATATTAATATTGTAGCCTTTAAGGCGCAATTGATGCATAAAATAAGCAAACAGGGGACAGCCAAATATCGCAATCATCGTATCAATATTTAAAAACCACTCAGTCGGAACAGTGAAACCTGCTATATTCCTATCGACATTTCGCTCTAAAAATAAAGTCAACGCCATCGGACATAATTGATATAGCGTAAAAAAAGTAAGCGAAGCCAAACCAAAAATTAAATAAGCAAATAATTTATTTTTTTCAAGCTTATTTTTTCTATATAATGCAAGCAGGATGATAATTAACCCCATTATGATTCCCACATAAATTACTAGTTTTGAGCTGATATTGGCGTGAATTAAAATAAAATAAAGCGGGATAATTAATAATAGAATAATACATAATGCTATTATTGCGCGTATAATTTTAGAAACAGTAGGTTGTGTTAAATGAGTTTTGACATCTTTTAATTTTTCCCAGTTTAGCAGCGTAATACAAAAGGCAATAATGCTCGCAAAGCTGGTAAGCAAAAATAACAAATGAAATTGTTGCTCGATTTGAAAATAACCGGCGCCCGTGTAACCAATTAAAAAGCCAATATTCATGCTGCTGTAATTCCATAAGAACGCTGTTTCGCGACGTTTATCTTCAGGTTCAAATAATTGCGTGATCATGCAATTAATGCATGGCATATTCAATCCAGATCCCGCTAAAAAAATCGCCATGCCTAAGTATAAAAATTTAATATTAATAATAGAAATTAAAATAGAGCCTATTGCTTGAAATAACATTCCGATTAAAAATAATCCGCGAAAGCTGAGTAATCTGCCGCCTAAAAATCCTCCGATTAAATGCAATGCAAAAATAAAAGCCACGAAAGTGGCGATAATCCCATTGGCTTGTTTTGCTGATAAATGCAAAGCTTGCACTGCAAATAGCACTAATGTTGCATATAAAACGCTATAGGCCATCGTGGAAAACAATTGCATAAAAAAAAGAGCCGCTGCGCCTTTTGGAATAGTGTTATTATTGGCTGTATTTGATCTCATAGGCTAAAAGGGTACCATGTCTTTGTTATATATCAAAAAATCAATGGCTTTACAGGGGCAGGTTACACCGCCCAGCTCCAAGTCACACAGCATTCGCGCCATTATTTTAGCAACGCTTTCTTGCGGTGGATCGATTTTAACCAATATATTGCATTCAGATGACACGCGTGATGCCATTGTCGCATGCAAACAACTGGGTGCGTGTATCACAGAATCTTCAGGCGCCCTGATAGTCAACAATAATGGGTTGCCGCTCAGTATTCTAGATACAGAAATAAATTGCGGAAACTCAGGTGTTACAACGCATTGTATTATGCCTATTTTGGGCTTAAGACAAAATACAAATCAACCTATTATTCTAAATTGCGGCACACAGATGCGCGCCAGACCGATTAAATCATTGGTAGATGCTTTAAATCAACTGGGTCTTGATATTCAATATATTGAAAATACAAATACCCTGCCAGTTCGTATTACTAAAAAATTAATGGGCGGAAAAGTGCTGCTTGATGGCATTTCATCGCAACATTTATCAGCACTGCTGATTGCGCTGCCGTGCGCTCAACAAGACAGTGAGATTATTGTTAAAAACTTATCATCTCGTCCTTATGCAGATATGACGCTCAATTATTTAAAAGAGCAGGGGATACAATTTCGTCACAAAATATCGAGCGAGATTGATGTTTTTTATATTAAAGGCGGGCAAAAATATCACGCTTTTAACACAGAAATTCCAGGTGATTTTTCTTCTGCCTCTTATCTTATTGCGGCAAGTGCACTAATACCCGGTGAAGTTATTTTAGACGGATTATCTATGACTGACTTACAAGGCGATAAAGAGCTGGTCACTATTTTAAAAAAAATGGGGGCTGATATTACAATAGAACCCAGGCGTCTAATTATTCGGGGTGGGAAAAAATTAACAGGAATAAAAATTGATGCCAATATGATCCCAGATTTATTGCCAACATTAGCCGTGATTGGAACTTATGCGATGGGAAAAACTGAGATTATCAATTGCAAACACGCCAGAATCAAAGAAACAGATCGCATTCATTCCATGTCAGAAGGGTTGAAAAAATTAGGTGCTAAAATAGCGGAAAAAAAAGATGGTTTAGTAATATATGAGAGCAAGCTGGTTGGTAATCACGTTAAAGGCTATGGCGATCATCGCACCGTCATGGCGCTGTGTGTTGCAGGCATGATTGCAGATGGCGCGACCATCATTGATGATGCAGAAGCAATTGATAAAACTTTTCCGACGTTTGTAAAAATTATGCAGTCAATCGGCGCGAAAATTCGGCTTTAAAAACCAAAATTAAAAACGAACAGAAAAACCTCCAATAATCGCTTGGGTATTAAAAATGGCATTTCCAAGCGTATTCCCAAGCGCAGCACCATCTACAATTTTGCTGTTATAAAACTGATCTTTCACGCGGTAAATATTTTCTTGATATTCAACAAATGTGCCGAATCGCTTGCTGAGAGACAGTATTAACCCAGCGCCGAGCTTCAGACCCAGTGAAGTGTATTCGCTAGATTGCCCTGCAGGAATAAAGTTACTCGTGTCATTCATGGAAGTAATATATATCGCAGGTCCCGCGGTCAAATAAGGGTGCAATCGGCCCTTTGGAAATCGGAGCATGATGACATCAAAACCAATTGACGTAACGTTGTTATTAAATTTTTTGATGCCTTCAGGAGAAGTGGAGCATCCACCTTCGGCCGCGATACACAAATTAGTCATTGATGACTGCGCTTTTTGATCTGGGCCAAAATAATGAGCGGCATCTAAACCAAAACCAAAATATTGAAAGCCATCAAACCAATAGGCTACTCTACCGCCGGCTGTTGTCGCAGAGTCAAACGCGAGTGATTCATGCGTCCCGGTAATTCCCGCATCGGGTAAATTAACGTTAGCATCATGATTTAAAGCAAATGAAGTTCCGCCATAAATTTGCGCAGTCAATTCGGCGCTTGCGGAAATCGACAGGAAGAACAAAACAACTAAAGTTGCGAGTAATGCGCGTCCTGTCATGCTGAGCGTCCTGCCCCATTTAAAAAAAATCGCTAAAGCTCGCGTATTTTATCACTTTGTAGAGCAATCCAAAAATGTCATTCTCAAAATACTTTTTCGGCGTACAAACCACTATGCTTATCACCACGCCATGTATCCACCGCGCTGTATATGGGCACATAGATTCAGATAATGAGAGTACTCAGAAATAATGCCGCCGACGCGGTGCCGCTGCTGGCCCCTCCCGTTTTTCTGAGGCTTTAGGAAAAATATGAACAATTAACAATAAAGATTTGTTACATATTGTTCCCAGTACGGTGTCTGTATTGTCACAAATGGCAATCTCGTCTTTAGTAAATGGTTCATGCGGTTGCGATCTTAATTCTAAAATTAATTTTCTTGCAAAGCCTAATTTTAATGAGTTAATTTCTGAGTGAAATAATCCACCCGCATTTTTTTCAGACCCATTGATGTAAAAAACAAGCTCTTTAATAAAATCTAATCGCTCTAATTCTTTTTTATTTTTATTGATATCGCTAAGCAATATTTTTTCATCAATTTCTTTTTTATTTTTATTGATATCGCTAAGCAATATTTTTTCATCAATATCTGTTCTCTGAAAAAATTTATATAACATGGCTTCACTGCAATTAGGATGCTTGAAAATTGCTTGCAGCAAGCGTTGATCACATGACGTTAAAAATATTTTTCCTAGACCATCAATCGAAAGCGCATCTAATTCCTCAGGCTTACGCATAAAATCCTTAATAAAGAACAGGGTTAATCTTAGCGCTAAAATAGCGTGCAAAGACTATTTACGCAAGATTTTCAGTTCGACCTGGTGACGATGGTTCAATAATCAACGGATTAATGGGGCGTGGGCGACCAAACAATCGCTGACTGCTGTCAAAAGTTCTATTCTGACAGGTCTGTGACGCAGGAGGCGTCGGATCAGAGAATTGAGGCTGTCTAAAAAGTGCGCCATTTAATTTCCTTGGGTTTTCTTTTTCTGGGGTTGCTAGCGCTGTAATTGGCACGTGCTTGACAAGCACCTCTAAGAATTTCTCGCAAATTGTTCCTAAATTAGTGCTAGCATCTTCAATTGCCTTTTTCTCTTTATGTGTAAATGGTGCATGCGGTAAAAATCTTAATGCCAATATTAATTTTTCTGCTGCAGCAAATCTAAGTTCTGCAGAGGCTGATCTGCTTGGATCTATTCGCAAGTCTGAGCTAATGTAGCGAATAAGCGCATAAATAAACTCTATTCTAAAGTTATCATTTTTTGGCCTATCTTTAGATTTCACACTTAAAATAGAATATTCAATATCGGTTCGATTAAAAAAATCTTTGAGCATCATATTGCTACATCTCGAATGAGCAAAAATGATTTGCAATACTTTTATATCTTGGGATAGCAAGAATATTTTTTTGACACTATTTTCTGGAATAATATCAATAATTTTGTGAATTATTTTAGGAAGGATGTCACCTTGAATCTTTATATTACAGAGTGGATGATTAATGATCGCTTTTAATAATAATGGATTATTTGACGCTAACAGTATTTTATTTAAATAGGCTTTTACTTCAGTTTCAGAATATTTATCCAGCAGTGAAAAAGTATTTATTATTTTTTGAGCTAGCGTATCAACTGAATCCGATTTTTGAATGATTTCGCCAAACAATGTATCGGAGTTAATCATCCAAAATAGAATTTGATTAAAATAAGTTATAAGCCCCTTGTTTTCAGGGTAGTCTGTACTCAAAGTAAAAAATTCCATTAAAGCCATATAAAAATAAATATTTTTTTTATTGGCCAGCAAAACAATTTCTTTAGCAAAATCTTTTGAGTGATAAAACATGATTAACAATGTCGTCCAATTTCTGCTGCCTTCAAAGTTTAGATATCTAGAAAGAGTAATTAAAAAATTCTTATGCTTTTGTGATAAAGCAATAATCAGCGGAATGGAATCTTTTGAGTTTTTTATTATTTGATATAAAAAATCACCCAACGTTTTTTCTATTTTTTTAGAAAAAATTCTGGTTAAACGATTTCTGCTCGGTCCTGTTTCGCCATTAACCATTGTGCTAAAAATAATAGGTAAAAAACCTGCTTCATAATTAACAATCCGGTTCAATGCGGAATGAGATGTTTCATACCCACTCACTAACGCATCACAAAATGCATTGTAAGTCTCTTGATCTGTTCTAGCTTCGCGTATTATTCTTAACGCTGTATCACCATTATTTTTAAACACAATTAAATACAAGCCATATTTTTGCATGAGACTTTTTAGTGAACTTTTTTTAATTAGTTCAATGCAGTGTTGTGAAAATTCTGTAATAATGGCTGCAGCCTCTTGATTCCAGGTTGCCACTTCAATTGAAAGCGATCTTCCGTAAGATTCAGTGATAAACTTAATAAAATCAGCCTTGGTAGTATATCCATAATCACTGGTTTTGTTTGGATCGTAAAAGACCCATTTTTTACGGGCTATTGAGTAATAAAAAGAACAAGCGTGGAGATAATTCGTGCCCGCTACCGTCAGTAAAAAAATTGCATTCTGAGAAAAGTATTTTTCTTGAATAATCATTTTTAGCAGGTCATCTGTAAAATAACCTGAGACAGTTGCTCTATTAATGATTTTTCCGAGATCTGAAACAAAGGGGCCATTTATCGCTAGAAAATTAGTTTCGATGAATTTATTTTCACCTAACACTTGATATCTATCTTGCAAGCTATTTAAGTTGGCTTGGTTAAATAAAATATAGCTAACTGCTCTGTATATTAAAAGATACAATGTCTGTCTTTCAGTCTCGCCCACTATTTTAACCTTCTTCGTGAGTGAGTTTTTTTGACCATCCCAGGCTGCAATAGCTTCAAGCACTCCTCCCCACCAATCTTTTTTTTGAACCGCGCGCATATAACCATAGGTAATCGCAAACCCAAGACACATACCCTCTTCCATGTCTTGCTTTTCTGCACCCGACAAGGGTTTTCCTCTATCAATTTCAATGAATAGGATAAACTGATTTATTATATTTATTTGTGTAGTATCATTTCTCATAAGTGAATATTCTAGGGCATGTAGATTAAGGAAGTATTAAATGGGTTAGCAAATGGGTTAGCAAAAACTGATAACTTTCTGGACAAACTACTGTATATAATCCTTGCTTGAAAATCGATATACTCTACCCTATTCAAATAGATTCAAATATCCGTAAATTGAGGCTGACTATGACAAAATTCGTTAAAGTATTAAGCTTTCTGACTGTTTTTGCAGTGTTTTTTCCGTTGGTTTCACAAGCGCATACGCCAGCGCTGCAAAATGAAACAAGCTTGGCACCCATGCTAAAAAATGTGACGCCAGCGATTGTGAATATCGTTGTTTCTGATGTCACCATGGCTGATATTGAAGACACCAAAGTGCCCGTTAAAAGCTATGCCTTAGGTTCTGGCGTTATTTTTGATGCAGACAAAGGCTTGATTATTACCAATGCGCATGTCGTAAAACATTCGAAATCCATTGTGGTTACTTTAAAAGATGGTCGACGATATTTAGCGAAATTAATTGCGAAAGACGATGATTATGACATTGCGATTTTACACATTAACGCAACGCATTTGGTCAGTTTGCCATTTGCTAATTCAGATGACGTCAAAGTCGGCGATTTTGTAACGGCCATTGGTAGTCCATATGGTTTGTCGCAAACGGTCACATCAGGTGTAGTAAGCGCTATTAACCGCTCGCATCCGCAGATCGAAGGCTATCAAAGTTTTATTCAAACAGACGCGCCTATTAATCCCGGCAATTCTGGCGGCGCACTCGTGAATATGCAAGGTCAACTGATTGGAATTAACACTGCGATGGTAGCGCCCACGGATGGCAGCATCGGTTTGGGTTTTTCAATTCCCAGCAACATGGTGCAAGCGGTTGTTGAGCAATTATTAAAATATGGAAAAGTAGAGCGCGGTGTTTTAGGCGTGTTGGTACAGAACATTACACCTTCTTTATCTGAGGCGATGAATTTAGGTGAAACCAAAGGCGCGCTGGTATCTGAAATATTGCCTGGCACGCCCGCTGAAACAGCCGGCATTAAAGTGCAAGATGTCATCACTAAAATTGACGCGCATGTTATTGCAAGCGCAGATCAGCTGCGAAATACTTTAGGATTAATTCGTCCAGGCACCAGTATTACATTAACAATTATGCGTGATCATCAGGTGATAATATTAAAAGCAGTGGTCGGCGATCCTAAAAAAATAGAAGAAAAAAAGACACCCTATTTTTCAGGCGTGCGCATGCAAGAATTAAACGAACTTGAAAAAGACGGCACACTTGCAAAAGGCTTGTTAGTGACGGGCGTTTCTGAAAATAGCGAAGGCGCGATTGCAGGTTTAATGCCAGGCGATGTGATTGTTGATATTAATTCAACGCCTGTAACTAATATTGCAGAGTTGGAAAAATTGGCAAATCAAAATACCAAGCCACTTTTGCTCAACGTGAAACGCGATGCAACTAATTTGTATCTGGTTATCAGAAAAGAATAGTGTGGCTTTTATGAGAAAAAAAACCAAAGTAATGATTTTGGCGGGGATTTTAATTATCGCTGCCCTATTGATTTTTCAGCATGTGAAAAATAAGAAAACCATTGCGGAAATTGCGCCTGCGAAATTAGTTCAAATTGCGCCTGTGACAATTAAAATGTTGCCCAAAACCATTCAAACTTCAGGTAATTTAATTGCGGATAATAATACGATTATTACGCCTCGCGTGAGTGGCTATATAAAAGCAATTAATGTGACTGAAGGGCAAAGCGTTCAAGCAGGCGCGGTTTTATTTCAGCTGGATCAAGACAAAGAAAAAGATGCGCTGCGTGCTGCCAAAGCAAATTATCAGTTAAGCGCTGCTGAATTAATCGGTGATAAGTCGCTGCTTAAAAAAAATTATATCGCGCGAGATGATTACGCAACGGCAATAGTCACTGCAAAACAAAATCAAGCTGCAATGGATACGGCGGAAACCAATCTGATTGATCGACAAATCTGCGCGCCTTTCTCAGGTACCATCAGCTCTATTTCTGCAAGTCCGGGACAGTTAGTCAATCCCGGCGTTAAATTAACAGAATTAGTAGACACGCAGCATTTGCGTATTGAATACACCCTGCCCGTTAAATCACTGAGTGAAGTTAAACTCAATCAGCCAGTAATGATTAAAGATTTATCCGGTAAAAATAGTCTTGTTGGCACTGTCTCTTATATTTCACCTGATATTAATCAACAAACACAAATGTTATCCGTGCATGCCAGCGTTAATAATCCGAACCAGCTATTTAAGCCTGGTGAATATGTGAATATCACACAAATATTATCAAGCAGCGTGCAAACAATATTAGTTCCGGAGCAAAGTATTTCAGGTGCACAAGATCATTATTCTGTTTTTATCGTTAAAAATAATAAAGCGGTTCGCGTGACGGTGACGATCGGAGATAGAAGCAATGGCTTTGTTGTAATTAAATCGGGATTAACGCCGCAAGATCAGATTATTACTTCTGAAATGGATGAATTGCATACTGGGCAAGCAGTAAAGGTTGTTGGAATAAAGGCTGTCGGAAAATGAATCTCCCAGAATTTTGCATTAAACGCCCCGTTTTCTCAACTGTATTAAGTTTAATTTTATTTGTTATTGGCGTGATGGGATATGAAAACCTAGAAACGAAATTTTTTCCGCGCTTTGAACGCGACATGATTGTCATCAGTACTTATTATCCCGGCGCAAGCGCAAGCTTGGTTGAAAAAACCATTACTACTCCGCTTGAAAATGCGCTCAGCGGCATTGAAGGCGTAGATGAAATGAAATCGCTGAGCAGCCAGGGTTCAAGTACTATTTATTTATTGTTGGCAGACGGCACGAATATTACTGAGTTTGACAATAATGTTCATGATCAAGTGGCAATGGCGCAAAGTAATTTACCGAACACTGTTAAGGCCCCTTCTATTCAGACGGGTTATGCCGCAATGGATTTAATGGATATTGGCTTTAGTTCAGATGACGGTAATTTGCATGCACTCAGAGATTACTTAAATCGCAATGTCATTGATCGCATTGAAGAGCTACCTGGCATTGCCTCTGTTCCTGTTTCTGGCGCAAGTGATTATGCGATGCGCGTCACATTGCATCCGAAACAAATGGCAGCCAGAAATATTAGTGTCAATGATATTCAATTAGCTATTAACAACAGTAATTTACAGCTTCCAGCCGGCGTTATTAAAACGCCATCAATGAACTTTCCAGTCACTGCCAACACAGCATTAAATACTCCGGATGAATTTGGCAATATCGTCTTAAAAAACCAAGCGGGAAAATTAATTTATTTAAAAGATGTGGCCACCGTGACGTTAGGTAGCGATATTTCAAGCAAATCTTATGTGAGAATAAACGGAAAGCCTGGTATTTTATTAACCGTTTATAACGCCACCAATGCTAATCCTATGAATGCAGCAAAGCGCGTGCGAGACTTACTCGATAATATTAAAAAACAATTACCGCCCGGCGTTCATGCCGCAATTACATTTGATCAATCTACCTATATGAAATCCAGTATTACCGAAGTATATAAATCAATTACGCTCTCAATTTTATTTGTCGCACTAATTATTTTTTTATGTTTAGGGAAAATTAAATCTGCTTTAATTCCTATTGTGACTATTCCTGTTTGCGTCATGGCAACCATGGGCGCCATGTATTTTTTAGGATTTAGCATTAATATTATTACCCTGCTAGCACTTGTTTTATCGATTGGCTTAGTCGTCGATGACGCGATTGTTGTCATGGAAAATATTCATCGACACATTGAAAATGGCATGGACAGAATGAATGCAGCGATTCAAGGCAGCAAGGAAATTGCAACGCCGGTCATTGCGATGACGCTGACTCTCGCTGCTGTTTACGCCCCTATTGGATTGATTAAAGGCGTTGTCTCGCATATTTTTGAATCGTTTGCTTATACGCTTGCTGCAGCTGTTATTGTCTCTGGTTTTGTTGCGCTGACTTTATCACCCATGATGTGCGCACGTATGCTGCCAACAGATGTGCATCAAAAAAGTAAGCTCAGCTTATTTGTCGATTATCATTTTAATCGCTTTACAGTTTATTATAAAAAATCGCTTTCCATACTTTTGAATCATAAATTAAAAATTGTGATTGCAACGCTTTTATTTGTTATCGGTAGCTTTATGTTTATTTCGAGCATGCCAAAGACATTTGTACCCAAAGAAGATATGGGGCTCATTGTGACATTATTGAATACGTCTTCTGGCACCAATGCAAGCTATTCAGAACAACAAATGCAGCAGCTCAATACCCTTATTTCGCAAAACAAATCGGTTAAAACCAATGTTGCTATTTCAAGTGATATTCAAACAGATGACAATCCTGATATTTTATTTTCTACGTTAAAAAATTATGGTGATCGCAGTCAAAATGCAAATCAAATCGCAGCTAGTATTAATAAACAAGTTCAGCAAATTCCGAATTTAAATGCGATTACTATTGCCCCTAGTTTTGGTGGCCCACCACAAAATGAAATTGAATTTTATATTACGGCGCCTGAAAGCTATGATTATTTATATCAAACATCCAATGATTTAATTAAAAAATTAGCTGCGAATCCGGGCTTTAAAAATATTCAGAGCAATATTAAATTTAATAATCAACAATACTCTTTTAATATTAATCGAGAATTGGCAGCGGAGCTTAATGTTAGCGTCAATGATATAGATAATACCGTCGCAGATTTTTTAGGCGGCACTGCTATTTCAACGTTTAATCTAGATGGACAAACGTATGATGTTGATGTACAAGCAGCCAAACCCTACCTAGAAAATATCGACATGATAAAACAATTTTTTGTTCTGAGCTCAAGCGGCGCATTAATTCCGCTATCTAATTTAATTACTTTTCAGCCTGTTTTAGCGCAAACAAGCTTGTACCATTACAACAGACAACGCGCAGCTAGAATTTCAGCAGAATTAAAACCTAATTACCCTATTGGAAAAGCAGTCGGATATTTGGAAAATAATTTACCACAAATGCTACCGTCACAAGTAAAATATGCTTTCACAGGACAGGCTGAACGCATTCAAAAATCATCAAATACTATGATGACGATATTTGGTCTTGCGATTATTTTTATTTATTTAGTGCTATCGGCGCAATTCGAAAGCTTTTTAGATCCGCTTATTATTTTATTGGCTGTGCCACTGTCAGTTATTGGTGCACTCTTGAGTTTAAAATTAATTGGTGGCTCTATTAATATTTACACGATGATAGGGTTGGTCACGCTAGTTGGATTAATCGCAAAACACGGGATTTTAATCACTCAATTTGCCAATAAACTGCAAGAATCCGGAAAAGACATCAAGGAAGCCTTGATTCAGGCCGCCAGCATACGCTTGCGCCCAATCTTAATGACAACAGCAGCCATGATTTTCGGCGCCCTACCCCTTGTTTTTGCCTCTGGCGCATCTGCCGTGAGTCGCGAACAAATCGGCATCGTCATTGTCGGCGGCTTATTATTCGGCACGTTCTTCTCGCTCGTTCTAGTGCCAATTGCTTATAGTTATATCGGGCAGTTTAAAAACTACATAAGCAGAAAAGAAAATACTCCCTCTCCCTTGTAATCAAGGGAGAGGGTCGGGGTGAGGGTTTTTGATACATTTAACGAATCAATTTAAAATTTTTGGATTTTGATGCGTTTTTGTCAAATGTAGCGACAAAATCACACTGATATAACTTTGCAACAGCGCCGATTACACAATCTGAAAAATCTGCATTGATGTACTGATATTCATGAAATGCTAACCACACAGCATCTCGATGTTCAATGTGAAAATGATTAGTTTTTAAAATATTTTCAATAGATTTAATCAATTCAAGCTTTGTAAAATGGTAGCGTGATTTTAATACCCACATGGTTTCACACAAAACTATGTTGCTGATATAAATAGGCTGCTGCTGTTGAATCAATTTAAGCGCTTTATGAGATTGAATTTGGTTCTCGTTAATCAGCGTTCGCAACAATACATTGGTATCTATTCCGATCATTTAAATTTCCTTCTCATCCTCTTCGCGATAGCAGCGTCCATGTCTTTAATGCGCGTTTTTTTCCTCGTTGCTTTATAGTTAAACATTCCAAATATTTCTTTAATATCAATACATTGTGCTGTCAATACCACTCGACCTGTCCTATCAATAATAAACTGCAGTTGATCACCCGTGTGCAATTTCAAATAATCGCGAATCTGTTTTGGTATAGTTACCTGCCCCTTGCTAGTCAATTTCGCCTGCCTCATAATATCTTCCTTGGTTAATTTTAGAAGTAAGGAATTTATTATAATGTAAGGAATAACATTGTTCAAGATTTTGCACTTTTAAGCCTCTCCCACCGTTCTGTAAGATAGGGATTATCAACTAAAACCATATCCGGCACTTGCAGAAAATCATATTGATTATAAAATGCTTGGGTTTTTAAAATAGTATTGCTGTGATTAATTAATAAATCCGAAAGGTTATCTAAAATCATTAAATGCTTTTCAGGAGAATCCAGCATTAAGCCCCACAAATCCCAAACCAATGTTTCCTGCTTGTTTAATAGTGCCAAATCCTGAATTAAATGATTTCGTAAAATTTTAAAGCCCCTTAATTGTCTCACACCAAAACGAGATTCATCTAATTTTTTTTCACGCGTTAATTTCCACGCTGTTGCTGCAAGCATAAATTTATTTGCAGGAACATGCGTTAAATCAAAATCAATTTTTAAATTGTATCGTGCAATATACTCAATGGATGTTCGAGGATCCACTATTTTCCATTGATTTGTCTTTTGATCAAAATATTCTGGTAAAAAAGCGCCTAAATATAACCCTGGGATAAAATAGCCGTTGAATCCTGATCGCAATCGACACGGTATATTCTTATGTCTTAAAATACTGCAAAATAGTAATGCAAAATCTCTACAGACAACAATAGCGCGCCCAAATGGTTGAGCAGAATATTTTTTAATATTATTGATAATATTGCTGATATATCTTGCATTTAATTCACTATATTGCTCAGAAGCAAGTTTGATTTGATGATATTCTGCATCAGCTTCATGCAATAGCAATGTCTGAACTTGGAGTCTTATCTGAGCAGGATCATCTGAAAAGCTATTCAGAAAATCAGAATTAGTTTCTGGATCAGAAAATATACTATGACTTTTGTAAAATTCAAATAGCTCCATTTATTTATCCTAATATTTAAATAACAAAGCAGAAAATGTTGCGCCTAAACCAACTGTTACCAATAAATAATAATCCCCCTTAAGAATTTTATTTTCAGCAATAGCATCTTTTAAATTTATCCAGGGATCAGCGCCAAAACAATGCGCTGTTCTTTTAATATTGCTTAAGTAAATTTTATCAGTTGAAATAGCTAAGCTATTTGCAACCTGTTTCCATGAAATAATATTGACATTATGTGGTAAAATTATTTTGATGTCTGATAGCAGTAATTCATTATTCTCTAGAATTTTTAATATTAATTTTTTTAAATTAAAAATATAATTACTTTGAAACAAACTTAAATTCTCATCATTATCCCAGATTCCTTTAGCATATTGCCCATAATAATGAAAAAGTGAGCTTGTAAAAAACTGTGATACGCCACTTTTACTTAAAATAATAGACACTGCAGAATCTCCCATTACTGTCGATCCCGGAATAACTTTTAAAATTTTACTCAAGGTTACATCACAGGTTGAAATTAAAATGAGATCATCTTGATTCATGCCTTTAAATAATTCTTCTGCGAGCACAGTTAATTGAAATAATCCGGCGCATTTATAAGCACTGGTTGCAAAATATTTTGCATTATTTAAACCATATTGGTCTGAGATTATTTTTAAATAATTCAAACCAAATGGCGTAATAAATTCTCCTGTATGTGAAAATAAAAAATATTTAATATTACTTTTATTAATATTTTTATGATTAAATAGTCTATTTAGTGTGCCTTTAAGCAATGAAAAGACAGTTGATGTAGAATCGATTGGAATGGATTTCAACCCCATCATTTTTTTAAAAACAGCTGCTTGCGTAGACGATAACTCACCCGATCCCACAAGATCTTCAATAGCAATACTATTATCAGCTAGCTGATACTCAATTTGAACAATATTCATAAACAGCATCTTTTTCAAGTTGAATTTTATTTAACTTTCCATTGGATAATCCCGGAAATTCTGTTTTTTTATAAATAAAATTGGGTTTTTGTGTCGTGGGAAATAACGATAAAATTTTAGATCGCAGCTGATCTGTCAGGGCATGGTCAGATTGCATTTCAAGGCATATAATTAGCGCTGATTGATTTTGCTTAGCCTCTGATATAAAAACATGGCTTCGCTCAATATGATCTAACTCACTTATTTCTTTGATATAAGCAATGGGATTTATTTTTGAGCCATTAAATTTTAGCATACTGTCTTTTCGGCCCTTGAAATAAAAAAAGCCATCTTCATCTTGAAGGGCATAATCTCCTGTTTTAAGCTGTTTTTGACCATTTTTA
Organism: Gammaproteobacteria bacterium; assembly: GCA_023266215.1. Taxonomy (GTDB): domain Bacteria; phylum Pseudomonadota; class Gammaproteobacteria; order Coxiellales; family Coxiellaceae; genus JAHFRQ01. Next base: position 60,899 of record JAHFRQ010000003.1, on the reverse strand, counting down.
ACTAGCCGAATTTTGTTTTCAGTTTCAGCTGCGTTATTCCAGTAGCCTTGCATAACCGTGGGGCCTTCTATAATAAGTTCACCTTCGATGTTGGGACTACATTTTTTACCAGTTTCATCTTCTATCCACATTTTTAAATTTGGCATAGCAATGCCTATTGAGCCTAATTTTTTGTTCAAATATTCTGGCGGAACATAGCTACATCGTTTACATTCTGTAAGGCCGAACATGCAAATTATTTTTGCATTGGTAAATATCTCCTGAAGCTGTTTAATATTATTTTCAGAAATTGCTTCTCCCGTATTTGTCACTTTCAAAACAGACTGTGCATTTCCACCAAACCGATTAAAGCAGGCATATAAAGTACGCGCAATGACGGGCAGACAAGGTAAAATAGTAACTTGATACCGCTCAATTTTTTTAAAAAATGCCGTTGGAACCGCCAAATTTTTTTCAAGGATCAAGGTTGCATTATTTCTAAAAGCCAATAACATTTGATATAAACCATAATCAAAATGCATTGGTAATACTGATAGAATCTTATCTTTTTCTGTAATTTCAAGATAGGCTGAAATGGACTCAATAGCCGCCATCACATTGCGATGCGATAGCATTACGCCCTTGGGATTACCGGTGCTGCCTGAAGTATAAATAATCATTGCCAAATCTTGCTCTGTATTTTCAGGCTTTAAATCCTGAATTTTTAAAAATTGTTTTTCAATATATTTAAGCAGTTCTTCAAAGCCCGCAAGTTCTGAAAAATAAATAATCTGTATTTTACTAGTGTAATTTCGATGCATACTAGATTGTGATTGATTAAGGTCATAGCCAATGATCAGCGATGGATTTAAATCCCTAATTAAATAATCCAAACGCTCTTTATCAACTTCGTGATCAACAATGCAAGCAATGGCATCACAAAATAAAGCTGCCCAATAGAAAATCATTGTTACATAACTATTTCCCCCTTGAATTAAAACACGATCACCCTGTTTTATATTGTTTGATTTTAAATATTTTGAAAAAATCTGAATGTCTTGATAAATTTTGCAATAAGAATATTCTTTATTCTCAATAATCACGGCAATCTTATCATCTGTTTTTAATAAATTTAATAAATGTGGCAATAAATAACACTGACTCATATGCGCTCTCCTGTTAGATTTAATTTAATTTCAGTGACTTTTTGTTCTATGCTTCTTGCAATTACTATTTTTTGTATAGTCGATGTGCCCTCCATAAATTCCCAGCAAAAAACATCGCGATAGGCCTTTAAAATAAGTGGATTTTCCAGAAGAGTGTTTATTTTAAATTCATTAATGCATGCAGAAATAACTTTTTCAGCGGTATGGGTCGCAACTGTTTTTGCAATTGAAACCAATGTTGATTTTAGTGAGTTTTGATCAACCTCGAGCGCTGCAGAGCGCAATAAATTACGCGCTGTTTCTAAATCGAAGTGCAATTGTGAAAATAATGAATTAAGCGTTGTGTTCTGATGATACTGTAAATAAAATGCATCATAAACCATTTGTGCTTGACCAATGGCCATTGCGCCAATACCAGCTCGCAAGCGATGAAATACTTTCATGATACCAAGCATACCATTCTCGCAAGCTGATAAATGCTGACCTAAAATATTCTCATGCGGTATTAATACATCATTAAATTCCATTGCCGCTATTTGTGCGCCACGCAACCCAAACAGTGGCAGCGTTAATTTTTTAATATTTGAATTGCTTAAAATTTCAGGTGTCATCCACACTGCGCGAACACCTAGCGGGCCTGGCGCAATTTTTGCAAATAGCACTCCTGTTTTTCCCACCGCCCCATTTCCAAAAAACGATTTTGTTCCGCAAAGTGAATATTGATTTTCTGATACTCTACAAAGCGTTGATTCTATATTGTTAGCATCTGAGCCTTTATTTGGCTCTGTTAACCCAAAAAAAGTATGCATCTTGTTATGTTGAATAGTCGTATAAAATAAATCAACCTGCTCTTTTGTGCCTAATTCTTGAAGTAACAGACCCGATAATGACGGACCCGGAGATGCCAATATCACGCCAGGATCGCCGTAACTTAAGGCTTCAAAATACTGCACACGCTCATGAGCTGATTTATTGCGATCATGGAGCATATAATTAATCCCCGAAAGATCAATATAATTTGAAATATGCTCTGGTTTTTCATCAATCTCAATTGCAATTTTTTGAAAACTTTTTGCAAAATCATAAAACTGATTTCCATATCGCTTTTCTGGGCTAATATAATAACGCATTATGTTAATTCTCTCTTTTAATTTACTTGTATAAATAATTTTTCGAATAATTTAAAATGAAACATCAGAGAAGCTATATTATTATCTAGCATAGCGCGTGCACCAGATAACTTGGTCAGTCTATCAGCGGTTAATATTAATCTGCTCATAATAGCCTGATTTTTATCATCTGAATTTTTGCTTATAAATAAATGATCAAGAATAGAAAAATCAATTACAATTTCAGATAATTGATTTTGAATCAACTCTTTTTTCACTAAAACAATATTCTCAATTTTTCTGCTTTTAAGATGCTCATATGTGTAAACAAAAATAGTTTTAAGTGAGGAATAACTGTTTTTTAATACTGTAAAAACAAATGAATTATAAAAATCAGAACTCAATTCTTTCTTATTTAAAATAGCAGAATCAGAGCAAGAATATAAGTAAATATCCAGTATATTAAGATTATTACAATCAATAACACTTAAGTTATTTAATAAAATCTTTGAGTAAAAACCATTTCCATGTGCCAAGATTTCCCCATTTTCTGAATATTTCTTCAAAGATATAATAATATTATTTTGACCTATTATTGAAATATTTTTTAAATCAGACTCAACCGCTTCAAATCCTGACTCAATAATATTGCGCCATAAAATAGGTTTATAAAAATCAGATTGAAATTGAATTTTATTAAGCATGATTTTTCTCATGATGTAATTTTAAAATTAATAAAGCAACAGAATGCGACTCAGCATCTTGATCAATAATGATAATATATTCTCTCTTAGTTATTACTTTAGAATTTATTAATTGATCAAGACAATAGCAAACAAAGCCAGAACTTGGTTTAAAATAAATAGGCTCCCATTTTATCTTAAAAATAAACTCAAATAAGTTATGATTAATTTCACCTAGCATAAATAAATTATTTTTGGCTCTTGCAAATCCCGTACAATCTTCTGCTTCAATGTTGTTTTCACATAAAATATCTTTAATTGCTTGCCATAAATCAGAGTTGATTATATTATTTTTAATTTTAATACAAATTATTTCTGTTAGTTTTTTAGATTCTGATTCTTTAAGAATTTCTATTGCAGATATATAATTTAGTTCTGGCGAAATAGACAGCATCTTATTCCACGCCGGAGAACCCTTGGTCTCAATACTACAAGACAGTATTGCTTTATTGCATTCTGATCTCATTAAATCAGACGCAAGGTCTATAGCACGAAAAACACATAACGACCCACAGTCACGCACATCGATCATCTTACTTTCAATATTAAATTTGTGCTTATAATGTAATTCATGTGTTGCATAATCAGGATCAAATGGCACACCCCACGATGGAAATAAAACATAATCACATTTTCTAAAATTAAATTTATTGCTCATTAATTCAAACAGCTTATTACCTAATTCATGATGCCGATAACTATAATTTTTTATAGATAATTTATCTAATGGAAAATTAAATCGACTGTGTAAATCATTAAAATAATTTATATATCTATCTTGAATATTAATATCATGATTATATTTTGGAAAATATTTTTTATAAATTACTTGATTAATGAACATAGTCTATTTTTCCATTTATTTGCTTGTCAACATATTCAATAACAGATGAGACTGTTTCCAAGTCTTTTGCATCTAATGTTTCAGGGTCAACATAAAAGCCATTAATTGATTCTTCAAGCTTCATTAAAAACATGAGCGAGCTCATTGAGTCCAAATGCAAATCATCTCTTAAATAATCCTTGGTATTAATATGATCAGAACTACTAAAATTAAGAGTGCTTGCAAGCGCCTCTTTTACTGATTGCTCTACATTGCGCATTAATATTCTCCTGTGTTAAAAATTGCTTCACTTAAATTAAACTGTGTTGCTAAAATATCGTCAGATGATTCCCTCCTTCGAATTAAATGTAAGTCGTTTTTATAATAAAAAACTTCAGCGGGACTGCCGTGACTTAAAAATCGCGTCATGGATCCCGTAAGGCCATAGGCACCCGAGTTTTTAATGACAATAAAATCCCCAATATTGGCTTTTGGCATCAAAACATCTTTTAATAAAATATCACCGGGCGTGCATAACGGCCCCGCGATTTGATATTTCATTTTTTCGTCGCTAATCATATTCTGAGAAACAAATTCAACCGGAAAATTACGTTGCACAAACGAGCCTACGCCTGCTGCTGCCATATGACAGTGCATGCCAGCATCTACGATTAAATAATTTTTATCATGATTATTTTTAATATAATTTATTTTTGAGATTAAATACCCAGACTCTGCCACCAAATATCTCCCCAATTCAATAATAATTTTTGTTATTGGGTGTCTTTCTTTGAATTTTTGAAACAGTTCGGTTAGATTTTGAGTCAGCATTTCTGAATTAATTTCAATTTCATTTTCAAAATACGGGATACCAAACCCACCACCAATATCAATTGTTTTAAAAATTATCCCCCACTCTGTTGACAGTATTTCTGCTAAATGTAAAATTTGATTTATATTGTCAGTTATTGCGGCGATATCTAAAACACGGCTTGCGTTATAAATTTGTATACCTGAAATGGCAATATTATCCAGCTGCTTTAGAATATCAATGTGTTGATTAATTAATTTTAAATCTATACCAAATTGCGACGGCACACCACTCATTTTTATAATAGCATTTTTTACTGTAAAATCAGGGTTTATTCTGATTAATATATTTGTCTTAATACCCATTTTATAAGATAAATCATTAATTAAATAAATTTCATCGATAGATTCACACACAAATAATTTTATTCTATTCAGTAAGCATTCTTCTATTTCGTCATAGCTTTTTCCAGGGCCCACAAAAATAATTTGCTCTGCCTTATAGCCTGCTTTCATGGCAGTGTGAAATTCACCTTGTGATGAAACTTCACAATTTGCGCCTAGCAATCTTAAATATTCACAAATAGCTAAGCTAGGATTGGCCTTCATGGAGTAATATAAATCAACATAGCATGGCAATCCAAAACTCAAATCATCATATTTTTCTCTTATTTTTTCACTGTCATATAAATAAACGGGAGTGCCAAAATTGATACCCGTTTCAAGCATAATTTCTTTAAAGTATTTTCTCATTTTTGCACTCCCTAATTTATTTTTTATTATTTTTTATTATTTTTTCTGAATCACACCGTTAATAATTTTTCCTTCAATTTTTGAGCTTGAGTCTATAACTACTGTCCCCGGCATCTCTGTTTCAAAGGTAATATTATTTTTGACAATTGAGCCATCACTTAAAGAAACAATATTATGTGAATGATTATTAGCAATAGTGATATCAGAAAAAATACCGCCAGATGCAGTAACAGGCCCGCTAATTTCTGCATTGCCAGAAATACTTGAACCTGTAATAGTCAACGGACCATGCACTACAATCGTTGGCAATGTCACAGCAGAACACCAGGTTGGGCCGTTATACTCAAAAGTCCCAGGTTTGTGAAAACCCACCACTGTACATAAATCATCTGCGATTGCGTTAGTAAAAATAGATGCGGTTAATAGCGCGCCTAACAAAATAGTTTTTTGAATTGTTTTCATCTTGATCTCCAAAGTTAAAATTAAATTAAAATTAAACGAGCGGAGATCATAACCCTGAATTTTTTAATTGGGTACCCGTGTTTTTGAAAATAAAGTGAATTATTTTATTTGATTTTGTAGAGAGAAATTATTTACTACCGTGATTTCGCCAATATGCAAGCCACGTAAATCGAGGTGGATGTTCGATAAAATACTCGCGAATGCCTTGCATCACAGAGCGCGCAATTTGTTGTTGATAGCTTGGGCTATTTAAGCGACGCTCTTCAATGGGATTGGTAATAAATCCTGTTTCAACTAATAATGATGGAATATCGGGTGATTTTAAAACGACAAAAGCGGCTTGCTCAACACGAGCACGATGCATTCTTGTCACCTGTTGCACAGAGCGCATCATGTCGTAACCAATTTCCAAACTGGCTCGAATAGTGGCAGATTGCGATAAATTAATTAAAACAGATTGTAGTAAATGTGATTGATCACTCAAAGCAACACCACCCATTAATTCAGAATTATTTTCACGCTTTGCAAGCCAACGCGCTGCTTCACTGGTTGCGCCGCGCGTCGATAATGCAAAAATAGAAACGCCGCGCGCTGCCATATTGCGATACGCATCCGCGTGAATCGCCACAAACATATCCGCATGATTTTGTCTTGCAATCGCTAGACGTTGTCTCAATGAAATATAATAATCGCTATTTCTCGTTAAAACAGCACTAAATCCACGTTGCTGATTGATCAATGCATATAAATCTTTAGATATCGCAAGCACGACATTTTTTTCATGCGTTCCGCGACTGCCGGTGGCACCATTGTCTTTTCCACCATGACCCGGATCAATTACAACAATAATATTACGCAGTTTTTTTTTATCTGTGTTCATCGCAAGAGCCACTGGTTGATAAACGGGCTGATGAGCTGGTTGATGAAAGGCAGTATCCTCAGGTGCTTCCAATAAACTTGTTTTTTTTAGTGTCGATGGCCAGCTAAATGCGGCTACTTTTTCTGCGGGTAATTTAAAAACGACTTGTAATCGTGCAGGACGTCCATCACTCGCCGGCAATACAATTACCGTTGAATCAACCGGCCTTTTTAAATCAAATACCATTCGAAAAATATTATCGGGCTTTGCGCCACTGCGGAACGACTGAATTGGTGTTCCTAAAATTTCTTTATAACGCAAATGCGCCGTTGTCGTTACATCCCTTAAATCAACAATATAGCGCAATGGATTTTGCAGTGTAAAAGCACGGTAATTGGTGGGTGCTGATAAACTAAAGGTAAATCGCCACTCATGCGATAAATCTTGCACTTTCATTTCGCGCAAAATAATATCAGCTGAAAAGCTGTTAATAGAAAATAAAATTAAAATAATTAAAATAACTCGTCGCAATATAATTTTCATAATAATTCAACCATCCGTCCTACTCCGTTTTCGGGTATTTTTATAGTGCACAAAATATCAGGTTTCGGCAATAGTTTCTCTGCATTTTTTGCCCATTCTATGACTAGAATTGCATTGTCAGTCACGTAATCTCGAAACCCAAGCGCTTCTAATTCCAGCGGGTCTTTTAAACGGTACAAATCCATATGAACGACCACGCCTGCTGCGATCTCGTAACTTTCAAGTAGCGTAAAAGTCGGGCTTTTAGCGCGTTCCGCGCAGCCCAATCCCTTTAAAAATCCCCGCAGAAAAGTCGTTTTGCCAGCGCCTAACGGCCCTTCTAAAAAAATAACACACGGTGGCTTTGTGTTTTTAGCCAGCTTTTCAGCTAGTTTTTCGGTGTCTGCCTCTGTTTTAAGGTACAATGACGACATAATATTAATTCCAAGAAGCATGATGAATAACATTGATTTTACCGAATTAAAGACAAACATCATAGCGTGGGCGAAAGATTTAGGTTTTGCTCAACTGGGTGTCTCAGATCTTGATACAAAGCAGGCTGATGAAAAATTACAGGCCTGGCTTTTAAAAAAATACCACGGCACAATGCGGTATCTTGAAAAAAATGCTGATTTAAGAAAATCCCCCGAGAAATTACTGCCTGGAACCATTAGAATTATTAGCGTCCGGATGGATTATTTAACACAAGATCACAATAGTATTGAAATTTTAGAAAATAAAAATAAAGCTTATATTTCACGATATGCATTAGGTCGTGATTATCACAAAGTGATCAGAAAAAAATTATCTCAATTAGCCGACAAAATAAACCTGCATTTAAAGGGTTTTAATTTAGTTTCAAGGGCTTTTTCAGATAGCGCGCCGATTCATGAAAGACATTTTGCTGAAAAATCAGGAATTGGCTGGAGTGGCAAAAATACCATGATTTTAAATCAACATGCAGGCTCCTGGTTTTTTTTAGGTGAGTTATTTATTAATTTGCCTTTACCCATTGATCAGCCCGTTACAGCACATTGCGGAAGCTGCACCGCTTGTTTAGATATATGCCCCACCAAAGCATTTGTGGGCCCTTATGAATTAGATGCGCGAAAATGCATTTCTTATTTGACGATTGAACACAAAGGCTCGATTGATTTAGCGCTACGCCCTTTAATGGGAAATCGAATTTATGGCTGCGATGATTGTCAGCTGTTTTGCCCCTGGAATAAATTTGCAAAATTGACCAATGAAAAAGATTTTAAACCCAGGCATAATTTAAAAGAAGCTGATTTAATCGATTTATTCGCCTGGACTGAAAAAGAATTTTTAGCAAAAACAGAGGGTTCTGCCATGAGACGTGCAGGTTACATTAACTGGCTACGCAATATTGCAATCGCTTTGGGTAACGCACCCTATGCGCCTGAAATCATTTCAGCCTTAAAAACCAGATCAAATCACGAATCTGCCATCGTCAAAGAGCACGTCGACTGGGCGCTTGAACAGCTTGATTTTGCTTATCATCAAGCCCTAGAATCAACGCTGTCCGAATGGGATTCAGAAGAGGATGACAAAGCTTATGACAATTTGTAAACCGTTTAACGTTATTGTTGTTCCGTTTCCATTTACAGATCTTTCAAAAAGCAAGAAGCGTCCCGCGCTTGTTGTTAGCACCGAAAAATTTCAAAAATCGAATGGATATATATCACTGCTCATGATTACCACCGCAAAAAATAGCAAGTGGTTTGGTGATTTATTAATATCTGACTTAGCAGAAACTGGCTTAAGCGTTTCTTCTTACGTTCGTCAGAAAATATTTACAATTGATTCTCGCTTAATTGAAAAGCAAATTGGACGTTTATCAAAAAACGATATCAAAAAAATAAAACTGTCATTTCATGGCTGCATTGAAGCAAGCTGATTACGCTCTATAATCTCGCAAATAATCAAACACAGCGCGAATAGCAAAAACTTCGGCGCCTGCGGGGCGACTAGGCTTGGTTTTATGATTCCAGGCTGGCGTGTCAAAATGAACCCAGGGAATATTTTTATCGACAAACGATTTTAAATATAAAGCCGCTGTAATTGAGCCACCCCACGGTGAATCAGAACAGGTTGCGATATCGGCGATTTCACTGTGTAATTTTTCGCGATAATTTGAAAATAGCGGCAAGCGCCAAATGGTATCTAAAGATTTTTTGGAGCTCGTCATTAATTTTTCAGCAAGCTCATCATCTCGCGTAAAAAATGCGGGGATATCTTCACCTAATGCAACGCGCGCGGCCCCTGTCAAGGTTGCAAAATCAATAATTAATTCAGGTGATTCGCTACATGCTTCAGTTAATAAGTCGCATAGTACTACGCGCCCTTCTGCATCTGTATTTTTAATTTCAATGGTTTTTCCAGAGCGTGTTTTAAATACATCACCAGGTCGATACGCATTACCTGATACGGCATTATCAACAGCGCCGATTAATAATCGCAATTGAATAGGCAGGTTTTGCGACATAATCATGCGCGCAAGTGCTAACATCATCGCAGACCCTGCCATGTCTTTTTTCATGAGCAACATGCCAGAAGCCGATTTTAAATCTAGGCCGCCTGTATCAAAACAAACGCCCTTTCCTACTAAAGTAATTTTTGGATTTTTTTTATCACCCCAGCGCAAATCAATCACACGCGGTTCGCGCGGACTGGCTCTGCCCACGGCGTGAATAGAAGGATAATTTTCTTTTAGTAATTTATCGCCAATAATAGCTGAAAAGTCAGCTGAAAATTCTTTGGCAATTTTTTTAACGGCCGCTTCAATATCGGCTGGACCCATGTCTTCTGCAGGTGTGTTAATTAAGTCACGTGCTAAATATATTGAAGAGAGCCAGTCTTGCAGTAATTTTTCATTGATATTGCTGGGTAAAAATAAAGCTGCTGTAATAACATCATGAGATTTATATTTTGAAAACTGATACGCGCCCAAACCCCATGCCAATGCGGCTAACTGAATATTCTCAAAGTTTTTTATCTCATAACAGCCTTCTGGCAAGTGCGCTGATAAAGCGCCAAATGCTAAAAAATCATTATTATTTTTAATACCCAACAAAACACTGTCAAATTGGCCATCTTGCGAAGGCACTAGGCAATAACTGCCCGATTTTGCTTTAAAACCCGCAGTTGCTACCCACTGCTGAACCGATACAGGCTGTCCCTTTTTCCATTCATCAAAACTGTCAGTAACGACGGCGTAAATAGGCGTTAGAGATGATTTGGCTGTTTGTGTGAATAGATTTTGCATTGATGTTTCTCGCTGATTTGATGGTTGGTACTACGCTGCCTTTTTCATTTCATAGTCTGGAAATAATAAAACCGCGGGATGAACACGCAACGCCTTTGCCAATGTCATCGCACGATCTCGACCCAATTGACGCGAGCCATTTTCTAAAGCTGAAAGATTCGATTGTGAAATTCCTGTTATTTCAGCAAGATCATTTTGGCTCATCTCTTGCAGTTCACGAATCATTTTAAGCGCTTCGCCTGGCGTTAAAAAAACGTGCATTTTTGCTTTTACGAAATCATGTTTATTTAATTTTTTCATAGCTATCTCCGATTATAATCATGTGCATTTACATCAATGACATAAACCTCACAAATGTCATGATCTATTTTGTAAATAACCCTCCATTTTAAATTTAATCTTGATGATCTATACCCCTTCCACTCACCTTTCAACGACTCATCATGAAATCCTTTGATTTTACGAAGACCTTCTGGTCCGCCATGCTCAACAATCTTTTTCCATAATTCATAGTGCGCAAGCACCTGTTTTGGCATCTTCCAAATATCCTTTGCTAATGACTTTTTTTCATTAATATCCCACATATAACATAGTATATATGCGCAAAGAGGTATTGTACAGATTTATTGTGAGCTTTAAACACCAATAATTTCAATCAGCTTATTGTCAGCATGAAAAGCATGCCAAACTTCGGTAATATTAAAACTCGATTTAAAATTAATTTCAGCTTTGTTGAACTCGCTTTGACACATCAGCCATTCGAATTCTGCTAAATCAACAAAGGGCAAAATGGTTTCTTCACCTTTGCTTTTTAAAAAACATGACAGATTTTCTCCGATCAATCTTAAATTAAAATGTCGTGATGGATAAGCGTCAATATAATCGCAAATCAAACCCGAAAAAGCTTTCTCACCTAAAAAAGCATGGATCACGGGAAAATCCTGCTTCATCGCTGTAATGATTCGTTCGTAATAACCGTTTTGATATATTCTGAGTCTGCCTTCTGGAATAGCGGCATTTAAAATAGTGTTTTGAAAGTTGGATTGCAGTTGTTTTAGGTTGGGCATGTTAACACTACGCTGCTTTTTTAAGCGCAATAATATGAATTTTTTTATGATATTTTTGCATCTGCCAAATATCAAAATCACGCTGCAGGTTCATCCAAAGCAAAGTATCTGTGTTGCTGAGCAATTTAGATAAGCGAATGGCCATTTCGGGACTAATGCCAATATGCCCATTCAACAACCTTGAAAGTGTTGTTCTATTAACGCCAAGGTGGATCGCAGCTTCACTCACGCTTAAGTTTTCGCCGTCAATCAAAATATTTCTGACAATTTCACCCGGATGAAGCGGATTATGCATATTCATATTTTTATTTTCGCCCCTATCTTAATGGTAATCCAAGTAATTCACCAAAATTGCATCTTCATTTTCAAACTTAAAAATAATCCGCCAGTTTGCTTGTACTGTGACAGAAAAATAACCTTTTAGGTCACCTTCTAACTTATGAAACCGCATGCCGGGTAAATTTAATCTTTGCGGAGCATTTGCCGCATGCAGCAACTGCAAAATAATTTTTAACCGCTTGGAATGAATGTGTAAAATCCCGGCGGCATTTCCTGTTTCAAAAAAGGCTTTCAAGCCCTTATGTTTCCATGATGCAATCATATATATTGTGGCATGTTGTGCTACATGCGTCAAGTTGGTCTTATAGTTTTAAAGCGAGATATATTGTATTGATTTTGGTTATATTGCAATACCGTATTTTGATTGTTTTTTAGTCTTTCCCCTTCGCTAACGCTCGGGTTCTGAAAGATGCGATAGCGGCGAGGGTTCTGAAAGATTTATCTGAAAGATTTAAATGATATGACTAATATTTTTCGCCATTTCCAATTCTCTCAGCAATTCTGACAGCGCGGGAATATTCGAGTCTCTTTCGATAATCACAGGAATATTGCCAAAGCGTTTAACCGCATTGACATATAAATCCCAGACGGGTGCAATAATTTCTGAATCATGGGTGTCAATAATATGGGTTTGGCAATGCTTGTGGCCTGCCATATGAAATTGCTTAACTCTGCTTGTGGGAATATTATTTAAATAATCTTGTGAATTATAATTATGATTAAAAGCATTGACATAAATATTATTAATATCCAATAAAATAAAACAATCTGATTGATTGGCCACTGCTGAAATAAATTCCCATTCGGTCATCTCAGACTCTTGAAAAGCATAATAGCTAGATACATTTTCGAGCATAATTTGCCTGCCCAAAAAATCTTGTGTTTGAATAACGCGAGAAACCAAATGATCAACTGCTTCTTTTGTATAGGGCAATGGCAATAAATCATGCGTATTGATTTTATCAACGCCCGTCCAGCAAAAATGATCAGAAACAAACAACGGCTCTGTTGCAATTATTAACTTTTTTAAATTCTTTAGGTAATCTATATTAAGGGGATCGCTGCTGCCGATATTAAGCGATACGCCATGCAATGAAACAGGATAATGCGCGCGGATTTTTTCAAGATAGCCCCAATCAGTCCCGCGGCGATCAATATAATCCTCAGAAACAATTTCAAACCAATCAATCTTCGGTTTTGTTTCAAGAATGATTTCATAATGCGCGGGTCGCAAACCCAAACCAAATAGACTCAACTGCCGCTACTCGCGCCTACATCGCCTGTCATATACGCTTTGCCTGCTGGGAAATTCATATCGCCGCAGCTTTCCAAAGCAAAAAGACTCGATAAAATAAGTAACGATAACAGCAATTTTTTAAGCATATTACATACCTGATTCAGGATGATCTGCTGGAAACCCAGCCGGAACACGCGGGCCTGTGCCCGTGTCAACAGGTGATGAGCAACCCGCGATCATCGAAAGCGTGATTAACAGTAAACACAATCCATGTTTTAGCATAAAACCTCCTATTTATTTACCCACTCTACCAATTCCGCAGAAAAAATCTCCGGAATAGATTCTTGCGCCAAATGCAAAGCGTAATTGAGCTCAACTAATTTTAAATTTTTAAAATGGTCGCGCGCCCACTGTAATGATTCAATCGTCGTGATAAATCCTGGAATGGCGTATAACATTAATTTTGGAATAGGTGTTTCTTGCAACCAATCAGAATAAGCTTGAATTAATTGCACAACGTCTTCCGGGCCATTACCGAGCGGCAGATCATTGATATATTGCCACAGTGGTTTTCGGCTATCAGGCGTGGAATAAGGTTCGCGATAATGCGCCATTTCTTCATCCGTTAATTTTCGCATTACGGTTGTTTGCAATAGACGATCAATTAAGTAATTTTGATTAACCACAGCGCGATAACTCGCGCCAGGACGATTTAATAAGCTGGCAAGTTGTTGCACTGGCAAAGATAGCTGACTCGCACTGGTCACAGGCTGAAGATGAGACTCATAAAACACCAGGCTTTTAATATTATTTTCATGGCGACGCGCATAATCAAAGCCAATGACTGAGCCCCAACCATGCATAACCAACGTAATATTTTTTAAATTTAATTTTTCAATCAATTTGTCAATATAATCAATATGATCAAAAACACGATAAGCAATATTAGGTTTATCCGATTTTCCCATGCCGATTAAATCGGGCGCAATACAGCGTCCGAATGGTGTTAATGCTGGAATAATATTACGCCATACATAAGCAGAGGTTGGCACGCCGTGTAAAAATAAAATAGGGTCACCTGATCCTTCGTCATAATAATGAATTTTAACGCCATCAATAGAAGCATAATGTGAAGCAAAGTCACAGTGCGCTGAAATTTTTGTTGATGCTTCCATTCTACTTTATCTCCAATTATGTCAACTGATTATGTCGACTGACTCACCTTAACTAAATCAAATAATTCTCGAATGGCAACAGAAATAATCGAGAAATCTGTAATATCTTCACTGCGAAGATCAATCAGCAGTGTCTGCCAGCGATCAATCAAGTCGCGATGCTGTTCTAGCCAAGCATCAACCGTTCCGCTTGCAATCACAGCACTCGTTAATTCGCGTTCTATCCAATCTAAATCGCTTTTAAATGCTGCTCTTGCAAGCACTGTCCAACGATGCGTAATCGGGTAGCTATTAATCTTATCTCGAAACGCATACAAATCCAAACGATCTACCAATGTAAAATAAACTTTCGCTACTTGATAGACATCCATTTTGCGATTAGTTGCTGCCTCAATAATATTCAGCGCGTGATAAACTGAGCGCGCGCTCGCAATATCCAGTGCCATTTCAACAGGAACGCCTGCGGTTTGCAAATCAGCAGAGCGTTTTTCTAAATCCGCCTTATCATTACCTAATAATAAACGAGATAAGCGCTTATAGACTCCCTTTACATGGGGCTCAAAATGCGAAACTACTTTTTGAATATTACTCAAATCATGGCCACTGCGCAAGAGCCAGCGCGATGCGCCACGCACTAAACGCACCAGCTCATCAATCATATCCTGCTGCACTGACATGGCCACCTGATAATCCAACGATTCGATATCAGCATAAATTTCTTCAACATGAAAAACTTCACACGCAACAATAAAAGCACGAACGACTGCTGAAACAGAGGCATGCATTTCATCCATCATCTGATATACAAACGTAATACCCATTTGAGAGACAACATGGTTGCTAAGCTGCGTTGCTAAAATTTCATTACGTAAGCGATGCTTGAGAATATAATCTTTATATTTTTTTCGAAGTGGCGTTGGAAATGAATTAGTTAAATAGCTGAGCAAATAAGCATCTTCTACCAAATCAGATTGTAAAATATCCGCTTCTAAAATAATTTTGCTGTAAGAAAGCAAAATAGCTATTTCAGGCTGTGTTAAACCAACGCCATTGATGCGACGCTCCATCATTGATTTTGTGTCAGGCAAATATTCTAATTCGCGGTTTATTTTTCCTGCCACTTCCTGCGCTTTCATGTAGGTGATATACAAATTAATTTGCGACAATGAAAAACGCGATAACAAACTCACTGCTAAATTTTGATGATAATTATTTTGCAATACTAAGCTTGCTACTTCATCGGTCATTGAAACCAATAAATTATTACGTTGTTTTTCGGTTAATTCCCCCGCAACCACAATGCTATTGAGTAAAATTTTAATATTTACTTCGTGGTCAGAGCAGTCAACGCCGGCAGAATTATCAATAAAGTCTGTATTAATTAATCCGCCTTTTTGCGCATACTCAATACGACCTAATTGCGTTAACCCTAAATTACCACCTTCCACAATGCATTTTGCACGAACATTTTCGCCGTTCACGCGCAATGCATCATTGGCGCGATCACCTACTTGCTCAGATGTTTCGCTAACTGCTTTAACAAAAGTACCGATGCCCCCGTTCCAGATCATATCCACTGGTGCGAGTAAAATAGCTTTTATTAATTCATTAGGCGCCATACGATCATCTGTAACATCTAATATTTTTTTAATTTCGGGTGAAAGTGCAATTGATTTTGCGGAGCGAGGAAAAACACCGCCGCCTTGTGAAATAAGTTCTGGGTTATAATCCGCCCACGTTGAGCGAGGTAAATTAAATAAACGCTTGCGTTCTTTAAAGCTTAACTCAGGATTGGGATTAGGATCTAAGAAAATATGCTGATGATTAAACGCCGCTACTAATTTTAATTTCTGCGATAACAAAACGCCATTACCAAACACATCACCCGCTAAATCACCAATACCGACGACAGTAATCTCGGTATTATCCACGTCAACACCGAGCGACTGAAAATGTCTTTCAGCAGAAATCCAAGCACCTCTGGCTGTGATACCCATTTTTTTATGGTCGTATCCTGCCGAGCCGCCCGATGCAAATGCATCACCTAACCAAAAATCATATTCAATAGCAATGCCATTGGCAATATCAGAAAAAGTCGCTGTGCCTTTGTCTGCTGCCACGACTAAATAAGTATCAACGTCATCATAGCAAATAGTATTGTCAGGTCGAATAATTTTATCGCCTTTAATATTGTCTGTTAAATCAAGCAAGCCGCAAATAAAATTTTTGTAGCAACGAATGGCTTCTGCTTGAATTTCATCGCGCGTGCCATTTTGAGGTAAATTTTTCGGCACAAATCCGCCTTTTGCACCGGCAGGCACAATCACGGCATTTTTAACTTGTTGCGCTTTCATTAATCCTAATACTTCGGTGCGAAAATCTTCTTTGCGATCAGACCAACGCAGCCCACCGCGCGCGACTTTAGCCATGCGCAAATGCACACCTTCAAATGAAGGTGAATAAACAAAAATTTCGTATTTTGGTAGCGGTAAAGGTAATTCAGGAATTTTTTCAGGTGATAATTTAAAGCTGATATATTTTTTTTCTTCACCTGATTTATTCGCTTGTTTATTCACTTGGTAAAAATTGGTTCTGAGCGTTGCTTTGATCACTGAAAAAACGCGATTGAAAATTCTGTCTTCATCTAGCAACGCAACCGCTTCTATTTTTTGCGCAATAACACTTTCGATCGCTTCGATTTCTTTGTCGTCTTTTTTAATTTTTGGGTTAAATAAAACGTGAAATAATTTTACGAGTGATTTTGCAATCTCAGGATATTTAATAAATGTTTCTGCAACATATTGCGCGCTATAAGTAAAACCAGTTTGACGCAAATATTTTGTATACGCGCGTAAAATCACGACTTCGCGCCACGTTAATTCAGCTTCTAAAACCAATACGTTTAATAAATCATTTTCAGCATCACCCAACCAGATTTTATTAAAAGCATCTTGAAAAATAGTATGAACGACTTCAATATCGCACACGCAATCACGCGAAAAAGTCATTGATAAATCATTGATCCACACATGACGATTGTCTTTCAGTGTCAGCTGATAGGCTTGCTCGCCCACAACACGCAACCCCATATTTTCCAAAATGGGCAGCGTATCTGATAAGGGAACGGTTTTTTCAAATCGATATAATTTAAATTTAAGCTCTGATTTTTCAGAATTAAGCGGACGATACAAACTCATTCCCAGCACATGATCAGCTGATAACTTTTCGATTTGCGCGATATCAAACATCGCTTGCTCAGGTGAAAAATCTTCGCGATAAGCTACTGAAAAAGCATTGATGTAATCATGAATAATGTGATTCCCGCGTTCGTCACCAAAATGCGTTAATGCATATTCACGAAAACCATCTTGCCATGATTTCCCGAGCTCAATTAATTTCGCTTCTAATTCAGGCAAATTGTAATGAGGTTTTTTCTTGGAATCCAAGCGAATATTAAAATGAATTCGCGTTAAGCTCGGTGTGTAAAAATAAGTAGAATAAGTTGATTCTAACCCATCGAATGTTTTCATTAGTAAGTTTTGTACGCGCAAAATAAGCTGTGAATTAAAATTATCGCGCGGCACAAAAACCATGCAGGAAACATAACGGCCATAAGCATCTTCACGCACAAACACACTAACTTTAGGTCTATCTTGCAAGTTTAAAATGCCGATAGCAGTTTTACATAGCTCGTTAACACTCGCCTGAAATAAATCATCGCGCGGAAAAGTTTCGAGAATAAACATTAAATCTTTTCCGGCATGACTCTTGGGTGGAAAACCTGATTTTTTTAATACATCTGTTACTTTTCGTCTTAAAAACGGAATACGTTCTGGATGACTGCTGTACGCAGTTGAAGTGTATAAACCAATAATACGTCGCTCGCCAATTAATACACCTTTGTCATTAAAGCGCTTAATACCAATGTAATCTGTGTAAGCAGGACGATGCACTGTTGAAACAGTATTTGTTTTTGAAATGACTAATAATTGTTTATTGGATAACATTAATTCACGCGCTGATTCAGGTAAGTCAGTAAACAAACGGCTGACCTTGCTATGTTTTTCATCGCGTAGCACGCCGAGTCCTGAGCCTTTCACTAAACTTAACGTCATCGCAGCGCCTTTGCCTTCTACGATATAATCGCGCGTACCTAATAATGTAAATTGATCATCAAGAATCCACTGTAAAAACGCAACGGACTCTGCTATTTCTTCTTTTGATAAAAATTGATTGTCTGTTTGCAAATCAATAATCGCTTCACCAACACGCTCACGCATTAATTTCCAGTCTTTTACGGCAGATTGCACATCACTCATCACACGTTCACAATTTTCTTCAATTTGTTCTAGCGCTGTCGCATTAGCTTGATAGTCAATTTCTATGTAAACCGGCGCTTCAATCGCTGCTGTTGCTTGCTGATTGATAACATAAGGCGCAACATCCGTTACCAAGCCTGATTTATCGCGCGTGATTTGCATTCCGCCCATGTAAATCATCAAATGCGTTGTTAAACCTAAACGGTTCATTTCCATGCGCATGCTGTCAATAATAAATGGCATGTCTTTTGTAATTAATTCCACAATGGTATGCGGACTGTGCCAGCCATCTCTTTTTAAATCGGGGTTAAAAACACGAATAGTGCGGCCATTTTGTTTTTGCTTTTTGCAAACTAATTCCCAATTAGACAAAGCCATGCCGAATAATTCTGGGATAGAGCGATCTTTTAGGTCACTGGCTGATGCATGAGAGTAGAAAAGTTTCGTAAATTCCGAAAAAAGCGCCAAGCGTGTCTTATTGGAAATCGTTGATTTTGCGTGTTGAAGCACCTTGGTTACCAATGATTTCATCTGTGTATCGTTTTTTATTTGCATGAAAAAACCTTATAAATCAATGAGTAAAATAACTAATATAAATACTTGCGATAAGTCTAAATTTAACCTATTATTCACTTGCTTAGGTCAAATATTAAACAATCTAAGTATTGAGCAACTGCGGGTGATTTTACCCTAGCCGCTTGAAACGCTCAATTACTATCGCTTTTAAAGGTTACTTTACGTATTATAGGAAAATAGCTGCTAAATCAAAGGTAAAGAGAAATGCGTGTATTACTAGTTGAAGATGATGAATTATTGGGTGACGGTATTTGCTCTGGTTTAAAGCATTATGGTCACACAGTCGACTGGATTAAAGACGGTAAAAGTGCTCTTGAAGCCTTAACGCGCAAACAAGAAACATTTGACGTGGTCGTTTTAGACTTGGGGCTTCCTAAAATGCCGGGCCTTGAGGTACTAAAAAAAGTACGTGAAAAAAATATTTCTGTTCCTGTTTTAATTTTAACAGCAAAAGATGCAATCGAAGATCGCGTGAGCGGGTTAGATGCGGGCGCTGATGATTATATCGCAAAACCATTTGATCTTGATGAGCTCTGCGCGCGCTTGCGTGCGTTGCAACGTCGCTCAAAATCAAGAGCGCAACCTGTTTTAGAATTCGGCGACATTAAAATGGATCCCGCGGCGCACACCGTTTCATTTAAAGATCAACCGATTGATTTATCACGCCGTGAATTTACTTTATTGCAAAAATTATTAGAAAACGCAGGTCGTGTTATTTCTCGCGATCAATTAAACCAATCGCTGTATGGTTGGGGCGAAAATATCGACAGTAATGCACTAGAAGTGCATGTGCATAATTTAAGAAAACGCTTTGGTACGAAATTAATTCGCACTATTCGCGGTGTTGGATACATGGTTAAAGACATTGAACAAAAAGAATTTTAAGCGTCACGCGGGTGTCGCACCATCGATTCGCACTTATTTATTAATTAATTTATTATTAAGTGTCACTTTAATTACTTCGCTTGCGATCATCGGTAATTTATTTTTAGCGCACAAAGATATTCAATCACAGCTTGATGCTCAGCTCGTTCGATCAACGCTGCGCATGGAAGCGTTTTTTTCCGCTCCCTTACATCAAAAAACATTGGGTGAAATTCAAAATCGATTAATGCACGAAGATCAATATGTCGAAGCACTAAAGCATTTGCATCACTTAAATCCCAAAACCATTATTGAAGCCAGCAAAAGTTTAGAATTTCAAATTTGGAGTCACAAAGATAAATTATTGCTGCATTCTAAAAATTCGCCCAGCATGCCTTTTTCAAGTGGTCAAGTTGGCTTGTCAACCATTTGGCTTGGCGGTCAATCGTGGCGTGTTAGCACGGGTTACAACGTTGAAAATAAATTAACGTTTATGGTCGCAGAGCGCATTAATTATCGACAAGAATTAGAAGATCGTTTAACGCAAGATTCTATTGTCGTTATGCTAATTACGTACCCATTTTTAGGATTTTTAATTTGGGTTATTGTCGGTCGCGGTTTGGATACATTGCGACGTGTCGCAAAAGAAGTACATCAACGCGCACCGACTTATTTAGAGCCCGTTGATTTAGAATCGGTTCCATCCGAAATCGAACCATTGATTTTAGAATTAAATAATTTATTTAGCAGATTAGAAGCCGCATTTGATCGTGAAAAAAGATTTACAGCCGATGCTGCGCATGAATTAAAAACACCATTAGCGGCTTTAAGCACACAAACACAAGTGGCCCTTCGCGCAAAAACAGAAGATGAAAAAAAACAAGCGTTATTAAAAGTACTATCTGGTGTGCATCGCAGCACACACGTCGTGCAACAATTATTAACATTAAGTCGCATGGAACCAGAAGCGACATTATTAGAAACCACTCGCGTCAATTTAGCAAAGCAAGCCATGGAAGTGGCAACAATGCTCGCGCCAGAAGCCATTGCGAAAAACATTGAATTAGAATTATTAACACCCGACTCAACCGCTACTATTAAAGGCAATGCAACTGCGATTGGTATTTTAATTCGTAATTTAGTCGATAATGCCATTCGTTATTCATCAGAAGATGGTTTTGTAAAAATAGATATTCAAGAAACAGCTAACAATATTGTTTTAAGCGTTACAGACAACGGTCCCGGCATTCCAGAAGCATTGCGCAAACGTGTTTTTGAGCGCTTTTTTAGAGTGATTGGCACGCAATCTACCGGCAGCGGCTTGGGTTTAAGTATCGTTCAGCAAATCGCACGATTACATAACGCAACCATCGAACTGGCTACTCCCAAAAGCGGCATTGGCTGCGAATTTCGAATTGTTTTTCCGAGGTAAATTTACACCTTCTTCATCGCCCTAAATAATGGGTCATACATATTGCGTGCGCTCCAAACATAAAAACCATTGGCGCCCGCATCTTCTGCTGCTTTCATTTCAGCGCGAATATATTCGGTTCTTTTTGTTGGAGACAAGAAAAAGCGATAATTATACGCTTCGATATAAGCAAACACTTTTGTGTTTGGTGTATTTTGAAGTTTATTTTTAAGCGCGGTCACTGAATTAAACACGGTTTCATAAGGACGCACGGAATGCCAACGAAATGGCTCGTAATGCGATGGATAAACCATTGGACAAAATGCATTCACCGCAGATGCTAACACCTGAATATTCTGACCAATCGTACTGCCATCGCTGTGTGCCACAATACCGAACACATCCATTTGTAATTGCACGCCTTGTTTTTCTACATTACTTCTAAAATACTGGACGACTTTTAATATATATTTTGCTTTTTCAGACGAGCCTGGAAAGTGCGCTTCATAACGAATGTAATCGAGTTGAATCGCGCTCGCGCCTAATTTAATCGCAGCATTCGCAAGGGCTAACCGTTTTGCCCAAATTTGTGGGTTGGTAATTTGCGCATGCGTTCCGCCGTGCGGAAAAATAACCACGCGGGCAATATAAGTAATACCGCTTTGTTTTACTTTTGCAATATTTTGTTCATATTTTTTATTTGGATAATTCATGTCGATAACAAAAGTATCAATACCATAAATCTTAGATTGTTGAATTAAATAATCTAATTTTTTATCATTTTGCAATGTTTCTTGTGTTAAATAAATACCGCGAGAAAACGCATGCGCTTTTTCTGAAAATCCAAATGCGCAAATGCAAAATCCGAAAATAATAATGATTGCTATTTTAAGTGAGTGTTTCATAAATGGGATTCCTTTCGCCATAATGTCTTTTTATTATAGCAGTAAAAGTTGATTTAACAATTTTGGGCCACAATAAACAAAACCCGTAAAAATCTGCAGTAATTGCGCACCCGCTTGCGTATGCGCTGCTGCATCTTTAGCATTTAAAATGCCACCAACACCCACAATGGGTAACTTACTTTGAGAAAGCGCGCTAATGGCTTGAATCATTTTTGTCGTTGCTTCTCGTAACGGTCTTCCGCTTAAGCCACCCGCTTCTTTAAAATGATGATTCACCGTTGTGTTTGAAATAATTATTCCATCGATTTGATTGTCAATTAACGTATTAACGAAGCTTTCGTAATCAGAAATAGGTAAATCAACGGTTGTTTTAACTAATAATGGCAGATGTTTTTGATATTGGCCTGACAGCTGCTTTCGCGTGGTGTTCAACTCGCGCAACAAATTATTCAAATAATCTTGAGATTGCAGCTTTCGCAAATCCGGCGTGTTGGGCGATGAAATATTAATCGTCACAAAATCAGTATAAGGAAAAACAGCTTTTAAGCACACTTGATAATCATCGATCGCGTTTTGAAGCGATGTCTCTTTATTTTTTCCGATATTCACACCTAAAATACCGGGTGCTTTTCGCACGCGAATTTTTTCAACCAAGGCGTCTATACCTAAATTATTAAAACCCATGCGATTAATTAATGCCTGCTGTTTTTTAATTCTGAATAATCGAGGCTTGGGATTACCGGGTTGTGCTTTGGGTGTCACTGTCCCTACCTCTACAAATCCAAAGCCCATTCTAAATAGCGCATCAAAACACACTGCGTCTTTATCCCAACCGGCCGCCATGCCAATGGGGTTTGGAAAATCCAAACCAAATAAATTAATGGGCTTTTGAGTTATTTTATGTGTTTTGGGTGCGCACCATGCTGAATACCTAAGACGAATTAAAGCCAAACCCAGACGATGCGCGACCTCTGGGTTGAATAAAAATAGAATTTTTTGGATAATTGCTTCTAACATATGCTACGATATTACTGGAATTGCGTTTAACAGGGAATGAAAATCCATGAAATCCTCAGAAAAATCAGCAGATAATGCTGTAGTAATCGTTTCAGCAAAAAGAACCCCGATCGGCAACTTTGGCGGCTATTACCGAAACGCTCCTGCCACGCTACTTGGCGCAACCGCGCTTGACATGGCGATAAAAGAAATAAAAATAACACCGGATAATATTAATGAAATTATTATGGGCTGTGTTTTATCAGCAGGCTTAGGCCAGGCACCCGCAAGGCAAGCGGCATTAACGGCAAAGCTGCCCGTTTCTATCCCCTGCTCTACTATTAATAAAATGTGTGGCTCTGGTTTAAAATCAGTCGCCATGGCATTTGACGCGATTAAATCTAATCAAGCCGAAGTCGTGCTCGCCGGCGGTATGGAAAATATGTCACAAGCTCCTTATTTATTACCGGGCGCACGTTTTGGTTATCGCATCGGTGCGCATATTGCGCAAGATCATATGATGCATGATGGATTAATCGATGCGTATCCGCCTCATTTTTCCATGGGCGCCATCGCAGAACAATCTGCAAAGCAATTTAATATTTCACGTGAAGCGCAGGATCAATTTGCATTGACATCGCTCGAGCGCGCGCAAAAAGCAACTGATGCCGGTTTCTTTAAAGATGAAATCATTACGATTACTCTTCAACGCAGAAAACAAAAAATCGCTTTTTCAAAAGACGAGGGATTGCTCACAGCCAAAGCCGAAAAAATTCCAAAACTAAAACCCTCGTTTCAAAAAGACGGCACGATTACCGCCGCTAACTCCAGCAGCATTTCAGATGGCGCCGCAGCCCTGTGCGTGATGTCAGAATCAAAAGCAAAAAGTTTAAAATTAAAACCACTGGCAACCATTGTAGATTATGTTTCTGTTGCCGCAGAACCCAATTTATTTCCAACGGCACCGGTTTTAGCGATTGAAAAATTACTTAAAAAATTATCGTGGAAAATATCAGATGTCGATTTATTCGAAATAAACGAAGCTTTTGCTGTTGTTGTTTTAATTGCGATGCAACAATTAAAAATTCCTGCTGAAAAAGTCAATGTGAATGGCGGCGCTTGTGTATTGGGTCACCCAATTGGCGCTTCCGGCGCCCGCATTTTAGTTACTTTAGTTCACGCCCTTAAAAGGCTCAATAAAAAGCGTGGTATCGCAACGCTGTGCATCGGCGGCGGCGAAGCCATGGCAATGGCGGTTGAGTTGGGTTAACCGCTTTTATTTCGTTTAAAACACGTAAATCTCGCTAGTTTAAGCTTTTCTTAATGTAGTATCTATATACTCCAACTATATTAATTTTTTACAGGGGATTGGCATGAGCAGAGAAAACCCTTCTATTGCTATAAATAATTCCAATCTTACTACAGATGAATTATTGCTTATTGCAATGAGCCCAGAGGCTGATAAAAAAGCCAGTAAGACTGAAATTGATCGGGAAAAATCGCCCTATCTCAAAAGATATCTCGCGGTGTGTAGAGAAGCAATTTCAGAAAAAAATATAAATTCAGTTACGATAAAAAAATATTTAGCTAATGTGTACCGCACTGAGAATGGCTCAGATAGTCGAGAAAAAGAAATATTTTTGCCATCTCGCTTTCAAGATGGCGAAGTTGTTTATAAACACATTGATAAAATATTTTATACTTTGTTTGAAAGAGCAATGGCCAATCCCGCGGGCGCTTCTTGTAAAACGCTTGCGAATTTGGGTTGTATTGAGCCAAAATTTCTTCGGGAAAGAGCAGAAATTATTATTGCACAACTTGAAAATAAGCGAGAAAGCAAGTGGAGCTGTTTATTTTCTTTAGAAAAAAATGAAATGACAGTTGAAAGCTTAAGCAGTTTTTGTAAGTTTAATTTTAAAATGAAATTTAATAAAAATTTATTTGATGGAAAAAGGTATTTGTTCGATACGTACCGCCGGAATAATGGCTCAATGAGTCGAGCAAATGAAATATTTTTTCTTCCTCGCTTTAAAAACGGCCCAACTGTTTGTAAAGACATCGATAAAATATTTTATACTTTGTTTGAAAGAGCAATGGCCAATCCTGCGGGCGCTTCTTTTAAGACGCTTCAGGATTTGAGCTGTGAGTGTTCTCGACAAGGCAAACCAGAACTTTTTAAAGAGAGGGCAAAAATTATTATTGCACAGCTTGAAAATAAGCCAGAAAGTAAGTGGAGCTGTTTATTTTTCTGTAGAAAAAATAAAATGACAGCAGAGAGCTTGAAGGAATTTTGTGAGAGTAAATTTACAATGCGATTTGATGATGCAAAACCCGTTATGCTCAAAAAATAATTGCGCTTTAGTTAACGTTTGAGCTAGTGATAATAAAACAGAAGCCGAGCGTTAGCGACGGCGAAGTACAGATGACATGAGTTAATTACTTGGGAGATTCTATTATTTATGCGTAACAATCAATCTCAAAAGACTGCATATCTTTTTAAAATTGTAATGGTTGGTGATTTCAATTCAGGTAAAACATGGTTATTAACAAGATATGGAACCGCTAAAGAACCAAAAAATGATATGGTGGTTTTTATGACTGACCGCAGCATCTGCTGCTGCTTTGTTTGGAAAAAAGCTTACACTTAAAAAAAATCTGTTCAACCGTGCCTCAACCACGGTGAATTGTCCGCAACGCTCCATTTGACAATCTGCGTCATTGTATTCATGCTTGCCAGCAATTATCTTAACTGAGACAGTGACGATCCATGATTACCCCGCACGAGCTTGGCGTGAGCTTGCCATTAACCCACCGGGCTGAAAAAACAGTTCTGCGCGCGCGAGCTGAAATCAGCGCTATTTTAGAAAAAAAGTCGCGAAAATTAATCGTGATTGTCGGCCCCTGCTCTATTCACGATCCAAAAGCTGCCATAGAGTATGCCGAAAAACTTCAAGTTGAAATTGAAAAATATAACCAAACTCTTTGTATTATCATGAGAACTTATCTTGAAAAATCAAGGACGTCTATTGGCTGGAAAGGTTTAATCAATGACCCTGATTTGAATCAATCTTGCGATATCGACAAAGGCCTTAAAACCGCGCGGGCGCTTTTATTGACTATAAACGCATCAAACGTCCCTTGTGCGACCGAGATGCTCAATCCTTTATCTGCACACTATTACGCGGACTTAATCGCCTGGGCGGTGATTGGGGCGCGCACAGCGGAAAGCCAGCCCCATCGCGAGCTAGCATCAAATTTGCCTATGCCAATTGGCTTTAAAAATAGCACAGACGGCAATATTCAAGCGGCTATCAACAGCATGCAAGCAGCAAAATTACCGCAGACTTTTTTAGGCTTGAATCATGCTGGAAAAGTGACTCAGATAAATTCCTCTGGAAATGCCCATGCGCATATTGTACTGCGCGGCTCAATCCACTCAACAAATTATAATAATAATATTTTAAACTCTATCACTACCCCATTTATAGTGGATTGCAGTCACGGCAACAGCCAAAAAGATCCGCAAAAACAAATGCTCGTATTAGACAGCTTGTGCGAAACTATTGAAAATAACCAAACGAATATAGCAGGCTTGATGCTCGAAAGTAATTTATTGCCTGGAAAACAAAATATAAATCCACCGCTGATTTATGGAAAGAGCATTACAGATGCCTGTATCGGTTGGGAAGAAACCAAAATGGCGCTCGCGAAAATAGATAATGCGGTGCGTAATATGATAGATTGTAAACAAGCTACTTTAACGGAATGACACTATGCTTGATTTAAAATCACATTATCTTGGCACGTATGCAAAAATGCTGGTGCAAGACTGGCAAAGTTTAACGCGTTTTATTCAACAGCAAACCAGGCGTGTTTCAGAAACAATACAAAACAAATTTGATGCGCCAATCGAAACTGTCAGCACGCTGACCGATCATCAGATAAATGATGCATTAAATGGGCCTTACCAAACATTTTACTTGCAATACCTAACTGCGCTTTCTCACATAGCGCGCGTTGAAACTGCTTTAACAATTACCAAAGGTGAATTTTTCAAAGACGAAGTGCATATTGAAAATCAACGCTTATCCGTTCCTGAAAAAATATTAAATCAAATTGATTTTCCTGATTTAAAGCAAATGCGAAGCGACTTAAACAGCTTATTTGAAACGCATCGCGCAGAATTAGAGTCCAATATAAATCAATGGACGCAATTATTACTGGATAATTTAAATCAAAATCCCAGTTTGTCAGATTTAGAAATAACCGCTTTTAAAACAAATGAAACAGTTACAGAAATCCATGATCAATATATAGATTTAAAAGTTGAGCTGCCGCATTTAGATAAATCTGCTTTTAATTTTATGCAATATTTTACCTTAAAAGCAACGCTGGCAATTCACAGTGCTTTGTCACGTTTGCACAAACCCAATGGCACCAAAGATATTCACGCAGTTTTAAAAACACTTCACGATTCGCTTAAAAAAATTCGCAAATCAGAAGAGGCTTTATTGAAAATGCAGCATGAAAAAATAAGTGGGCTGATTCTTAAAATTAAGTTTTAATTGATTGGCTTTAAAAAATAACCGCGCTACAGAAAGAACGGCCATTTTAATTTACTATTGGTTTGGAGGAACCGCGCATGCAGCCTTGTATTCAAGGCGAAATAAGCGGATTCTTCTAGTGATTTTTGAACGCGCTGGTGCGCGCGAAGTGATGCAATAAGAGGATGTTGCGTGCCCAATTATTTTCACGCTGGCTTTCTAAGCAATATTCTTTTTAAATATTGAGCGTCATGAGCCTTACTCCTATTATGATAATTCTAAGCTCACGACACCTTTAACAGCAAAATAAAATACACAAATCAAAAAGAATCCGCTTATTTCGCCTTGAATACAAGGCTACATGCGCGGTTCCTGCAAACCAATAGTAGGTCTTAATTCAGTATTAATAGCCTTTGATTTTTTACAGCTTGTCATACCAAAGAAATCTCTTATTTATTTTGATTTATTCCGCTGCCTCTGCATTTCATACAATGAAACACCGGTTGCAACAGAGACATTCAAGCTTTCAACATTACCGCACATCGGAATTTGCGCCAGATAATCGCAGCATTCACGCGTTAAACGACGCATGCCCTGTCCTTCACCGCCCATAATAATGCCGATTGAGCCTGTCATGTCTACTGCTGAAATATTAAGAGTAGCATCTGAATCTAAACCGACAAACCAAACACCCGCTTCTTGCAATTGCTTTATGATTCGATGCAAATTAGTTACTGTCACTAACGGCGTTATTTCAGCGGCGCCAGAAGCCGCTTTTTTGGCAACTTCCGTTAATCGCGCTGCGCGATCTTTTGGAATAATCATGGCGGTCACACCAAATGCATTGGCAGAGCGCAAACAAGCGCCTAAATTATGCGGATCTTGCACACCATCTAAAATTAAAATAACAGCGGATTTGGTATTTTTGACCAGTGCAATTAATTGCGCCTCTGACATTTCTTTTGCAGGTTTGCATTCAGCGATCACGCCTTGATGATTTTTATCTTCACCTATTAATTTATTCAGATCATTTTTATTTAATGTTTTGTATGACAGTTTATTTTTTTGCGCGAGCTCAATGATTTCTGTAATGCGTTTATCATCGCGCGTTGAGAGCACATATAGCTTTAAAATATCTTGCGGGCGAACCTGCAAAATCGATTTAATCGCATGATAACCGTACGAATACTCTGAACTGTTCATGATTGAGCTCACCATGGTTTTTGTGGACCAGTATGATAGAATACTTTTGATCTAAAGAATATGGAATTCATGATGTACAACGGAAAATACGGCAAGCGTCTTAGCACAAAACCCAAAGCTTCCGCTCTTTTAAAGCCAATTCTCACCGCCTGTTTTCGCGGCCTAATTATTATTTTTTCTCTATTTTTTAAGTACTTTTTCAAAGCCTGCGCTAGATTTGCAAAAAATATTCCACTGTCAAAACTAACGCATATCCCTGCTTCGCAAAATCCGCAAAAACCAGTTCGCTCGCCTTTTTTTGGTGTATTTTTAGTTGCAATTGCACTTTTTTTGAGCGCATTAGGTGGCTGTTTCCATAAATCAATCCGTGATGGCGCGCCTCAGGGCAATATCGATGTCAGCCAAATTCACAGCCCAACACCCCATTATTTGGCTAAAAGCAAATATGGCAATCCTAAATCTTATAAAGCTGACGGTAAGCGTTATTATGTTTTAAACTCCTCGAGAAACTATCATAAGCGTGGCATTGCTTCGTGGTACGGCACATTATTTCACGGAAGATTAACCTCAACGCGCGAAAAATATAATTTATACGGCATGACAGCAGCCAGTCCTGACTTGCCCATTCCGTGCTACGTACGCGTGACGAATTTACAAAACGGTAAATCCATTATTGTTAAAGTTAATGATCGCGGACCATTTGCCGCAAACAGAATTATTGATTTATCCTATGTTGCTGCTAAAAAATTAGATTATGCGAATCGCGGAACCGCGTTAGTTGAAGTCGACAGCATTGATTTCAACAGACCCTATGAAAACAATGATAATAATAATCCGCAACAAATTCATTTCGCGCATAGCAATCCAAAGCTGTATTTACAAGTCGGTGCGTTTTCAACCTTTGCCAATGCTGAGCGTTTAAAATTACATTTGGAGCATATAACGCATCGTGAAATTCGAATTGCGCAGATGCAGCATGATCCGCATGGTTTATATCACGTACAAATTGGACCGCTACAAAACGTCGATGAATCCGATAATTTACTGCGTCGCATTCAAGAAGCCGGTTTAGGTCGTCCGATTACTGTGATTGGATAATTCAATGATTGCAACAGCGCTCACATGGCAAGATTTATTATCTGACGAAAAACAAAAACCCTATTTTCAAAAAATTATTAGCTTTATCAAATCAGAAAAATCAGCGGGGAAAATTATTTATCCAGCACAAAATAATATTTTTAATGCCATTATATTAACAACATTTATCAATACAAAAGTAGTTATTATCGGACAGGATCCTTATCACAATCCAGGCCAAGCGCATGGCTTATCTTTTTCTGTGCCACTGGGCATTACACCACCGCCGTCACTTAAAAATATATTTAAAGAGCTTAATTCGGATTGTAATATATTAATTACAAAACAAGGCTGTCTTGAGAAATGGGCCAAGCAAGGTGTTTTGTTATTAAATAGCGTGTTAACAGTGGAAAAAAACAAACCCGGTTCTCACGCGAAAATTGGCTGGCAGACTTTTACAGATAATATTATTAAAAATTTAAACCAACATCCAGAACCTATTGTGTTTTTATTGTGGGGCGCTTATGCACAGCAAAAAGAATTGCTGATCGACACACAAAAACATTTTATTTTAAAAACAGTTCATCCATCACCGCTTTCTGCGCATCGTGGATTCTTAGGTTGCCGGCATTTCTCAAAGGCCAATGCGCTATTGGAAAAATCAAACAGAACCCCGATTGACTGGCAGCTGTAAATCTCTGTACAATTCACGCTGATATTGCCGAGGTGGCGGAATTGGTAGACGTACAGGTCTCAGAAGCCTGTGGGGGCAACCCCGTGGAGGTTCAAATCCTCTCTTCGGCACAATAATATGAAAGAGAACAGATTATGACTGTTGTAAGAATTTTGCAATTTCCCGATCCGCGCTTAAAAATAAGGGGAGAAAAAGTCACTGACTTTGGAAAAGAAACCCAAAAAATGATTGATGATATGTTTGAAACACATTATGCTTCTAGTAATTGTGCAGCGCTCGCTTGCACCCAGCTTGATTTTCGAAAGCCAAAACATATTACCGTCATTGATTTTTCAGAAGATAAAAACCAGCCTCTGTGCTTAGTTAATGCAGAAATTATTGAAAGAATAAATGAACATACTTCACCTGAAGGTTGTATGTCAGTCGGCGGCGGCGCTTATGAAAAAGTCACGCGCGCTGAAAAAATTCGCGTTAAAGCACAAGATCGCTTTGGAAATCCGCTGGAATTTGAAGCCGATGGTTTTATGGCAAAATGCATTCAACACGAACTAGATCATCTTGACGGAAAATTATTTATCGATCATTTATCTTATTTGAAAAGATCGCTGATTAAAAAGAAGATTGATAAATTAAATAAAATTAAATGATTATTTAAAGCTCCCTCTCGCAGCGAGAGTTGGGGTGAGGGTTTTTCTTCCGTCTTTAAGCTCCCTCTCCCGTAATCGGGAGTTGGGGTGAGGGTTTTTCTTCCGTCTTTAAGCTCCCTCTCCCGTAATCGGGAGAGGGTTGGGGTGAGGGTTTTTCTTCCGTCTTTAAGCTCCCTCTCCCGTAATCGGGAGAGGGTTGGGGTGAGGGTTTTTCACTCACCGACCATGCGGATTTCGCTTGGTCTTTTTTCTGACGAGTGGTTTTTTAGTAGTTTTTTTAGTAATTTTCTTTTTATGTTTCGTTTTATTTTGATTCTCTTTTTTGGTAATTTGCTTTTTCGGCTTTGCATCCGCCACAATTGCCATATCATCTTTATTTTTCGCGAATGGATTTTTATCGTTAATCCATTTGGTAATAATGGGAATGCCTGTTAAATGCAATGTTTTGCGATAATATTTTACGAGATAGGTTTTATAAGAATCCGGCAAGCTATCAACCTGCTTTCCGTGAATAACAAAAGTTAACGGATGACGATCGCCTAAATGCGCATAGCGTAATCTAATTCGACGGCCACTGACAAGCGGCGGCTGATGATCTTCGGTTGCTTGCATTAAAATGCGAACTAATAAAGGTGTTTCAAAATCTTGCTGCATCGCTTTTTGAATTTCATCAATCGCGTCATATAATTCGCCAACAGCCGTGCCATGCAGTGCTGAGATAAAATAGCGCTTGGCATATTCTGCAAAAACCAATCTACGATCAGCAGCGCTTTTAAATTGCTCGCGATCATATTCATCCATATGATCCCATTTATTAAATGCCAAAATAAAAGGCGTGCCCGCTTCTAAAATAAAGCCCAATAATCTTAAATCTTGCTCTATCACGCCTGTTCTAGCATCTAAAACCAATATCACCACATCTGCTTTTTCCATCGCTTGCATGGCTTTAATCACAGAAAAAGTTTCAACAGCGCCATCCATTTTGCCGCGCTGACGAATTCCTGCTGTGTCTATCAACGTATATTTTTGTCCATGTCGATCGTACGGAATCGCAATGCAATCACGCGTTGTGCCGGGTCTGTCTAACACAATCACACGCTCTTCACCCAGTAATCGATTCACTAAAGTTGATTTACCGACATTAGGACGGCCCAAAATAGCAATTCGCGTGCGAGTTTTGTCGTTTAATTCCGGATCTTCTGTCGACTCTGGATAATCAGCCATTAATGTTGAAATCATTTTTTCAACGCCGCGATTAATATTCGCAGCGATCGCAAACATGCAAGAAAATCCTAGTTCAAAAAAATCAGTGCTTGCA
The DNA here is from genome assembly GCA_023266215.1 of Gammaproteobacteria bacterium. GTDB lineage: Bacteria > Pseudomonadota > Gammaproteobacteria > Coxiellales > Coxiellaceae > JAHFRQ01. Next base: position 28,015 of record JAHFRQ010000003.1, on the reverse strand, counting down.
ATATCAGCTTGCTCACGTTCTGCTTTATTAACTACTAAGACAATTTTTTTGTGATCAAAATGTCTTAAGCGTTTTGCAATAGCATAATCTCCAGTTGATAATCCCGCCAAAGAATCCACTAAAAATAAAATTACATCAGCTTCTTCTAAAGCAGATTTAACTTGAATTTCAGTCATTTCACCCATGATTTCATCATCAGGTTCTGCGATACCGCCCGTGTCAACGACGATAAATTTTCGATTTTCAACTTCGCCAGCGCCATATTGTCTGTCGCGCGTCACACCCGGTTGATCTGAGACAATCGCATCTCGCGTTTTGGTTAAACGATTAAATAAAGTTGATTTGCCGACATTAGGGCGGCCGATAATAACAAAGACTGGAAGCATCAGAAAAACCCTCACCCTGCCCTCTCCCGCATGCGGGAGAGGGAAAGGGCTAACTTGCTAATTTCATATTTAATAACTGTGTTGCTGGTGGAAAATCCGATAATCCCGCTTTCGCATTTTCATAATCTGCTTGCGCTGATTTTGTATCACCCAATTTTGTTGCAATATCGCCTTTGACTAAATCTATTAATGGCATAAATGTTTTGTCATTGATTGTATTCAGCATCGATATCGCATCTTGTGTTTTATTTTGCGATAACAAAATGCGCGCTGCATTAATTCGTGCAATTTGTTTTTGACGATTACTGTTTGAATTGTTAATAACCCAATTTAATTGATTCAATGCTGCATCTAATTGATTTTGCGATACCGCTTCTTGTGCGCTAATCATTGCCGCTAAACTAGCATAAGGTGTTTTAGGAAAGTTTTTAACTAAAATCGCAGCGCCGTCTTGTGCTGTTTTAAATTGAGTTTGTTTGTCAGCGCTTAAAACAGATTGATAAATCATCGATGCATTTTCTAATCTGCGCGTTTCAATTTTTTGATAATAGCGCCAGCCAAAACCTAATATTAAACCCACAATAATAGCAACAGTGATCCATTTACCGTTTTCTTTCCACCACTTTCCTATTTCTTCTAATTGTTCTTTTTCTGAAACATAACCGTCTAACATGATACATTCTCCTAATATTAAATTTCTTTCCCCTTCGCTAGCGCTCGGGTTCTGAAAGATTTAAGCGCGCCTAAGTTCTGAAGTGATTAAATAATTCTTCTTCTGTTAGTATTTTTTGTTCAGTATTATTTCGCAAATCTTTTACAGTAATTTTATTGTTCTCATATTCAGATTCACCAATAATTAAAGCATATTTTGCACCCGATTTATCAGCGCGCTTTAATTGATTTTTAAATTGCCCGTGATCGGCATCCATTTCTATTTTGATATTACCAAACTTATTTCTGATTTTTTCAGCTAATAAAAAAGCATGTTGATAAATTTTATCATCACCCACTGAGATAACATAAAAATCAGGTGAGAATATTAATTTTTCTTTGGCTTGCAATAATAAAACCATGCGTTCAATGCCCATTGAAAATCCAATCGCTGGTGCTGGTTTGGCACCCAGCATTTCAACCAAGCCATTGTATCTTCCGCCGCCACACACGGTTCCTTGCGCGCCTAATTCTGTGGTAATCCATTCAAAAACAGTTAATCCATAATAATCTAAGCCGCGCACTAAATAGGGGTTAATTTTAAAATTAACTTTGTGCGCTGTTAATAATGCACAGAGTCGATCAAAATGCGCTTTGGCATCACCATCAATACAATCCATTAATTTAGGTGCAGCTTGAACCAATTTTTGCACGTCTTTATTTTTGCTGTCTAAAATTCTCAACGGATTTTTAATTAATCGTTGCTTGCATTCTTCATCTAATTGATCAGCATGCTGATTAAAATAGTTGATTAATTTTTCGCGATAATTTTTTCTTTGTTCCAATGTGCCAATCGTATTTAATTCTAAATGAATAGAATCTGACAATCCTAATTGATCGCAAATTCTTTTAGCTAATAAAATAACTTCCGCATCAATATCCGCATTATTTAAACCAAATGCTTCGATGCTAAATTGATGAAATTGTCTGTATCGCCCCTTCTGCGGTCTTTCGTGTCGAAACATGGGGCCCATGTACCATAATCGCTGAATTTGATTGAATAATAATCCATGCTCAATACCCGCGCGTACACAGCTTGCCGTGCCTTCAGGTCGCAATGTTAAGCTGTCGCCATTGCGATCGAGGAAGGTATACATTTCTTTTTCGACAATATCGGTCACATCACCAATTCCGCGCTTAAACAGCGCAGTTTGCTCCACAATCGGAAAGCGAATTTCGCGATAGCCATACTGCTGTGCTACCTGCTTGCAGACGGCTTCGATTTTTTGCCAATACGGTGTTTCGCTTGGCAAAATGTCGTTCATGCCGCGAATGGCTTGGATGGCCTGAATTGTTTCGCTCATTTTAAATTATCCACAAATATCATTTGCTGAAAAGAAAAAAGCAATTTCGTGCTTTGCGGCTTCTATACTATCAGAACCATGAACCGCATTGGCATCAATTGATTTTGCAAAGTCAGCGCGAATCGTTCCAGCTGCGGCTTCTTGAGGGTTGGTTGCGCCCATGATGTCGCGATTTTTCTTAATTGCGTTCTCGCCTTGTAATACTTGCACAAAAACAGGGCCTTGAATCATAAACTTCACTAAATCTGGGAAGAATCCGCGGTCTTTATGCGCACTGTAAAACTCTTCGGCTTGTTGCTTTGATAAATGCATCATGCGGCCTGCGACCATTTTCAAGCCAGCTTGCTCAAAACGCGTAATGATTTGCCCGATAACGTTGTTTGCTACAGCGTCGGGTTTGATGATGGATAACGTTCTTTCAGTTGTCATGTTGAATGCCTCTTAATTGACGGGTTGATAAATGTTGGTGATTATACAAACAAACGCGCGCATTGACCAATCAAATATAAAGGTAAATTGATAAATCCGGGCTGTTTGTCAAGATTCTGTGGTGATGTACGCAACAAAACCGGTGGATTGTATTTTTCACCATAAAACACCAGACTTTTTTTATGGTTTGAGACACCTGACTTTACTTCTAGCGGATAGACAGTGCTGTCTTGCTGAAAAACAAAATCAATTTCGGCGCGATTCTCACTCGTCCAATAATGTAGGCGCTCATGCTGCTGCACCAATTCTTGCGCGACAAAATTTTCCGTGAGTGCGCCCTGAAACTCTTGAAACAAATCATTGCCATGTATAACTGTTTTAATGGGCAAATCAGCCAGCGTATTTAAGAGCCCAACGTCACAAAAATACGCTTTAAAATATTGCGGGTTCTCATAAGCTTTCAAGGGCAATTTGGGCGTGCTAATTTGATACACCTTATTGAATAAATTAGCTTCGACCAACCACTGCACCGCTTCCTCATAATTTCTCGCGCGCGCACCTTCGCGTATAACAGAATAAATAAATTTTTTATTTTCTCTGGCTAATTGACTTGTAATAGAATGAAAACAATCTGTGATTTTCATGACCAAATCATTTGGCGCATGCTTAATAAAATCCAAATCATATGCATGTAAAATATCTTTGTGCACATCACGAACCGCTTCAAATTGCTCTGTTTCTTGATAAGTTCGCACTGCTTCTGGCATGCCACCAATTAAAAAATAATATTTTAAATACTCTAAAGCTTTATCATGAATCAGATCGCTAATAGTATCTTTTAAAGTAAGCGATAAAAGATAATTTTTTAATCTAGTTTGACCTAATGCATCCAAAAATTCAAAAAAATTCAGTGGAAATAATTTTTCAAAATGAACTTGTCCGACAGGAAATCCTTTCGTGTTAGATAACTTAACGCCCAACAAAGAACCTGCGCCGCAGACATGATATTCATTTGCATTTTCACGAAAATATTTCAAGCTATTTAATGCATTCGGACACTCTTGAATTTCATCAAAAAATAATAATGTTTCGCCTGGAATAATTTCAACATTTAATTCAAGGCTGATATCACGCAGGATGCGCTCGGGTTTTAGATCCCGTTCAAATAATTGCTTTAGATTGGGTCGATCATCAAAGTTTAACTCAACATAATTTTGATAATTTGTTTTTCCAAAATCACGCAATAGAGTCGTTTTACCCACTTGCCGCGCACCCATCACCAGCATCGGCTTGCGCCGAGCCGATGTTTTCCAAGCCTGTAGTCGAGTCATTAATTCACGTTTCATAACAACAATGTACCACAAACTGGCTCAAATGCCAAAAAAAAGGGGGTAAAAAATGGCAGATTGACAAAAAGAAGGGGGTAAAAAGTGGCAGACTGGCCAGAAAACGTAAAAAAGCGCTCGAAGTGCAGCGCTTTTTTATTTGAAACTAAGTATCATCACCAAGATGGGTTATCAGAACTTCTGTTGGTTGCAGGTCCTAGTGTCGACGCTCCACTGCCCTGTACCTGTCTATTTGTAGCATTGCTGGATGGTGCGGGTGTAGCAGTGGTTAGATCTTTTATGGTTACGCCATAAGCTTGATACTGCATGGAGAGACCATTGGTGTTCGGAGCACCGCCCTTTGAAATTTGCTCAACTTTTATTTGTAATTTATGAACATCACCTGATGGAACTTGAAAAGTTGCATTATACATCTGATAACTTCCCAACTGGCTCTGATCCGGTACCGTACAAGGATTGAATACAAACTGCTGTGAACCAGAAACTGGATAAGTAGTAAGGTTAACTCCATTCATGCTAACCCCTTGAACCTGGCAAATATTTCCATAAGTGGCTGATGGTACTGTGTTAACGTATGGATTTGAATTCTTCACGAATTGCTGGGTTCCGGCAGAAATCGCACCAGACTGGCTGCCCAAAAGACTAATGGAATAGTTGGTTTCATTGTTAACAAGCACAAAACCCCTGTATACAGGGGTAGCAAAAACAGCTTGCGCTCCCATCAGGAAAGAAACACCCAAAACTGATCGAATAATTAAGTTTCTCGTTTTCATTTTGAATTCTCCGTGATTATTTCCGTGATTATTTCAAAGTAAAATTTCTGTATCAATTGAATCAAGTTTACAACAAGGTTATGATATCTGCACTCAATTCTTTCAAATTTTTTAGACGGGATATCACCATGAACAAACAGATTTACAAAAGCTTCTTGGCGCTTTCGGTTATTACTTTTTGCAGTTTCACTGTAAGCTTTGCAGATACAACGCCTGCCCCAGCAACGTCATCAGCTGAGCCTGTGCCTACCGTAACGCCCGTTGCCAGCAAGCAGCCATTTATCATTCCGCCAGCGCCACAACTGGATGCCAAAGGTTATGTGCTCATGGACGCAAGTACCGGCATGATTATCGCGCATCACAATATGAACGAAAAATTACATCCAGCCAGCTTAACTAAGCTCATGACTTTGTATATCGTTTCTCAAGCAATCGCACAAGGACAAATCAAGCTGACAGACATGGTTCGTATTAACGAGCAAGCCTGGAAAACAGGTGGTTCGCGTATGTTTTTAAAACTGGGCAGCGATGTTTCGGTGCAAGATTTAGTGGATGGTGTCATTGTAGCATCGGGTAATGATGCTTGTGTTGCACTCGCAGATTACGTTGGCGGCAACGAAACCACTTTTGCCAACATGATGAATCAAGCGGCACAACAAATCGGCATGAAGAATACACATTTTGTCGATTCGACCGGTTTGCCGGATCCCAATCACTATACAACTCCGTATGATTTAGCGTTACTGACACGCGCGATCATCACGCATTATCCGCAAGATTACACGTGGTATAAACAAAAATGGATTACGTTCAATGGCATTAAACAACCCAATCGCAATCGTTTATTATGGCGCGACCCAACAGCAGATGGATTGAAAACAGGTCACACCGAAGAAGCGGGTTATTGCTTAATTGGTTCAGCCTTGCGTAATAATATGCGTTTAATCGCTGTCGTGATGGGCGCACCGAGTGATGAATCACGCTCAAATGATACTGAAGCCTTATTAAATTACGGCTTTAGGTTTTACCAATCACACCAATTATTTGAAGCCAACACAACGCTTGCAACACCGCGTGTTTGGATGGGTCGCAAAGATACTGTGAAACTCGGCATCATGGAACCTTTAGTGGTCACGATTCCAACGGGTTCTTATGCACAATTAAAACCAAAAGTAGATATCAACGCACACTTAAAAGCCCCCATTAAAAAAGGTGATTCATATGGCACATTGGAAATTTCGTTAAATAATAATGTGATCACAACCGTTCCTCTGGTTGCGCTTGAAAGTGATGCAAAGGGAAATATTGTGTCGCGCTTATGGGATAGAGCAATAATGGTATTTAAAAAATGAATAATATCGTTTACTTAAATGGCAATTTTATTCCTCAAGATCAAGCCCGCGTGTCGATTATGGATCGTGGGTTTTTGTTTGGTGATGGTATTTATGAAGTCATCCCCGTATTCAATGGGAAATTATTTGGATTAAACGAGCATTTGGCGCGAATGGATAAAAGCCTTGCTGGTATTGCGATGACAAATCCATTATCGCATGCAGAATGGAAAAAAGTATTTGAGGCGCTTTTAATTCAAAATAATAAAACGACAGGAAATCATGCGTTTTATTGTCAAGTGACACGAGGCGCAGGTGAAACTCGCACCCATACTTTTTCAGCTGATTTAAAACCCACTGTTGTCGCTTTTTTAACGCCTGGCACATCTCACACCAATAATGAATTACAAAAAGGTTTTTCTGCGATTTCCGTTGAGGACTCAAGACGTCGTGATTGCTATATTAAAGCCATCGCCCTCTTGCCTAATATTTTGCATTTACAAGATGCTAAATCGAAAGGTGCGCTAGAAGCCATTTTAATTCGCAATAACGAAGTCACTGAATGCACCAGTAGTAATTTATTTATTGTAAAAGATAATAAAATATTAACGCCGCCGTTATCAAAACATATTTTAAGCGGTGTGACGCGAAATATTATTATTAAGCTTGCCAAAGAAAATAAATTTGACATTGTTGAAACGAAAATTACAAAAGAAATGCTTCAAAATGCGGATGAAATTTGGGTCACGGGCTGCGTTAAAGAAATCTGCCCCATTGTTATTTTAGATGAAAAACCAGTGGGTAATGGTAAAGTGGGTACTATTTGGAAAAATATTGTCAGCTTATATGAAGATTATAAAAATAAATAAGTCCCCTCTCCCGTAATCGGGAGAGGGTTAGGGTGAGGGTTTTTATTTAAGTCCCCTCTCCCGTAATCGGGAGAGGGTTAGGGTGAGGGTTTTTATTTAGGAGACATTATGTCAACCAACGGAAATGGAAGCAGCAATGGCAAACACGCTGAAGAATCAGTGATGAAATTTCCCTGTCATTTTGTGATTAAAATAATGGGAAAAGCCGAAAGCGCGTTTGAACAAACTGCATTAGGCATTATTCAAAGTCATTTTAAAAATATCAACGAGCTGGATATTAAAAAAAGATTCAGCAAAGATAATAATTATGTTTCCTTGTCAGTCACCGTGTACGCCGAAAGCAAGGTTGAACTGGACAACGCGTATCGCGAGCTTTCAAGCAATAAAGATATTTTGATGGTGCTGTAATTTACTTTATTTTCCTAAATTCTTGCTGCGTACACCCTCGCGTAAATTTTTCTCGATGTGCTCTAATGTGACGCCCTTGGTTTCTGGCACTTTATAGTAAACGAAAAATATTCCGATCAGGCAAATCACACCGTACAAACCAAACGTTCCTGTTCCGTGAAAATATTGAATAAACGTGAGAAAAGTCAATGACACAATAAAATTGAACAGCCATTGCAGTGATGCAACCATGCTCGTTGCAATTCCCCTGACTTTTAATGGAAAGATTTCGGTAAACATCAGCCACATGATGGGTCCTAAGCTGATTGCAAAACCGACAACGTAAAGTAATATGCCAGAAAATGCTACCCACTTTAATGATCCGTGATCATCGAAATAAAAGCTTGCGCTAAGGCAAAATAAACACACTGTCATTAATGTCATGCCGATGTATAACAATGGCTTTCGCCCAATTCTATCAATCAGCGGCAGCGCGGCAATCGTTGCTAGCACATTAACAAGACCAACACCCATTGTTGCTAAAATCGCAACGGTGTTGGTAGAAAATCCAGATAACTTAAAAATAGTGGGGGCATAATAAATAACCGTATTAATGCCGGTAAATTGCTGAAAAAATCCGAGGCCAATGCCGATAATTAAGGCGGGTCGCAACCACTTTGCAAACAATATGCGCCAACTAGTTTTTGCAAGTAAACTTTCTTGAATTTCTGAAAATTCCGCATAAACCTGTTTTGTACCGCGAATATTTCCCAGTGTTTCAAGCGCCAAGTCAAACTTTCCTTTGGTGCACAGCCATCGCGGACTAAAGGGTAAAAATAATAATCCGCAAAACAATAAAAATGCTGGAACAACACCCACACCTAACATCCAGCGCCAATTTTCAGTTTGTGCAAAATACGCATCTGTAAAATACGATGCAAAAATGCCGATGGTGACAGCCAATTGATTCAAAGAAACCAATGCTCCGCGCAATCGTGGCGGCGCAATTTCTGAAATATACAGCGGCGCCGTAAAAGAAGCGATCCCAATGGCAAATCCCAAAAAAATTCGACTGGCAATGAGTGTTGCAACATTAATGGCCAGCGCAGAGCCCAATGTTGCAACAATAAAAATAAGTGATGAGGTGATCAATAATCTTTTTCGGCCAAAGTGATCAGCAAACCACCCGCCCACCGCTGCGCCAAAAAATGCACCGATTACAGCGGATGATACAACCACGCCGTTTGTAAATGGCGTTAAGTGATAAATATCTTTGATGTATAAGATAGCACCTGAGATAACACCGGTATCAAATCCAAAGAGTATTCCGCCAATTGCGGCAATACTGGCAATAAAAATCACAAATATATTGATTGGATAATTTGCTGAATAATTCGATTGAGTCATATCACCTTCCTTGATTTTGACAAAATAAGCGCTCTACAAATCTACCTAAGTTTTGTGGCTTTAACAATTGATTTATAATGCTTTCGATAATACCAAAACTGAAACAGCACAATTAATTTTTTACTCACGCCGCCCATCGAACCCAATAAACTCGGCCAATCCCATTTCAGCATCAAAGCGGATGTGATATCAAAAAAATCGAGTGACACGGCTAAAATCATAAACCATAAACTTAATCCTGTTGTGGATTTTTCTTTAAAGTTTTTAATAATTTGCGGAAATAAATACGTCATCCAGCAAAAATCTGAAATATAACCTGCGGTGTCATAGTATTTTTTGCTATGATGATTGACTGTAAAATTAATGACAACAAAAATAATACTTATTAAAAAAATAAATGAGATAAGACTAAAATTTATTTTCTCATATCGAGTATGCAAGCCGTATCTTAAAATTTGAACATGCTGAATGCAAAGCCAAATTAATCCTGTCATAGTTACAAAACGATACTGCCACTGCATCTCTCGTCCAAAACCATATAATAAATCTGCGGTATATCCGAACAGTAATAAAGCATGCATCCACATGCTAAGCCCTTCAGTGTCACGCCTTTTAAAATTGAGCCAAATCTGTGGAATAAACCAGATAAAATAAACAAGGCTTGAAACAGATAATGTGATCTCGCCGATCAAGTGGTGATTGAGTGTCATAAAGCCTGATCCTGCGCAAAATGAGCTACATAATATGTCAAAACTAGTTTAGAATGCAATCGCATGAATACACACAAAGACAATATCATCATTCGCGACCTAGGCACTGCCGACTACGAATTAATTTGGCAAAAAATGCAGGAATTCACCGATTCACGCGATGAAAATACACCCGATGAAATTTGGCTGTTGGAGCACCCGCCTGTTTTTACGCAAGGCTTGGCGGGCAAATCGGAGCATATTTTAAATCCCCATCATATTCCCGTTATTCAAACAGATCGTGGCGGACAAGTGACTTATCATGGCCCGGGACAATTAATTTTATACCCACTCATTAATATTAAACGAAAAAAAATTGCACCAAGAGAATTGGTTACAAAATTAGAAAATTCAGTAATTTTATTATTAAAGCAATTTAATATTACAGCCGAATCGCGCTGCGACGCACCGGGCGTTTATGTGAATAATCAAAAAATCTGCTCGATTGGTTTGCGCATTCGCAAAGGCTGCAGCTATCACGGCATTGCTTTAAATGTCGACATGGATTTAAAACCATTTGGTTATATTAATCCGTGTGGCTATAAAGATTTGGCCATGACGCAAATTAAAAATTTTGCGCCGTCTGTTACTATTCAGGAAATTAAGGCCAAAATTATCCCCACTATTTTGGCAAATTTCGGGTATAATCATTCCAAATTTAACCAATGCCTTTGAAAATATGACACAAAAACAAAACTACGATCCAACGCAAAAAATGCTCGGCAAAGACAAGCTGTCACGCATTCCCGTTAAAATTGAAACGACACAAGATATGTTGCGCAAACCAGATTGGATTCGCATTAAGCTCAATAATAGCGATAAAGTCAATAAAATCAAAGAGATACTGCGCGAAAATCGCTTGCACACCGTCTGCGAAGAAGCATCTTGCCCCAATCTAAACGAATGCTTTGGACATGGCACGGCAACTTTTATGATCATGGGTGATAAATGCACCCGACGATGTACATTTTGCGATGTAGGACACGGCCGCCCTGACCCGCTCGATCCTGAAGAACCTAAAAATCTGGCTAAAACCATTTCTCTTTTAAATTTAAAATACGTTGTTATTACCTCCGTTGATCGCGATGATCTGCGTGATGGCGGCGCCGGACACTTTAGCGATTGTGTCACAGAGATCCGCGCATTATCACCTGAAGTCAAAATTGAAGTGTTAGTACCTGATTATCGCGGTCGCATGGAACGCGCGCTTGATGTCACTGCGAGAGGCTTGCCTGATGTATTTAATCACAATATTGAAACAGCACAAAGATTATATAAACAAGTGCGGCCCGGTTCTGATTACAGCTGGTCTTTAAAATTACTTCAAGAATTTAAATTGCGCTTTAAAAATATTCCGACAAAATCTGGCATGATGTTAGGATTGGGCGAAACGCCAGAAGAAGTGAGACAAGTACTCATTGATTTACGAGCACATGGTGTTGATATGTTAACGTTAGGTCAATATTTACAACCGACACGTTATCATTCACCCGTTGACCGCTACGCAACACCGCAAGAATTTATTGAGCACGCTGAGTTTGCAAAGTCCATCGGATTTACAAGCGTTGCCAGCGGGCCTTTGGTAAGATCGTCTTACCACGCAGATTTACAAGCTGCTGGTCAAAATGTTTCTTAATACATTTAGGAAATTATGATAGAACAATATATTCAACCTTTATTAAATTATCTGCATGAACATCCGCATGTTGGGCTGGTATTTACTTTTTTTGTCGCATTTCTAGAGTCTTTGCCAATAATCGGCACGATTTTTCCTGGCAGCATCACGATGACACTAATTGGTTTATTGGTTGGGAGCGGCGCCCTACCCGGTTTTCTCACGATTGCTATCTCATCTGTTGCTGCATTTATGGGAGATTTAATTGGTTACATGGCAGGCTATCATTACAACGACCGAATTCGAACGATTTGGCCTTTTCGAAAATACCCAAAATGGTTAACAGCGGGCGAGACTTTTTTTAAAAAACATGGTGGAAAAAGTATTGTCATCGGCCGATTTTTTGGTCCCGTGCGAAGCACTGTGCCGTTGATCGCAGGCTTAATGAAATTATCATGGATGAGATTTTGTTTGGCGGCTATTCCATCGGCTGTTTTGTGGGCGTTGGTTTATTTATCGCCCGGAATTATATTGGGTGCGATTGCGCTTGAAATTCCCCACGCCAAAATGGGAGAATTTATTATTGTTGGTTTGCTTTCTTTTGGGCTTGCTTTTTTTGCGTATTGGCTCGTGCAGCATTTTTTCTTACAATTAGCGCGCGCCATCAATGCAGCTACAGACTCGCTGTGGAGTTATTTATCGCGCACTCGAAGCTGTAGGCCCTTTATTCGATTTATTACCAATCATCAAAACCCCGAAGATCATCACCAGCTTACTTTATTTATTACGGCGCTTATCTGTGGCACGCTATTTTTAATTTTATTGGCCGATGTAAAAATGCAAGGCATATTTACGGCGCTAAATCAGCCTATTTTTCACTTATTTCAAAGTATTAGGGGGCCGATTATCGATAAAATATTTGTGATAATCACCATTATGGGCGCACCCGCTGCCATGATTTTTTCAGCCTTGCTTGCTGCTATTACATTGACGCTGTTTAAACAAATTCGAGCAGCGGCGCATATTATTTTAGCGTTAATATTAGCGATTGGATCAATTGAATTTTTCAAACCTATTTCACACTCATTGCGACCACAAGGTTTTCATTTTGTTGCGGTCACCTCTTCATTTCCCAGTGGTCACACCACTATGAGCTTTATTATTACCAGCGTTTGTGCATTTTTAATTGCGCAAGTTGTTTCTAGAAATGCAAAATGGGTTTCGTTTACTGTTTCCGGCATATTTATTTTATTGATTAGCATTTCAAGATTATATTTGGGAGCGCATTGGCTGACCGATATTATTGGCAGTATTTTGCTGGGATTCTGCGTTTTGCTCATTTGCATTATTAGTTATCGTCGCATGCCACGCGCGCGCGGCGCATTAAAATTATCGCCGCATTTAGTTGGTTTTATATTTGCAATTAGTTTTTTATTTCCATGGATTATTTTGGTGCCAAAACAGTTTTCAACGCAATTGTTTAATACCTCGCCACTGTGGCCTGCGCAAATTATTAGAGAGGCAACATGGTGGAATTCACCTTTCTTTTACACGCCTGTTTATCGCAATAATCGTTTGGGAACACCCTTTCAACCCTTTAACGTACAATGGGCGGGCAACATAGAAAAAGTTGAAGCATCGCTTGAAAAGCAGGGCTGGAAAGTAATTCCACCTAAAACACAACTTAAAAAAGAACTTCTTAAAAATACGCTACTGCGTTTTGCGCATTTTAATGCAGAATACCACATTCCGATTTTACCTTGGCTTTATCAAAATAAACCCCCTGTTTTATTTATGATTAAAAGTGTGCCAAATCAAAAAAGTATTATTGAACTGCGCTTGTGGAGAAGCAGTATTTCATTTAATAATAATTCACTTCCGCTGTATTTGGGGGCAACTGATTTTCGCAATCCGCCTGAGAAATTATTATCCATCAAGGGCAGCACTAAAATTTCTTTAGATAACGGCGCGGGCTTAAATCAGCTTTTTAATGATACAAAAGATTTTCAGCGAAAGATTATTCAAACCACACCTATTAATTTTACGCTCGATAAAACCAATACATTAGATTGGGATGGAAAAGTTTTATTGCTGCGAGTGGCTGAATAATTACATAAATTTTTGATAAATTATATATTTGCAGTACCGTATTTTAGAGATAAGTAAGCATGAGTTTAATCAACAAAACACGTCTTTTTCTGCTGATTTTATTAGCCTCCCTGCTTTGCGCTTGCGCAGGCGCCAAACCCAATATTGCGATTCCCGCAACTTTGCCAAAATCCTTGGTTTTAAAAAAACGACCCGATGTGGCTATTGTTTTGGGCGCAGGTGGTGCTCGAGGTTTTGCACATGCCGGTGTTCTTAAAGTGCTACAAGACGCAGGCGTTCCCATTAATCTAGTTGTCGGCGCAAGCGCAGGTGCATTTTACGGTGCTTTATTTGCAGATAGCGGAAATGCAGAGCAAGCTAAAAAAATAATGTTATCTGCGACCTTTTGGGATTTGGCTGATTTAGCGAACACGCCCAGCCTTAAAGGCGCCATCCAAGGGTATCATTTTCAGAAATTTTTATTAAATAATATGCGTGCGCGATGGTTTAATCAGCTTTCTATTCCGCTCGTTGTTGCAACCACGGATTTAAAAACAGGGAAATTATTAGCGATTTCAAGCGGACCTGTCGCGCCTGCGGCAGAAGCATCTGCCAGCATGCCTGGCGCTGTGGTTCCCGCTGATTTATACGGCCACATCTTAATTGATGGCGGCATGATAGATCCTATTCCAGTTGATATTGCAGCAAGTTACCATCCCAAAGTAATTATCGCGGTGAATATTTCTCAGCAGCTTTCGAAGAAAATGCCACGCACAGCAATCGGTGTTTATGATCGCGGTTATCATATTTCATGGCTCGAGCTATCAGTATTATCCGAACGAAAAGCAAATGTTGTGATTCGTCCTAAGGTTGGTGAAATCGGCACGTTTGAAATCAGTAAAAAATATGAATTATTTCATGAGGGCGAAATGGCGGCCTACAAGGCGCTCCCGGCAATTTTAAAAATTCTAAAAGAAAAACATATTGCGCTTTGTAAAAAAAGCCATTATTAGTTTGCAACTAGCCTGCAACCGGAGCCTCAAACATATCCAGCGTGGTTTTGTTGACCTCCACCGAACGGATCACTTGCCGTAATTGAATCATTTTATCTTTATTAAAAGGCTGACGCTTTTCATCCAAGACCTCGCCACCTAAATCCTCAACCAATTGATCAATAGTGCTGAGCATTAAATCAAATGCTTCAAGCGGCTCTTCAACATCACTGACTGAAAAAAATAAACATAATCCGGGCGAAGTAAAACCACCCATTTTAGACATATCAAATGTGCCTGGCGCTGCAGCCGATGCGCAATGAAATAAAACATCACCGCGGCCATCTTTGTGTGTGTGACGATGAAAAATACGTTGATCACCAAATCGCAAACCCGCTGATAATAAGGCTTGCAGTAATTCATAACCGCCATACACAGAGTTTGCTGGCGCCATTAAGTATAAAGCAATAAATACAGTTGATGTTGAATGAGCAGACACGGCAGGTTTATCCGCCTGCTTTAAGCCCAATACAGAATCAGTGTCGTCCTCTAGATCATCAGGATTATGATCTGCATTAAATGATGGCTCAACTGCTTTGCCTGCGGGACGATAACGATTGGCAGGTTCGCGGCGCAATAGTTGATAAACATAAAACAAACCCAGAGCGATTGCGCAACCGAACAGAGCTAACATGACTTTCATAAATCCTCACTGAAATTTTTATGCATCCACCATCGCAACGGCTTCTTGAATATCAACAGACACAATGCGAGAAACGCCTGGTTCCTGCATGGTCACGCCCATTAAATGATCCGCTGTTCCAATCGTCACTTTATTGTGACTGATAATTAAAAACTGTGTGTCTTTCGACATTTCTTTCACTAAATTACAAAAACGGCCTACGTTTAAATCATCCAGCGGCGCATCAACTTCATCCAATACGCAAAATGGTGCAGGATTTAATTGAAACATAGCAAACATCAATGAAATAGCTGTCAGCGTTTTTTCCCCGCCCGATAATAAATGAATAGTTGAATTGCGTTTGCCGGGTGGCTGCGCTTTGACAATAATACCGGTTGTTAAAATATTATCATCAGTTAATTCAAGGCTTGCCTGACCACCGCCAAAAATTCTGGGGAATAACTGCTGAAATTTCTGATTAACTTGATCAAACGTATCACGAAATAATTGCCTTGTTTCTTTGTCAATTTTGCGAATAGCATCTTGCAACACTTCAAGCGCTTCAGATAAATCTTGATATTGCTGATCCAAGTAAGTTTTACGCTCATCAATTGCTTTGTGCTCTTCAATCGCTGCTAAATTAATAGGACCCAAGCGATCAACACTAGATTGCAGTTGATTTGATTTACTTTCCCATTCAGATAAATTCGCCTCGGATGAAAGTTCTGTGATTAGATTATTAATATCAAAATCGCCTTCTGCAAGCTGTTCTTTTAAAGTTGCTTGGCGCACCGTAATTTCTTGCTTTTCCATTTTTAAGCTTTGCTGCGCTTCCTGCAAAGACGAAATTAATTTAATTAATTGATCACGCTCAGTTTCTAATTGCTTTAAATGATTTTGATGAGAAGCAAATTTATTTTCAGCTTCTTTTAAAGTAGATTCGATTGATACGCGTTGTGTCAATACTGTTTGTAATTCAGCGGTTAAGCTTTTTATAGGCGCATCAATCTCATTGAGTTGTGCTTGCAGCGTTGCGCGTCGATCATTTAATTGCACCAATTGTTTTTGATTGGATGCGACGGTTTGTTTTAAAACCGACAATTGATTTTCATTTGAACTTAAACGAATAGACCATTGGTCTGCGTTTTCTTTTTTAGTTTGCGCATTATGTCGAGCAGCTACAAGCTCAGTTGATGCCGCTGTTTTTTGTGCTAATAAATTTTCGCGTTCAGCATTTTCTGTTTGTTGAATCTCAGCATGCTTTGAAATTAAAATAGCCGCATTCTCTAAATCAGATTGATAGCGTGTGATTTGCAGATCTAACTCAATTATTTCGGCAGAAAATCTCTTTTGTTGCTGCGATAATTCATTGAGTCGCGATTGTTTTGCGCCCAAAGATGTTTGCGCTTCTGTAAAAGCACTGCTGGTTTGTTGATAAGATTGATGTTGTGATTCGCGTGCCGCTTCCGCTATTTTCAGCGCTGATTTCGCTTCTGCAAGACTTGCTTCTAGCAATGTCACTTTTTCTTTTTGAGCATTAATCGTATCTTGCAGTGCTTTTAATGCTTTTTCACGCACTAAAAAGCTTTCTTCAGATTGATGCGCATTACCAATACGAACCCAGTTTGCACCAATCCAAACGCCCGCTTTCGTGACAATGGATTCGGATGAATTTAATTGAGATTGCAATGCTAATGCCTGACTTAAATCATCTGCAATATAAATCTGATTTAAAAAACCAGGTAAATTATTGCCGGATTGAATAACCGATAAAATTGATTTTAAAGTATTATTTGATGCAATATTATTTTTTGCAGCGGATAATAACGTAATTTGTCCGTGCGAAAATTGATTTAAAGCTTCTGAAAATTCACTTAAGTTATCAACACAAATGGCATCAAAATAATCGCCTAAAACAGTTTCAACTGCGCATTCATAGCCTGAGTCAACATGTATTGATTTTCCAAGCCGCACATTATTTTTTAGTTTATTTTTTTCAATCCAGGGCAGCGCTTCTGTCTGCTGGTCATGCAGCGTTGATTGCTGCAATGCATCGAGTGATGCAAAGCGCGCTTCTGATTTTTGCAGCTCACCTTGATTTTCCGACAATTCTTTTTGTATTTTGTCGCACTGTAATCGCTGCGCTGAAATAGTCGCTGTGATAGTCGATAGCGATTGGTTTAATTCTGAGACTGTATTTTTCAACGCATCTGCTTTTTCTGAAAGCGGCGCTATTTCAGATGTCAATGCGTCAAGCGGCAATTCAGATAATTGTTTTTGTAATTGCACACGACGCGTTGATAAATTTTTCAGCTGAGATTCTAAATGCGCAATATTATTTTTAGCTACTTGTGCAGCGCTATTGGTCTCTGAAATTTTTTGCTGAAACTGATCCCAAGTAGTTTGAGATTGTTGCATGTTTTCTTCAGCGGCTTTTAATGCAGATCGAGCTGTTTGCAATTCACTTTGCAAATTATTTTCTTGTGGCTTTAATTGCAAAACAGCTTCAGTTAGGCTGCGAATTTGATCGGTATGCGCATTGGAATTTTCATCGAGCTCTTGAAATAAAGCTTCTGATTCTGCTAATTCGCGCTGCCACTGTTTTATTTGTTCTTGTTTGTGCTGAATTTGTTGCTCTGTACGCGCAATTTCAGCACCTAAGCCATAAAATCTTTTTTGAATATCATTTTTTTCATCCAGCAAACTATCAGTTTCAAGGCGTGATTTTTCTATATTGGTTTCAACTAATCTTTGTTTTGATAATTCCGCTTCTGAAATAAGCGCCTGCTCTTCAATTTTTTGATTTTTTTCTACAAGCTGTACTTCAAATAAATTCCATTGCAGCGCTTTTATTTGTGCGTTAATTAAGCGTTGCTCTTGTTTTAATTCTTGATATTTTTCTGCGGCATTGGCTTGGCGTTTTAAATGGCGTAATTGCTTTGCTAATTCTTCGCGCAAATCATTTAAGCGATCTAGATTTTCTTGTGTTTGACGAATACGATTTTCAGTTTCACGGCGACGTTCGCGATATTTTGAAATCCCGGCAACTTCTTCAAAATGCGAGCGCAAATCTTCGGGTTTCGCTTCAATTAATTGCGAAATCATGCCTTGTTCGATAATGGCATAACTGCGCGGACCCAAGCCCGTTCCTAAAAATAAATCCACTAAATCACGGCGTCGCGCTGCAACGCCATTAATAAAATAATCAGATTGCGCATCACGCACAACTTCACGTCGAATCGCAATTTCAGAAAATCCTGCGTATTCACCGGTAATTCTGCCATCGGAATTATCAAACACCAATTCAACTGCTGCTTTACCAACCGGTTTTCGACCTGATGTGCCATTAAAAATAACGTCGGACATCGATTGTCCGCGTAATTGTTTTGCTGACATCTCCCCTGTCACCCAGCGAATGGCATCAACGATATTTGATTTTCCGCAGCCATTGGGACCTACAATCGCATTCATGTTGCTCATCACAGGAATCTGTGTTGCATCAACAAATGATTTAAAACCCATTAATTGAATTCGTTTTAGCTGCATAGCGATTCCAGTGTTTTTAGGCGTTTTGAGGAAAATTTATTGTATCAGATTACGATACAACCTTCTGCAATTTTACTTCCTTTTGCACAACACCAAATGATTTCACCCAAGGCCCATGTGCGCGCAATGAAGCGGGTAAATGATGCAAAGCTGATTCTGCATTATTTTCATTCGCATAATCACCATAAGTTAAGATATACCAAGGCTCGCCATTTAATTTAGTGCTGAAATATTGAGATTTCGACGCTAAATGGTGATCTTGAATAAAATCTTTAATATCACTTAAGTTATTACTGCCCAATAACTGAATTGTATAATGCTGCGCTGTATTTATATTCACGTGAGTTTGTGGCTGTGCGTTATTCGCTAATCTGGGGTCAGAAATAGATGGGTGTCGCATGCTGGTGGGTGGCAGCGCTGTTGTTGGTGTTACCGTTGGATTATCGTTTGGATCTTTAAGAGAATTAATCACGCTAGGTTGTTTGCTGCCCGGTTGCTGATAGGCGGGTAAGTGATCAGTAATGGGTCCTGATGTATCAACCGCTGGCGTTGTGCCATTTTGAGCTGCTGGTTCCTGTCCTGATGCCGCCTTGTGTAAATCATTGAACGATGTGCCGGTGTTAATTAAAGACATTGCTTTTTGCGCGAGCGGCTGACCCTGCGCTGCAGCCCGCTTGATCCATAAAATAGCGGTTTGCTGATCTTTAACAGTATTAATACCGTAATAATACATATAACCCAACGCATATTGCGCATCCGGACTGCCGTTTTCAGCAGCTGACTGAATCGTTTCAATATTACAATTGTATTTTTCCAAGTAAGCATTACCTGAGCACGATGAAGTTGAGAATTGCTGCGAAGAACTCGGGTTGGCTGAAGAAGGCGTATGATGACAGCCGGCTAGTGGCAATAATAAAGCAAATGGCAATATCTTACGAATGGATTTGATCATGCGCGTTCCTTCCCTTAAAATTTTCAAGAAAAAATAAACTTTCCTATTTTGCTTGAAGAAAAAAAAACCCGCAATAACTTTCGCATTGCGGGTTGGTTTTACACGCAAGTGATCTTAAGGTAAAACTTCTACGTTATAGAAATGGTTGTAATAGTATTCTACGGCGGTACTATAAACGATACGTGACGCACATGTAGTCTTTTTACCAGTCCATATCACCGGATATGAAGTTGGAAAAGCGGTGCTGGTTGGAGTGAAAGTACTTCCAGGGGTGCAACCTTTTCCGCCATAATTCCAATTTTGGATCGCCGCAGGGGTTGTAACTTTGGTAACGGTATTTTGCAAAAAAAAGTTAACTGACCGACAAGGCTGGAGTGTAGTGAGACTCTGTCCAGATGCAAGCACCTTCGTCCCACCGGGGGCATTAATTAGCATGACTATATTTTTATTGGCAGGAATACTGTTGGTGTAGGTAATTTGATGACCACTTAGGCATGCGCCGCCCTGTGCAAAAACCTGTGGCATATAAACAGAAACAAGGCCAGTCAGCGAAATTGCTAAGATAAATTTTTTGATATTTTTCATAATGTTACCCCACAACAACAAAGTAAAAAAATAATTCCTAAGATTTACTATAGCTTATAAATAAAAAAACCCGCAATAACTTTCGCTAGTGCGGGTTGGTTTTGGTTGCGCAAGCAATCGATAATTTTCTAATTTTTTGGCGGTTTATTTGGATTTTTTCCCACTTTCACGTTATAAAAATTGTTTGTTCCGCAAATAGGAATCCCATTTGTCGTACATTCGCTCGATGAAGACAACCATTGCACATCGTAAGCCGGAAAAGCTGGTGTTGGTAAAGTTTGCTGTGTTTTGGACTGAGGACACCGAATGCTGGTATTCCAGTATGAATACATTTGAGACGAAACACCTGTGACTGCGTTATGTAGCTGGAAGCTGACTGATGTACAAGGCCCCTGTATTGAGCTCACCGCCCCTGGCGCTAGCGCGCTTCTTACCCCATTAACATATACAAACAGATATGTATTGGTGTTATTGGTAAATGTAACCTGATCCTGACCAAGACAAGCATCGCCACAAAATCCTGCAAAAACCTGCGGCACATAAGCAGCTGTAAAGCCAGTCAGCGCAATCGCCAAAGCTAGTTTTTTAATATTTTTCATAATATTGCTCCATGAATTACAAAATGAATTACAAAATAAATTACAAAATAAAGAAATATTGTTTCAGGTTTTACTATAGCTTATAAATAAAAAAACCCGCAATAACTTTCGCTAGTGCGGGTTAATCAATATTTAGGGAATTCGCGTCATAGGCTGTGTTTTGCGTTAGTAATCAATCAGATAAGGTTGTAACCTAATCTCCTTAAAGTGCTGCCGCTTCATCTGCTTTGCGATGAAGCTCATCAAACTCGTACACACTATCAGTATGCTAATACTCATCATTACATCCTCCTGATGGTTTAGTTTGACTTCTCAAGGTGCCCCGATCCCAACATAGTCAGTTCAACATCCTGTCAAACTTTTGCGACTATCAAGTCAGGGCGTAGTACCAAGTTATCATAGGCAATTTTTCGAACAACACGAAAAAAAACATTTTGTTCTGCGTATTTTAAAAATTAAAAATTGTTTCACGACTGATTTGAGAAAATTCAGCTGGTTAGAATTTATGCAGATCAAATAATGTACAAATTTAAACCAATCAGCCTTTTTTATTACGCTTAAGCTTATGGTCAGTTGAGATATTTCGCACATATGGTTGAGATTTTTGTGGTTAGAAATCAATACAGCACCTGCAAACCATGCGCTGATACTAAATTCAATAACTTCAGTGATGTTCCGCGCGGATGTTTTTCACCAATTTCCCATTGTTTAACGGTCGAAGTGCTTGTATTAAGATATAACGCAAAAATAGCTTGGCTGATTTTTTCCTTCAATCGGATCTTTTTGATTTCTGCTGAGGATAAATCCTTAACAACCGGTAAACACAGTGTGTCAAATTCGCGCATGGTTGTGGCGTCAATTATTTTGGCATCATAAAGTCCATGCGCCATTTTATGCGCTGCTTCAAGCGGAGTTAAATGCTTGAATTTTTTCTTGATACGTTTTTTTATTTTTTTAGCGGACTTACTCTTCATTTTTAAATTATAACACTTAGTGACTTGATTTCAAGTTTTATGTCCTACCTGAAAGGAAGAAACTATATGCCAGCTGATTTATTTTGCAATACCGTACTTTGCAATATTTCCACCGTACGAGCTTAATGATTTACAGCCCACCCTATCGATACGTATAATCCTCACTCTTTCATTAACATTAGCAAAAACGAACCTTATGCCCAGAAAATCGAAACGTGCTCATATTCCGCAGGGTGAGTTTACCTGCAAAATCAATCAGCTGAGCCATGAAGGCCGAGGCGTGGCTGATATGAACGGTAAAAAGACGTTTATTTTTGGCGGTTTGTCGGATGAAACAGTTGAATTCAAATACACGAACACGCATCGCAGTTATGATGAAGGTGCTGTTACGAGAGTAATTGAAGCAGCAAAAGATCGCGTGACACCGCAATGTGAATACTTCGGTGTGTGTGCCGGTTGCAGCTTGCAGCATTTATCAACAGAAGGTCAATTAAAGCATAAAGAAAAAATTCTGTTAGAGCATTTTAAACATCAAGCACATTGCGAGCCTAAAGTTTTATTAGCGCCGATTCAAGGCAATGCATGGCATTATCGCCGCAAAGCAAGGCTTTCTGTGAAACACGTTCCCGGAAAAAATAAAGTCTTAATGGGATTTCGCGAACATGATCCGCGATTTATTGCCAATATTTCACATTGCGCTGTTTTAGATGAGCGTGTCGGAAATAATTTATCCAATTTTAGTGATTTATTAATGCAATTGGATGCCAAAAATACGATTCCGCAAATTGAAATTGCCATTGGTGATAATCTAACTGCCATTATTATTCGACATTTAGAGCCCCTTTCAGAAAAGGATTTAAAATTATTAATTGAGTTTACCAATCAAAATCAATATCAACTTTATTTGCAACCTGGTAATTACGACAGTATTTATTGCATCAAAAATAATTATGCTGAAGAAAAATTATATTACGATTTGGAGCAATACCAGCTTAGATTTTATTTTCATCCAACGCAATTTATTCAGGTGAATGCAGACATTAATAAAAAAATGATTGTGCGCGCCATTGAATTATTAGATCTTAATTCAAATGATGTGATATTAGATTTATTTTGTGGTATCGGTAATTTTTCACTGCCGCTGGCACAATTGGCTAAAAAAGTGATCGGCGTTGAAGGTTCACAATCGGCTATCACGCAAGCGCAAAAAAACGCCGACGATAATAAAATTAATAACATAGAATTTTACGTGCATGATTTAACAAAAAACTGTGGTTCAGAATCATGGGCAAAACAAGCTGTGAGCAAAGTGTTGCTGGATCCACCACGTGCCGGTGCAGCTGAATTAATGCCTTATTTTTCAACCTTAAAGCCTTCACGTATTGTGTATGTATCCTGTAATCCCATTACCTTAGCACGCGATGCAAAAACTTTGCTTGATTTGGGCTATACTCTTGATAAAGCGGGTGTTATGGACATGTTTCCACACACAGAACACGTTGAAGCAATTGCATTATTTTCAAGAGCGGATGAGAAAATAGATGAATCAATTAAATCAATGGATAGAAAATCTTAATATAGTTTATGCACACATTTTGGTAGTCGTTAACACCTTCTCTGCAGCAACAAGTGCCTTATACGAACCGCCCTTTAAATTAGCCGTGCTTTCAAGTGGCTTTAATTGATTATAGGCAAAAAATGCAGATGGCTTGTGATATCGTTGTTGTGGTTCAAGCTTAAGCGCCACTTCTTTTTTTGGTGGGCCTAATTTCTTTTTTTTCGGAGCTATTTTTTCTTTAAATTCCGCTTCCTCAAATTTTTCTTCTGTTGCCTTGTTTTGATATAATTTAATTTGATTGCTCACCAGCGTGCCAATTTCTTTTACACAAGCATCAAGCTCCCCGGTATCTTTTGGTTCAATCGCTTGAATCATTTCAATCAATGTCACAATGCGCGCTTGGTGATGATGCCATGGATTAAATTTATGCGGCAACACCCAAAACAAACATCCCCAAAATTGTCCGAAGGGCCCATACGCGTATTTTATGAGCTCCACACAAACAGCGTTTTTAATCACAGCTAATTCTTTCCGCTTTTTTTGTAATGCGAGCTCTTTTATTTGCGGAAATGCAGTTCTGTTGTAAACGCCTGCTTCGATACGTTCTTTAATCTTTTTTTGCTGCAATTCATTTTCTACCAGCTTTATATCGTTCATCATTTGCTTTTGCGAACGTGGATGCTGCAAAATCGCTAAACAGGCTATGTTTGAGTACCCTCGTAATTTTGCTTTTAACCAATGCGTTTCTAAATAAGATTCTGTGGATGAATTAATTGCTTTTTTTCTTGTGTCGACCTCTGCCTTGGCTTTTAAAATAGTGGGGAGAAAAATGTTTTTTCTTAACCAGCTTTTTTGCCCATCCTTTTCTGATGGAGAAAAAAGATCATGTAACTCATCCACCGATTTGCATTGTGCTGCTTTGTTGCGCAGTTTACCCAATGCAGTCAGGCCAAGCTCTGGATAGGCCTGCTCAAATCGTCCGCTTTCTTCCTTTAATTTATTCAGCACGTCTGCTTTTAAATCATGAAAGATTTCTCTGGCTTCAAAAAATGCTGCGTTGTTATCGTATAAAAAAGCACAATCTTTTTTGTAATCTAAACATTCTTCCGGATTTAAGTGCGCGTCAATTAATTCTTTGTAAAATACTAACGCTTCTGTGCGATCAATAAATCGGCATTGTTTCAGAATATTGATTTGACGTTGCAATATGACTAATGTTTTTTCTTCTCTTTGTTTTTTTGTATCGTCTGGATATTGATATTCCAGCATGACTACTTCTTTTTGCTTGTATCCCAGAAAAGCAATTTCTCTTAGTAGCGTGGGATCCGTGCTGAAAAGGTCTTTTGATTTTGAATCATCGTCTTTGGCAAGTTGTGCCAATGGCGCGGGGCATTTTTCGATGTAGTCTTTGATATTACCCTGCTTATCAAATCCTACACTGCTAATACAGTAGTCAGACGGAAAACCAAAATGGGTAACTTTACGATAAGAATCACCAGATGTAAAATCTTTAAATTCAGTATTGCAATGATAAGCTTCAGCCAGTGAAACACATAATCTCTTTCTATTGAGCCATTTTTCACCAAATTCCGAATAACAAATTCTTAAATATTCAAGAGCAGCTCCCCGATACATAGTATTAATTTCAGTTTGTAGCTCTTTTACCGTCGATCGCCATAAGTCAAGATCAGCGTCAGTGAGAGTATCATCTTCTTTTAGCGGTCTAGAAATGGGCTTAACAAGAAAAAATGTTTCAAATCCATAATATTCATCAACTCCACCTATACCCTGGTGGAGAGATGCTGCATTTGCAGCCCGCCTGTCATCTTCAGGATAATTTTTAAAAGGGGTGAAATCACAAAATCGTCGGGCAATTAAGATTGAGGTACCAACAGGATAAGTAACGGGCTTATTTGTTCTGGTATTAATTGCTTTAAGCGGTGTTTTTAACGTTGTTTTACAAATAGCACCACCCAACCAACTTCCCCAGTGCCCGTATAAATAGGAATAACCATTTCCTATCGCATAAGCATTAAACAAGCAATCATCATCTCGAGTGGTCTTTCCCGCCTTCTCTAATTCTGAGCAAGACGGATACTTTATTACCCCTGCTTTTGGTTGTGCTGTTGACTTTTTTGGTGCAGTTGGCATATTTTTCCTTCCTATGCAAAGCATTTGGGTAAGACTATTATTCGGGCTAGTATAGACCGGAATGCAGTTAAAAAACACAGTGGGCTGCGTTAAATATAATCACTTAATTTTCACCTAATTTCAATAGAAATCTTATGTAATGCTTAAAAATTGGTGACAAACCGTAAAAGTCGTATTAGACTTGGGCAAAATTGAATAAAAAATATACTGGAGATATACCATGCGGCCAACATTTCCTACATGGGTTACCGATCTTATTTCTGAAGTTCCTGATAGTGATGCAGCACGTCCTGCAGACAATATAGCCATCGCTGCTTTTATCACCGAGCATTTTTATTATGTAGAAGGTGAATCACGTCCTGCTGTCGATGCTTCATCATCGCAAAGTCCTTTGCTGTCGCAAGGTGCGAAACCATCTCCTGATTATGGTGCTGTAAACGCTAATTCAGCACAATATCAGATACAAGCAGATAATTCCGGAATATATTTTCTCAATAATCCGCCGCGCGGTACACCTTACAATTTAAATACAGATGAGATAGAAATATTAATCAAATTTATGAAGCTATATCGCTTTGATGGGCAATTGCATTTTAACACAGATGCTCTGGGTGTGTTGACAAGACCCGTAAAACCGGTTGATCCTCGTGATGAACGACCTGTGGCGCCTGTTGATTGGGAGCCAACCAAATTAGAAAGTGGGGTTAAAGAAAAAATAAGACAAAATTTTTGGCCTCCTACTACGCCACTGGTACAGTTGGTTAATCTAGCCGAAATTACCACTATACCGTTGCTCTTTTGGGAGCTAGACAAAAACTCTGAATACACAGGGCTTATGTATGCGTCCTTTGCGGCTATGTTACCTGGCGTTCTAGCTACGATCCGAAACACCCATTTCTATGTTAGCGTGACCGATGTTTTGCGTGGAGATTTTTTAAACAATCTGAAAAAATTAATGGAAAAATACCAGCTTGAAGCAACGGAAGGTTCTTTTGAAAATAAAGCGGGTAATTTTCGAAAAGGTTATATCCGCCACGATGTCATTGCTGATGGAGAGTGCGGCTACACCGCGTTTGGTATTACAAGACAACAAGCAGTTAAATTATTAAATGAGCACATTAATGACAATGGCGTCATACAGTTACTTAAACCTGCGATCAAAGAATTCCTACTAAGGCCCGGGATTTATCAATATCTTATCGACACAGGAGCAACAAGATTACCCATTGAAACCATTCAAGCTGATGATACATGTAGTAGCGATTCTGTAATTATTGCAGCCTTTATTGATTTTGATGTTAGAGATCGAAAGTTAGATGCAGGATGGGCGCATCCTGCCACATTACAGGCATTAGCAGATATTCAAGCAATAGAAATTTACATTTGGCAATTAGGGGCGGGTGAAAGTTTAGTGCCACATCGTCTGGAAGGACATTATAATTTTTCTCATCATAAGCCAGATGTCGCAACAGTTCGATTAGATTTGTTGTTTGTGAATGGGAATCATTTTGAAAAATTAGAATTCCAAGGGTATGGAAATGATCAACATGGCAATCAGCTTTTTCCAGCAGAAGATGAGGTTATCTACCCACTTGATTTTCAAAAGAGCCAAAATGCAGAAGAAAATATCACGGAAGATAATCAAGTACATGTAATTGATAACGCGCACACAATAAGAGAGCTAGGCGAGCAAATTGACCAATTTGTTTATGGCCTAAGAACTTCTGAAAAGTATGACCTTTGTGTGATGGCAGCAGATTCTACGCTAGAAAAGGGCAAGATATATGTAGGTCAAAAAGACGGTAGACTCACCTATTCTTTGATTGGTTTGGATGATAAGAGCGCGCTACAAAATATAGAAACTGATATACCTTTGCCTGCGGATTTCACGCCAGAAAATCTCCAACCACTTAAAGATACGATATTGGAAGTTACATCAAGAGCAGGTCACACTCATCTGGTTGCTCCAGACAGCTTACTTGAAGAGCTGACAGCCAAGCTGACGGGTATTGATCATTATGATCCAACATTGTCGCACACTGAAAAAGCCAGAGTCGCTAAAATTTTATTAGACCGGCTTACACAATCTTGTTTTTCAGATCGTATTTTAAATAATTTATCTGCGCTATCTTGCTATACCATTAAATTATTCGATAATGCCGCGCTATTTTTACAATTATTCGAGGATGCCCCTATATGGGTTCCGCTGCTCTTTGCATTTATCACAGGAACCATTCAAGGCGTTGATAGCGGATATAACAAATACACTGCCATCACCGGTGAGCATCGATCGTTATTTGAAATGAACGCGGGTTTTGTACCACCAGCGGCTGCTGATCGCGCATGGCTGTTTTCTTATTGTTCTAATTGTCCACCCATTCCATGGATAATGGCAAAAGTAGGTCCTGCAGCATGGGCTTATGTGAAGTATCGCGCCATAGAATCTTTTTTTCGATTAACCCGTTTTCCAAATGATCAAACAACACCCGGTGGATTATGGGGATTACGGCTTATCATCATCTTATCAGCCGCATTTATTTCCTGTTCATTTAGTATTTATGACATCGATAAAAAACTAGCG
>JAHFRQ010000020.1 GCA_023266215.1 Gammaproteobacteria bacterium | reverse complement strand
TAGATTAGGAGGTTGGAAAGGATACGTAAAAAGCGAAGGCTTCGCTGGTCCAATTACAATCGGGCGAGGACTTGAAATGTTTTATGGAATTTATGATGGATGGAAAATGCACAGAGATCTGCGTGCAGAGTAGACCTAAGGGAGAGGGTCAGGGTGAGGGTTTTGGTTAATTTCTGTGTGGAGCTGAATAACTACACCTATTATTTAAACTACATAACCAGTGCCTCCGACCTCTCAACAACAGGCTTCACATCAAGTTGAATTGATTTTAGTTCGCAATAAGCTTGCAGAGTTTCACGCGTCAGTGCTTTCGGCCTAAAAAACCCGGGGGCAGGATCACTTGCAGATCCTGCAGGAAGCTTTTCATGCAATTTCTGTGCTTTGCCATCAAGAAAGCCACTATTTATGGTTATGGCGCGCAGAGATTGTAGCGTTGTGCTAGATGCCCCTTTAGGATCACGAATCGCGCGTGAAAATAAATTCTGAATAATTTCATCGATGGAATAATATGTTTTTTCTGTGGGTGATTTATAAAAAATCTCATCTGCTCTTTTTTTAGAACCGCGATTTTCTCGATACAGAACCTGTAGAAATTTTACAACGGTACTTTCATCTCCAGGTTCCATCCTGTCTTTAGATAATAAAACAGGGATCTGTTCCTTGTGATAGTTCAAATAAGTTTTTGAAGAAGCACCCCGGCCGCGTATTTCAACATTGTTTTCCAACAATGCCAATACAGCTGGCACATCGGCGCATGCTGTTATTTCTTTTATTCTTCTTGCGCCGCCTTCGTTATTTTTATAAAACTCCGCAAGGCTCGTTATCATGGGGTTTTTATCAACAACATATATATTATTTTCATCCGGCATAGTATTTCTCCATTTTTTATTAAGTAAAGTTAAGTAATTTTATTATTACGCAAAAGCGCAAATAAACAACACAACGCAGCAATTAAATACATAGGCAGAATCATAAAAGCATAATGAAAATCCTGCAGCGAAAAATAATGTGCATGATTGATTATTTTTCCACTCCAAGCCATATCCAAAAACTTTCCGATCAAAGGCTCTGTAAAAGAACCAAATAATCCGTCGCCTGTATTAATTAAAGCCACAACGGTTGCCGCAAGCGCAATTGAATTTAATTCTTTTCCAACCGCAAAGCAAGACATAAATGCGCCCGTCCCCAACCCAAATAAAAATAGCAAGGCACCAAAAATCCAGAGTGGCAAATTATTCATATAAATCGCAAACACTAATGATAGTAATGCCAAAGCAGTTCCCATCATCATCGACTTAATTTTATCGCCACAATAATTCGACAAAAACCCAAATAAAGGCCCGCCGATCGCAAAACCTAAAAAAATACAGGATGTAAACGTAGCCGCTTGGCTTGAATTTAAGTGATGCGCTTCTTCAAAAAACGGATTGCCCCACAAACCACCTAAAACCGCGAGCGGCGTAAAAGCCAAACCGCTATAAAAAGTCAGCAGCCAATTTTTTTTATTTTTCATTAATAAAAACAAACCCATTAAAGAAAAATTTGTTGATTTTTTTTCAGTATTGTCGAGTTTATTGTCTGATTTTTTCTCTTTTGCAAATACTAAAAATAAAAGCGCCAGTATTAATCCAAATATTCCGCAGTCGTTTAAGCAAGCGCGCCATCCATCATGCGCAACCAATAATGTTAAAGGTACTTGTCCGCACAAAGCTCCTGTCATGCCGGCTGTGGCTAAAAGCCCGTCGATTAGTGGGACTTGGTTAGATCGAAACCACAGTGAAGACATTTTCATGTAGCTCACCGTTGCAAAAGCAGTTCCCGCGCCAATTAAAGCACGCGCAATATCGGCAATATATAAAACATGCGTATGTGCAAATAAAAATGCGCCGAGCGCGCAAATCAAAACAGCTGTGGCTGTTAAATATTTGGGACTAAAGCGGTCTAACAAGGGTCCTGCAAATAGCTGTGTAATCAAATAAGCATAAAAATACATGGCTGCCAAATTACCCAAACCTGCGCCATTTAAATTAAACGCTCGCATTAAATCGTGCGTCATGACGCTCGGTGACACCTGTAGAACATATTTATAAAATAAAAATAAGGCGCAAAAGCCAATGATAATCCAAGCGTAATACGAGGTTTTTTCTGATATATTTTCTGAAGTATTTTCTGTTGACTGTGTTTCTAAAGTATTGGTATTCATGATGATTCTCTCGTTAATTTATTTTGTTACCGTAAACTTTTTGCCTGGCCTAGAAAAAACTAGGACAGGCACATCACGTTAACGACGCGAGAGACGACTAAAAGGCAGACAAGCATACTGCTCGATAGATTCGATAAGTGATTGATAGCTTGTTGTGCGTCTTTATTCATAAGCGCATTTTTACTTGAAAATCACGAAATGTCAACCCGCTTTCAGCGACAAAATCAATTGCTGCTGCGAAATGGGATAAACGCGAAGGGTTTGTTTTTGATGATTAATATAAACAACTTTGACAACATAGCCTGCTGTTTTTTTATAGATGTTGTACGTTGCGTACTGGATCATTTTATTATTTTTAAGGGCCATCGATGCGCAAATAGTTTGATTAGGAACGATATTGGATTGTCCAAAAGCCGTTTTGCCATTGGGAAAAAGATAATTTTCAGCGGTATAAGTCGGGAAAAAATGTCGCACCACCAAAAAGGTTTCGCCACTATTATTATCAGCAACGTACGCATACGGCGTTGCTTTTAAAAATTGCATGCAAGGCACGGTAGAATTGGCAAAGCTGGTTGCGGATAGAAATAAAATTGCAAGTGTTAATAATATATTTAATTTTTTCATAGAAGACCCTCACCCTAGCCCTCTCCTGATTACGGGAGAGGGAATTTTTCTGCGCAAAAAGTTTATTTATCCAATACAAAATCAATTTGTCGATCATCTAAATTAACACGCGCGACTGTCACGCGAATTGAATCACCCAATCGGTACGTTTTGTTGCTCGCTTTGCCGCGCATTAAATGATGCGCTGGATCATATTGATAATAATCGTTTTGTAATGCGGTCACGTGTAATAAACCTTGAACATAAATTTCTTTTAATTCAACAAAAATACCAAAGCCTGTCACATCAGAAATAATGCCATCAAATGTTTCGCCGACTTTATCTTGCATATAATCGCATTTTAGCCAATCGGTGGCATCACGCGTTGCTTTATCAGCGCGACGCTCTGTTTGCGAACAATGCTCGGCTATACTTTCCATTTTCTCTAAATCGTACATAAATTTCGATGCTTTGCGTTTTGCAATAGCGTGTTTTAATGCGCGATGAATTAATAAATCAGGATATCGGCGAATAGGCGAAGTAAAATGACAGTAGCCTTCGTACGATAATCCAAAATGTCCGCGATTTTCCACGGTATAAATAGCTTGTCGCATTGAACGCAGCATGACGGTTTGAATTAAATGCGCATCCGGTCTGCCGGCTACTTTTTCTAATAATTTTCCGTAATCTAACGCCGTCGGTTTATCACCGCCCGTTAACTTTAACCCAAAGGCATTTAAAAAATCTCGCAGCGCAAATAATTTGGCATCATCAGGCAAATCATGCACACGATAAATAGTCGGAAGCGCTGATTTTTCTAA
Source organism: Gammaproteobacteria bacterium (assembly GCA_023266215.1). Taxonomy (GTDB): domain Bacteria; phylum Pseudomonadota; class Gammaproteobacteria; order Coxiellales; family Coxiellaceae; genus JAHFRQ01. Next base: position 29,233 of record JAHFRQ010000020.1, on the reverse strand, counting down.
AAAATGGGCTGTGGTTTGATTGGCCAATAACATCATTTCTTCAATAATGCGATGTGCGACATTACGATGTCTTTGCACAATGCGATCTATTTTCCCGTCTTGATCAAATAAAATTTGCGTTTCAACCGTTTCAAAATCAATTGCGCCACGCAATTGTCTTTGTTTAAATAACACTTTAAATAATTCATGTAAATTCTGAATGGATTTTTTTAAGCCTAAATCAATCGTGTTTTCACCATTGAGCTCAGCAGCCACTTGTGTGTACGTCAATCTTGCTTTTGAAAAAATAACCGCGTTATCAAAATGATATTCCAACATATTACCGTTGGCATCTAGTATCATTTCGCACACCATGGTTAAACGTTCACAGTCTGCCTTTAAAGAACATAATTCGTTTGATAATTTTTCAGGGAGCATCGGAATCACGCGCGAAGGAAAATAAACAGAATTTCCGCGTAATTGCGCCTCAGTATCTAACGCAGTATCTGGCTTAACATAATGCGCAACATCGGCGATCGCAACTAAAACACGCCATTTATTTTTTTCAAGCGGCTCGCAAAAAACCGCGTCATCAAAATCTCTGGCATCTTCGCCATCAATAGTGACAAAAGGCAGATCGCGCAAATCTTTTCGTTCTTTTAAGGCCTCTTTTAAATCATCTTTCGAAACAGCATCCGGTAAATTTTTTATTTCTGATAACACATCCGGTGAAAAACGAAAAGGCAGCTCATGCGCACGGATAGCTAATTCTACCTCCATGCCAGGTGTTAATTGATCACCCAATACTTCGATGATCTCACCTTGCGCTTGACGTCGCATGGAAGGCTGCACGGTGATATTCGCAACAACGAATTGACCGGGTTTGGCCTTGCCCACACAGTCTCGTGGAATAATAATATCTTGAACAATAGATTTGCTATCGGGATCAACAAAAAACACACCCTTCTCTTCGAGAAGCTTTCCGACGATTTGTTGCGTGTTACGCTCCAACACTTCAACAATAGCGCCCTCGGGTCGCTTTTTATCCTTTGAAATAACGCGCACCAAAACACGATCGCCATCAAAAACCTGGTGCATTTGCCTTGCATGGAGAAAAATATCAGGCTTGCCGACATCTGGTATAAACCACCCGAAACCATCGCGATGACCTTGAACACGGCCCGCGATCAATGACATCTGGTCAATCAATCCAAAGCAATCATTGCGGTTTAAAACCAGCTGGCCATCGCGCAGCATCGCCTTTAAACGTCTGTCCAAGCCTTCTTTTTCATCAGGTTTTTTTAACCCCAACGCATTCATTAATTGTTTAAAATTAGCGGGTTTTTTAATCTTTTTCAGATAAGCCAGAATATATTCTCGGCTCGGAATAGGATTGGCATATAACGCTGCCTCACGTTTTAAATGCGGGTCTTTTTTGGGAAATTTCTGAGACGGTTTTGGGGCTGGTTTGTTAGAATATTTTTTAGTCACGATTTAGCTTGATCTCTCTGTTAATTTTTTTCATTATCCATTGATTTTGGCGGAAATGCTAGGTTATTTGATACTTTATCTCATCCAGAATGGCATCAAGTCGTTAGGTGTTTTGAGTGTTTTTACATGGGCTCTGTAATCGGGCAAAAACTGTTCGACTAAATTCCAGAAATGTCGAGAATGATTTAAATGCACCGTGTGGCAAAGCTCATGAATTAAAATATATCTTGCAAGCTCGGGCTGTAAAAATAAAATCTTATAATTAAGCTGAATATTGCCCTTTGAAGTGCAGCTACCCCACATTGTTTTTTGAGCACGCACACTGAGCTTAGTGTATTTTAAATTGGTTTCAAGTGATATTTGATCGAGCAAAATAAGTAATAAATCATAAGCTTGTTTTTTTAAATTATCTTTAATGACTGAAACACAATCTGAAAATTTATTTATTTTTCCATATAGAATTAATTTATCATCCTTGTGTTTGCAAACCACTTTTTTGGCTGCGCGAATCACATGATAATGAATATCCACTGTTTTATTAACTGCCGGCAGAAAAATCTGATTGATTAATTCAGCGTGATGGCGGCGGCGGAAGATGTATGAGCTAAAAATCATGCGAAATCTTAACATATCATCTTGTTTACTGGAAATTTTGGCGCATTGATCGCATAATAACCTAAATTTTAGTCCCGATAGCTCAGTGGATAGAGCAGTCCCCTCCTAAGGGACAGGTCAGCCGTTCAAGCCGGCTTCGGGACACCAATTAATGTAACTAATACAACAGGAGAGCAACATGAGAACAGAAAAAGATAGTTTTGGTGACATAGAAGTTCCTGCAAATTTATATGGTGGCGCACAAACCGCTCGCTCGATGCACCATTTTGCCATTGGCCGTGAAAAAATGCCGCCCGAAATGATTCGCGCTTTTGGTATATTAAAAAAAGCAGCAGCGATGGCCAATCGCGATTTAAAAGATCTGCCTCCTGAAATTTGTGAATATATTGTCAAAGCAGCAGATGAAGTTATTGCAGGAAAATTGGATCAACATTTTCCGCTGAATATTTGGCAAACAGGCAGCGGCACCCAATCCAACATGAATGCCAATGAGGTAATATCCAACCGCGCAATTGAATTGGCAGGCGGCGTCATGGGCAGCAAAAATCCTGTTCATCCCAATGATCATGTCAATATGGCGCAATCATCGAATGATACTTTTCCAACTGCTATGCATATTGCTAGCTACGAAATGATTGAAAATCAATTAATTCCCGCTGTGAATCATTTGCGCGATGCCTTATTTGAAAAGCAAAAAGCGTTCGATAGTATTATTAAAATTGGCCGCACGCATTTACAAGATGCGGTACCATTAACATTGGGTCAAGAATTTTCAGGTTATGTCGCTCAACTGGATACTTGTTTAAATGCAATCAATATTTTAAAAAAATTACTATTGAATTTAGCGATCGGCGGTACTGCTGTTGGGACAGGATTAAATTCATCAATAGAATTTGCTCACAAAACTGCAGACTATATTTCAGGTATTACTGGATTTAATTTTGTTTCGGCGAAAAATAAATTTGAAGCATTGTCATCGCACTGTGAAATTGTTTTGGTCAGCGGTGCTTTAAAAGCACTGGCAGCAGCTTTAATGAAAATTGCGAATGATATTCGCTGGATGTCATCGGGTCCTCGCTGCGGCATTGGCGAAATCAGCATTCCTGAAAATGAACCCGGCTCGTCAATCATGCCAGGCAAAGTCAATCCCACGCAATGCGAAGCAATGACCATGGTGTGCGTGCAAGTCATGGGTAATGATGCAACCATCGGCGTTGCGGCATCGCAAGGTAATTTTGAACTCAATGTTTTTAAGCCCGTTATTATTTATAATTTCATTCAATCTATTTATTTATTAACCGATGCTTGTCGCTCTTTTACAGAATTTTGTGTTATCGGCATTGAACCCAATGTAAAGCAAATTGATTATTACCTAAATAATTCTTTAATGTTAGTCACTGCATTAAATCCAGTTATTGGATATGACAAAGCGGCTAAAATAGCAAAAAAAGCGCATGCTGATAATTCATCATTGCGTGAAGCATGTTTAGCTCTAGGTTATTTAACAGGTGAAGAATTTGATCGGGCAATTGATCCGAAAAAGATGGTGTAATCAAGTCCAAATCGCAACAACCGCCATAATACCAAAACCTAAAATAACAAAATAAAATCGCTTCATGTCGCAACACTGTTTAATCAGTGTTGCTTTTTCCAATCCGTGCAATGTACCTAAATATAAAAAAGTACCGGCCGCTAACGAGCTAAAAATCGGTTGCAACAATGGCATTTTGCCCAATGTTTCAGTTGCAGCAGCGCCACAAATAACGCCAATCGGTGTCATTAAGGCAAAAGCTGAAAATAAAATAATATTAATCAGGTGGCTAAAATTACTTTTGTTGATTTGAATAGAGAGTGAAAAACTCTCCGCCCATTTGTGCGCCAAAATAGCAAATAACAATAAAACAGCAACGGAGAAAGTGCTGCTTAATCCTAATGCAGCGCCCATTAAAAAAGCATGGATAGATAACATTAATGTTGCCAAAACCGCAAACGCTCCACTCGTCTCGCCACGCGTTTCAACAATTTCACGACCCAGGTGTTCTAACCATAATAAAAATAAAAACATAACAGCTGTAAGCAATGACGCAAAAGGATAAGAGTAGTGTAATTTGTAAAAATCCTGCGACGCATCACCCAGCATATGCATTAAGCCTGCACCCAAAAACACACCCGCTGCCAATGACTCGCCAATCGGAAATTGTGCCGCTTCATTATTTTTTATTTTTTTAATAAACGGATATATGCCTGCGATAATCGTAATGAGCAATACCAAAATAATACTGATTAGCTTTATATGAAACATATGTCACTCTCAATTTAAGCACGCGCTACTAAGCACGCATTAGTTTTTTTTCGATGGTTTTAATCCATCCTTTAGTATCGTCTGCAGATGGCTCTAATCGTAACGCATTTTGCATATGCAATAACGCCTTATCAAATTGATCTAGGCTATATAAACACACGCCCATGTTAAACGAGACCACGTCACTCTCACCAAAAAATACCAGTGATTGATCATAGTATTTCATTGCTTCTTGATAATTACCAATATTTTGAAAGAAAATGCCGATATCAAATAGAATATCATTACAAGAAGGCAGATAATAAAAATTATCTGCGATTTTATGCATATTTTCGGATAAATACGCGACAATTTCAGAGTCACCTTTTTCAGCAAGCTCACTTAATTGATCGCTTAGTTGATCAAACAAGCCCGGATCCCATGCTGATAAATTTAAGTAAGAGGCCATCACATCCAGCTTTGTTTTTTTAAAATGCTCAATGTAACTTTCATAAATCATAAAGTAATCTGTCGGGCTAAATCCCATAAGCTCATTTTTAATCGTTAATTTTAAATTGCAAAGTGCTGAGAAATTAAATCCACTGGCAAACACACCCGTAATAATATTTTCACGAAACGATTGCACGCAAGACTCGCCGCCTGATTGTTTCATAAATTCAGCAATAGCATGATAATTTACCATCACTGAAAAGCTGCCGTGAAAATCTAGTTCAGGATAATCTAAAAAATCCAATTCACCTAAATGAGAATAGCCTTTATCTGAGCTTAGCAATAATAATTTTTGATTACATAAACTTTGCAGATTTTTTAACGCATTTAATCCGGCAATCGGAAATTGAAAATGCGTGTCTGTTAATGACTGTTGGTAATTAAATAAAATAGAATCTAATGTATTGTTATTATAATAATTACTAGAAATAGCTTGTTGGTTATACTCAATCATAATTTTTTCAATATCAATTGGTTTGTTGTTTTTAATATTATCTTTTTGAGTATTAAGCGATACACGCGCTTCAAACAAATCACCATTTTCAACGGTAAATACATCGGTTGCAATTGAATCAAAAATATAATTTCCAATTACTATCAGCGGGTTTTCAATGGAATTTTGAGTAATTACTTTTTGGGAACGCACTAATTTTATTTCAGTGTCTTTGTATAAATCATAAAGCGCAAAATCTAATATGCCAGAATCTAAAAATGGCTTTAGAGCCGGATGTTTTTCCCAAAATTCAAAGGAGTTCGAAGTCACGTCTGACATGATGTATTTTATTTGAATAGACTGTAAATTTAAATCATTCAGCAATTCTGTTAAATAACGCAAAAAATAAAAACTAAATTGGCCGCTGCCCGTGCCCATTTCTAAAATATAAAATGGCTTTTTGTCTGCATCTTTATTTTGTAAAATCCAATCTTGAATAAATGCCAGCGCCAACTTTGCGTAGCTTCTACCGATAAAGGGATTGCTGGTGATATAAAATGGCACATCATCTGCCCACGCTTCAATGCCTTTGGAATCATAATAGGCTTTTTGAGATTTCCATATAGCCAGTTCTGAAAAGCGTTTGTTTTCTTCAATAAAAATTTTATCTGTTTTATCTGACATTAAAAATTAATCCTTGTGAATATGTAAATATATTTTTTTGGCTAAATTGTCGCTGATACCTGGCACTTGCGAAATCTCATTGACACTCGCTTTTTGCAATGCTTGCAAACCATTAAAATGCCGAAGCAATTCTAAACGTCTCTTTTTACCAATACCAGCAATATTTTCAAGGGAAGATTTAATTTGCATCTTCCCGCGTTTTTTTCTGTGCGCCGTAATGGCAAATCGATGCGCTTCATCGCGAATGGTTTGAATTAAATGGAGCGCCAAGTGATCTGATTTGAGCGCTATCGGCGATTTTCTGCTCGATAAATATAATTTTTCAAGGCCCGGCTTTCGACCCTCACCCTTGGCAACACCCAGCAAGGTAATATGATTGATGTTTAATTCTTTTAAAACCATTTCTGCTTGCTTTAACTGTCCCTTGCCGCCATCGACTATAATTAAATCGGGTAGTAATTTATTTTTGGAGTATCGCCTGGTCAGCACTTGTTTCATCGCAGCATAATCATCGCCTGGCGTAATATTGTTAATATCAAATTGGCGGTACAGTTTTTTAATCGCCCCCTCAACACCAAACACCACACATGACGCTTTGGTATTCGTGCCATTTGTGTGACTAATATCAAAGCATTCAATTTGACTGGGTATCTCTTGCAAATCTAATATAATTTTAAGCGCTTCAAATTTTTCCATTAATTGCTTGTGCGCAATAGCTTCAATTTGTTCTGCCACATCAAATGCATCAAACGCTTGATCCTGTAGCTGCTGTAATTTTTCCAATAAATCGCGATAATGCGCTGCTTTTTCAAATTCTAATTGCAGAGATGCTTTCTGCATTCTGGATTTTATTTCTTTTAGAATGGTTGATTTTTTATTTTTTAAAAATAAAACCGCATCTTGAACTTGCGTATTATAATCTTTTTCATTCACGTATTTAACGCAAGGTGCTGTGCAACGATTAATTTGATATTGCAAGCAAGGCCTTGAGCGGCTTTTAAAAAAAATATCGCTGCACTGTCTTAATTTAAATAGTTTTTGAATTAATGCCAACGTATTGCGAACCGATCCTGTATTCGGATAAGGCCCAAAATAACGACCCTTCTCGTGCTTTTTATTGCGCGCGTAATCTAAGCGAGGAAATTTGTGCTGAGATAAAAATAAATAAGGGTAGGCTTTATCATCTCGAAAAATAATATTATATCGCGGGTGATGCTGTTTAATTAAATTGGCTTCTAATAATAATGCTTGATTTTCATTTTCTGTCACAATCGTTTCGATATCACACACTTTTTCCATGAGCGCTGCGGTTTTTTTATCGATAATATTCTTGCGAAAATAACTTGAAACACGTTTTTTTAAATTTTTAGCTTTACCGACATATAAAATTTTCCCGACAGAATCTAGCATTTGATAAATGCCAGGTTTATTAGGCAATAATATTAGTTTTTCCTTAAGCATTTTTTATGACAATTTTTCAGAATCAACCAAGCCATGTCGAATGGCCAATAATGTTAATTCTACATCATTTTTGACTTTTAATTTTTTGAATATTCTATAACGATAGCTATTCACTGTTTTTGCGCTTAAACATAAACTTTCGGCAATGGCAGGTGCATTTAAACCGCGCGTGATCATCATCATGACCTGCAATTCACGCTCAGATAATAATTCAAAGGGTGATATTTCATTGTCTGTCACATGTCTGAAAGCTAAGCGACTGGCCACATCAGGACTAATATAGCGCTGACCCGAATTAACCGCGCGAATCGCACGCACCATTTCTTCCATCGATGCGCCCTTGGTTAAATAGCCCGCAGCGCCGACTTGTAATAATCTGGCTGGATATAAATCGTTGTCGCAAATGGTTAGAACCAATACTTTTATATCAGGATCAATGCGTAATAATTTTCGCGTGGCTTCAAAACCGCCTATGCCAGGCATTTTGACGTCCATTAAAACGACATTGGGATGAAATTTGCGAACTTGCTTTACCGCATCTTCGCCGGAATTGGCTTCGCCAATTACTTTGATACCTGATACGTCATCAAGAATTCTTTTAATTCCTGCGCGTACCAAGTCATGATCGTCCACCAGTAATACATTGATCACAATATATTCCTAATTTCGAAAGTGGCGGAGAGACAGAGATTCGAACTCTGGGAGGGAGTTACCCTCAACGGTTTTCAAGACCGTCGCATTAAACCACTCTGCCATCTCTCCTGAATTTTTCGTAACACGACGGGAAATATACAACACTCAGTTCTTTTTTGCTATACTCATTGCAAATTAATCATCTTGGAGTTTGAATATGCGTCCTTTGAAAATAAATGTTGTTCAATCAGGTTACACATCCACTATTGCAACGCACGAAGTATTGAGAAAAACGTACTTCTTATTAAGCTTAACCTTGCTCTTTAGTGCTGCAATGGCAGGCATTGCCATGCGTACTAATGCGATGCCGCTTAACTTTTTGATTCAAATTATTGGTATGTTCGGCTTGTTGTTTTTAACCATGTGGCTGCGCAACTCTGTTTGGGGCTTGGTTTCTATTTTTGCTTTCACAGGCTTTGTTGGCTATACCATGGGACCCATGATGAACATGTACATCAAAGAGTTCACCAACGGCTCGCAATTGATTTTAACTTCTCTTGGCGCAACGGGCGTGATCTTTTTGGCTTTGTCTGCTTACGTTCTGACAACCAAAAAAGATTTCAGCTATCTTGCTGGGTTTTTATTTGTCGCTCTATTGGGCGCGTTTTTATTGAGTCTCGCGGGGATGTTATTTCATCTACCCATCTTGCAATTAGGTATGTCATTCGCGTTTGTAGTGATTTTCTCAGGCTACATTCTCTACAACACCAGCCAAATCCTGCTGGGCGGTCAAACGAACTACATTATGGCAACCATCAGCTTGTATTTGGATATCTTGAACTTATTCTTAAGCTTATTGCAAATACTCGCTGCGTTTTCTGGAAATCGCAGGTAGTTTTAGAAAGATCAATGGCTTAGCAATATTTCACTAAAATATCGTAAAATGAGATGGTCTTTTTTTGTGCGATCGTGTATATTGAACCTCTTTCGCACAACCAAAAAGATGAAAATAATAATGAAAATCAATAAATTAGCGAGATATTTAAAAATTACCTTGGGCATGGCAGCGGCGCTTATCGTTTTAACGCTTGCTTTGACCAGCTGTTCAGATCAACCGCAGCAAAATGGCGGTATTTTAACGCAACCACACACCGCTGGTTTGACGCCTCAGGTGTTGAAATATGCGATCAATGGTTATCAATGGGCGCTCGATCATCATGATGTTTCAAACAATGGCATTTTGACGGTCGTGAATTTTAACCTGCCCTCTTATGACAAGCGCATGTGGGTTATTAATTTGCACACACGCAAAGTGTTAATGGCAATGCACGTTGCACAAGGCAAAAATTCGGGTGAAATTTATGCGAAACATTTTTCAAATCAACCCGGCTCTTTAGAATCGAGTCCTGGTATTTATACAACGGGTGATATTTATTCTGGTGAACATGGCAAATCAATGCGAGTAACGGGTCTTGAACCGGGCATTAATAGCAATGCGCAAGAGCGCGCAGTTGTGATTCATCAAGCTTCTTATGTGACACCGGCTTTTATCAGACAAAATGGTTATGCCGGCAGAAGCTGGGGCTGCTTTGCCGTTAATCCGGCGCGTGTTGATTCGCTGATGGGTGACATTAAAGGTCAAAGTGTCTTATTCGCTTATGCTTCACCTGAAAATCATGACCCACGTGTTGCGCATCCTTTATCAGCACAGGGCCAAGCTTTATATGACGATATTTTAGCGCGCAATCACAGTATTTTTTCACAATATATCGTGAAATTAGATAATACTGTCAAAAGAAATTTGGGCTAGCTTCAAAAAATCGGTATAGTATGCGAAGTTGTGTTAAACACGGAGCATACTATGCAAACATCTCAATCATTTTTTCGAAAAACCCTCGTCCCATTATTATTAATGCTCTGTTGTCCACCGATGGCCATTTTGGTCTGGCATATTAATCTTGATATGGGCGGCTCACTGCATGCCTTTATGCATTTGGTGATTATTCAAGGCTTTTTTTCAACGTTGTGGGAAGTATGGCAACCCATCTTTTTCGGCAGCGCCATTGCCTGGAAAATGATTTTTATTTTTATGGCAACGCAGCTTATTTTAATGAGAATCATTCCCGGCAAAACAGTTTATGGCCCTGAAACACCACATGGTAATATTCCCACGTATAAAAATAATGGTTTTGCTTGTTTTCTAATAACCCTATTTTTATTTTGCATCCTTTCTTTTAAATTCGCTCTGTTTTCCCCGACTATTATTTATGATCATTTTGCGGGAATTTTAGGATCGCTTAATGTATTCAGCTTATTATTTTGTTTGCTGCTTTATTTTAAAGGCCGATTTGCACCTTCTTCTTCTGATCACAGCACAACCGGAAACTTTATTTTTGATTATTACTGGGGCGCTGAATTGTATCCACGCATTTTTGGATGGGATGTCAAGCAATTTACCAATTGTCGCTTTGGGATGATGTCTTGGGTGCTCATTATTATTTCTTTTGCTGCAAAACAAACTGAGTTATTTGGTTTGAGTAACGCCATGATGATTTCAGTTGGCATTATGTTAGTTTATATTGCCAAGTTTTTTTATTGGGAAGCAGGTTACTTGCGATCAATGGACATCATGCATGATCGCGCTGGATTTTATATTTGCTGGGGCTGTTTGGTGTGGGTGCCGAGCATTTACACATTGCCCGTCATGTATTTAGTCAATCATCCTTATAATTTCTCACCTATTATTGCAATCAGCATTTTTGTCTTGGGTGTCTTATCAGTGATATTAAATTATTGGGCTGATGCACAAAGACAAAAAGTTCGTGAAACCGCAGGAAACTGCACTGTTTTTGGGAAAAAACCCGAGCTTATCTATGCAACTTACACCAATCAGCAAGGCGATACCAAAAGTAGTATTTTATTGGTGTCTGGCTTTTGGGGATTATCGCGTCACTTTCATTATTTATTAGAAATAGCAGCTGCGATTTTTTGGACACTGCCTGTTTTATTCGTGAATTTTTTACCGTGGTTTTATGTCGTATTTTTAATTGCACTGTTGGTGCATCGCTCTTATCGCGACGAAGCGCGCTGCAAAATTAAATACGGCTCATACTGGGATCAGTATTGCGCAAAGGTGCAAAATAAAATTATTCCGTGGGCTAAGATTTTTTAAGTGTCATTGCAGATAAATGTTTTCATCGCGGGATCCAATACACGCACATAACCATTATCATCGATAAAAAGAATATCTATAGAGATTAGCTTAGTAATAGCTTGCTTTAAGCTTGCTGGTGTTAATTGCGTATTGAGCCACACTTCTTTTGAGTATGGCTGATCAATGAGATGCGTTGCAAAATATTTTAATACTGTTTTTTGATTATTGCTTAAGTCTGCAATATCAGACGAAAAAATCGCACGCTGATTTTGCACATACTTTTTCCAAATTGACTCTACTTTATCAGCTGTCGGAAAAATATTATTCGACCAGAAATAATTGCAAATTAAATTAATATAATAAGAATGTGACTCTGACAATCTTAAAATAATTTTCATTGTGTCATCGTCCAGTATTTTTTTCCATTTTGATTTCGCGTGTTTTTGAATAAATAAAATATGCTCACTTTCTGATATTCGCTTGATAACAAAGTTGTCACATAACCGATAAAATGGCCTTTTTTTGTCACTAAACATTTGAAATAACAAATGCCTATTGCTCCCAGAAAAAACATAACTTACCCATTTTGAACGTTCAGCTGCATGGCGAATTGCAGCCTCAATCACGTGTTGATCACCGAGCAACCCGATTTGTTGAAATTCATCCATAAAAATAACAACGCGCTTTTTTGCAAGCATGGCCGCTTTATCCAAATTTTCCAACACATCGCTGATGGTGGTTGCATCACTGCTTTGATTTTTATCCTTATGTAATTTCACACCCATTTCTACTTCATGATACGTCAATGAAATCTCGGGTCTGAATTTTCCAAAGATATTGAGCATGTGCTTTTTAAGCTGTGATGTTTTAGGTAATATCTTATAGAGCAGCTGACCCACTTTTTCTAAAATAATAGCTTGAGCTGCATCCGGATTGCCGCATAATAAAAAATCCATTTCGCAGTGAGGATAATCCAGCGATTTGATCACTTCAGTCACGAGGCTAGTTTTACCGTAACGCCTTGGGCTGATGAGGACAGTGTGGCGTGTATTTTTAATATTATTAGCAAGCAACTCACGCTCTTTGACGCGGTTGCAAAAACCTTCGCCTGCGGCAAGCCCAATGGGAAATAAGTTGCTCATGATTATGCTCAATTCTATCAATGTAATTTCATAGTATTATATTATATAAGTTTATATTATACAATATTATGAAAGATTAGATCACCGCAATCCCGTTCATATACGGCCATAAAACCTCAGGAATATGAATTTTACCGTCTTTATCTTGGTAATTTTCTAATATAGCAACCAATGTGCGTCCGACAGCTAAACCTGAGGCATTGAGTGTATGAACCAATTCGGGCTTGTCAGAGGCTTTAAATCGCGTTTTCAGGCGTCGCGCTTGAAAATCCATGCAATTACTGCAGGATGATATTTCACGATATGTATTTTGACTGGGCAGCCACACTTCTAAATCATAGGTTTTAGCTGCGGTAAAGCCAGTATCTGCGGAACATAATAAAACAACACGATAAGGCAAGTTTAATAGTTGCAAAACTTTTTCAGCATGCAAAACCATTTCTTCATGAATTTTTTCTGAATCCTCGGGTTTCGCAATTTGCACCAATTCCACTTTTTGAAATTGATGCTGGCGAATCATGCCGCGCGTGTCTTTTCCGTAGGAACCCGCTTCACTTCGAAAACAAGGCGAGTGCGCGACGAACTTTAAAGGCAATTGTTTTGCATCAATAATTTGATCGCGAACAATATTTACCATCGAGACTTCTGCCGTTGGAATTAATCTGAAATCTTGCTCGCCAGTAATTGCAAATGAGTCAGCAGAGAATTTAGGAAGCTGTCCGCTGCCAACCATGGCATTAGGATGAACTAAATATGGTACATATACTTCGGTGTAACCATGCTGATTAATATGCAAATCCAGCATAAATTCAGCCAAAGCGCGCTGCAATTTTGCAAGACCCGCTTTTAAGACAACAAAGCGTGCGCCAGACATGTTAGATGCTGCTTCAAAATCCATTAAATCATCACGCGCCCCTAATTCAACGTGATCTTTTGGTGTGAAATCAAATTTTTTAATGTCACCCCATTTGCGAATCTCAAGATTATCCGCTTCTGATTTTCCATCTGGAACTGATGCTAATAAAATATTCGGGATTAAATATTGAAAATCTAATAATTGCTGCTGAATAATTTCTAACTCAGTTTCGTGCTTTTTAAGTTCTGCACTTAAATTTTCAACTTCTGCTAATAAAACTGCAACATCTTCGCCTTTGGATTTTGCAATGCCGACTGATTTGGCATTTTGATTGCGTTGTGCTTGCAAGCTTTGCGTTTTATCTTGCAATACTTTGCGCTGATCTTCTAATGTTTGATAATGCTGGATATCAATTTCAACGCCATGGCGTTTTGCCGCCAAAAAAACTGCTTCTGGATCTTGTCTTAATAATTTTGGATCGATCATTGTTTTCAACCATTGTAATGTGTCAATGTGTTCGTGCTTAATAATACTGCCGATGTCTTCGATGAGCAATACCGTATGTTACGCGACAAATAAGCGAATCATCCAAAAGCCAACGGCTGTTGCGGCTAAGCAAAAAAACAAGCTGATGGAGATGTTCATTAACGCCAAATAATGCTGGCCCTTTAAGATAAAATTAAAAGTCTCAACCGAGAAGCTCGAAAACGTCGTAAATCCCCCTAAAATACCGATAATTAAACCGGCGCGCCATAAAGGTCCACCGAATGTAGTGTGTGCAAACACGCCATATAGCACACCAATCAACAAACAGCCCAAGACATTGCAAACAATAATTCCCCAGGGCAAATCCTGGTACGGGAAAACGCCTTGAATCCATCGTGACAATAAAAAACGACCCACAGAACCCAATGCGCCGCCTAACGTGATCACAACAATCTCTTTAGCGAATAAATTCACAAGATCCCTCTTACAGTACATCCACTCCCGCGGGAGCTTTAAAGTTAAATAAATTGGGGCTCAGCGATGCGTTTAAAATAATATGAGAAAATTTAAAAATCGTTATTTGATTTAAGCTATTAACAACCTGCAACTCAGTCAATTGATTATTCTCAAACATCATTAGAACCGATTTAAATTGCTGAGATAATTTTTTAGGTTTTAATTGAAAACTAATAGTGTGATTAGCTTGTTTTAAAATCATCACATTAAATTGCGCCAATATGTGATTAACATTGCCTGACAATAATTGCGCAGGATCAGCGCCGCTTTGAGATAAGCTTTGTTTTGTCACTTGCTTTAAATCAATGTCATAAATCCACAGTGTTTTTCCATTGGTGACGACAATTTGATGCGATGGATTTTGTGTGTCCCAGCGAAAACGACCGGGTCGCATTAACATCATTTTGCCATTACTGCTTTGCATTGCGCGATGACTTTGGCTAACTGTGTTTTGATTAAAATCAGCCTGAAAAGTCGTAAAGTGATTTAAATATTGAGAAAGCTGTGATGCAGCTGTTTGCGCAAAAAGCGATTGAGAAAAAAATATAATAAGCAATGCGAGATAATATTTAATTATTTTCATGCGCTTCAAAGACCCTCACCCTAACCCTCTCCCGCAAGCGGGAGAGGGGATTAAATATCACTCCGCTGGCAACGGCACCAACACATCGCGCTGCGAATTACCTTCCATTTTACTGACGATTCCCGCAATTTCCATTGCTTCGACCATACGTGCAGCACGGTTGTAACCAATTTTAAATCGACGCTGAATACTCGAGACTGAAACACGCTGTGCCTTTGCAATAAATTGCACCGCTTCATCATATAAGGGATCACGTTCACCATCTTCTGGATCTTCACCGATCACATGTTCTGTATAGCCAGTTGGATCAACGCCAACAGAATCATTTAAAATATCAACTAAATAATCAGGTTTTCCAGCTAATTTTAAATCTTTCACCACGCGATGCACTTCTTCATCACTCACCAAACAACCATGCACACGCACGGGAACACCGGAACCTGGCGGTAAATACAACATGTCACCGTGACCCAGCAATTGTTCTGCGCCCTGCTGATCAATGATGGTTCGAGAATCTATTTTAGATGACACCTGAAATGCAATTCGCGTGGGAATATTAGCTTTAATTAATCCTGTAATTACATCCACAGAAGGTCTTTGTGTTGCGAAAATTAAATGAATTCCCGCAGCGCGGGCTTTTTGCGCAAGACGCGCAATTAATGTTTCTACTTTTTTACCTACAACGACCATCATGTCTGCGAATTCATCGGCCAACACGACAATTTTGGGTAAAATTTGTAATTCACGTGGTGTGTCACCATCAGGTGGTGACAAAGGATCTAATAAAGGCGCGCCCGCATTAATCGCTTCTTTTACTTTTTGATTATAGCCTGCAATATTTCGAACACCGAGCGTTGACATTAATCTGTAGCGTCTCTCCATTTCAACCACGCACCAACGCAATGCCCCTGCTGCATCTTTCATGTCTGTCACAACAGGTGCTAATAAATGCGGAATATTATCATAAACAGATAGCTCTAACATTTTGGGATCAATTAAAATTAATCGTAAATCCTGCGGCGATGATTTATACAATAAACTTAATAACATGGCATTGAGCGCAACAGATTTTCCAGAACCTGTTGTTCCGGCAACTAATAAATGCGGCATTTTTGCCAAATCCACTACAACTGATTCGCCAGCAATATCTTTTCCCAATGCAATCGTTAAAGCAGAAGGTGATTGCGAAAAGGCTTTTGTGGATAACACTTCTTTTAATGTCACGACTTCACGATTAGGATTAGGCAACTCTAAACCAATCACTGATTTTCCAGGAATCACTTCAACAACACGTACGCTGGTCACAGAAAAAGAGCGCGCCAAGTCTTTAACCAAAGATGAAATTTTGCTGACTTTCGTGCCAGCGGCCAATGACAATTCAAATCGCGTGACAACAGGTCCTGGATGCACTGCGGCGACTTTGACATCCACGCCAAAATCATGCAAACGCTGCTCTACTTCACGCGAACGCTGCTCTAATAATTCTCGACTTAAACCCACTTTTTTCTCACCTGTTGGCTCATCCAATAAGCTTAATTTTGGCAATACAGTTGATTTCGAATAGCGCGGAACGGATGATAAAACAGTTGGTTCTTCTGAAGTTATTTTAGGAGTTGTGATCAGTGCTTTTGATGTTACAGATGATGTTACAGATGACACTACAGACGACTTGGGCGCTGATATTAAATCTTCTGTGTTATCAAATAAAGGATCAGCTTCACCAATGGTTGGCTCACGAAAAGCGCGAATTGAATTTAACAATGGTGGTTTTTTCTCAAATAATTTGGGTAGTATTTTAGGGAGGCGAAATGACGCAAAAATATTGCTGCTGAAATAATTTTTAATAAAAGCGCAGCCTAACAATAATTTCGCGCCTAATAAATCTATTAATTGCAACCAAGAAGTACCCGTTAATGACGAAATACTGATTAATAAAATAGGAGTTAAAAAAACCGTTGCACCAAATTGATTAAACCAGTGCAGCACATTATCGCCCACGACTTCGCCAATAATGCCACCGGCTTGATAAGGCAACAAATTCATTTTTGCGGGTAAATATAAATTCAATAATGCTGTTGCACTTGAAATCGCTAAAATCAAAGCGAAAAATTGCATGGAACCCAACCACCAATTAACTTTAATTTTATTCTCATCGGAAGGCTTGTGACGATACAGCGTGTAAACGCCATAAAATAAAACAAATGGAATTAAGTAAGCCGCATAGCCAAAAATATATAATAAAAAATCAGATAACCAAGCACCAACGCGTCCACCTGAATTTAAAATCCTAGTTTGATCAATTTGATGAGAAAAGCTTGGGTCAATGCGATGATAGGTTGCAAGCGATAATAAAAAAAATACCCCGAGCGCTGTCAATACAATTAAAAAACCTTCGTGCAAACGACGATAAAACGCCGTCGTCAAAAAACTTTGAACGGGTTGTTTTGCAACAGTTGCAGATTTTCGTTTGGCATCCCTCATGAGATTATTATACCGAAATATGCTTTATCAGCCAGCTAATTGCGAAGCTGCAGGCCGCAATTCGAATCGCATTGCGGCCACTTTCAAGCTGCAGCGTTTGAGTCTCAACAGTGCCATGCTTTTTATCGGCCAATCCAAAGCAAACCAGTCCTACCGGTTTTTCGGCTGCTCCGCCCGTTGGCCCTGCAACGCCGGTGATTGAAACTGCATAATCTGCGCTTATTTTTTCTAATAAACCCTGTGCCATCGCCTTGGCAACTGCTTCTGAAACTGCGCCATGTTTTTCTAATACCGCTTGAGACACTGCTAATAAGCTTGTTTTAACTGTGTTACTATAAGCCACAACACCGCCTTCAAACCAAGCCGAAGAGCCTGAAACAGCCGTCAAATTCGCAGCGAGCATACCGCCCGCACATGACTCAGCAACGGCGATTTTAATTTTTTTGGCAAGGCACAAGTTACCCAGCGATAAACTCAATGCGTATAAATTAGTTTCCATCAGATTCTCCGGTTGGCAAAAAAGTCAGCGGCTTTTTCTGTGCTCAATATCTGCAAAACCAGTGAGGTTTACAGGTGGACGATTTGGAAATTTCGCAGTAAGACTGAGTTCTCCGCCCATGGCTTTTATGTAAGAAACCAATGTCGACAGCATCAGATCAGAGCGATGCTCTAGACGTGAAATTGCCTCTTGATTAATGTGCAATTTAGAGCTGACTTTGGCTTGCGTCAAATCAAGCGCTTTTCGCAAATCTCGTAATGTGATCTCTTGAGCAATCAATTCTGCAGCACGTTTACGAATATTTTCTTTTCGTTTCGATGGCAATTTTTCAATTTTACTTCTTAATGTATGAGTCATATTTATTTCTCTTTTAAATATCTATCGAACCGCTCATCTGCTTTTCTAATTAATTCCTTGTAGAATCTTGTTTCACTAACACCTGATTTATTTCCAGCGATCAACAATATTGCATCTCGCTTCGGATCAAATGCAAAGGCGACCCGCCAAACTCCGCCGTGCGCTTTAAATCGCAACTCCTTCATATTAGCATGTTTTGAGTTTTTTAAAGTGTCGACAGCCGGACGACCAAGCTGCGGACCAAACTCTTCTAGCAGCAACGCATGCGCTAGCAACTCGTCCCGAACTTCTAGGCGAAGCTCATCGAATTCCTCTTCAAATTTTTCGTAAAATTTAACGGTCCATTTCATGCTCTAATTATGACACAAAGATCATATGATTTCAAGGTCACTAATACAAAAACCCCATTAATATTAACGGAATTTCACGTTTTCGACTTATTATAATATCCGCTTTGACAAGAAAACTTTTTTCAATATGCGCAATCTGTTTGCTCGTTTTATTTTTTCCGCCAATTTCAAAAACAGTATTATTCACCACATAATCTCCTTGTTTGCTGTAGTGGACAATAAGATTTGCATCACGCAAAGCTTGAATAAAAAATAGCTCACGAATGGTACCAATATCCACTTTTTTCGGCAAGTTTCCCTCAATAGCATATTGTAAATTAGTATTATTGAGAAAAATTTTTTCAGGGCGTCGCAAACTCGCATTGCCCGTTTCAACAGGATAAATTAAATTGACAAGTCCCACTTCCTGTAATTTACTTAAGTAATTCAACGTTGTTTTATCATCAATCGATAAATTTTGACTTAAATTATGCACGTTGATTTCACCTGGCGGAATGCTCGCCAGAAAACTCAGTAATTTTTTAAAAAAATGCAAATTACCGGTATTGAGCTGGTAAAAATTCGCAATATCTTCATAAATAGTTTTGTTAATCACTTCCAGTAATTTTTCAAAATAAGATAACGGGTTTTCCTGATAAAAAGGATAAAAACCGTGAATCAAATAATCATTGAAATGTCCAATAATGCGAGGAATTTTTGTTAATAACTCATCAAACTGTTGATGATTTTTAATGATATCAACAAAATCAATTTTCTCAACTGTCAAATTTGTATTCATGTTGAGATATTCGCGAAATGACATGCCAGGCAAATAATACATTTTTGCGCGTCGCGATAAATCATAGCTGCCTTTGGTAATATCCAAACTAGAACTGCCTGAAAAAACAATTTTTAATTGCGGAAATCCGTCATATAAATTTTTCAGCTCCTGACTCCAATTTTTATACTTGTGTATTTCATCAATAAAAAAAGTTTCAATTCCATCCGATAAAAAACAATCCTCAATAAACGCATAGAGCGTCGTATTTTCAAAATAAATATGATCTGCTGAAAAATAAAAAGTGTGTATTGGGTCAAGACGGGCTTTAATAATCTGCAGTAACATCGTTGTTTTGCCGACACCTCGCGGACCAATAAGACCCGTCAACCGATCCGCAAGAATAAAGTCATGATACAAAAAACGATGGTGCGCGAGACTAACGGATTCCAATAATCGCTTATAAATCAACTGTAAGGACGATCTCATTAGGAATGCACTCTTATTTTTATGCCTATAATTAGGAGTGTAGTCCTATTTTTTAATACTGTCAATCTGCGGACTTTTCACCAAATCCAGCACAGCCTGCAGCGATTGATTTTTTAATTCTGTCCAGCAGCCTTGGCGCACTTGCTTTGCCAGTGCAATCGGTCCAATACGAATTTGTTTTAAGCGACTCACCAATAAACCTTGCGATTCCCAAAGGGATTTTATAAAACGATTATTGCGCTCTGTCACAACAAAAAAGTACCACTGATTTTTACCTTCGCTTTCATGCAAAATAATTTTTTTGAAGCGCCCCGTGCCATTTTCAAGACGCACACCGCGCAACATACATTCAATATTCGTTGGTGAAGCTTTGCCATGCACACGCACTAAATATTCGCGTTCAATATCTTTAGATGATTTTGTTAATTTATTCGCAAGCTCGCCATTATTGGTAAACATCATTAAACCGGATGTTGTAAAATCTAAACGCCCGATACTGATCCAGCGGCTTTTATGCAATGGAGGCAATGATTGAAAAACCGTTTTGCGTTTTTCAGGATCAGAGCGTGTGCAGATTTCTTCTGCCGTTTTATGATAAATAATCACGCGCGTTTCTGGCGCTGTTTCTTCACGTCCAATTAATTTTCCGTCAACATGAATGCGATCTTTTGATTCAACGCGCTGTCCAATCGTTGCAGTTTTTCCATTAATTAAAATGCGCGCTTCTTTGATCCATCGCTCAATTTCTCGACGTGAAGCAAAGCCTAATGCAGCTAATACTTTTTGAATTTTTTCGCCAGGCTGTGGCTTCACAAAAGCACGCTTTGAACGCACGCTCGCAGATTTTGTTCTGTTTGGTTTTCGCATATTGTTTCCCAACAATGATTGATTAAATACTTACGCTGGCAAGTCAGCTTCTACTTCTGCTTCTTCAAGAGGTGCTGATAACAGATCTTGCGGCGCAGATTGTAACCCCAATTGCTGCTCAAGTAACTCAAAATCGACCAATTCTGACAAAGGCGGTAATTCTTTTAAGCTTTTTAAATTAAAATAATCCAAAAATTCTTTGGTTGTAGCTAATAAAGCGGGCTTTCCCGGCACATCGCGATAGCCTGCGATTTTCACCCAGTTGCGCTCTAACAGTGTTTTGACAATCTGAGGATTGACCGAAACGCCGCGCACATCTTCAATTTCGCCGCGCGTAATGGGCTGACGATAGGCAATTAAAGCCAAGGTTTCCATAAAGGCACGTGAATAGCGCGCCGGTTTCTTTTCCCATAAGCGTTTTAGAAATTCAGCGGTATTGGTTTTGGCTTGAAAGCGAAAGCCGCTGGCCACCTCAACTAATTCAACACCCCGCTCTTGATAAAAAGCTTGGATGGATTCAATCCAGGCGCGAATCTCTGGCAAACTGGGGCGCGCCGCTTCATCAAATAATTGCGCCAATTTATCAGGTGACAATGGCTCTTCTGCCGTAAACAAAGCCGCTTCAATAATTTGTTCTGACATAATATTACCCTTTCGCTTTGATGTAGATCGGCGCATAGGGTTGCGCCTGCACAATTTCAATCGTCGCCTGGCGAATTAGCTCGAGCATTGCAATAAAAGTAACAACAACACCCATCCGCCCTTCTTCTGCTGTAAAAAAATCCGTAAATGAAACAAAGGTTTCGGCATTTATCTTATCTAAAATAATTAACATGCGTTCACGGATAGACAAGCCTTCTTTTTCAACTTTGTGATCAGCAAACATGCGCGCGCGGGTCATCACGGCTACAAAGGCATCTAATAAATCCTGCATCGGCACATCGACTGCTGCAACGGCCATTTCAAGGGTTGGTGCAGTCGCATTGGCTACAAAAATATCGCGCTCAACCTGCGGCAAGCTATTTAAATCTTCGGCAGCTTTTTTAAAGCGCTCGTATTGCTGCAATCGACGCACCAACTCGGCACGTGGGTCGCCCGCCTCTTCTGCCTCTAAAGAAGGCGGTCTTGGCAACAATAGCCTTGATTTAATTTCAGCCAACATGGCTGCCATCAGCAAATACTCGCCCGCCAATTCCAAGTGAAGATGCTGCATCAGCTCAACGTAACGCATGTATTGAATGGTAATCGCTTTGATGGGAATGTCTAAAATATCCAGATTTTGCTTTTTAATTAAGTACAACAACAAATCCAGCGGCCCTTGAAAAGTCTCGAGAAAAACCCGTAGCGCATCGGGCGGGATATATAAATCGAGTGGCAAATCACCCATAATCTCGCCGCGCACCAAAATCGTTTGATCTATTTCTGGCTCGGCAATTTGGTTCATAGTGGGGTTACTTTTAAGAGAATTTAATAAAGATAATAGCACATAACACTAGATTTTAAAGCCAATTCAGATATCATCAATCATATTATTTCAGTGAGAAAACACCCTATGAAACTACTTTTTGACTATTTCCCCATTATTTGCTTTTTTATTGCTTATAAAATCTGGGGTATTTATACCGCAACTGCGGTTGCGATGGGCGCCTGTGTTTTACAAAATATGGTTTACTGGCTTAAAAACCACCGCTTTGAAAAATTACATATTATTACATTAATTACTGTGATGGTGCTGGGTGGATTAACACTATTTTTTCACAATGCTATTTTTATTAAATGGAAACCCAGTATTATTTATTGGGCGTTTGCAATTGCTTTAATTTTCAGTGAATACTTTACGCATAAAAATATTATTTTTAGATTATTGGGCGATAAAATTGCGCTGCCAAAAAAAGCATGGAAAAGATTAAATCACGCGTGGGCGATCTTTTTTGCCGGCATGGGTTTTTTAAATGTTTATGTTGTGTATCATTACACAACGGATCAATGGGTGTATTTTAAATTATTCGGCACACTGGGATTAACGTTTGTATTTGCCATTGCGCAAGCGCTGTATATGGCAAAATATATTAAATCAACTGCGGCGAAACCATCATGAACTACTACGCTTTTTATTGTGTTGACGCACCCAACAGCTTAGAAAAACGCAAAACAGTGCGACCTGCTCACGTCGCGCGTTTGCAAATGTTATCGGATGAAAAAAGATTATTAACCGCGGGGCCTTTAATGCAAGAAAATAATATAGTATGCGGCTCACTGATTATTGCGTTATTTAATACTATTGATGACGCCAAAGCCTGGATTGCAGCTGATCCTTTTGTGACAGCAGAAGTGTATCAAGATATTACTGTTCAATTATTTACTGCGGTATTTCCCAAATGAAACCCACGACTCAATTAATAGAAGAAGCGCTGGTATCTGCGCTTGATCCAGAGAAAATCATTGTGATTGATGATCGCAATGAACACATTGGACACGCCAATGAAGGCAGCGGGCATTTTACCGTTAAAATCACATCTGATTTATTTATTGGAAAAAATGCCATTGCGCGTCATAGACTAATTTATCAAGCGCTTGGATCTCTTATGCAAACCCATATTCATGCATTGCGAATTGAGGCTACAGCGCCGGGTGAAAACGAATAAACTCACCCTTCCATCACGCAACTTCCCAGTGTAAACTAAGCACCTTTGTAATTACCCAAGGATGTGATGCCATGTTAAAAAAACTATCAAAACGCCTTTTAAAAGGCGCTGGAATTGTGCTGCTATTTTGTTTTTCATCAGCTGTTTTTGCTGAGGGCGATTATCAAATCGACGTCGTCATTTTTTCACACTTAACGCCGCAAACAGTGGGCGCTGAGCAATGGCCAACTGTTGCAGATGATCTGACAACGCCTGCTTTATCAGGCCAAACCGCCCAATTACTTCCCAAATCAGATGCTGTTTTAAATGCGCAAGCAGCTGATCTTTCTCGTCAACCGGGTTTTCACGTGGTCTCGCACATCGCGTGGCGCGAACACTTAACCGGCGAGGAACAAGCTTTTATCTTACGCGATGGTAATTTATATAACTCTGCAGGAACATTGATTGCTAAAAATCTAAATGCCAACACAACACCCATTAATGGCAATATTGATATTACCTTGGGTCACTATATTGATATGAAAATGAATTTATTTTTAGTAGAATCCACAGCTGCGCTGAAACAGCTGGATTCAAGTGGTTATTTTAATAAAGTGACACAACCCACTTTTGCATTTCAGTTAAAAGAATCGCGCCGGATGCGCAGTCGCGAATTAGATTATTTTTGGCATCCAGTCATGGGTGTGTTAGTTAAAATTATTCCAATTAAAGAGACGCAAAATACAGCATGAAATTAAAATTATTTTTTCTCGCATTGATTTTCACGACGACAACCTTTGCCGCAACAATACAACCAGAATACTCGCCAGGTCCGCGCACACAATTACCCGCAGGCTTGAATCAGACTTATTTAGGCATGAGCGCGGGCTACACCGATATTCCGTATTCTAATTCAGATTTACAGTATGGCTATCACGCCAATAGCTTTACTGATCCCAATGTTGGCTTAGGCATCTTTGTCGGCCACTTTTTTAATCGCTATTTAGCAGCGCAATTAAGCTTAATGCGACCTATCGAATGGGCTTATGCCAATGGAATTGTAACGCCTTCCGATAGACATTCCATTTGGGTTTCTATTTTTGGATTTGCATTGCGTCCTACTTTGCCGCTCACAGATCGCTTAAGCTTATACGGCATCGGTGGCTTGGGTATTATTTCTCGTCACGGCTTTCAATTAAATAATCAGAACGTTGTTGCATCAGAAGACATCATGAGTTTTTTCACTGGCGGCGGTATCACTTA
Source organism: Gammaproteobacteria bacterium (assembly GCA_023266215.1). Taxonomy (GTDB): domain Bacteria; phylum Pseudomonadota; class Gammaproteobacteria; order Coxiellales; family Coxiellaceae; genus JAHFRQ01. The sequence continues at coordinate 4,722 of JAHFRQ010000020.1, read as the reverse complement.
TGCGCTAACAAAAAGCTGGCATGCTGATTTAGGTTTGCAATACACCGTTCCACGCAATAATGCACAGCAGCCAGGCATGTTATATGCTTTTGCTGGATTTTATTATTTATTCGAGCCGCTGAATTTACCCGATTATTATTCAACAAATTATATTTTTCACAAAAATTTAATTCAAGTCGGCACATTTTCAACGAACGTATTTAATCCTGATATTAATAAATATTTTACTGTGGGTTATTTGCCGATTTTTTGGACGGGTGATATTCAAGTTCAAAATGGCACTTGGTTTATGTACAACCGAAATATTTTTCATACACACAAAATATTTTCGTTCGATATTGGTGTTTCTGGCGCAGCCTATGATTCCGCTATTAACAACACTTCTTTCGAGACATTGTCTGTTTTTCCAGAAATTCGTTTTTGGTTTTATCGTGGTCCTCTGGTTGACTGGTATTTTAATTATGCCGTCGCAGGTCCGACGTATATTACGCGAAAAACAATTGATAACATTGATTCTGGTGGAAATTTTACCTTTCAAGATCTGATGGGAATCGGCATGATGCTCGGCAAAAATAAAAATTTCAATATAGATTTTAAAATTGCGCATTATTCTAACGGTAATTTATTGCCGAACAATCCTGGCATTCAAGTACCGCTCGTTGTTTCTGTGGGGTATGCGTTTTCTTAAAATACTTCAAAAATACGGTATTGCTTGATTTTAAAAACCCACTATCATTCTCCTCATACATTAATTCAAACTATGTTGACATATGACAACAGTTTGTTAACATATAATGTGTGCATCAACACGAAGAGTAGGTTAAATGAAAAAAATAAACACGCACAGTTTTACGCTTGTCTTAAGCGGCGTAAATGACGAAACCGACAATCTTGAGGATAACTTATTTGAAGCGGGCTGTGATGATTCACTTATTAATTTTCGCAATGGAACGGTTTACCTTGAATTTGATCGAGAAGCCTTAACATTTGAGGAAGCTGTTATTTCTGCCATTAAACAAGTTGAGGGCTCAACATTAAGCGCAACTGTCATTAATGTTGCACCTGATGATTACGTCACTGAGTCAGAAATGGCCAAACGTTTGCACGTAAAAAGACAAACGGTTTCACTATGGTTCAAGCGAGAACGTCGCATTGAAAGCGCCTTTCCTTCCCCTATGATGAAGCTAACTGAGAAATCACCGCTGTGGCGTTGGTACGAAGTTGTGCGATGGCTGTATCAACAAAAAATGATTTCCGACGCGACCATTATTCATAATGCAAAATTTATTGAAAACCTGAATATAGCCTTACTTGAGCGCAATATCGATGCCAAGCATTATCGCGCAGAGTTGCTTAAAAAAATTACCTAGATTAAAAAAACACGCGGCTATTTAAAGGCCTTTCGCCAATCAAAGGCGCCAAGGCCAGACGCATTAATTTCTTTGCGGCTTTTAATACTGCTTCTGACTCAAACTTATCTTGAGAAATTAATAATAAATCAGCGCCTAAAAATTCAGATTGATTGTCACACACTATAAATCCATGCTGCTGATCAAAATAATAATAAGCATCTGGATTTATTTTTTCAAAATGAAACGCATAACCTAAAACACCCAGTAATCTTTTTTCAAATAATCTTAGTATTTCAGCAATATTATTATTTTTCTCTAAAGCAATCAAAGCATCGTGATAATACTCAAATAATGTTGAATGCGGATCTTCTTTGTGCAAAACACGCATTAATAATTCATTGAGATAAAATGCGCAAAACAGCGGCTGATGATTTAATTGCAGTGGCATGCCATTTAATTCAATATTGCCGAGTGATTTTAATTCATGCTGTCCTGACCAAGATGCTAATAGTGGCGTAAATAATTGCAATTTATTCTGATACCGCGAAGTCATCCCACGCGCACTGCGCGCTACCGCTGAAACACGCCCATATTTCTCGCTAAAAAATTCGACCAATAAACTCGTATTGCGAAACGGTCGCGTATGTAAGACGTAGATGGGTGTGAGGTCAATATGATTTTGCATTTGATTCAATCATAATTCTTCCGGCCACTGCATTGCACTGTGCAAAACACGCAAAATTTCTACTCTACTATTCTTTACCTGATACGGAATAATAAATGGTGTTCCAGAAATAATTAACTCGCGTGTATGCAATACTCTGCCCGGTCTGCCAATATTAGGTTGCTCCGATAACAAATCAGCAGCGCTAATAATGCGCTTAGCAATACTATTGGCAGCTCGAGGATTATTTTCTGTGATATATTGATGCAATGCTTCTAAATCGAATTTTGCATCTTCAAGCCAGTAAATCATCATTTCGGTGGTTTCCGAGATGTTTTTGTACCCCAGGTTTGCAACCAGCCAGCAATTTCCGCATGATCATAGAATTTTGCTTTTTTGTTTTTTGATTTTTTAATCGCACTTTCAATGGCTGTAATCTGCCAAGCTTGTGCTGATAAATAAGCACGAATGGCTTCCGCTGCTAAAAAAGATTTCGTCCTGCCTGTTGCACCTGCCAATGCTTCTAGTTCATCTCGCACTTCTGGCGAAACACGAACACTCAGTGGCACAGCAAGATGCGAAGCGTGAGAATGCTGCATAATCTTCTCCTTTAAATCGATTGTATACGAAGTATACTTTGCATACGAAGTATAACAAAGCCGAGTAGCATTGCAAATTTATTCACGCCTTTAAATAGGGATAAATATTAAATCAATGTGTTGCATGCGTAAATAGTAGCATTTTTTTTCAAGATTCCTTAAGGCATGATTAACTGAGTATTTTTCGATCAAAAAAACAGAATTAAACTAGCGGCTGTGATATCCTTTTTTCTGGGTAATTTTATGGTGATTAATGCTTATGCGTAAAGAAGAAGTCGTTATTCCAAGAAATATAAAATTACATTTTTCATCAGATATACTGAGGATGACTGCGACAGCAATTGATTCATTTCCCGTGATATTTTCTTTTCTTGATTTTCAATCAATAACGAATTTTTATAAATCAATCCTAAGAACACACGGTTCAAAATCGGTTAAATTAAAAAGTGAAAATGGCGGTCCTATTTTTTCAACTTTAATGACACCGGATGAAAGCAGGGAGCTTAAAGCAGCGCAAGTATCATTAGTATCATTATCATTCGAAACACACAGTCAGCTTGCTGCAACAAGAAAATTGACATTACAGAACATTATCAAAGCAGTGCCGAGAACACCAGCCAGTATTGCTCTTCAAGAAAAATTAATTAGACAGGGTCATTTTTTTCAAGCATTAGATGATGATTTAATTCGTACTGTTTTATTATCACCCCATTCACCTAATGCTCTTAAGCTAAAAGTTCTGCTTGAAAATATTATTTCTCAGCACGGAGAAATTCCTGATGCGTTAAGAGAGAAACTTTTTTTATATTTACTATCATGCCATGGATTATGCAGCGCTTTAAAACTTTTATTTTTTCCCTTATTTTTTCCCTATTTAAATGATCGCGGTAAAAAAATTCTCACTAGTGAAATCATTGCGCAATTAAGTGATGGCAATCCTAATGTCCGACAAGCAGCAGTGCAAGCATTAGGCACTGTCCTTTTAAGCACCTCTGATACAACGCTTCAAAAAACTATCATTGATAAAATCATTCAAGCAGCAAGTGATTCTGATCATAATGTCCGACAAGCTGCGGTGCAAGCATTAGGCGCTGCCCTTTCAAGTATCTCTGATGCAACACTTCAAAAAACTATCGTTGATAAAATCATTCAAGCAGCAAGTGATTCTGATCATAATGTCCGACAAGCTGCGGTGCAAGCATTAGGCGCCGCCCTTTCAAGTATCTCTGATGCAACACTTCAAAAAACTATCGTTGATAAAATCATTCGAGCAACAACTGCTGATGATTACGGTATCAAACAAGCTGCAGTGCGAGCATTATTGAGCGTTGCCCTTTCAAGTATCTCTGATGCAACACTTCAAGAAACTATCATTGATAAAATCATTCAAGCAGCAAGTGATTCTGATCATAATGTCCGACAAGCTGCGGTGCAAGCATTATTGAGCGTTGCCCTTTCAAGCATCTCTGATGCAGCGCTTCAAGAAAGTATCATCAGTATATTTATTACAATATTAAGTGATCAAAAAATCTATGTTCGACAAGACGCTCTGCTAGCATTACGCGCTGTCTTTCCAGGTATCTCTGATGCAGCGCTTCAAGCATGTATCATCAATAGATTCATTACAAAATTAAGTCATTCTGATTGGCATGTTCGACAAGCTGCTCTTCAAATGTTAGGTGTTAGTGTTGCAAATACCTCTGATGCAACACTTCAAAAAACTATCGTTGATAAAATCATTCGAGCAACAACTGATGATGATTACGGTATCCGACGAGCTGCAGTGCAAGCATTAGGCGCTGCCTTTTCAAGTATCTCTGATACAACACTTCAAAAAACTTTCATTGATAAAATCATTCAAGCAGCAAGTAATTCTAATCACAATGTCCGAGAAGCTACAGTGCTAGCATTAGTCGCTGCCTTTTCAAGTATCTCTGATGCAACACTTCAAGAAGCCATCATTGATAAAATCATTCAAGCAGCAAGTAATTCTGATCACAATGTCCGAGAAGCTACAGTGCTAGCATTAGTCGCTGCCTTTTCAAGTATCTCTGATGCAACACTTCAAGAAACTATCATTGATAAAATCATTCAAGCAGCAAGTAAT
>JAHFRQ010000019.1 GCA_023266215.1 Gammaproteobacteria bacterium | reverse complement strand
TAACCGCTTATCCACAAACGGATGTGTAATTTTCATCATGCCTCCCTGTAAAAAAAGGCAATATTAGTTGGTAAGTTTTATTTGGTCAATACAAACACATAATTCTGTGTGCAGAGTAGCCCTTAGGTACAAGAGAGAGGGAACTTTCTAGTTGATTGCCGTGAGGGGTTGAATAATTACTTGATTTTTTAAAACTGAATCTTGCCTTCTGTTTTATTGCGTAAGCGATCGATGTTTTCTTTGTGCAACCAAATAATTAGCAAAGCGATCAATACCGATGGAATAAAATACGATGCGTGACTGAAAATTAATAAAAAGATCGGTGCCAATATTACAGCAATTAGTGACGCAAGTGATGAGTAACGCAGCGCAAAAGCAACGGCTAACCACGCTGCAGCCATTAAGATGCCTGATATAAATGACAATGCGAGTGTAACACCAATCGCTGTTGCAACGCCTTTTCCGCCTTTAAATTTAAAATAAAGCGGATAAACATGTCCAATCACCGCAGCCAAACCCACGATACCCAGCATAAAACCGCGGACATGCAATAAATGACCGATCCAAACAGCAATCGCGCCTTTTAAGATATCGCCAATGAGCACGATGATCGCTTGTTGCTTGCCCAGAATGCGCAATACATTGGTAGCGCCGGCGTTACCCGAACCTTGTGTGCGAGGATCTGCTGTTTTTAACACTTTGCTTAAAATAATTGAAGTCGACAAAGAACCTAAAAGATAGGCTATTACAATTGCAATAATGGCTGTCATATGAAATTCCTGTTGGTTTGTAAATCCCTGTTTATACTATCAGAAATTCATGATGCGAAGAAAGTGCGCTCGATAATATTTTAATTCTTCGATCGAATCATGAATATCTTGCAATGCTGTGTGCGTTGATTTTTTAGAAAATCCAGAAGCCACTTGCGGCGCCCAACGTTGCGCTAAAATTTTGATGGTCGATACATCCAGGTGGCGATAATGAAAGTAACGCTCTAAGTTTGGCATGTAACGTGCTAAAAAACGACGGTCTTGGCAGATTGAGTTGCCGCACATGGGTGAATTGCCTGCGGGGACATATTGTTTTAAAAAAGCGATTGTTTCGACTTCTGCTTGCGTTTCGTTATAAGGGCTTTCTTGCACCCGCTGAACCAAACCTGAATCCGTGTGATGTTTTGTATTCCATGAATCCATTTGATCTAATCTGGCTTTAGATTGCTGAATGGCCACAATGGGGCCTTCTGCTAGCACATTTAAATTCGTGTCTGTTACAACGGTTGCAATTTCAATGATGCGATCGTCATTTGGGTTTAAACCTGTCATTTCAAGATCGATCCAGATTAGGTTATTTTCGTTCAGCGTAGCCATCAATATGCCTTATTTTTGATTTATGTTAGCTACTGTAACATAACTTAATGATACTTTAAGCAATCTTTATTCAATCTTTATTAGCGTATTGGTGTGTTTTACGATAGAATCTCTTGCCATTATCAATCTATTTGACTACTTGAGGTGGCACGATGCAGATCCAACAAGAAGCTTTAACATTTGACGATGTTTCTTTAATACCCCGATATTCTGATATTTTGCCCAAAGACGTCTTATTAAAAACACAGCTGACGCGCGAAATCACTTTGAATATACCCATTTTATCAGCCGCGATGGACACGGTGACAGAGCATCGCTTAGCCGTTTGCATGGCAGAAGAAGGCGGCATTGGAATACTGCATAAAAACATGTCGATAGAGCAGCAAGCTTTAGAAGTGCGTAAAGTTAAAAAATTTGAAAGCGGTGTCGTTAAAGACCCGATTACGGTTTCACCCGATACTTCCATTGCAGAATTAATTAAAATCACAGAGCAACATAATATTTCGGGCATGCCCGTTGTACAAGGCGAATTATTGGTGGGTATTGTAACGAGTCGTGATATTCGATTTGAAACACAGCTGGATCAGCCTGTGTCAAACGTCATGACACCTAAATCACGCTTAATTACCGTAAAAGAAGGCGCAAGTCGTGATGAAGCGATGAATTTATTGCGTCAGCATCGCATTGAAAAAATATTAATTGTTAATGATGCGTTTGAATTGCGCGGTATGTATACGGTTAAAGATATTTTAAAATCGAAAGCCAAACCTTTTGCAACCAAAACAGAAAGCGGACAATTACGCGTTGGCGCCGCCGTTTCAACCGGTGCAGATACGATTGATCGCGTTTGCGCGTTAGTCGCCGAAGGCGTTGATATTCTGGTTGTCGATACAGCGCATGGTAATTCCAAAGGTGTGATCGAGACTATTAAATGGATTAAAAAGAGTTATCCTGGTTTGCAAATTATGGGCGGCAATATTGCAACAGCGGATGCTGCGATTGCTTTAGTTAAAGCAGGCGCTGATGCGGTTAAAGTCGGCATGGGCCCAGGTTCGATTTGCACAACCCGAATTGTTGCAGGCATTGGTGTGCCGCAAATTACAGCAATACAAAATGTGGCCAAAGCATTGCACAAACAAAATATTCCGATTATTGCCGATGGTGGTATTCGTTTTTCAGGCGATATTGGAAAAGCGATTGCAGCGGGTGCAAGTTCCGTGATGATTGGTGGCTTATTTGCAGGCACAGAAGAAGCGCCTGGTGAAGTTGTTTTATTTCAAGGTCGATCTTATAAAGCGTATCGTGGCATGGGATCGGTTGGCGCGATGTCGCAAACGCACGGCTCACGCGATCGTTATTTTCAAGAAAATCACGATGATGCCGTGGGAAAATATGTTCCCGAAGGCATTGAAGGTCGCGTGCCTTACAAAGGCTCTGTGACGAATGTGCTGCATCAATTATTAGGCGGCCTGCGTTCCTGCATGGGTTATTTGGGTTCAAAAACAATTGAAATCATGCAGGAAAATGCAGAATTTGTGCGCGTCACCAATGCAGGTGTCCGCGAAAGTCATGTGCATGATGTGCAAATTACCAAAGAAGCACCGAATTACTCAAGGGAAAATTAATGACAGCTGATATTCATCACCATAAAATTTTAATTATTGATTTTGGTTCGCAATATGCGCAGTTGATCGCGCGTCGTGTGCGTGATTTAGGCGTTTATTGTGAAATGGCAGATCCTGATGTTTCTTTGCAATGGCTAACAGATTTTAAACCTAACGGAATCATTTTATCCGGTGGTCCTGAAACCGTGACGCATCATGCGACACCTCGCGCGCCAGAATTTATGTTTAATTTAAATATTCCCATTTTGGGAATTTGTTATGGCATGCAAACGATGGCAGAGCAGTTCGGTGGAAAAGTCGTTGCGTGCGATAAAAAAGAATTTGGATTAACAGAATGTGAATTTAATCTTAATAATAAATTATTTTCTGATATTCAACATGCTCAATCCATTGTGTGGATGAGTCATGGCGATCAAGTTGAAAAATTACCCAATGGCTTTAAAGCCATTGCAAGCAGCAAAAATACAGCTATTTCTGCCATGTGTAACGAAGAAAAAAAATATTATGCATTGCAATTTCATCCTGAAGTCACGCACACGCAATGTGGCGAGAAAATTTTAAATAACTTTATCAAAAATATTTGTGGTTGTGAGTCGAATTGGAATTCCAAAAATATTATTTCAGAATCTATTAAGAATATTCAACAACAAGTCGGAACAGAAAAAGTATTATTGGGTCTGTCGGGCGGTGTTGATTCATCAGTCGTTGCTGCTTTATTGCATCAAGCGATTGGCGATCAATTAATTTGTGTATTTGTGGACACGGGATTATTGAGATTAAATGAAGGCGATCAAGTGATGAATTTATTTTCAGCACACTTGGGCGTCAAAGTGATACGTGTCAATGCCGAAAAAATATTTTTAGAAAATTTAAAAAATATTTCTGATCCTGAAGCAAAAAGAAAAATAATTGGTAAAATTTTTATAGAAGTATTTAATGCTGAAGCAAAAAAATTAAATAATATACAATTTTTAGCGCAGGGCACGATTTATCCTGACGTGATTGAATCGGCAAAAACAAAATCCGGAAAAGCGCATGTGATTAAATCGCACCACAATGTGGGTGGATTACCCGATGACATGCACTTTCAATTAATCGAACCTTTAAGAGAATTATTTAAAGATGAAGTGCGAAAATTAGGTTTAGCATTAGGATTACCAAAAAATTTAGTCTATCGACATCCTTTTCCAGGGCCTGGTTTAGCGGTGCGTATTTTAGGTGAAATCAAAAAAGAATACATTACTATTTTACAGCAAGCAGATCATATTTTTATTGAAGCTTTGCGTGCAGACAATTTATATGAAAAAGTCAGCCAAGCTTTTGCCGTTTTTTTACCCGTCAAATCGGTTGGCGTGAAAGGCGATGCCAGATGTTACGAATATGTCATTGCGTTGCGCTGTGTCACTACGATTGATTTTATGACAGCCGAATGGTCTGAATTACCGCATGCTTTTTTGGCGCGCGTGTCTAATAAAATTTTAAATGAAGTCGCGCATGTGTCACGCGTTGTCTATGATATTTCTGGAAAACCCCCTGCGACGATTGAGTGGGAGTAGTGGTTTCAAAAGGTTGCATTTAGTTTCATTTAGACTATACTTCCTTTGTGGGCAAATCAAGAGGGCAAATGTATGTCGCGTGCAGTAAAAATATCGGAAGAGCTGGTTTCACAGGCTCGCATTTATGCAAAAACATTCCATCGTTCAACTGCGGGGCAAATTGAGTATTGGGCGAAAATAGGTCGGATTGCAGAAGAAAACCCAGATTTACCCTACCAGTTTATTCATGAATTGTTATTAAGCTTAGAAGATTATAAAGCAGGAAAAGTTGAGCCGTTTGTATTTTCTAAAAAAAGGAAATGATGCATTGAATATTGTTCAAACCATTGCTTTTGGAAGACTAAAAAAGAAACTTTTTTCAAAACAAATAGATGCACTAGAAAGTGCAGTGGAAGAAATTGCGAACAAACCCAATCTTGGCGAGTTGAAAAAAGGCGATTTGCAAGGAATTAGGGTGTACAAATTCAAAGTAACCAACCAAGCATATTTGCTTGCCTACACTGAAGTAAAAAACATTATTACTCTTTTATTGTTTGGATCACACGAAAATTTTTATCGTGATTTAAAAAAATTAGTCAAAAATCTATGAACACAGAAAATGACCAGCACTTTATGCAACACGCTTTATTACTTGCCAAAAAAGCACAGGATCAAAATGAAGTGCCTGTCGGCGCTGTGATTGTTTTGGATAATAAAATAATTGGCGAAGGTTGGAATCAGCCGATTCAATCCAATGATCCCACAGCGCACGCTGAAATAATCGCGATTCGATCTGCTGCGAAAAATATTCATAATTATAGATTAGTTAATTCGATTCTATACGTCACCTTAGAGCCTTGTTTAATGTGCATTGGCGCAATCATGCATGCCAGAATCAAAAAATTAATATTTGGCGCAAGCGATCCTAAAGTGGGTGCTGCCAGTTTATTAAAACACACTGAATCACAAGGCGGCGTGTGTGAAGCAGAGTGCGCTACGATGCTGAAGGATTTTTTTAAGTTGAAGCGGTAGTTTCTGAGCTACTTATTTAGTATCAAGAGCAACAAAATAAAAACTACTGTTTTCGTTTGCTATAGGTTTGAAGGAGCAGCAAGCGGATTCTTTTGCGCCCACGCTGGTATTTTCAAATTGCTTGCAAACTATCTTGACGTCGGTTGGTGGCTCGTGCAAAATCGCCGGAAAATACAATAAGTATATTTCATCTAATTGCGAGAATACCAGAATGAGACCCCAGCCAACCCGTGCCGATGGCAATGCTAAAAATAAAAATGCTGCTCAAGCTAAAAATCTGCGCGACAATTTATTTTTAAAATTTTACATCTGTGATAAGGATGATAATACAAATTTAGATCATGCCAATTTTATAACTGCAATTCAAGCATCTCCTTTTAAAACAGCTTATGATGCATATAAAATACCCAATCCAGAAATGAATAAAGTGCATCGAGGGCAAGTTCAGAAACAGTGGCTTCTCATTTTTCGGCGAATCAATTAGCGTGATATTATTAACTGAGGGCAATAGAAGCATTATTATTTTTTTTCATAAGGCTTGATTGCTTTTAGCATTGGAAAGTGACGAATATTCAATGTAACTAAATTTGCCTCATGATGAAAAGCGGTTGCAGCAATAATAGCATCCGCTAAACCGGTTCCGTGACTATTGCGGTATTTTTTGCAGAATTCACCGCTGGTTACTGCAATGGTATTATCGGCTGGAATAATTTCAAAAGCATTTAAAAAATGCGACACTAATTTTTGTTCTTTTTCATTTCGAATGCCGGCGTGAATTTCCGCAACCGTAATCACTGATATAAAAAGAGAAGAGGTTAGTTTTTCGAAATAATCAACAGCTGATTTGTCATTGCGAAGATAGTCTATGATGACACACGTATCAATTAATAATTTTTTTCGCATTAAAATCTATCCATGCTGTTGCGAATAGCAGTAAAATCGTCTTCATCTCTATCCTTCCATATGCCTTTGGCAGATCGCAACAGTTTCAATCGGTCTGTTGCTTGAAATTGAGCAGACTGGCACAGCAAATCAATTGCTTTTCGAATCAATTCGCTTTGAGATTCGCCGGTTTGAAGCGCGATTTGCACCAATGCTTTTTTTTCTTGATTGGTAATGTAAACTTGTGTGCGAATCATAAAATGAATCCATATTGATGTATACATATATTGTATACATCACATAAACATCTGTCAACAGATATAGGTATAATATATTTTCTAAATTGAGACCGTGTGATACCATTTGCGCTATTTTACTAACTATTAAGGATCAACTCATGTCAGCACTGCAATCGATTTCTCCCGGCCGCGATATTCCTAATGATTTCAATGTGATAATCGAAATTTCAGCCAATGCCATGCCTGTTAAATATGAGGTGGATAAAGCGTCAGGACTGCTTATGGTTGACCGTTTTATGCCAACGGCGATGCATTATCCGTGCAATTATGGCTTTATCCCCAATACGCTATCTAATGACGGGGATCCTGTGGATGTGCTCGTGGTATCGCCATTTCCCATACACCCGGGCAGTTTGATTCGTTGCCGCGCTGTGGGTATGCTGCAAATGACAGACGAGTCGGGTGAAGATGCAAAAATCCTGGCGTTGCCTATTGAAAAAGTCTGCGCACAATACGCTGACATGAAAAAATTAGCCGATGTTCCCAAAGTCACGCGCGATATGATCAGCCATTTTTTTGAAAATTATAAAAAACTAGAGCCAGGCAAATGGGTTAAAATTAGCGGTTGGGTTGATGCAGATGCCGCAACAAAAGAAATTAATGACAGTATTGCGAGATATAAATAATGACTTTTATATTTAAAAAACCATTAGAAAATCAATCACCGCTTCGCGCGGCTATAACAGATGCGTATGATCGCGATGAAAATAGCTGTGTTAAATCTTTACTGGATCAGCTGACGATTTCAAGCGGAAATCAAAAAACAATTGAAAAAATTGCACGCGATTTAGTTGAAACAGTTCGCGAAAAAGATTTGGATAAAAGCGCGATCGACACATTAATGACGCAATTTCATTTGTCGTCCGATGAAGGCATTGTATTAATGTGCTTGGCAGAAGCACTACTGAGAATTCCAGATAAAGAAACCGAAGATTTGTTAATTAAAGACAAATTAACCAATGCCAACTGGGAAAAATATTTTGGCGCAAGTGAATCCACGTTTGTAAATATGGCAACACGAGGATTGGCTTTTTCAGGCAAAATTTTATCAGATCAAGATTCAGCTAATATTTTTCAAAAATTATGGTACGGCTTATTGGGACGCATGGGCGAGCCTGTGATTCGCGAAGCAGTGCGATATACCATGAAATTACTGAGTGAAAATTTTATTTTGGGTCGCACGATTGATGAAGCACTTAAAAATTCAGAAAAACTAGCTGAAAAAGGCTATTGGTTTTCATATGACATGTTGGGTGAAATGGCGCGTACAGAATCTCAAGCGGATTATTATTTTTCAGAATATCAGAACGCTATCACAGCGCTGGGGAAATCCGTTGCAGGTCAAACCGGCTTTGGCGTAAAAAGTATTTCTATTAAATTATCGGCACTGCATCCGCGCTATGAATTTTCTCAGCAAGAAACGGTCAATAAAATAGTGGCTGAAAGACTAAGATCTTTGGCAGTTCAAGCTAAAAATGCAGGTATTCAATTAACAGTGGATGCAGAAGAGTCATTCAGATTAGATATTTCACTTACTATTTTTGAAACTGTTTTTGCAGATCCAGAATTAAAAAATTGGGAAGGCATGGGTTTAGCCGTTCAAGCGTATCAAAAACGTGCTATTTATGTGATCCAATGGTTAATTAATTTATCTCAACAACATCAGAAAAAATTATCAGTACGATTGGTTAAAGGCGCCTATTGGGATACTGAAATTAAATTAGCGCAAGTGAACGGCTATGATAATTACCCTGTTTTTACACGCAAAATCTCAACGGATGTCAGTTATTTAACCTGCGCGCAATTGTTATTGGAAGCCAAAGATAATATATATCCTCAATTTGCAACACATAATGCCTATACCATTGCTTCTATTTTGTGGATGGCAAAAGATAAAAATGCCGAATTTGAATTCCAAAGACTCCAAGGCATGGGTCAGCCATTGCACGATGTTTTATTATCGGAGCAATATAAAGTGCACAGCAGAATTTATGCGCCCGTTGGAAAATATCAAGATTTATTGCCTTATTTAGTGCGCAGATTACTTGAAAATGGCGCCAATTCTTCTTTTGTGCATCAAATTGCAGACAAAGAAATTCCGGTTGAAAATTTAATTCAATCACCGATTGAAAAATTATTAAAGCTCACCGAATTGGCCAATCCTAAAATTCCACTGCCAAAAAATATTTATCCGCACAACCGAAAAAACTCAACGGGAATTGATTTTAGTAAAATAAATCTAACGCAACAATTAATGAGTAAGTTAGAACAGTTTGAAAAAATAATTTGGAATGCAACGCCATTTCATCGTGAATTAAATCCGGATATGCCAGCGCGCGCTATTTTAAATCCCAATAATAACCAAGATATTGCAGGTTACGTTCAAAATGCAGATCTAAATGACGTGAACAATGCATTAATTAATGCAGAAAATGCGCATTCACAATGGGATTTATTAGGCGCTGATCAAAGGGCATTATTACTCGAGAAAACAGCTGATTTAATTGAAAGCAACCAAGCAGAGTTCATGGTGTTATTAATTCGCGAAGCAGGAAAAAATTTATTGGATGCGATCGCAGAGATTCGCGAAGCAGTTGATTTTTGCCGATACTATGCTGTGATGGCGCGTGAAACATTAACGCCTGAAAAATTAATCGGCCCGACTGGCGAGTCTAATATTTTATATATGCACGGCCGCGGTATTATTGCCTGTATCAGTCCGTGGAATTTTCCATTGGCAATTTTTGTGGGACAAGTTGCAGCGAGTTTGGTTTCAGGTAACTGTGTTATTGCAAAACCGGCAGCGCAAACGCCACTCATTGCAGCAAAAGCAATTAGTTTATTTTATGAAGCAGGTGTTTCAAAATCGGTTTTACAATTATTGCCGGGTTCTGGCAGTGTTGTGGGTCAAGCTTTAATTGAATCTGAAAAAGTATCTGGCGTTTTATTTACCGGATCAACTGATACGGCTAAAAATATTGAACGCAGCTTGGCTGCGAGAATCGGTGCGATTGTGCCTTTTATTGCAGAAACAGGCGGTATGAATGCGATGATTGTTGACTCATCAGCATTATTAGAGCAGGTAGTGATGGATGCGATGATCTCAGCTTTTGGTAGCGCAGGTCAGCGTTGTTCAGCTCTTCGAATATTATTTATTCAAAATGACATTGCTGATGAATTTACGCATATGTTACAAGGCGCAATGCAAACGTGGAATGTGAATAATTCTGCGTATTTATCAACCGATATTGGCCCTGTGATTGATTCAGCTGCGCAAAAAATGTTGCAAGCACATATTGATGAGATGCATTTAAAAGCAAAATTGATTGCGCAAATGCCTTTGTTTTCAGAAAGCAACGCAGGCTCTTTTATTGCACCGATTGCATTTGAATTGCCAGAATTATCTGTTTTAACCAAAGAAATTTTTGGACCTGTGTTGCATATTGTTCGCTTTGAGCGAAAAAATTTAGATCAGGTGGTCGATCAAATTAATAATTTAGGTTTTGGTTTAACATTTGGTATTCAAAGTCGAATTAATCAAACAATGGATGCAATAATCAGCAAAATTAAAACGGGAAATATTTATATTAATAGAAGTATGACCGGTGCTGTGGTTGGCGTGCAGCCTTTCGGTGGTTGTAATTTATCTGGTACAGGCCCTAAAGCAGGTGGACCACATTATTTATTGCGTCTATGCCATGAAACAACCGTCACTATTAATACTACTGCGATGGGCGGCAATACAGAATTGCTAGCGGCGGGGGATTAGCTGCGAAGGCAAGCCTGGCAAAATATTATCTCCAATACATCTTCCTTTGTGCGGCACCTTTGGTTGCAACACAGTCGTTGCCGCGGGATTCTGCGTTGATGATGCGGCCCTTCGAATTAATCTCAAAATAAGTCGTGCATTGGAATAGCGATGAGCCAGTCGCTGCAGTGGGTGTTTGATTAATCACTATTTTATTACTATTGGCTGTTTGAACGGCAGTGACGCCGGGTGTCACAGCGGCAGGATACGTGCCTTGTGAAGCAAATTCATAAATATAAACATGGTTTCCGTTGGCAAGCTTTTGGGTTTGATTAGGTTCGCCCCAGTGTTCAACTAAAACAGTTGCGGGCGCGCCTTCCCAAGAGTTAAGGGCAGCTTGATAGTTTTGTGTTGTGCCGCAGGCCGCTAAGAGCAGTGTTGCAGATAATAAGCCAGTTGAAATAATATGTTTGATTTTCATGTCAGCCTTCCTTGGTGAGTGTGTTCCCGCTATTATATATGAACTTTAGAAAATCAAAAGGGAATAGTTTATGTCACACGAAGGATATCATGAGCCGATCAATGAATTGTCAGACGAAACACGCGATATGCATCGCGCGATTGAGTCATTGATGGAAGAATTGGAAGCCGTCGATTGGTACAATCAACGCGTTGATGCTTGCAAAGATCCAGCGCTTGCTAAAATTCTTGCGCACAATCGCGATGAAGAAAAAGAGCATGCTGCAATGGTGCTTGAGTGGATTCGCATGCACGATCCGCGATTCGATAAAGAATTAAAAGATTATTTATTTACCGGCAAAACAGACGCAGCGCATGATTGATCGGTATCTTTTGGGCCATCTAGTTTGACAGGCTCATATTCCTGGGGTAATTCAAAAAAACCAGGGCTTGATCTCCCGGAAAGTTGTAATGCGAGCGGCGTAAACGGCTTTGTCCATTCTTCAATGTCATGAGAATACTCGATCATTGATTGATGCACTGGTTGCTCTAGGCATACCTGAATAAAGTGAAGCCTATTTATCGCATCAAACATCACTTCCATTGGCGTGCTCAGAAACAGTGCTATTGTTTTTTCACGCTCGCCAGAATTGATGGGGTAGCTAAAACCCCCAATGGCAGCGATAACATTAGCTAAGCCCCGTTTTCCCTCCGCATATTCCTTTAGAAAATCAAAAAATTTTTTCTCTTCAGGCGCATCATCAACATGAATAATGTGAAGGCATGAATTATTGATCAGCCTTTCAAGTAATGCGAATGCTTTCGCTTGCCCCCATACTGGCTCAGGCAATGATTCTGGAAGATAACCTAAAAAAATAGTGTCGTCATAATTCAAAGGAAGTATTCCATGAAATTTATCCATAAAATTTTTAATAGAGAAAAGACATCCATTTGGAAGGATTTTTTCTTTGCCTAAACTTCGGGCTGTTGTTATAATAAGCTTTAATTCAAATCCAGCAATATTTTTTAAATGGGTATATTGCTTAATTAATTCAATAATGGCTGGGTTTTCACGATAATTCCTTAGTGCCAATGTATTGTCAAAATCAATAGACAAAAGAACTTGGTGGGTACTATTACAGTTTTTTCTAATAAAATTTTTTACGGGGTGATGATGAATAAGAAACAACTCACCCGGATTGACTATTTTTTCTGAAATAAAAACAGTTTTATGCGCCATATTTAATGCTTTTTCTAATATTTCATGATTGTCTGAAATGACCAGCGCCTGCTTTAATTCTGTCTTTAATTCTGTTTCAGTAAAATTAATATTGTGTTGATATGCAGAAAAATCAGAAAAATCAGAAAAATCAAAAGTAGTAGTGGAAAGCGTTTTTAAAAAGCAACCTACTTGAATAGGGTTATTAAATTTCTTGCTTTTTAAAAATCCGATGACATCATTTAAAAAATATGATTTATTGTGCATTGTTATTTTTTCTTCGGTCATTGATTGTTTTGAAAATAAAACAAGATGTATTTCTTTATTTTCTGGCAGAAGCCCAATTACTTCATTAATCAATCTATCAAAATCAAGAGACAATGCAATATCGCACTTTCCTGGCGTATCAGTTGAAGATCTATAAAAGATCGCTTCAAGGTCAGCCAGAATAATGGGCCTATCATTTCTCATTTTTGATACTCGCGCTTGATAAAATCACATCAGCTTTTCAACTAATTTTGCGCAAATAATATCGTTTTTGGTCACGCCGGAGGCTTCATGCGTTTGGTATTGAACGATGACTTTATTGTAGCTGACATGCAAATCGGGATGGTGCTTTTCTTGATGCGCCATCCAAGCAATGGCATTGACGAATGCCATGACTTGATAATAACCCTTAAATTCATATGTTTTTTGAATTAATTTGTTATTTGCATCATGAGACCAGCCCAGTAATTCTGACAATTGTTTTTTAATTTCAGCATCCGATAAAGTGGGCATGCCAATGTGGCAGCTTTCGCAGTGTTCGGTCATAGTGTTCTCCTTGTGGCCTATAAATTTTTAATAATTTTTTTACTTAGCGTTTCTAGTAATTGCATCGCATTATCATATACGGGTATTGCCGACTTGTCGTAAACCATCACATCAACAAATGTTTGATATCTTTCTTCCCATAATTTTTTGTTTCTGAGAATCGTCAGTGATTTTTGAATTTCGGCGCTTGAATTAATGAAATATTCTGGGTATTGGTTTTTAAATTGAGCTGCATCCTGATTAATAATAACTCTTGAAAGATCAAAAAATTGAGCGCTGATTTTTCCGGCGCGTTCTATTGCATTAAGATCATAAAGATGCCTTATCATTGTCGGATCATCAGGATAATATTGTCGTTCAATTGCGCCAATTCTTCGAGTTAATGCAACCCACTTTTCAATCGCAGTCTCAACAACTGATACGCAATTAATAGATATTGCTTCGGATATTTCAATATTTAGGCTATCCTCGATGAGTGTTTTGATGGATTCATTTTTAGTTGAAAGCCGCACATCAGATAATGTAAATTCAAGCAAAAGATGAGGCCTTAACGTTTCATTTGTTGCAAATAAAGCGGGGTAAGTTAATTCCACGTGGGAATATCGCCCTTCATTTCGCACGGATGTATTGCCGACCGTTAGACCGGGCAGTGAAAGGGCAGATGTAATTTGAGATCGAAATTTTTTCAATTCTTTTAGCAGTTGATTTTTACTAAATTTGGTATCATCATTTTTTATTTGAATTTTAAAATCAATATCTTCTGACATACGTTTCACTATTTTATGAGCCTTTGCTAAGCAGGTCCCGCCAGAAAATGTTAATCGAAAAAAATCGCTTTCAATTTTAGAAAAGACATGAATAAGCTGTGTAACATAATAATCTTTTTCTATAATTGACGGATGCTTAATATTTAAATTTTCAGCAGTAACAGAAATCATCTCTTTTAATTGTGATTGATTGATTGGGTTATGCACGTTTTAATTCCATATTTTTATATTTCAGTTCGCGACGAAAGCGGTCTTTTAATTTCGTTGAAGGATCAATCGGAATTTGTGTTGATTTTCCTGCTTGATAATCACGCTCTTCATTGGATGCTTCCCAGCGAATATTCAATCGTGTTAATGCCGCGCGCATTGTTGGAAGTGGGCCATTTATAAGATAGGTTGTTTTAGCAATTTCTGATTTGGCTAATTTTGCATATACACCATAACCTAGTTTTACTAGAAATTCCATTTGAGTCAGCCTATTTAAGGCGCGAGTTATTTGTCGTGGCGCAGCAATATTCTTAATGTCTGAGCGTAAAATGACGTCACTCCTTAAGGTTTGAATTCTCCTTAACACATTGAATGTAATGCTTTTTTCGAATTTTACTTTCATTATTTTCCTGTAACCAACAATGGACATATAAATTATAGCATAATGAGGGATTCTGTCCAGTATTAGCTGAAGAAGAGGTCCGGCGGACTGGGTGAGATTAATCAGCAATTAATAAACGTTTCCTGAATATCCTCATCATTAATATCAATTAATTTTAATAGTAGTTTATCATTTTGAAGTTCAAATAATTTTTCAAAATTATCTAAAATAAAATAATTAGGCTGAATACTTTGATAATCGTAATCTGTTTTTAGCACTGTGACTAATTCAAATGGGTGTCTTTTGGGCTTTGCAGATTCAAGGCAGAATATCGTTTCTTCAAACGATGATAATATGCCGCCGCCTAAAATTCGAAGGCCTTTGGCTGTTTTTAATAATCCAAATTCAATTGTGTACCAAAATAGTCGACTTAAAATTTTTCTTTTTTTAGGTGTAAATGTTAATGCCATGCTGCCATACCATTGCATAAAATCCGCATAGTGTTGATTTAATAATAATGGCCCGTGACCAAATAATTCATGAAAAATATCAGGTTGTTGTAGATAATCTAATTCTTCTGGAATGCGAATAAAATTGGCAACCGGAAATTCCCTGTTTTTAAGCATCGTAAAGAATTCGCTAATTTGCACCGTACCTGTGACCGGCACCATTTTCCAACCTGTTTTTTTAAACACTTTATTTACATCGGATAATTGCGGAACAGATTTAATCGATAAATTTAATTCCGCCAATCCCGCGATAAATTCATCACAAGCTCGATTTTGCACAACCTCTGTTTGTCGCACAATAAGCTTTTCCCAGGTCTTATTTTCAGTGTCTGACCAATCAATGAGACCGTTTTTATCAGGAAACTTAGCAATGTAGTTAGTCATAACCCACTCTTTTGATTAATTTATTGACGATTATACCTAAATCTGAGAACTTAGCGATCATGAAAAACACAATTATTTGCATCATGGGTCCAACGGCGTCAGGTAAAACGGATTTGGCGATTTCGCTCGTTGAGAAAATGCCCGCTGAAATCATCAGTGTGGATTCTGCTATGGTGTATAAAACCATGGATATTGGCACGGGAAAACCAACGGCTGCCGAATTACAAAAGGCGCCGCACCATCTGATTAATTTAATTGATCCCACTGAGTCTTATTCAACGGGAGAGTTTTGTAAAGACGCAGAGATAAAAATAAAAGAAATTATTGCAAAAAATCATACGCCGTTGTTAGTGGGTGGCACAATGCTGTATTTTCACAAATTATTATACGGCTTAGCGGAATTGCCTCTGGCCGATAAAAATATTCGAAAAACATTAGATCAAGAAATAAAAGAACTGGGTTTGGAAAAATTATATGAGCGACTACAAAAAATAGATCCGATAGCAGCATCAAAAATAAAACCACAAGACCCGCAGCGAATTCAGCGCGCATTAGAAGTTTATTTACTAACCGGAAAACCTATTTCATCATTCCATGCAGCGCCACACAATGCTTATATCAATAATTTTAATATTAAATTAATTGCGTTAATTCCAGAAGATCGCGCGTGGCTGCATACTCGCATTGAACAACGATTTGATAAAATGCTGGCAGCAGGATTGATTGATGAGGTTAAAAAATTGCATGATAGAGCTGATTTACAGGCTGATATGACAGCGATGCGCATGGTAGGTTATCGACAAGTTTGGGAATATTTAGATGGCAAAACTGATTTTGAAACCATGCGACAAAAGGCAATTGCTGCAACACGCCAATTAGCCAAACGCCAATTAACTTGGCTGCGCAGTTGGGATAATGTAACGGTTATGGAGCCGAATAGCGCGGATCTTAATATATTGAGGTTGTTATGCTAATTTGTAGAATTTTGTAAATACCCCTTGACCTTTTTTTTCGATTGATTATAATTGCTCTGTAGACGGGTAAGACCTGCTGCGTGCTTACTGGATTCCTTTCATAGATTGGATTCGAAGGTAGGAACCACACGCTTCAGGGACCGTCTTTTTTTTGTCTCAATATATCATCAGCTTCAATTAAAGTCAGTCTATTTTCATACAATGAAAACCAGGTTTTGTCTTGATGTTCATAATACTTGCGTATTCCCCAGCAAAATAAATCTACAGACTGTAAAAGTGGATCTTTGTGCGAATCCTCATGAATTACGCTGTATAAAAAATTTTTTGGTAATATTCCATCAAGGTAACTGGAAATATATTTAGTAAATCCACTGGCTTCACGTTGATTTCTTTTATCGGCGACCAGCAGAAATCTTGACTTAATATCAGATAAATCAATTTTCATCAATAGTGTTTTAGAAAGATAGTTGTAAATTTCACTTTCACGAGGCAGTATTTTAATTTTATTTTTGTATTTATATTTATCTAAAACAATTCCATAAACATGCCAATCATTTAAGCTTTCTATTTGCCGGTAAAAATATTTCTTTGCCGTTAATTCTGTGTGAGTGCCTTTGAATTCTCTTGAGCCAGCTACCTTTGGATTAACTTTGTTTTTCAATGTTTTTCTAACGGCATTTTTAAATTGATCAATCGTAGATTTGCTTTTGCAAGCCAATATTGTGATTACAAAGTAACGTGGCGTTCCTTGGTTCTCAAATTTAAAGCCTAAATCTCCTGATTCATCTAAATAAAATGATTGGGTATCGCTCATGAAAGCTCCTCAAAATTAATATCCGCGGCGAGTATACTCTTGCAAAAAGAAAAAGAAACCTCGTGTTTCCATAATTTTTTTTCAAGCGTAGAATACACTGTAGTAACGTTGCGAGATTTTCACATGCTAATTCTAATCAATATCCCCAAGCAATCACTCAGTCTATTGGATTCCAAAAATAATATTATTAAAATTTATTCTATCTCATCAGCTGCAAAAGGCTGTGGCGAGAAAAAAAATAGTTTTCAAACACCGCGCGGAAAACATATTATCCGCGCAAAAATTGGCGCGGGCCTGCCAATCAATACTGTTTTTAAAGCGCGCAGGCCTACAGGCGAAATTTATAACCCTGAGCTTGCAAAACAATTCCCTGATCGGGATTGGATTTTAACCCGTATTTTGTGGCTCTCCGGCCTTGAAAAAAATCAAAATAGAGTGGGGGATGTTGATACTTTTCAGCGGTTTATTTACATCCACGGCACTCATGACGAAAAAAATATCGGAATACCTCGCTCCCACGGTTGTATCCGCATGCGCAACCAAGATATGATCGCGCTATTTGATTGCGTCAAAGTGGGAGATTGTGTTTATATACAAGAAGATGGCGCATAAACACAGGGAATTTTATTAATGACAAATATAGCGACAGCACCAGCACCTTATGAAGCGGTCTTAAAGTATTGGTTTGGGCATGTCGAAGAAACCATTGTCCCCTCAGAACACCGAGCTCGCGTTTGGTTTGGGGAAGACAAAGAGATTGATGCGGGCATTAAAACCCGCTTTAGCGGCCTGTTGGACGAGGCAATCGAAGGAAGGCTTGCGGATTGGGAATCGAGCCCACATGGCCAGCTGGCGATGATTATTTTGCTGGATCAGTTTGCGCGCCATATTTTCCGCGGCATTCCCAAAGCCTTTGATCAAGATGACAAAGCGCTATCTATTTGTTTAAAGGGCATGCGTCACGAAGCCGATCATTCTTTGAGCTTGATTGAGCGCGTTTTTTACTACTTTCCATTGCTACATTCTGAAAAAATGGGTTATCAAGAGCAATCTGTTAGGGCCTATCGCGCACTCGTGGATTTGGCATTTTCCGAGACTCGTGTTATCTTCGATAGCTTTTTAAAGTTCGCAAATCATCACTATTCGGTCATACAGCGATTTGGCCGGTTTCCGCAGCGCAATATTGCGCTAGGGCGGGAATCGACGAAAGAAGAAATCGACTATTTGAAAGAAATTGGTGAACACTGAGGGTACTATTTTGACAGAGAAAGAACACCCGATTATTTATCGGATTATTTTTTATCAAAACGACAAGCTTTACGAGATTTATTCAAAATATCTATCAGAAGAAAGCTTGATGGGTTTTATCGAGATTGAAGAACTTATTTTTCAAGACACGAAATCCGGGATTGTTATCGATCCATCTGAAGAAAAGCTGCGCGCTGAATTTAAAGGCGTTAAACGCTCGTATATTCCTATGCATTCTATTATTCGCATTGATGAAGTGAGCAAAGAAGGCGTTGCGAAAATCAAAGAAGGAACAGAAAATAAAAGTAATATCAGTCAGTTACCGTTTAATCTTCAAAAGAGACGTGATTAAATTATCATCGCCTGCAATAACCACTTGAAAACAAAATTTTTCGGCGTATATTTTGGCGTTGCACAGTCATGTGTTTTTAATGGACGCTTAACCATAGGACGGTAAAGCTTTGATGAAATCAAGGATGTACTTCAATCAAGCAATGGGGTTGTTCTATGCGGGCAGTAGAAAACATGCAGAAGGTAAAAGAAAGAGAACTTCAAGATCTACTTCGTCCATATAGTTTATTACCTAATGATTTATTACCTAATTCCGCCGATTCGGATTTAATTTCAAATTTAATTCAATTCATTCAATCCATTCAATCCATACCATTTTTTTTAGCAAAACATAGATCACTTGATCCAGTTGATACCACGCTGCCCGAGACACTACAGAGTGGAGATCTTGCGATGTTTTCAAAAAATACAGAACAATACGGCGCAGCATTACAGATTCATATTAATCGCGCCGAATTTCTTCAACAAAATCCACAAGAAAATTCATCTGAGATATTATCAGTTTGTTCTGCAGCCGATCTTGCGATAATATCAGAATGGCTTCGCACATTAAGAGAAATACTCGAAAATATTCTACGTGATCAAGCAATATTGGAAGCAGTCAAGCATTGTCAGCAAAAAATTGCTTTCATGATGGCTTGGCATATTCAGCATGCTTTAAATCAAGCTGGATATTCAGCCTACCCAGTTGATTTTTTGGCTCAAAAAACAGGCTCAGAAAAATTACCACAAAATAATTTGCAGGCAAAATTGCGTTCAAATGAGGCGGGTACAACACAATCTATTAAAGAAAAATATATTGATACTCTTAATAGAATTAGAGAGAAAAATAATTTAACGGATAACCATTGGGAATATAAAACTACTTTGACGCTGTTTAAAGAGCATATCGCAGCCCATGGTTTTGCAAATAAAGAAATTTATAAAGCCGCATTAAGTACATTGCCGACTCCAATCTTGTCTCCAATAATAAACCTAGATTTTATTCCTATCCAAAAAGAAAAATTTTCATTTTTTAAATTCAGCACGTGGAATTGGGGGCCTTTTACCAATTGGAAAAATAAATGTGTTGATTTATTTAACGCTATTTCAGGTGAATTGTTTTTATTAAATATTGAAATTGAGATGTTTAAAAAAATAAGTGAGGCAATTCACAGCAAGCCACTTGCAGAATTAGGAAAAAGCAGCTTGCCGAATGATTTTAATTTATCATTAGAGAGCATAAACATAAAAATAAAATTTATTGATAAAAAGCTTGAAAAAGCAAGACCAAGATTTGGTTTTGGATCGGATAGAAAAAAACTACTGGCTATTATTAGCGATACAAAAAGTAATATTTCGAAAATTCAACAAACTTATATATTACCAATAACCCAAAAAACAAAAACAACCGTTTCAAATAAAATTAAAGAAGATTTTGAGACAAATAAAAATAAGCGTTTCTATGCGAGTGCGCTTTCATATTCAGAACACCAGATGATTTTTAAAAAATTGAAATTAAACAATAAAATTCCTGCTCTAGAATATTTTCTGTCTGATATTATGTCAACGAGCGCTAAATATATTATTCGTGTTATTCCTGCTTCTCATCTCTACAATCAATTATCAGAAGATTTTTTTAAATTAGCCGAATTTTGTTGCAGTTATGCTAATCCTGATGAAAAAGATAAAATTGAATTATTGGTAAAAATTATTTCAGGAAATAGCGCAGGAAATACTACTGAAATTTCAAAAAATATACCAGAAGAAATTACAAAAATCTATCTTGAGCCTTTGATGCTCGATACATCTATTTTAACTCGTGAAAAAATCGCTGGAGTGAAAAACTATTTTCTAAACAGCATTTCAAATCCATTAGCTGCGCCAATCACTAATCACGATGCATTGTTTCAATGGCTATTGGTTCGAGATTTAGATCGGACCCATTCGAAAAAGATTCTTAATGAATTGAATAATGTAGCGCTAAAATGGGATGGTAAAACCGCATATCCTCAGATGACCAAGCTTTCTGCAATGCAGCAGTATTTTTGTGCCCAAAAAGATCAGGTGTCATGTGATTTAAAAAAATCAATTGATAAGCTTATGATTGATATTGCTGTAAAGCGCTTAGCTTGCCTAGATTACCAAAATTACGAAAATATGAATGAATTATTAGCGCTACTGCCAACTTTTTTGTTATCAAACGATACGGATATTCGTTTGGCTTATATTAAAAAAATATTTGACTGCCCATTTGGCTATTTTGACACCTTCTTTATTGAAGAAAAGGTGATGCGTAACGTAATTGAAAGCGCGCGAACAGATAATTTATCGGACAAATTACAGGAAGATTTATCTTCAAAACTGATTAGTTGTATCTCTGACATCTTAATAAAAAAGACCGCTCAGGCTTATTCTTTTAAGGCCGCTAATATCGATTCGATTGCGATGGAATTTGAAAAAAAACTTTCCTGCTTTAAAGATGGCGATGCTATCATGAATCGATGGCAGGAAAATCTTCATCTGGGTCTAGAGCAATATATTCAGGCAAGATTGATGCCATATAATAATACGTCATTGACAATGTCGCCTGAAGGATTGCGTGTAATTGAGACTCTGACAGCAAAGCTTTGTCGGGATTCAAAAACAAAAAATATTGCATTTCCATTGCTCTCTGGAATGATTGATCAGTCCATCGAAAAGGGTAACTTATCAGAAGTAAAGCTGCTTTATATTACTTACTGTTGTTTTGCTAAGAATAATCATTCACTTAAAGAAAAATTATGTGATACGCGCAAAAAAATAATTACAGCATTAATAAATAAAATAGATGGGTCGGATTTAGAAAGGCTGAAATATATTTTGTATTTTTATATTCACCCTGATTTATTTTCTAAATCTGAGGCCACTTTAAGTGACTTGATGGGAGATGAGAGAGAAATTTTTAGTACGGCAACACTGCAAGAGAAGCTCAGGCTGGATGATATTTCTATTACATTATTACAAGACATGCTGCTTACTTCTTTTAAGTGCACCGAACATTTTGACGAAGCATTATCAAAAGCATTTTGGCTTTTATTTCATAAATTCTCATTGGCTTTTCCGCGTGCGTTTTCAGACATTGAAGATACTGCAAAAGAGACTCGACTCAGGGAAGAGTTAAATCGACTTTTAACTGCTCGGAAAGAACGCCATACTGAAAAACCTACTCAGGCAGCTGTGGATGATGATAGCTTCCTGTCATCATCTGGCTCGAGAACCCCGCCAACGGCTCCGCAAACCCCGCCATTAAGCGCGCTAGCGTCGCCGCTATCTTCGCTTTTTTTAACGCCTCGCAAGGATACTTTTTGGGCTGCTAATAATAGTCCAGTCAAAATAACAACAGGGATGTCAGCATGAGTTATCAAAATAGTTTTTTATGGACTGATATTGCAGGATTTTCTCTTGATAGCGAAGATCGCGAGATTTTATTGCATCCGAGCATATCTGGCGTTATTTTATTTTCTCGCAATTTTGAATCTATTCAGCAATTAAAAGATCTCACCAATCAAATTAAACAACTTTCTGCTGATTTAATTATTACGGTTGATCAAGAAGGCGGACGCGTACAACGATTTCGCGAAGGATTTACAGAGTTACCATCGATGCATTATTGGAGTGAACAATATCAACTGAATCCCCAAAAAATGCGTGAAGATTTAAAAAAAACAATTCAAATAATGGTTTCAGAGCTGCGCGCAGTGGGTGTTTATGCAAGCTTAGTGCCTGTGCTGGATATTAATTATAATAATAACGAAGTCATTGGTCATCGTAGTTTTGGTGATAAAAAATTAGTTTCAACAGTAGGTGAAATTTATATTGATGTATTGCACGAATGCAACATGCCTGCGATCGGAAAACATTTTCCAGGCCATGGATTTGTGACAACGGATTCTCATTTTGATTTGCCTATTGATGATCGTGATTTTAAAACTATTGCTGAGAATGATTTAAAGCCATTTGAATATTTAATTAATCCTAATAAATTAGAAGCCATCATGCCAGCACACGTTGTGTATCCAAAATGTGATTCAATGCCCGCAGGATTTTCGCGTTTTTGGTTGAAAACTGTTTTGCGTAAACAATTAAAATTTGACGGATTGATTGTCTGTGATGATTTAACCATGCAAGGCGCCGCGCAATTTGGCAGCTATGTAGATCGCGCGCATTTGGCGTTAGAAGCAGGGTGTGATATTGCGCTCGTTTGCAATAACCGAGCAGGCGCTATTGAAATATTAGATAAAGTGAAGTCACCAATAAATCCTGAGCTGGATCGAAGACTGCAGAATTATTTTAAATCTTAAGTTATTAGAGATGCGCATGTTCTCTCGTATTGTGAAATTTGATATCTTTCCAGCGTTCCATTGTGATTTCTAGATTTACACGCGAAGGCGCTAAATAAGCTAATAAACCCGCATTATCATAGGATAAATAACGCTGACACTCAGATTTGAAATTCTCTAATTTCGTTTTATCATCACAGGTAATCCAACGTGCGGTAATAGTATCTGTGCTTTCATAAGCACATTGAACGTTATATTCAAATTGCAATCTATAAGCCACCACATCAAATTGTAATATGCCAATGGCGCCCAAAATAATATCGTTTGAATGAATGGGGCGAAAAATTTGCGTTGCACCTTCTTCTGATAATTGCATTAAACCTTTGAGTAACGCTTTTTGTTTTAAAGGATCTTTTAATCGAACCAGTCTAAATAATTCTGGCGCAAAATTAGGAATCCCTAAAAACTGGCACTTTTCATTGGCGGTAAATGTATCACCAATTTGAATAGTTCCGTGATTGTGAATACCGATAATATCGCCCGGCCAAGCGTGTTCTGCTTGTTCGCGCTCGCCCGCCATAAAAGTGAGCGCTTGATTAATCTGAATAATTTTATCTAAGCGTGATTGAAATGTTTTAATGCCCGGCTCAAAATGTCCTGAGACAACACGCATAAACGCAACGCGATCGCGGTGAGCCGGATCCATGTTAGCTTGAATTTTAAAAACAAACCCACTGAATTTTTCTTCGTCGGGATTAATTTTTCTTAAATTCGTTTCACGTGGTTGCGGTGCTGGCGCATATTGCACAAAGTAATCCAATAATTCGCGCACGCCAAATGTATTAATGGCAGAGCCAAAAAAAACGGGCGTAATTTTTCCGGCTAAGTAATTTTCTAATGAAAAAACATCGCTTGCGCCTTTTAATAACTCTATTTCATCGCGGAAAATTTGCGCGTCGGATTCTCCAATTAATTTATCCAATTCTGGATTATGTAAGCCTTGAATAATGGTTTGAATAGCGGTGTCATGTTTTAATTTCGAATCATAAACAATAATTTGATCATTAATAATATGATAAACGCCTTTAAATCTTTTGCCCATGCCGATGGGCCAGGTGATCGGCGTGCATTTTATTCTTAATGTATTTTCAATGTCGCTGAGCAAATCCAAGGGATCCCGTGTTTCGCGATCCATTTTATTAATAAATGTCATGATCGGCGTGTGCCTCATGCGACAGACTTCCATTAACTTAATGGTTCTGGGCTCAACGCCTTTGGCTGCATCAATGACCATTAAGGCAGAATCAACGGCCGTTAAAGTACGATAGGTATCTTCAGTAAAATCAGCGTGACCTGGTGTATCTAGTAAATTAATTAAATGATTGGCATATATAAATTGCATGACGGAGGTAGTGACAGAGATACCGCGTTGTTTTTCCATTTCCATCCAATCAGATGTCGCGTGACGCGATGCCTTTTTGCCTTTAATGGTGCCTGCCATTTGAATGGCGCCGCACAGCAGCAACACTTGTTCTGTCATCGTTGTTTTGCCAGCATCCGGATGCGAAATAATCGCAAATGTGCGGCGTTTTTGTATTTCCGTATTAAGCTGTGACATTTAAATACATAATCCTAAATAGATAATTCTAAATAGATAATCCAGGCAAGTTTTCTTTCAGCGCTCTTAATATGCCAAACCATTGTGCATTGGCCGCTGCTTGTAATTTTTTCGAATCTTTCCCTGTTAAAAAATCCGCCTTGTGTTTTTCTAAATAAGCATAATGTACGCTAATCACATCTATTGCACTATTATTTGCAAACGCATTGGCAACATCAGATACATTTTTCGTCGCGTCATCGACGAAAATAATTTCATGAATATTGTTAGTTTGTCCCGTTTTTGCTAAAAAATCTTCTAGCATTAAGCCTTTGTTTTGACCGGCCAAATATAAAATACCATTTTCATACGCAACAGGACGTGTTGCGCCTTCTGGAATATAATTGCCCGCATAGCTAATTTTATTTTTAGCTGTTTTGACGGCGCTGTTTTCAATGACATTTAAAATATTATCTTCTGAAAATTGCTTTTCAGTTGCTGCAATCATTTGATAACCACGCGCCGAAGTCACGACCATCGGCATTTTTAAATCATGCGCTGTTTGCAAAATAGCCGGAATGTCGGATTCAACAACTGGCATGCTGCTTAATCCAAAAATAATATTATTAATATCTAATAATTGGTTAAAGTTACTATAAATACGATCAGAATTACCGGCAGGCAAACCAGATTGCCAAGTAAACCAAGCGGGACCACCCAAGTATTGGCAATGGGTTTTGGAGGGGCAGGGCATCATGGTCAGCGTATCATCGTCATCTAACGCTAATAAAGTATGCTGCGGGTCCTTGTCGTTTAGAATTAAATTTTTGACGGCTGAGAAATTATGCGCAGTTTCAATGATGACAGAAGCAAAACTCATGCTGCAGTAGGTCAATCCAATCACAATGGCAAAAAGTGCTATGATTTTTTTCATGTAATCACTCTCGTATTCGTCAATAGGGTCGCATATTAGCATAAAAATATTGAAAAAACTTGCCCCTATTTGTTTAAATAGTTAATCTAAGCATGCCTTAAGTTTAATGAGCCAGGAGTGTGTTATGCAAATTGCGGCGAGATATCAAAACCGGTTTTTAGTCAGTGATTCTGTGTTGCTGAATCTATTGCTGATTATATTGGGCAGCGTTGTTTTGGCGCTAGCATCTCAGATTTCAATTCCCTGGCAGCCTGTGCCATTCACACTGCAAAGCACGATCGTGGCTTTGTTGGGATTAGCTTTAGGGGCGCGACGCGCCGTTTCTATTGTGACGCTCTATTTACTAGAAGGCGCGTTAGGTTTACCGGTATTTGCCGGCTTTACTTTTGGATTGCCGATTTTATTGGGCACAACCGCAGGATATTTAATTGGCTTTTTACCTGCAGCTTTTATCGCGGGTTGGTTAATGGAAAAAGGCTTTGCGAAAAATATTGTTTCTACTTTTATGGCGGGCTTAATTTCTGTCAGCGTTATTTTTATCTGCGGTGTTTTGCATCTACAAGCGCTGATTGGTTTCAAACAAGCTATTTTGTTTGGGGTAAAACCATTCCTGATCACTGAACCCCTAAAGCTACTCCTAATGACCTGGATGGCGAAGGGATGTTGGACTAGTTCCAAAAAATAACTGGCCTTTGACTTGTTGTTTACCAGCACCAATAGTACCGAAGCCCATGCGGCAGCGTGGGCGCCATGGATTGATCTTATCCGCTTGTTTCGTTTGCTGCGCAAACTACTCGCGCGGCTCACTCAAACCAATAGCAACCGCGTTTTTAGGCGTTTTTAGGCTTCATACTTTCTTAAGGATGATGGTCTATAATTAAACCAATAGAGCAATATAAATATATTGGAGAAAAAAATGGCCGATTCATTTGTTAATAAACCTCAAGTGCAATACACTCCTTCAGAATTTAATGGAATTGTTCGCGCAGCTAGCGTGCTTAAGTCCTATACGGAATACGCATTTAACTCTGACGAACAATCCGACTCCTCGACTGACTTAACCGATTCACCAAAGAGCGAAAAAAGTTTTGAGGCTCGCGTTCCTGAATCAACACCTGAACCTGTTTCTGACAATGGTTTTGCGCTAGTGGATGCGCCTTCTTCGAAAGATAAAGCTGAAGCAGCGGAAGCAGATAAAAAAAAGTTTCTTATTCGCGATGAAAATAATACTTTAATTATTCTTCATCCCACAGCATCTGTGGTTGCCAAAAATAAGGAAGATGATGAAACTGCAAAATCAGATTTTATAACAAAAACTCAAGCTTTAGTGGAAAAATTAAAAGTAGAAAATCCAGGTAAAAATATAATTCACATTATCCCCGAAGTGGGTTCTGGTCGTGTGCGTGCATTAGGCACTAGACACATTCGACTAAGAGTTGTTGAGCAATCTGCTGATCAAACATTCGCTGATAGCTATAATAATAAAACTACCAGCAAATTATTTGATCCGCGTGATATTGGTTTAAAAGCACAAAATACATTGGATGATATTAATTGCGGTCGATATGTTGCGGCAATGACAATACAAGCTGCGGGATTAGCAAAAGATGGATTACCTATTACAAAAGAAAATTTAAATGCAACGCCTGCTATTAAAAGAGCGCTGCATTTTAATGAGTATACAGATGCAGCGTTGGGACTTCAAAATGCGTATGTGAAGCCATTATCAAAAAATCCTAAACCAGATGAAATTATTGCGCACAGCAAGCAAGTTATTGCGTGCTTAAAATCAGAATATAAATCGAGAGAAACTAATGTGAATCGTGAATACCATGGAACCAAAGTATCACCATTTGGCACAGGGTATGGCACTGCAACATTTTTTACAAAAGCATTTGGATTTAGCGCAACTGAAAAATTAAAGGCTGTTGATGCAATTGAAGCCGTTCTTAATAAAAATAGCGATCTTGATTTAAAAAAATTACCCAAAGCTGCGCAACAAGGTCGATTGGGAGAATGCGTAAAAGCAATTATTAAAGTGCAAGATATGTATCGCAACAAGATGGATCGTGGGCGATTTGGTTTGTGATGTTCCAGAGTTTCCCCTTCGCTGGCGCTCGGGTTCTGAAAGAGTTATTGCTCTATATTAGTGTCTCTTCTTAAAATCATCAACAGCTCTAAAAAATCTTGCGGCAGAGGCGCCGTCAATTCCAATAATTCTTTTGTAATTGGATGTTTAAACGATAATTTATACGCATGCAAGGCTTGATGCGAAAAGGCATGTACAGCCAATTGCGCTTCTTGCGATAGGCCTTTTGAGTGATGCGTTCGCATTAAATACGTTTTATCACCCACAATGGGATATTGTTTATGGGATAAATGCACGCGGATTTGATGCGTTCTGCCAGTTTCTAATTCGATATCTAATAATGTGTGCGCGTGAAAACGCTCTAAAATACGATAATGCGTAATAGATTCTCGACCGCTTTGCAGCACGGCCATTTTGGTGCGATGGGCTGGGTGTCTCCCGATCGGTTCATCAATCGTGCCGCCTGAAATTAAATTGCCTTGCACCAGCGCTTGATAATGCCGATTGATTTCATGTTTTTGCATTTGCTTAATTAAAGCGTGATGCGCTATTAAATTTTTCGCAATGACTAATAATCCAGAAGTATCTTTATCAATACGATGAATAATACCCGCGCGCGGCACAGCTGATAGTGCTGAATCGTAATGTAATAATGCATTTACCAATGTTTGATCAGGATTGCCAGCGCCCGGATGAACCACTAATCCCACTGGTTTGTTAATCACAATAATATCCGCATCTTCATAAATAATATTAAGCGGAATAGATTGCGCTTCAAAACGTTCAGTATCAGCAAGGGTTGCTTCAATTAAAACAGTTTGGTTTTCTTTTACTGCCAGATTATTTTTTAAAACAATTTTATTATCAAGTTTAACAAAACCTTGTTGAATCCATTCTTGCAGCTGACTGCGCGAATATTCTTTAAATAATTGCGCGATCGCGCTGTCTAAGCGCTGATTGTTCAACGCTGCTGAAATTACATCCTGTAGCACAATTTGTTTTGACATAATTTAATGTGAGTGGCGGCAGTCTTCTTCGCCCTCAGCTTTCTCGAGCATGGCATTTTTACAAGCCCTGACATTGGCCACCGCGCATACTGCGCCAAATAAGCTTGATGAAGATTGTACCAATATTTTATTAACAAGCGACATGCTGTCTCTTGTTGCTAAGCATACTACAAAAGTAATGGGTCCTGCGGTATCGCCTGTGTGCGAAATAAAATCACCCACGAGCGCCAATTTTTGCATCCAACTTAATTTTTTAGGCGGAGTGCTGACTGAGTCGCTGTTTGTAACCAGGTGGTCATTGAGTGATCCGTATCCGTTTTGCGCATTCTTGTGACTTGGTGTTAAAGGTTCAGCATGAGGGTCTGTGTTTTGCTCATTTGATTCTTGAAGGACTGTGTTTACGCCACGATGGCAGTATGCGCTGCCACCTGCTGATAGCAAGGCAATAGTAACACCTGAGGCAATACCATAATAAGATAAACCAATTGCATCTGCTGAAAAACCAGCCGCAAGATCAAATAAATTACCTAGCCAGTAAGCATCGCTAATTAAGCTTGCTACGAATTCACCGCCAGCGGCGATATTCGTCCACTTGTCTGCTTTTGGGGTGTGACCACCATGCGAATGACCGTGACAAGGCATACTTTCTTCTCCAGCTTTTAATGAGAATCATTCTCGTTTATGATTAAGGTAGAGCAATTATGCGGCTATAGAATTAAATGTCAAGAATATTTTTATTTTTGAGAATAATTAAATTCTGCTTACGTACGTATTTTTTAATAGGTATAATGTGGAAATTTTTAATCTGAACAATAGGATATGAGACGCATGAAAAAACTTTTGTTGGCTTTGGGTTGTGTTGCATTAACGGGTTCTGCATTATTAACAGGTTGCGGCGGACAAGCGATTCATGACTCATATGCCGCCTATCACAACAAAACATCAGAGCAATTGTACAACACAGCAATGACAGATCTCAAAAAGGGTCATTATAATCGCGCTGAAAAAGAGCTCGAAGCACAAAATGCATTGTATCCATTTGGTGCTTATGCCGAGCAGGGCATGATTAGCTTGGTCTATGCGTATTATGAAAATGACGAAAACGATGAAGCGCTTGCAACGGCGGATCGTTACTTAAGATTGTATCCTCAAGGAAAATACGCGGATTATGCTTATTATATGAAAGGCGTGATTTCATTTACGCGTGGATTTTCGTGGATGCAAAGAAAAGCAGGCGTCAGCCAAGCGCCACGTGATTTAACCAACTTAAAACGCGCATATAGCGATTTTAATGAACTTATTACTGGCTTCCCACAAAGTCCATACATTCAAGATTCTATTGTTCGCATGCGGTATATCCGTAACACGGTTGCGAAAAAAGAATTAGATACCGCGCAATTTTATTATGACCGCGCAGCGTATGTTGCAGCGGCCAATCGCGCGAGCGACATTGTAAAACATTTTAATGGCGCGCCATCAGTGATTCCAGCGTTGGTTATTATGATTAAATCCTATCGTCATTTGGGATTAACTGATTTGGCGAACAACACATTAAGAATATTGCAAGCGAGCTATCCGACAGAAAATGCAAGCAAGTTATGAAACAAAAGGCGGTGCGTTCGGGCATATTTCGCGCCGCTTTATTCATGTCGCCATTATTTTTATTCCGCTTATTTATTATCATTGGTTTTTAAAAATTACATCGAGCGTTGCTTTTGCGCATCATATTATTATATTGGCCATGCTGGCTGTTGTGATAGCTGAGTTACTTAGACTGAAATTTCAACTTGTTTTATTTGCGCAGCGATCACACGAGCAATCTCATGTTTCGTCTTTTGCATGGACTATGATTTCAGTTGGGTTTGTTTTATTGCTAGCACCAAAAGCGTCTTATGCTGTTGCGATTGTTGCTTGCTGCGCGATTGTTGATCCATTGATGGGCGAGCTTAAAATTAAAATCGGAAAATCAGTGGGTTTATTTTTAATCGGATTACTAGCTGCTTTGCTAATTTGGATTTTTTGTATGGCTCATTACCATGAATCTATTTGGATTGCTTTTCTCATTGCGCCGATTACCATTGCTTGCGAATGGCCTGTTTTAAAGTGGATTGATGATAATGCATTGATGATGTTGGTGCCGCTGATTATGGTGCTCGCCTTGTAATTAGCAAAAACACAAATATCATCAAACATGCCAGCATACTTAAGAATGGAAAAGTAATAAATCCCAATAACTTAAAGTGAGTTATATTGCACGGTACCGCTTGCGTGCAAAAAGCAATGGGCGAAAAATTAGGAATCATTTGTTCGCAATATTGATACAGCGCAAATAAAAAGCCAACAACAGGAAAAGGCAGCGCATAGATAATCATACTTTTATCATCACGAAAAGCTGCCATACCCAATAAAATTACCAAAGGATAAATACAGATTCGCTGATACCAACATAAAACGCACACGGGCAATTTTAAGATTTCACTGGCAAATAATGTCGCGAGCATTGCGATTAATGCAACAAGCCAAGCAAAAAATAATCCGTACTTACTCATTATTTACTCGTTTACTTCACTGCTTCAACCACTTGATCAATTTCCGCGGGAGTTAGTTCTTTTACCAAAATGCCATTGACATATAAGCTGGGCGTTGCGACAGAGCCGTTCATTATTGCCGATGCTTGCTTTAAATTATTGGTAATAAAATCATCGTAGGGAGCCTTTAACATACAAACACCCAATTTAACCAAATCCACACCTTCGATTTTACTCGCGTAATTTAGCAAAGTTGGCACGTTCGCCCAATCTTGATTTTCGGGTAATTGATGATGATAAATATAATCAACATAAGGAAAAAATAAAGCAGAATTTTGCGCATAAACGCAACGTGCTGCATTGGCCGCAGACATCGAACCTGGAATAAACGCCACGTTAATCATCGTGTAATTTGCCAAACCCTTATCGATATATTTTTCTTTCAGTTCTGGCAGGACTTCATTATTAAATCGCGCGCAATTTGAGCACTTTAAATCTTCAAATACCACAAAATGAATTTTTGCATTGGCACTGCCCAGAAGCGGTTGATTTTGAGTATTAATCTGAACTGCTTTAGGTAAGTTATGTTTATATAACATGGGTTTAATATAAAACAGAGCGATAGCCGCAAAAATGACAATTAAAATAATGCTTAGCATGGCAATTTTGATTTTTTTCACCAGATCGTCCTTTTGTGTTGAAATTAATAATGATTCTAGCTTAATTATGAGAACTGACACAATATATTTACCTTGGTATACTGACGGCTGTTTTTGCATAAGGAGTATTTCATGATGAAAAAATTGTTTTTACAGCGTTTGATTTTATTGGCTGGCTGCGCAAGCGTAAGCCTTTCGCTTGCTGATGTGTCTGCTATATCAGCGGGTATATCAACAGGTATATCAACAGGGCCTGCTGTCACACAAGAGTATCACGCAGGAGAACCCAATCAATCTGCAACGCCTGCACAAGCGCAAGCGGCTATAAATGCCGCGCCTGTTGCAGCGCCTGCTGTTGTCAATACAACACCCGCTCCCAATGCAGCTGGAATTGATACCAGCTTACAAGCGCAATTATCGCAATTAAACCAAGCTGCACTGCTGTATCAGCAACAAGCCGATCAGCGAATTGAAGCTTTAACGAGCAAAAACAATGAAATTAGCACGCAGCTTAATAATTTAAATCAAGTTATCAATGAATTAAGTCAAGAAATGAATGTGCTGCATCAAGCTGAAACTCAGTTATCGCAAACACAACGCGTGCCATCGGCGGTGCCACATTCTTCTCAGAAATTATGGAAAGAATGGTTTGTCTGGCTGGATCAATTAGGTGCAATCGCTTATCTAAATTTTATTTTGTTTGCAGCTTTATTATTTACATTGGGTTTTACCGCATCTAAATTGCGCCACACACCCGGCGCAGCAGCGCAAGATAACATCAAAAATAATACTCAAGACGATACCCAAGATGAGTATAATTTTATGTCAACGAATGAAGCTATTCCTGCGATTTTAGATTTAGCGCGCGCTTATGTCGCTATGGAGAATTTTGCACAAGCTAAAGTTGAGATTCAAAAAGTAATTATCAAAGGAAATGACGAGCAACGCGATGAAGCCAAAACGTTGCTTGCGAAAATAAAATGATCAAAAGAATTGCGTTAGGACTACGATACGATGGCGCGCGCTATCATGGCTGGCAATTTCAAGATGATGTGATGTCAATTCAGCAAACATTAGAAGAAGCGCTCTCGCGCGTTGCCAACCAAACTATTGCAGTCACATGTGCCGGCAGAACGGATGCGGGTGTGCATGCAACGTATCAAGTTGTTCACTTTGATACGGATGCCGATCGCACAGAGCATGCCTGGATTTTTGGATCGAATAGTAATATGCCAGGTGATATTTCAGTATTATGGGCAAAAGAAGTGTCCGCCGATTTTCACGCGCGTTTTTCTGCGCGATCTAGAACTTATCGTTATGTGATGCTAAATGATCCGATGCGTCCTGGCATTTTGCGCAAAGCAGTGGGTTGGCACTATAGGCCACTTGATATTAACGCCATGCAGGAAGCATCGAAATATTTATTAGGCGAACATGATTTTAGCGCCTATCGCGGCTCAGGATGTCAGGCTGCTCATGCGGTGCGAACCATGCATCATATTTCCATTCGCAAACAAAATGAATTAATACTATTTGAATTCAAAGCCAATGCTTTTCTGCTTCATATGGTCAGAAATATTTTGGGCGTATTGGTTATGATTGGTGATGGCTTTCAAAAATCAATCTGGGCAAAAGAAGTATTAGAGTCACGTGACAGAAAAGCAGCGGGCGTGACGATCGCGCCATGTGGTTTATATTTAGTGTCGATCGATTATTCCGACGAATTTGAATTGCCCCAACCGAGTTATGGGCCGTTTTTTTTAAATCCCTGTTCTTGAATGATAGCGAGGAAAAAACATGAGCTGGTTTAAACGATTATTGCCGAAAATTTCAACGGCTGTTAAAAAGGGCGTGCCAGAAGGCGTGTGGGATAAATGCCCGTCATGCGAGGCCGTTTTATATCGCGCTGAACTAGAGCGCAATTTATTGGTTTGCCCGAAGTGCGATCATCATTTAAGGCTCTCTGCGCGCCAACGTTTGGATCAATTTTTAGATCCTGATAATCGGATTGAATTTGCTAAAAATATTTTACCCGTTGATCGATTAAAATTCCGCGATTCCAAAAAATACAAAGATCGATTATCGGCCGCTCAAAAAGAAACGGGTGAAACCGAAGCATTAGTTGCCATACATGGAAAAGTAAATGGGCTACCTGTGATTGCTGTTGCATTTGAATTTAATTTTATTGGCGGTTCAATGAGCATGGCCGTGGGTGAGCGATTTGCAACGGGCGTATTAGCTGCGATTGAACACAAATGTCCGTTCGTTTGTTTTTCAACGAGCGGGGGCGCGCGCATGCAAGAAGGTTTGTTTTCATTATTTCAAATGGCAAAAACATCAATGGCACTCGCGCAATTATCTAAATCAAAACTGCCTTTTATTTCTGTTCTAACAGATCCGACCATGGGCGGTGTATCAGCAAGCTTGGCAACACTCGGTGATTTAATTGTTGCAGAGCCTAAAGCCTTAATGGGATTTGCAGGACCTCGCGTGATTGAACAAACCATCCGTCAAACTTTGCCAGAAGGTTTTCAGCGCAGTGAATTTTTGTTGCAACACGGTGCAATCGATATGATTATTCACCGCCGTGATTTAAAACAAACGCTGCATCGCTTGCTTTCGGATTTGATGAAAAAATCGATTGATACCTAAAAAATATTTTTCAGAACCCCTGCGCTTTAAATCTTTCGGAACCCGAGCGCGAGCGAAGGGGAAAGATTAAAAATACGGTATTGACTAAATTGAACAATCATTTAAAGTAACCGCCTGTTTTTAATATTATTAAAAACCATATAAATATATGGAAAAATATATT
>JAHFRQ010000018.1 GCA_023266215.1 Gammaproteobacteria bacterium | reverse complement strand
TTTAATAAATTTCTATTTCTCAAAAAATACCACAGTATTTTTTCAACGTCAGTACTATTTTGACGAAGCGCTTTGCAAAACTGAATTAATTCTTCTTTTGTTTTCATAACAGACATGTTACAAAATTATTTTGAAAAAGAAACCTCGTGTTTTATGATTTCTTTTCAAGAAACCCTCACCCTGACCCTCTCCCTTGATTACAAGGGAGAGGGGACTTTCTAGCTAATTGCTGTGTGGAGCTGAATAATTACTTAAAGATGCAGACTGCGAGGGTTCCGGATAATTTTTTGTTCTGTACAAAGTTGTAATGCAACAATCACCGCTGCTTAATATGATCCAGAGACTGCGTTAATTTGCTCTCTCATCACATCACACGTTTGATGCATGACGTGAATATTGTGCGTGCAGGCAAGCGCATGATACGCAGGCGAATTGCTTTTGAATAAAAAATGCAAATAACCACGCGAATAATTTTTACACGTTGTGCACGTGCAATTTTCTAATATTGGCCTGTCATCTTTGGCATACATTGATTTTTTAATAATTAATTTTCCGGAAGCTTCAGAATAATTCTCTAATTTTACCCAATCATTATTTTTCACAGCAAAGCTGTGATACAAAGTGCCGTGGCGCGCGTTGCGAGTGGGTGCGACACAATCAAAAATATCAATGCCTAATTCGACGACATCAATTAAATCTTGCGGATGCAAACCAACGCCCATTGTATATCTTACTTTTTCATCGGGTAGAATATCGCGGATCCAATTAATAATTTCCGCAGTTTTTTTCATATCAAAACCAACGGATTCACCGCCGATCGCAATGCCGTCGCAATTGGCTTTGACAATGAATTCTGCACTTTGCTTTCGCAGATTTTCAAAGCAGCTGCCTTGAATAATGCCAAAAAGTGCTTGTTTTAAGCCATAAGCTGAGTTTGTATTTTTCTCAAATACCTCTTTGGATTCTAATAGCCAGCGATGTGTTTTATCCATAATGATTTTTGCAGCAGCTTCTGTAATATCATCTGCCGTGCATTGATCAAACGCCATAATAATATCAGCGCCAATTATTTTTTGTGCTTCAATAGAGCTTTGTGGCGTCATGCGAACTATTTTTCCTGTCACAGGATGCTTAAAATGCGCGCCATCGTCTTTAATTTTACAAATCTCTGAATTTTTCGATAAACTCAATACTTGAAAACCGCCGCTGTCGGTTAACATGGGTTTATTCCAATTCATCATTTTATGCATGCCGCCTAATGATTCAATTATTTCTAAACCGGGCGAGCAGAGCATATGATAAGTGTTGCCGCCTAGAATAATTTGACTGCCTGACGTGGTTAAATCTTGGGGTGACATTAAATTCACAAACGCGCGCGTGCCAACCGGCATAAAACACGGCGTTACAAATTCACCGTGGGGCGTTGTAACTTTGACAGAACGCGCAAAATTGCTTGAATGTTTTTTAACTAATCCTGTTTTGAAAGTATTGGCCATTTTATTTTTCAGCGACCCTTGACCGAGTTAAGCGCGGGAAAAAGGGTTTAAGCTTCATTATAAAATCCCAAGCCATTAGCAACGCGCCTAGCGCAAATAAAATGTCTCCTGGGAATCGCATCCATTGCCAGAATAATGTCGTGTTGTAAAAAGCTAGGCTTCTTGCATAAGCAAAACCATGCTCATAAACGGCATTAAGTTGCATGATACCAATTGGTAAAAAATTTAATACAATCCACAAACCTAAACCAGCGTTATAAAGCCAGAAAGCCCAGACCCCCAAGCGATTGCTCCAATGGTTGTTGCCCGCAGCATAGCGCAAGCAAAAATAAATCATACCTAGTGCGAGCATACCGAACGCACCAAACAAAGAGGTGTGTGCATGATTTAAGGTTAAAAATGTGGCGTGTTCGTAGTAATTGATCAGCGGCGCATTAATCAAACCGCCGCCAAATACACCTGCTCCAACAAAATTCCAAAAAGCCGCGCCAATAATATAGAGATAAGCTAACTGGTATGGGAAATCAGTTTGTTTTTTAATAAGCGCGTGTTGTTCGATTGCTTCAATGACCAACAGGACAATCGGCAAAACTTCAATAAAAGAAAACATACTGCCTAATGCTATCCATATCGATGGTTCGCCAGCCCAGTACCAATGGTGTCCTGTG
Source organism: Gammaproteobacteria bacterium (assembly GCA_023266215.1). GTDB lineage: Bacteria > Pseudomonadota > Gammaproteobacteria > Coxiellales > Coxiellaceae > JAHFRQ01. The sequence continues at coordinate 32,393 of JAHFRQ010000018.1, read as the reverse complement.
CCTAATACGCCACCTAGAAAAATTAAAATGGCCTGAAAAAATACGGTACGTTCTGCCAGTTGACGAGACACCAAGCCTACCGCCATTAATAAATAAGCCGTGACACAAGATGCAAAAAATTCAAATGATTCTTCAACCCAAAGATGCACCACCCACCAGCGCCAGAAATCAGTAATTGTAAATGATTTCTCGATACCGGTAAGTGGTATCATGCCAAACCAATAAAGCACGGCTATATTGATTGTACTTGCCCAAAAAAGATGCTCAAGTCGAATTTTTCCAGTCCAAAATTCACAAGTCGCAGATTTTAATTTATTAGCAGTTGGCCATAGTCCGCGAAATATCATTACACTCCAAAGTGCGAGCCCAATGAAAAATCCAATTTGCCAGACTCTCCCCAATTGGAGATAGGATAATCCTTGATTGCCAAGCCAAAACCAACTCTTGTCTAAATAACCCATAATGCTGAGATAATTTCCAGCAACAGCGCCGCCAACAATAAGGATTGTCACCCAAAATAAAGCAGTGACTAAAAATCCTTGACCCTTTGCTTCTTGTCCGCTAATTAAAGGCGCTAAAAATAATGCAGCACTAATCCATGACACACCAATCCAAACAATTGGGGTTTGAATATGAATATCTCGCAGAAAATTAAAAGGTAAAAATGCAGAAATATGCATACCATAAAAATCCGCTCTATCACAATAGTAATGCGCTAACAGAGCTCCTGCCGCTATTTGAAGTAATAAAATTAACGAAACAACTAAAAAGTACTGTCCTGTCTTTTTTTGACTTGGTAGCAATGCTTTAAAGCCTGTAAAAACAGGAATTTTCGGCGCAGTATCTGCTCCATTGAGAAAGCGATGATAGATGAAAAGTATTGCGCCAAAACCAAAAAAAACAAAACAAAAAGAAACCCATGTCCAGGTAAATGTTTCTGTTGTGGGTGTATTCCCAACCAGTGGCTCATAAGGCCAATTATTTGTATAAGAGAAATTTTTTCCTGGGCGATGCGCAATGGTTGTCATAGAAGAATAAATTAGAAAATCACCTACTTGCTTCGCATTTTGTGGCGTGAGACTGTAAGCTTTTGTCCAGCCTGTAGAAAAATTATTATTTAAAAGCCGCTCTGCAATTTCCAGTTGAAGCTGTGTAACTGCATTGGCGACCGATTGTGGTAATAAGACGATTGGTGAAGTAAGGTCAATATGCTGCAGTGCATGTTGCATTGCATGTTGAATAACAAATTGATCGCCCAATGAAAGCTTTGAAAAAGATTGATGAAATTGTTTTTTTGCCATTTCATTTTCAGTAATTTGACCTAAGCGTACTAAATATTTTGCTGTATAGTCTTCACCAAAATAAGAACCCATGCCGTACAGACTGCCATAATCCATTAAATCAGCTCGTTGAAAACCTGCTTTTCCCTCAATGAGATCGGCATTAGTAAAAACAATTTGGTTTGAGGGTGAGGTAAAGCTATTGGGAAGCGGTGGCGCTTGCAAATATGTTTGATAAGCCCCCCAAATAAGCACAGAAAAACAAGCAATAGCGACAAACAGCAGAATCCATTTAAGCGTGTTTGAGACAGGATCAGATTGGTAATGATTGTTTTCCATTATTTTTCCTCCGTGAAAGTTAAAAAATTCTAGAATTTTGTGTTGTCATCAAGTGTAGCGCTGGATTGACTTAACGCATCCATTAGCGCTCTTAAAAACCGCGCGACTTCGCCGCCTGTAATAGCGCGATGATCAACGCTCATGGATAATGGCACCATGCGATGCACAGCGGGCTGATTATTTTCATCAGGCACAACGGATTTAGCAATTCGGCCAACACCCACAATGGCAACAGTGGGGGGCAAAATAATCGGATTAGCATAGCGACCCGCAATCGTGCCAAAATTAGATAGTACGATGGTCGCGCCGTGCAAATCATCTTGCGCAATACTTTTTGTTTGTGCCTGCGCTTTAAATTTTTCAACGAGCGCGCGGATTTCTTCATCTGATTTATTCACAACATCCTTTAAAACGGGTACATATAAACCATGCGGCACGTCAACGGCTAATCCTAAATTAATTTCTTTGAATTTTTTGACAGAGTGATTGTCACCGTCAAAATGGGCATTTAGCGAAGGCTCTTTTTGACAAGCAGTAATAATAGCGCGAATAATTCGAACAGTCGTATCTTGTTTGACGGGACTTTTTGTCCAGGCGTGAATATCCGCTTCATCACTTAACGTTACGGGTACAATATCTTGATGCGAGCGCTGCATATTTAAAATCATCGCGCGTTTGATACCCGATAAATTTTCAAAACCATCTTTTAATGCTGATTTAACTGATTTAACTGAATTTTTAATATCTTGTTCGGTGATTCTGTCACCTGAGAATTTAATTTTAGTGATATCGACATTTAATTTGCGCGCTAAAGCTCGAATGGCAGGTGTTGCATTGATTTTATTGTCGCTGATATTGAGTTCAGAAATAACCTGTTCAGATTGTTCGATTTTTCCAACGACGGTACCCGTATCTTTTTTCACATCCGATAAATCAGCTTCACCTTCAAAGCCAATTAAAGCATGACCTGTTTCGATCGTGTCATTGGCATTGCCAAATAACTTTTCGACTTTTCCCGAAAAGGGCGCAGGCACATCAACAAGCGCTTTAGCTGTTTCCATCGCCACCATGGGCTGATCTTTCTCAATTTGATCTCCTGCCTTGATATACCATTCGCGGATAATCGCATCAGGCAAGCCTTCACCTAAATCGGGTAGTTTGAATATTTTCATGGGTGCTCCAAAGATGATTTCAGAAAGTATATCAAAGGCTTGGTATTAATTCGATTTAAAAACACGGTATTGCAAAATAATTTCATGGGACTATAGTTCACTGCGGTTAATTTATGTTGTTGCAAAATAGGTCACAGCGTGACACAATCTGGGATAATAAATCATGATTAGAATTTACAAGCACTATAAATTTTTAAAATGGATGAAAAAGCTTAGGGTTTCTGATTTGGATTTGAAAAACGCAATTTTAGAGATTGAGCAAGGATTGGTAGATGCAGATTTAGGGCAAGGTGTTTTAAAAAAACGTATTGCTGTCAATGGCAGGGGCAAGCGAGGTGGCGCGAGAACGATCATAGCTTTTCGGCTTGATCACCGCGCGGTATTTATTTACGGATTTGGAAAAAATGAAAAAGAAACGCTCAGTCCAAGTGACGAAGCTCATTTAAAGCAATTGGCAAAGATATACTTAAAATTTTCAGAAGAGAAAATGAAGCAAGCTGTAAAAATAGATGAATTGATGGAGGTGATTTAATCATGGTTTCAAAAATAGAAAAATTAGTTCAGAGTTCTGCAAAAAGTCTTTATGACGCTGGTTTAATCGACACTACAACAATGCGTGAATTTGAAATACTAAAAACAAAACCGATTAAGTCTTTTACTGCAAGACAAATAAAAAATTTGAGATTAAAGTGCAAAGTCAGTCAGCATGTTTTAGCGAAATTATTAAATGTGAGCCAATCTGCCATTAAACAATGGGAAATGGGTGATCGAAAGCCAAGCGGTTCCGCAGTTAAGCTTTTAAATTTAATTGCAGATCGTGGTATTCAGGCAGTGATCTGATTGTGCATCCGGCCTGTGAAATAGCAGCATAACGACAATGGCGGAAAAAGTTAAAACTGCCATTAAAATAAAAGCGCTGCTGAATTGTCCAGTTGATTGAATAATTAAGCCTGTAATGACAGGCGCTAAAAATCCTGCAATAGCAAATCCTGAATTCATGATGCCTAGCGATGTTGCCGCATTTTTTTTCGCAACGTCGATATTGATTGAATAAAACAAAGTGTTATTACTCAGATTAAAAGCAACAGCGAGAGAAATACAAATTAAAGTTAGCGTTAAGTTGTGCCAGAGCACGATCGGAATAATGCATAATAAAGTCAGAATTTGCGCAATAATAATCGGATAAGTTCTGGCTAAGCGCAATTTATTGGTTTTGGCAAAAATATAATCTGTAATATAACCCATAGACCACAATAAAATAGCTGCTAATAACCAGGGTAAAACAGAAAATAATCCGACCTGTTTGATATTAAGATGGTAGCTGGTTTCTAAAAAATCGGGCAGCCATGTCAAAAAGAAAAACATAGAATAACCGTAGACAAAAAATCCCCAGTTATTACTTAAAATAGTTTTATTTTTTAAAATAATTTGCCAGTTTGGATCGGTTTTTTTTACCTGTTTTTCTTGATTGATAAATTCAAGTTCCATTTGGTTTACAAAACGAGATTCACTCGGCTTATTTTTAAAAAAGAAATAATAAAATGGCCAAGCGATCAATACCGCAATAGCAAGTACAATAAACATCATCTGCCAGCCCATTTTTATAATTAAATAGGACACGATGGGCGCGCCAATGGCCAAAGATAAAGGAACGGCTACTAAAGAATTAGCCAAGGCTTTTCCGCGAGAAGCTTCTGGAAGCCAATCGCTTACTGCGCGGGCGACCGCTGGAAAATTAGGGCCTTCGCCTAACCCTAAGCAAAAACGTACTAAATAAGCAGATAAAAAGCCCGCAATAAAAGCCGTAAAACCAATTGAAAATGCCCATACCAATGAAAAAATTAAAATAATGAGTCGCGACCCCCATTTGTCAACCAGGAATCCACCAAAAAAAGTGGCGATTAAATAACCGATCCCAAAAGCACCTAATATCATGCCCATTTGATCTGCATTAAAGTGAAAAGTTTGCATTAAATTAGGGACAGCAAATGCAATTGCAGAGCGATCAACGTAGCTAATAAAATTTAAAACGAACAATAAGCCAATAATAACCCATCGAAAATTGGTTTTAGGCATGAATAACTCCATAAATAATATATCATATCAATCAACAACGGCTTTTTAAAGCCATCATTCAGACCTGTCTTCAAGCTCCTGCCATCTGGCATAGTGTTTTTCTAGTGCGGATTCAGCCTCCGCTAATTTTTTGTTGTGCGCAATAATTTTTTCTTGAGATTGTTGATAAAACCCTGTTTCTAGCATGGCTTGTTGCAACGTGACTATTTCATTTTCAAGTTGGGTTATTTTTTTAGGCAGATTAAATAATTCGCGTTTTTCAGACGATGATAATGATATTTCTTTTTTCTGAGGGGTAATTATTAATGGCGCTGATTTTTCAGGTGTTAAATTTTCCCAATCAAAATGACCGCCAACTTGTTCTTGAATATGCCCATTGGATTCCATGACCCATAATTGTGTCACGACGTTATTTAAAAAAGCACGATCGTGACTCACGATTAATAAAGTACCTTGAAAATCAGAAAGTTTTTCTTCTAATAATTCTAAAGTTTCAATATCAAGATCATTGGTGGGTTCATCCATCACAATGAGATTGGCAGGCTTGGTAAATAGTTTTGCTAATAGTAATCTATTTTTTTCACCACCCGATAACGCAGAGACTTTAACGCGGGCGCGATCCGGGCTAAATAAAAAATCTTGCAAATAACTAATAACGTGCTTATCTTTGCCATTAATGTTAATTTTTTCACAGCCTAATTCAAGGTTATCTAAAACAGTTTTATTGTCATCTAATTCTTGGCGATGCTGATCAAAATAAGCGATTTCTAGATTCGTTCCTTGGGTCACTTTTCCGGCTGTTGGAGACAAATCGCCGAGTAATAATTTAATTAAAGTTGATTTTCCCGCTCCATTTTGACCTGCAATGCCGACACAATCGCCGCGTGCAATAATGGCTGAAAAGTGATTAATGATTTTTTGATTAGAATTCGGATATGAAAAAGATAACTCTTCAATATTAAAAACAATTTTTCCTGATTTTGTGTCTGTTTGAATGTCAATTTTAGATTTTCCTTGTGCTACAAATTGCTGCGATTTTTCTTTTCGCAATGCTTCAAGGCGTCTGACGCGACCTTCATTTCGAGTCCGCCGTGCTTTAACGCCTTGCCGCATCCACACTTCTTCATCTGATAAACGTTTATCAAATAACGCTTGTTCTTTTTGTTGTGCTGATATCAGCTCTTCTTTTAATTGACAGTAATGCTCATAATTTCCAGGCCAGCTAAATAAACTTTGATAATCAATTTCAATAATGCGCGTTGCCAAATTTGACATGAAATTACGATCATGTGTAATTAAAATAATCGTTTTAGTATATTTTTTCAAAAAACTCTCGAGCCAAATAATCGAATCAATATCTAAATGATTGGTGGGTTCATCTAATAATAAAATATCAGGATCGTTCACAATTGCACGTGCTAATAAAACTCGCCGTTTTAATCCGCCGGATAAATCAGCGACAGAGTGTGAACCCGTTAAATCAAGCTTAGATAAAATCGTTTGAATTTTTTGATCAAAGGACCAGCCATCGCAGGCATCGATTTTATGAGCAATTAAAGCTTGTTCTGCTAAAATACTTTCTGAACAGTCAGTGCTTAATTTTTGCAGAACAGCTTGATAGGCTTGTAGTAATTTTCCAATTTCTGGCAAACCGGTTGCAACAATATCATATACACTACCCGATAATTTAGCTGGCACAGTTTGCGGCAGCATCGCAACAGTCACGCCTTTTGAGAATTGTAATGCGCCACTATCAGCGCTTGATTCCCCTGCAATGATTTTTAATAACGTTGATTTTCCAGCGCCATTGCGGCCAACTAACGCGATTCGCTCATTCATGTCGACTTGTAGATTCGCGTTTTGAAATAAGGGTTTATGACCAAAACTGACCATTAAATCTTTGATATTTAAAATTTGCATGATTATCCGCATTTTGCTTATAGAAACGATGATAAAAACAATCGCACCCGCGATTGTAATATAGGTGTATTGCGTTTGCCAGGCATGCCTCATGCGCGTCAAGCCTGGCAAAACGCAAATCAGCGCCAAATATAATTCAGCGCTAAATACAATACTGTCCCTGAAAAAAGACTGATCGTCATATTGCGCCATTTCCATTGCACCAGCAGCGTGACAACGACTGCAATCAGTTGCTGTGGTATGAGTGTCATGAACGACGGTTTAGCAATGCTTATCATATAGTAAACACACAGCAAAAAAATAATGCTCACGGGCAATCGATTGCCTAAAAATAAAATCAACTGATTTTCCTTCATGTTTTTGCCGAAAATAAAAGGCAGGGCGCGTGTAACGCACGTAATACAAAATAATAAAGCAATAACACCGATGGTATAACTGCATTGGTTACATTGGCTCATGCTTTTTCCCCTTGAAATAAAATAATATCTGGAGGATACAGCTGATTAAAATGCCAGTTAAGAGCATCATGCTAAAAGGCACTGCAATCAATGCAATGATCAACGCAATTAACCCGATCATCACAGGCTCAAATGATTTGAATTTTAAATAATTTTCAAAAATTAAAATAGCAAAAAATGCGACCAAAACAAACTCTAGGCCTTGTAAGTGTGGCAGATGACTTGAAAAAAATGCGCCCATTAACGTACCCATTATCCAATAGCTGCAAATCAGCAAGCCTAAATACAGGCAAAATTGTTCATCTTGTTTTTTATCATGATATGGCGGATTTGAATTTAAAATTGCATAATTTGTGTCAACCAAAGTGAAAATTAAAATCATTTTTTTCCATAGAGTAACTTGAAATCGCTTTAAAAAACTCAAACCATAAAATGAATTTCTCGCGGCAATAAAAATGGTGGAAAGCAAAATAACCAAATAGGATCCATGCTGGCTCATAATTCCAATTGTGATAAATTGAACGGCGCCAGAGTAGGCGAATAAGCTCATGATGGGCGCGAAATACCAGGGTTGATGCAAATGATCAAACAAAATGCCAAACACAATACCCAGTGAAAAATAGGAAAGAAAAACGGGAAACGATAAGGTTAGCGCTAATCTAAAAGGATTTTTTTTATGTGGTGAGTAATTACTCAACTTGATATCTCCCTTAAAGATGAAGGCACGAAGGCAAGCCTGTCAAACGCAAAAGGCAAACGCGCAATCAAAAAATACTTTTAACCGCTTTAATAATTCTTTCAGCGCTTGGCATATAATATTTTTCAAGCTGTGCGTAGGGCATAACGGTGTCGTAGCCTGTGACGCGTTGCACGGGCGCTTTTAAAATATCGAATGCATATTCCATTAATTGTGCTGAAATTTCAGCGCCAACACCGCAAGAGCGAGGTGCTTCATGAATAATCACACAGCGCTTTGTTTTCTCGACAGAATTTAAAATCGTATTCATATCGATGGGTGAAATAGTGGCAAGATCAATTATTTCAGCAGATATGCCATCCTGTGACAATTGATTGGCTGCTTCCATGGTTTCTTTGATCATCGCGCCCCAGGTAATTAAAGTCACATCATCGCCAGGTTGAACAACAAATGCTTTGTCGAGTGGTAATGCTTTGCCATCATCAGGCACTTCTTGTTTTACCAAACGATAAATTCTTTTGGGTTCTAAAAATAAAACAGGATCAGGATTGCGAATCGCTGCCAATAATAATCCATAGGCTTTGGCAGGTGAAGATGGTATTACTACTCGAATACCAGGGATATGCGCAAATAACGCTTCCATGCTTTCTGAGTGATGTTCTGGCGCGTGAATGCCGCCGCCATAAGGCGCGCGAAAAACAAGTGGACAGCTTAATCGTCCGCGCGTGCGATTTCGCAAACGCGCCGCGTGACTTAATATTTGATCAAAGCCCGCATAAATAAACCCCATAAATTGAAATTCTGCAATCGGTTTTAAACCTTGTGATGCCATGCCGATGGCAGTGCCTGCGATCATGCTCTCAGCAAGCGGCGTGTCCAAGACTCTTTCAGACCCAAATTTTTCTAATAAGCCGACTGTTGTGCGAAAAACGCCGCCATTGACCGCAATATCTTCGCCTAAAATAATCACGTTTTTATCGTGCGTCATTTCGTATGAAATCGCTTGATTGACTGCTTCAACTAAGGTAATCGCGCTCATGTGTTATCCAATAAATCATTTCGTTGATCGATTAATGCATCCGGTAATGTTTCAAATAAAAAATCAAACATGGATTCTGGATGTTGTTTTTTAATGGAAAAATAAGTATCAAATGCTTTTTCAACTTGATCTTTACAAGCCTGTTGTAATTCCGCTTCTTTTTCGCGAGACCACAATTTTTTTTCTTCTAAATAATAACCTAGGCGACCCACGGGTTCTTTTTTCCATGCTTCCTTTTTGGCATCTTCGGGTGTGTAACGTGTCGCATCATCGACTGTGGTGTGATCGGCCAATCGAAAAGTTACCGCTTCTATGACAGTGGGTTTTCCACCTGCGCGTGATTGTGCAATCGCATTTTGAACCGCTTCAAAAACAGCGATTACATCATTGCCATCCACTTGAATGCAATTAATTCCAGCGGCAATGCCTTTTTGCGCTAATGTTTCTGATGCGGTTTGTTTTGTGATGGGAACTGAAATCGCCCACTGATTATTATCAATAATAAAAACCATGGGTAAATTCCAAACGCCAGCTAAATTCATGGCTTCGTAAAAATCACCTTTGGATGTGCCGCCATCGCCAATATTAGTCACGACAACTTTGTTTTCTTTTTTATATTTAATAGCGTAAGCAACGCCAGTTGCATGCAAGCATTGTCCCGCAATGGGAACACAAATTGGAAAATCTTTTTGCGCTAAAGCTGAATTATTGCCACGCTCATCGCCTGACCAATACGCCAAAATATCAGAAAATAAATAGCCACGAGAAATCGCAACACCGTGATCGCGATAGAAGGGACATAAAATATCCTCTTTTTGCATCGCTAGACCCGTTGCGACAAAAACGGCTTCTTGGCCTAATGACGAAGGAAACGTGCCGATTTTCCCTGTTCTGTGCAGATTAACCATTTTGTAATCGAACACGCGTAATAAACTCATTTGACGATAAAATTCCAGTAGTTTTTCATCGGTTGCAAATGCAGGAAAAGTTTGGACAGGTTGACTTTGCTCGTTTAAATACTGCAAATAAGAAATATTAAATGTCGCGATGGTTTTTGTCATGTTTTTTGTCTTAATTTTTCCATGGCCATGGCTTCTGCTACACGCGTTGTGGTTTGATTGGTTTTCTCAGCGCGCTCTAATATTACCAATGTATTTTCATAAATTTCATCAATCTTTTTATTCGCAATCGCAATGTCTTGATGCGTATAAATCAGCGCTGAAATAATTAAGCCACCTGCATTAATAAAAAAGTCGGGTAAATATAAAATACCACGATCTGCTAAAATATGCGCGAATTGATGATTCGCCAATTGATTATTGGCAGCGCCGATAATCATTTTGGCTTTTACTTTATGAATAAAATCTAAATCAATCGTACCACCCAAAGCACAGGGCGAGAAAATATCGCACTCAATGGATTCGATCTCTTTAATATCAACAACCTGAACGCCTAGATCGTTAACGCATTTATCGATATTGGTTTTATTGATATCCGCAATGGTGACGCGCGCACCGTGATTTTTTAAATGTTTTGCTAAATCATAACCGACGTGTCCGACGCCTTGAATGGCGATATGCAAATCCTTTAAATCATCACGCTTTAATTTGTATTTTACAGCTGCTTGGATTGCTCGAAAAACGCCGCGCGCTGTGGAAGGCGAGGGATCTTGATCTAATCGACCTTCTATTTTTGCGCCGATAACATAAGGCGTGCGTTCTGCAATATAGCCCATGTCTTCAACCGTTGAACCCATGTCCATTGCGGTGATATATCTGCCGTTGAGTGATTGGACAAAGTCACCAAACGCGCGAAATAAAGCAGGGCGATCAAAATCACCCTTTGGTTTGATGATCACAGCCTTGGCGCCGCCGTGATTCAAGCCTGAAATCGCGGCTTTCATGGTCATGCCATAAGCCAGCCGTATGACATCTTTTAGCGCCAATTCTGCTGATTTGTATTCATAGATGCGACACCCGCCGATGGCAGAGCCTAATTTGGTGTTGTGAATGGCAACGATCGCATGCAGACCTGTTTTTGAATCAATAACCGTGTGAATATCCCCAAAGCCCAACATTTTTGCGTATCGCATCAAGGCGTTATAGCTGGGTGTGGATGTGTGATGTAATGGCATTTTGTTTCCTAAATGTTCTTAAAGCCCGCAAAGAATGGCGTGTATATTAGCAAGTTTAGCATCATAATAAAATAATATTAAATCGAGGAGGTTACGAGCCAAAAGAATCGCTATCTAGCAAGCGATGAATTTGCCCGGTTAAATAAAACGGAATTGAAATAAGTTGGTATTCCACGGGTTTTCCGGTATTCGTTTTGATATCAATATTTGTCAGGCTTGGAAAATCAGAGTTAATTCTGATTGCGCGCGACAATTTTTTTTCAGCCATAAAATAATGCAATGATTTCAAAGAGCCGGTTTTTCCAGATTTAATCTCAACAGGAATAATCTCTGTTTGATGCTGCAGTAAATAATCTATTTCAGATGATGCGCTGCCTTCAGCGCGCGTCCAATAATATAAATGTGGCTCAACATACAAAGGCGATAACGTTCGCAATAATTGCCCTGCCACTTGCTCTGAGATTGCGCCATTGTTAATAATATTAATGTCGTCTATTTGATTGAGTTGATGCAAAGGCACACCTAAATCTGAGCAAGCCAGTCCCACGTCCAGTAAAATTATTTTACTATTTTTTTCATTTATTTCAGCGCCTAGTGGAATTCCGTTGGCGTAACTTGCAACAATACGATTACAAACGCGTGCTTTGCATAATAATTCAAGCGCATTCTTAACCGCAATAGATTGTACGTCTTGATTAACTTGTCGATACACAAATTTTTGACCAAGTAGTTTTGGTACCGCCGTTAATACTTCTTCTAAGCGCGCAATGGGAATTCTTTTGGCGTATTTTGCAAAATCATCACGATAAGTGGTTAATAAATCTTGGTGAATTAAATGCACATTTTCTAATGATTTGTGTTCACTCCAATTGGCAACTGCCGCTGGCATGCCACCCACAAAAATATACTCTTTAAAATAAGATAATAATTGTTCATGAATGGGTAAAATAATTTCATCTTTTAAATTATAATTTTGCAAATATTCAACTGATTTCTCTTTTCCTTGCGCCAATAAAAATTCCTCAAATGAGAATGGCTCAAGATGCAAATAAGTAATGCGACCCACCGGCATACTAAAAGTATGATCATCCAACACAAACTCTAAAAGAGATCCCGCAGTAATCACGGCAAGCTCCGGCATTTTTTCATAAAACCATCTGAGCTTGGCCAATAATTCTGGGTAAGCCTGAATCTCATCTAAAAACAACAGGCACTTGGTTGGATCAATAGACCGCTGTAAATACGACTCAATATTTTGCAGAATTTTTTGAGTATCATTAGTTGCAAAGAAGTTTTTATGAGAGGGGTTTTCTTCAAAATTCAGCTCAATTAATTCTTTGCCACACTCTTTTGCCAGGCGACGCACTAACCAAGTTTTGCCCACTTGCCTTGCGCCGCGCATAACCAAAGGCTTGCGATTGCTGCCAGTGAGCCATTTTTGTAGATAAATCAATGCGTTTCTATTCATGCAACTAATTATACAGGTTGTTTTCTTGAAAATCCAATATTACAACAGGTTGTTTTAGTGAAATTTAAAGAAAACAACAGGTTGTTTTGTTAAGATATCTTTAAGATTCACTCAGGATCAATTTCTGTCATGATATTATCAATATCAAGGATATTGTTATGTCAAAAAACCAACCATGGCCCTTACCCTTTGTCATTGCGCATCGCGGCGCACCTCAAATAGCACCTGAAAATACACTAAGCAGCTTAAAAGCTGCAAAACACTATGGCGCGCAATATGTTGAATGCGATGTCGAGCTGACTCAAGATTTGAAGCCAATTATTATTCACGATGAGACATTAGATCGTACAACCAATGGATCGGGTTTGGTGTGTGAAACACATTTTGCAGAAATACAAAAATTAGATGCAGGCAGTTGGTTTTCAAAAAAATATCAAAGTGAAAAAATTCCCACTTTAAAAGAATGGATTGTGTGTGCAGCGGATTTAAAAATAGGCATTAATATTGAAATAAAAACAAATAATCCTCATCATGCAGAATTACTTGCAGAAATGGTTGTTGCAGAATTAAAATTAAGTTATCCCAACAATTTACCGACACCACTTATTTCAAGCTTTAATTTTTATGCCATAGCGTGCGTTGAAAAATTATCAACAGCCTATTTACTAGGTTTAAATTGCGAGAAAAAAATATTAATCAATACTATTCCTGATTATATTAATTCAGTGCATTTTCCAGAAAATAAATTAGATAAAAATTATATTTCAGATTTGCATTCTGCGGGTTTTAGAGTTTTAGCTTATACGGTAAATACTTTAGAAAAATCAAATCAACTGCGAGAAATGGGCCTAGATGGGATTTTTAGCAATAATGAAAAGCTGTTATAGGCAAACAGTTATACTCCGTTCGGAAGAAGCCAATAACTTTTCAATTTCAGCTAATTTTTCATCACCAATGGATTTTCTTACTGCGGCGCGTAAATAAGAATCGCCTCGGAAAAAATGTTTTTCTGTCAAGGCTTTTAATTCTTGTTTTGTAAATGTTGTTTCACGATTTTTTAGATAATCAATAAGTTTATCAGCCGCAGATAATTTAACTTGCTTGCTGAATCCAAAAAGTGAAAATATATTGCGACTTGCTCTTGCTTCTCGATAATTAAAAACTGATTCCGAAATCCAGTGTAATGTTGTTTTGATATAACTATCAATTATTTTCTTATTTATTTTTTCACGCGTGTATTCAATTGGATTGCTATTCATAATAGGTTTTTTATAGAGCTCGTCTTTATGATAATATAAAATAAAATCAGATGCAGATTCCAACGTGTCTTCGCCTTTGCGAAAATCTGACGTTCGATACATTAATTCTCTATAAGATTGATATTCAGCCACATATTTTCGCATCGCGTCATCTAATGTTGGGGTATCTGCATTTTCCACAACCCAGGTTCCCAATTCTCTTATTCGATTATCCAGACAGTAACCGGTTGCCGTTTGATGAAAAAAATCACTTGTCAGGCCCTTAGATCGGCAAGTTCCAAAAGCAGAAATATAGGCAATAACAGTGTTATTGAGGGTTTTTTTAAGCTTATCATCTGTCCCGTAATGTTCTAAATGAAGCGGTAATTTCTCTGTTCCTGGATCAAGCTCATATAGCTTTCCTGCTTGATCTTTTGCAAATTGATTTATTTTATCAAAATCGGTTGTTAAAGATCGGATGCCATTTAGAACTCTTAAAATAGTTTCCCTATGCTCTCCCAAATTAGAATTTTCAATCACTTTTTCAATGTCATCGAGCTTATTCTTAAAATCAACTTCTTGAATTTCAATTCCGCACGCTTCTTTTCCTTTTGGCATCAACGCTGCCAGCTCAGCTGTTTTTAACAACGTAGATTTTAATACTGAAAAAATGGTTTTATTATTGTCGGATAACTTATTAATTTGTTTTTGATCCTGTAGCCACAGTGATAATAATTGAGCGGCATGTTGAATATTTTCAGGAAAATTATTTTCAGATATTTGCTGACAAATTCTCAAAAGATATTTTATTGGAAAAGCGGGCGAATTACCAAGAATCGCAATAATTTCTATCAGTAAATTTTTTGTCAATTGATTTTTGTTTTTAATCGCTTGTAATTTAAAGATGATTTTTAAATCATGATCGATACTCTTTCCAAAGATATCCTCAATGTATTTTGATCCAAGAATCTTTCTTGCAATCTCATCTGAAATAAAATCAGGATTTTGTAGAAATTCTAATGTTTTTGCTTTAAATGCTTTCAGTAATCGGATATCTAACGCAGACAGATTGGGAATAGACATTAACGCTTCACCAATTTCTACTTTTAATATCTGTGTTGGCTTAATCGTAATTTTATTGGCCAATGAATCAACTGTGTCTCCGTTTTTATCAGGTATCCACATGCTTGCAGCAAGCTCAGGATGGTTTTTGATAAAAAATCGGATGCTGTGTTCGTTATTACTGAAAGCAAGAAAATGAAAAAAATGATCTCCGTTATTGTCTTTTGCTAAGTGCAACGGTTTAAATTCTTCTGGCAGCTTATCTGATAATGCCCATTGAATCGCTTCAAGATTACCGCTTCCAGCAAGAAAATGAAAAAAATTACGGCTATCATTGTTTTTTGCTAAGCGCAAGGGTTTAAATTCTTCTGGAAGCTTATCTGATAATGCCAATTGAATCGCTTCAAGATTACCGCTTCGAGCAAGAAGATGAAAAAAATTACGGCCATCATTGATTTTCACTGAGAGCAGCGGTTTAAATTCTTCTGGAATATTATCTGATAATGCCCATTGAATCGCTTCAAGATTACCGCTTTCTGCAAGAAAATGAAAAAAATTACTGCCATTATTGCTTTTTGCTAAGAGCAACTGCTTAAATTCTTCTGGAAGCTTATCTGATAATGCCCATTGAATCGCTTCAAGGTTACCGCTTTCTGCAAGAAAATGAAAAAAATTATTGCCATGATTGTTTTTTGCTAAGCGTAACGGTTTAAATTCATCTGGCAGCTTATCTGATAAAGCAAACTGAATTGCTTCAAGGTTACCGCTAAAAGCAAGAAAATGAAAAAAATTATTGCCATCATTGCTTTTTGCTAAGCGCAACGGTTTAAATGCTTCCGGCAGATCATTTGATAAAATAAATCGAACGACGTCTTGATTATGAATATAATTAAAACAATGCAGACCCGATTGATCGGTTAATTCCCACTGTTCTTTTGGAATGCGCTCGAGCGCCAATTTTAATTGCTCCGTGGTTGCCACGGTGCAAAAATAATGTAGTGGCGTTGAACCTAAATTATCGGTCTGATCTAGCGGAGTCTGAAAAATAACATCGCCATTGTTGTCATTTAGGATGGCTTCTTGCCAAGGATAGGCTCGCTCGTGATACTTCCATCCATTAGCGCAGTACTTTTTTTCAAAAAAAGGGTGATGACTCATTTTTCCTAATCTCTGATTTTGGTGTATCTTGTGACGCATTGTGACAGGAAAAGCTTAAGAAACTATTATTTAGCGAGCATTTTCCTCGTAATTTCTGATCTATTTCGCTACAATGCCTTCAAATATTCAGCACAAGGGCGTTTTCATGTATTCAAAAAATAGTACTATTGCGGATTTTGATCCTGAGTTATTTCAAGCAGTTGAACATGAAAAGCAGCGCCAAGAAGATCATATTGAGCTGATTGCCTCTGAAAACTATGCAAGCCCGAATGTCATGGCGATGCAAGGCACTGTTTTAACCAACAAATATGCAGAAGGCTATCCGGGCAAACGCTATTACGGTGGATGCGAATATGTTGATATTGCTGAAAATTTAGCGATCGAACGCGCGAAAAAATTATTTGGCGCTGATTACGCCAACGTTCAGCCCCATTCTGGCTCACAAGCCAATGAAGCGGCTTATCTGGCTATGCTACAACCGGGTGATACCATTTTGGCGATGGATTTATCTTCTGGCGGCCATTTGACCCACGGCGCGAAAATGAATTTTTCAGGGAAAATTTACAAGGCTGTGCATTATGGCGTGGATGTCAAAACAGGGTTGATTGATTATAACCAGATTGAGCTATTGGCCAAGGAGCATCAACCCAAAATATTGGTGGGCGGATTTTCGGCTTATTCTCGCATTGTCGATTGGAAGAAGCTGCGTGAAATTGCAGATGGCGTTGGTGCTTATTTGATGGTTGATATGGCGCATGTGGCAGGCTTGGTAGCGGCAGGTTTGTATCCATCGCCGGTGCAAATTGCAGATATCACGACAACCACCACGCACAAAACACTGCGCGGCCCTCGCGGCGGATTAATTTTAGCAAAAGCCAATCCTGATTTAGAAAAAAAATTAAATTCAGCTGTTTTTCCTGGCACACAAGGCGGACCCTTGATGCATGTGATCGCAGCAAAAGCAGTGGCGTTTAAAGAAGCATTAGATCCTGCTTTTATAATTTATCAAACACAAGTTTTAAAAAATGCAAAAATAATGGCAGAAATTATTATTTCGCGTGGCTATGATGTTGTTTCAAACGGAACGGATAATCATTTATTGTTAGTGAGTTTTTTAAATAAAACAATTACAGGCAAAGAAGCTGAAACTCGCTTGGGCGAAGCTAATATTACTTTAAATAAAAATACCGTGCCGGGCGAAACGCGTTCACCATTTATTACAAGCGGCTTGCGTATCGGCAGTCCCGCAATGACAACACGGGGATTTAAGGAAGCAGAAGCGCGCAATATTGCAAATTGGATTTGTGATATTCTAGATAATATTAATGACGAAGCTGTGTTGATAAAAACAAAAAAAGCGGTTTTGGAGTTATGTAAAAAATTTCCGGTTTACCAGTAGGTTTTTATGCATTGCCCATTTTGTAGCGCAGTTGATACCCGAGTAATCGATTCACGATTGAGTGACGATGGTTCGCAAGTGCGTCGTCGCAGAGAATGCATGACGTGCCTTGAACGCATTACCACTTTTGAAACAGTGGAATTGTCGATGCCGCGGGTGATCAAAAGAGACGGCGAGCGATGTGCTTTTGATTTAGAAAAATTACGCAATGGCATGTTGCGCGCATTGGAAAAAAGGCCGGTGCAAACCGAACAAGTTGATTTAGCGCTGAATCACATTTTGCATGCGCTGCGTGCCAATGGCGAAAGAGAAATTAGTTCGCAGAAGATCGGCGAGTGGGTCATGGATGAATTACGCGCGTTAGATCCGGTCGCCTATGTGCGTTTTGCATCGGTTTACCGTAGTTTTCAGGATGTAAAAGAGTTTCACGACGAAATCCAAAAATTACAAAATCAAGAATAAATATATGACTATAGAAAAACCTGGTTTAAATAAACGCCACATGGCGCGAACTTATGCAATGCAAGCATTGTATATGTGGAATTTTACGCAAGAATCACCCGATGCATTGTTCGAAGATTTTATTGCAGATTATGGTTTGCCGGAACAAGAAGTGGATGGCGCGTATTTTAAAACATTGCTGCTTGGTACATTATTGCATCGCGAAGCATTGGATAATTTAATTGCTTCAAAGTGCAATCGTAAATTAAGTCTATTAAATCCAGTGGAATTAGCGGTATTGCGATTGGCAACATTTGAGTTTGTGCATTGCCCTGAAGTACCTTATGCAGTTGTGATGAACGAAGCAATCGAATTGGCCAAAAAATTTGGCGCAGTGGAAGGCTATAAATATGTCAACGGTGTTTTAAATTCACTGGTGCCGGAATTGCGTAAGTCTGAGATGTGAAAGTTCCCTCTCCCGCTTGCGGGAGAGGGTTAGGGTGAGGGTCTTATTCCTGCAGCGATGTTAATTTTTTGCGATGCCACAAGATTGGCGCAACACTAATTACTTTCGTATTAAAAATATTCAGCGGTGTATTTTTGGATTGATAATTGGTGCAGGACAAAGTCACTGTGCCAGGTTCCGTACCAGGATGAACGTAACGTGGCAAAATAGTGTGATCTTCTAATTCAACAATACAAGCTCGACCGAAATAAAGCGCTATTTCAGAAAAATTACAAATACGGGTTCCGGCAACATAATCACCTGAGTGATATTGTGGCGCCATCGTGTCATCTGAAACGGTAATAATAATTGGATTGGGGTTGTGCGTTTTAAAAGCTTGTAGTTCTTCGTAAATGGCCTGCTCTTCACTCAGATTGGCTTTTGTTAACGCAGTTTCCATGTCGTTATCAGAAGAAATTAAACCAGGATTAATCATTTCAAATGGGCGGGGCGGCATGCCGTTGCCGTTCATGAGCCAGTCCATTGAGCAAATGAGACCTTCTATTTTTAACGCTTCAATAACGCGACGTGCACCTTTTTTAGAAAGCGGGTTTTTGCCTTGCTCCCAGCCTTGCAGTGTATTTGCGCTAATTTGATACTTTTTTTCAAATTCGCGACGCGTTGAAATGCCCGCTAAAATTCTAGCTCTTCTTAAACGATCACCGGAGTGAGTTAGGTTTTTTTCGATTAACATCTTTTTCAGTCCTTTATTTGATGTATTGTGTTGTACCAATAAAATTTGTGAAAGATTGGAAGCCTCCTTTCTTCACACGGTGTAATGATAGCAAAAGTTAAGTGAGGAAAGAAGAGTTTTCTCAACAAAATAAGTGAATAATTTGCAATAGGATTAAAGTAGCAATCGCCGCCATGAGATCATCGAGCATAACCCCGAATCCACCATGCACATTTTTATCAACCCAGCGTATTGGCCAGGGTTTAACGATGTCAAAAAAGCGAAATAATACAAAAGCAATTAAAATAAAATACCAGGTCATCGGCATTGCTATTAAGGCCACAGGAAACGTCGCAATTTCATCTAATACAGCAGCAGGGTGATCTTGCGTACCAAAATCTTTATTCACCACATCGCAGCAATAAACGCCGATTAAAAATAATAGAAAACAGCTTAAGCTATAAAATAAAACTGAAAAATTAGATAATATAATGCAGAGCGGAATCGCTGCCATTGTTGCGACTGTGCCTGGCATCCACGGAAAAGTGCCAATGCCAAATCCACACGCAATAAAATGAATGGGGTTCGTCCAAACTGAGTGCGAAGGGCGATCTACTTTTTTTTGATATCGCGATAGAAATAAGCTCATTTTATAGCAGATCCCGCTTAACCGAACCCGTATATAATTGCCTTGGGCGACACAATGCGTGATTGGGGTCATTCATCATTTCCATCCAGTGACTGGTCCAGCCAACTGTTCTGGATAATGCAAAAATAACCGTAAATAAATTCGCAGGAATATCAAGCGCACTTAATGTAATGCCAGAATAAAAATCAACATTCGGATATAATTTTTTCTCAATAAAGTAGGGATCTTGCAATGCAATTTTTTCTAATTGAGTAGCCAATTGAAATAATGGCTCGTTTTGCTTTCCAGTCGCTTCTAACACATCGTGACATGTTTTTTGCATTAATTTCGCGCGTGGGTCATAGCTTTTATAAACGCGATGACCAAAGCCCATTAAGCGAAATGGATCATTCTTATCTTTTGCTTTTTTAATGTATTCATCAATATGATCTATTGAGCCAATTTGTTTGAGCATATTTAAACACGCTTCGTTTGCGCCGCCATGTGCAGGTCCCCATAATGCTGCAATACCAGCTGCAATCGCTGCAAACGGATTCGTGCCCGTGGATCCTGCCATGCGCACAGTGGATGTCGATGCATTTTGTTCGTGATCAGCTTGAATAGTGAAAATGCGATCCATCGCTTGAATTAAAACAGGATTAAATTTTTTGCCAAACAGCATATATAAAAAATTCTCAGCAAAACTTAGGCTTTTATCAGGCGCAATAAAATCTTTTCCTACGTTATGCCGATATGCATAGGCAGCAATAACGGGGATTTTTGCAATTAATTCAATTACAGCAGTTTCGCGATCTTCTTTTTTAGCAATCGATAAGTTGGGGTAACAAGTCGATAGGGCGCCTACAACGCTCAGCAATATCCCCATGGGATGCGCGTCTTTTGAGAATCCAGAGAAAATTTTCGTTGTTAAATCATCTAATTTAGAGGCATTTTGAATTTTGCTCATCAAATTATTTTTTTGAGTTTGATCGGGCAGTTCGCCGTGCATTAATAAATAGCACACTGACACATAATCACATTGCGCCGCCAGTTGCTCGATAGGATAGCCGCGATAGAGTAAAACACCTTTTTCGCCGTCAATATACGTAATTTTTGATTCGCATGCCGCGGTGACATAAAACCCTGGATCAAACGTAAAGTAATGTTGTTTTGCCAATGCTTTGACATCAATCACATTTTCGCCTAACGTAGCATGATAGATTGGCAATTCAGCCGATTGATTTTCAACAAGTAATTTCGCTTTTTCGTTCGTTTCTGTCGGCATCGTTCTTTCCTAAAATAGTGGTATTTTAGCACGATGAAAAAATATTGCGAATATATTTCCAATGTTATGATGCAAACACCCGAATTTTTCTTAACTTCTTGTTTGTCTTTTAAAATTAATGTCGTTATAATTTGCCCGCGATGGCATAATGAGAATGAATTCAACAACTAATGGACAATACCGTGAACAATAACACCCGACCCATTCATCTTGATCTCACTAAAATGCATTTTCCCATCACCGCTATTATCTCAATTCTACACCGTGTCTCAGGCGTAATGCTGTTTTTGTTGCTGCCGTTTGCCTTGTATTGCTTAAGTCAGTCGCTTCAAAGTCATGGGACGTTTGTAGGCTTGACTGAAACGCTGCGCACTCCGATTTTTATTATTTTAATGTGGATTTTATTATCAGCTGCTTTTTTTCATCTGATCGCGGGTATTCGACATATCATTATGGATGGCGGGTTTTTTGAAGCGCTAAAACCCGCGCGTCGCAGTGCGCTGATTGTCATTATATTAGAAATCATTGCTATTTTTGGTTTGGGAGTGTGGTTATGGTAAAAAAAGTAGACCGCCGCGGATTGTATGATTGGGTCATCCAGCGTGTGAGCGCTGTTTTAATTGGTGTGTACGCATTATTCTTAATGATTTATTTTTTACTGCATGAGCCGCTGCATTATTCTATTTGGCACGATTTATTTGCAAAAACACCTATGAAAATTATTACTATCGTAGTTTTAATTAGTATTTTGTGGCATGCGTGGATTGGTTTGTGGACCGTCTTAACTGACTATGTCAAAAATCACATGGTTAGACTGCTGTTACAGGCGATTATTATCGCGGCATTATTAGTTTATTTGTTTTGGTGTTTTGATATTCTGTGGGGAAAATAACCGATGGGCATGCAAGTCAAAGAATTTGATGCGGTAATTGTCGGTGCGGGCGGCGCGGGTATGCGCGCAGCATTGCAGTTGGCAAAAAGTAATTACAAAGTGGCGTTAATATCTAAAGTTTATCCTACGCGTTCACATACGGTGTCGGCTCAAGGCGGCATTGCAGCAGCTTTAGGTAATGTTGTGCCCGATAAATGGCAATGGCATATGTATGACACTATTTTAGGTTCTGATTTTTTGGCTGATCAAGACGCAGCGGAATATATGTGTCAGCAAGCGCCGGCTTCTATTATTGAATTAGAGCATATGGGTTTGCCATTTTCGCGCTTAGATGACGGCAAAATTTATCAGCGCGCTTTCGGTGGTCATACTCGCGATTTTGGGGGCGAATTAGCTAGACGCTCTTGCGCTGCAGCGGATCGAACGGGTCACGCGATGTTGCATACTTTATTTCAAAAAAATATTGAAGCCAAAACGCATTTTTTTAGCGAATGGTTTGCGCTTGATATTATTCGCTCAGACAATGGTGGCGTGTCAGGTGTGGTTGCCATCTGCATGGAAACAGGTGAGTTGGTTTATTTTAAATCTCGCGCGGTAGTATTGGCAACCGGTGGCGCAGGCCGGATTTATGAAACCACCACGAATGCTTATACGAATACAGGCGATGGCATTGGTTTGGTGTTACGCGCAGGATTTCCCGTTCAAGACATGGAATTCTGGCAATTTCATCCAACGGGTATTGCAGGTGTGGGTTGCTTAATTACAGAAGGTGTTCGCGGTGAAGGCGGTTATTTATTAAATGGCAATGGCGAACGATTTATGGAACGTTATTCGCCGCATTTAAAAGATTTGGATTGTCGTGATGTGGTTTCGCGCGCATCGATCATGGAAATTTTAGATGGTAAAGGCGCAGGTCCCGATAAAGATTACGTGTTATTAAAATTAGATCATTTGGGCGAAAAGGTATTAAACGAACGTTTGCCGGGTATTTTAGATTTAGCCAGAACGTTTGCCAATGTGGATCCATTAAAAGAACCGATTCCTGTTGTGCCAACCTGTCACTATCAAATGGGTGGTATTCCAACGAATATTCACGGGCAGGTATTAACTCAAGATAAAAAAGGTCATGACAAAATTGTTGAAGGCTTATTTGCAGCCGGTGAGTGCGCATGTGTTTCGGTGCATGGTGCAAATCGTTTGGGCACGAATTCTTTATTGGATTTAGTTGTATTTGGTCGTGCCATTGGTATTCATTTACAAACAGCACTGAAAGGCGAATTAGATTTTCGCGCAGAAGATAAGGGCGAATTAGATCGTGCGGCAGAACATTATGAACGATGGAATAATCCATCTCAATCTGAAGATCCTTATGCCATTCGAAAAGACTTACGTCGCATTATGCAAAATTACTTCGGCGTTTTTCGTGATGGCGAGCATATGGCCAAAGGTTTGGAAGAATTAAAAATCTTGCGCGAGCGTTTAAAGAAAGCAAAATTATCTGACTACAGTCAATCTTTTAATACAACCCGAATTGAAATGTTTGAATTAGATAATTTAATGGAAACAGCGATTGCAACAGCGGTGCTCGCAAACGAGCGTGAAGAAAGCCGCGGCGCGCATTCGCGATATGATTATCCTAATCGCGATGATGATCATTGGTTAAAGCATTCTGTTTATCATCCTGATGGTAAAGTGGCATTTCGTCCTGTGTGTTTAAAACCTAAAGATATAGATCCTATTCTCTTAAAAGAGAGGTCGCACTAATGAACCCTAATAGCACCAACTTATCTCGCGTCATGACATTTATGATTTATCGATTTGATCCTGAGCAAGATCCAAAGCCTAGGATGTGCGAATACAAAATCGATGTTGCTAAAATTAAAGGAAAAATGGTTTTAAATGCGCTCGAAGCATTAAAAGAAATTTATCCTGAAATTGCATTTCGTCGATCTTGTGGCGAGGGCGTTTGCGGATCAGATGGGGTGAATATCAATGGCAAAAATGGCCTGGCGTGTATTTCGCCACTGCATAATTTACCGGATCGCGTCACATTAATGCCATTACCTGGCTTTCCTGTGATTCGTGATTTAATTGTTGATATGGAGCCATTTTTCGCTCAGTACAAACGCATTAAACCGTTTTTACAAAATAACCAACCGCTTCCAGAAAAAGAAAGATTACAGTCGCCAGCGGATCGCGCAAAATTAGATGGTTTATACGAATGTATTTTATGTGCCTGTTGCACGTCAGCTTGTCCCTCCTATTGGTGGAACCCTGATAAATTTGTGGGACCCGCAGGCTTGCTCAATGCTTATCGGTTTGTCGCAGATAGCCGCGATACCGCAACGGCCGATCGTTTGGTGGGATTGCAAGATCCTTATAGCATGTACCGTTGTCGTACTATTATGAATTGCACCACCGTGTGTCCTAAAGGATTAAATCCAGCAAAAGCAATTGGAGAATTGCGCACCCAGGTTATTACAGAAGCGGATTAATATTATGAAATCAACACATCATCCATCGATGCAGGAATTTGAAAAAAATTCTTATCTGTCAGCAGAAAGCGCAGCGTATATCGAAAATTTATATGACAGTTACTTAAAAGATAAAAATTCCGTGAATGACGTTTGGCAGCATTATTTTTCACAAATGCCAGCGGGTGATATTTCTCATGCCGATATCCGCGAAAACTTTAAAGAACTCGCTAGAATGCCTCAGGTTATTTTTTCATCGGAAAGCGGGACAGAAAATCAACAGCAATTTTCAGTCGATAATTTAATAGAAGCTTACAGACGCTTTGGGCATATCAATGCTCAAATTGACCCCTTGAAAACACCTATTATTGCAGATGATCGTTTAGCATTATCGCATTATGATTTAAATTCATCTGATCTAAATGAGCAATTTAATACACGTGGTTTATTAACAGCGCAATCAGCGAGCTTAAAAACAATTTTAGAAGCATTGCAGAAAAAATATTGCAGCACCATTGGTTTTGAATATAATTATATTGAAAATGATATTGAAAGAAATTGGCTACAAAATTATATTGAGCATAAAATTCCTGAGATAAAATTTTCAGCAGCAGAACAAAAACAAATTTTAAAAAAATTAACAGAATCAGAAGGTCTGGAAAAATATTTAGATACCCGATTTCCAGGGCAAAAACGTTTTTCGATCGAAGGGGGCGAATCTTTAATCCCCATGCTGGATTTTTTGATGCATGCTTCACGTGCGCAAAATGTACGTGAATTGGTGATTGGCATGGCGCACCGCGGCCGCTTAAATTTATTATTAAATATCATGGGGCAATCTCCGGCAGAATTATTTAAAGAATTTGAAGGTAAAAAAGAAGTGGGTCTCACAACGGGTGATGTCAAATATCACAGCGGTTTTTCAAGTGATATTAAAACAGATCATGGCGAAATTCATTTATCACTTGCTTTTAATCCGTCGCATTTAGAATTTATTGATCCTGTGGTAATGGGTTCTGTGCGCGCAAGACAAGATCGCGCTACAACCGATTCAAAATTTGATTATGCTTATCCTGTAATGATCCATGGCGACGGTGCTTTTATCGGCCAAGGCGTTGTGATGGAAACATTAAGCATGTCGCTTACGCGTGCTTATACCGTGGGCGGTTCGATTCATATTATTTTAAATAATCAGGTTGGTTTTACAACGAGCAATCCAAATGATGCGCGTTCATCGCGTTATTGCTCTGATTTATCGAAAATGATTGATGCGCCGATTATGCATGTGAATGGCGATGATCCAGAAGCGTGTGTGCGCGTGATGCAATTGGCGCTAGATTATCGTATGCAATTTCACAAGGATGTTGTTATAGATTTGGTTTGTTATCGTGTGCATGGTCACAACGAAGGCGATGAGCCAGCGTGTACACAACCTTTAATGTATCAAACGATTCGTTCAAAATTATCGCCACGTGGTTTTTATGCTAGAAAATTAATAGATGAAAAAATTATTCAGCCGGAAGAAGCTGAAAAATTATTATTGGAAAATCGCGATCGCTTAGATGCGGGTCGTGCTGCGGTTGATTTATTGCCAAACAGTTTGTCGAATCGCTATGCATCACATTGGGAGCCACATTTAAATTCACTTTGGACAGCCGATGTTCATACCGGTGTTTCAAAAACAATATTAAAAAAATTGGGCGAAAAAATAACGGCATTGCCGATGGGTTTTTCGGTACAACGCAATGTCGACATGATTTTAAAGGCGCGCGATAAAATGACGGCGGGTGAGCAGCCATTGGATTGGGGTTATGCTGAAACGATGGCATACGCGACTTTGTTAACTGAAAAACATGCTGTTCGGTTGACGGGTGAAGATGCGCGGCGCGGTACTTTTTTTCACAGACATGCTGCGATTGTTGATCAAAAAACAGGACAGGATTATATGCCGCTGTGCCATCTTTCAAATGATCAAGCCAGATTACAAATCTATGATTCATTATTAGCTGAAACGGGTCCATTAGGATTTGAGTATGGTTATGCTTCATCGGATCCTGCAGGATTAGTCATGTGGGAAGCGCAATACGGTGATTTTGCCAATGGCGCGCAAGTGATTATCGATCAATTTATTAGTTCAGGTTGGCAAAAATGGAATAGATTATGTGGCCTTGTCATGTTGTTGCCACATGGTGCAGAAGGCGCGGGACCTGAGCACACCTCAGCGCGATTAGAGCGTTATATGCAATTGTGCGCACAAGATAATATACAAGTCTGTGTGCCGAGCACACCCGCGCAGATTTTTCATTTATTGCGTCGTCAAGTATTGCGTCCGTACAGAATTCCTTTAATTGTCATGTCACCGAAAAGTTTGCTGCGAAATAAAGCCGCGGTATCCACTTTAGATGAATTAGAAAACGGTGAATTTCAATGCGTAATTGCTGAAACAGATACTAATATTATTCCTGAAAAAACAGATCGATTGGTTTTGTGCTCAGGTAAATTATATTATGAGATTATTGCAGCGCGTCGCGAAAAAAATATGTCGAATATTGCGTTGGTGCGCATTGAGCAATTGTACCCATTTCCATATGATGCTTTAAAATTAGAATTAAAAAAATATAATAATTTAAAAGAAATTGTGTGGTGTCAGGAAGAGCCAAAAAATCAAGGCGCATGGTATTGCACGCGTCATCGTATTGTGCGTTGTATGCCAGAAACGGATGTTAAATTGTGTTATGCTGGCCGCGCTTCGATGGCAGCGCCTGCAACAGGATATGCAAAGCTACACATTAAACAACAGGCAGAAATAATTGATCAGGCATTAAATTTATTACCCGTGGAGATCTCGAGATGAGCATAGAAATAAAAGTACCAGGATTACCAGAATCAGTCACGGATGCAACCGTTGCAAAATGGTATAAAAAAGTCGGCGATTTTATTAATCGCGACGAAAATTTAGTGGATTTAGAAACAGATAAAGTGATGTTAGAAGTGCCTGCACCAAAATCCGGTGTGATTGAAAAAATTATTGTGCCAGAAGGCACTGTTGTGACAGCGAATCAAATATTAGCTGTGATCAAAGAAGGTGAAGCAAAAGCAGAGGCAAAAGTAGAAATAAAATCTGAAGTAAAAACAGAAATTAAATCAGAAGCAAAATCAGAAGTAAAATCAGAAATTCCAGCAGGATCATGGGCACAAGATTTAAGTCCTTCTGCACGTCGCGCTGCCAAAGAAGGTAAAATCAGCCCTGATGCTTTAAAAATAAATAGCAATAACAGCAGCAGATTAGAAGAACGCGTGCCGATGTCTCGTTTGCGTCAACGTGTTGCAGAGCGATTAATTCAAGTGCAGCAAGAAGCGGCAATCTTAACGACCTTTAATGAGATCGATATGAAAGCCGTGATGGATTTGCGCAATAGATACAAAGATCAATTTGAAAAACAAACCGGTGCGCGTTTGGGTTTTATGTCTTTCTTCACAAAAGCGGCTGTTGAAGCATTAAAACAATTTCCAGCTGTGAACGCATCGATTGATGGAAAAGATTTAATTTATCACAATTTTTATGACATCGGCATTGCCATTGGCAGTGAGCGTGGTTTGGTTGTGCCTATTTTGCGAAATGCAGATCAACTCAGTATGGCGCAAATTGAAAAACAAATTCGTGATTATGCCGGCAAAGCAAAAGACGGCAAAATCGCCATGGATGATTTAACGGGCGGTACTTTTACGATTACCAATGCAGGAACCTATGGCTCAATGATGTCAACGCCGATCATTAATCCGCCTCAAAGCGCGATTTTAGGTATGCATAATATCGTTGAGCGCGCTGTTGTTGTCAATGGACAGATCGTTATCCGACCGATGATGTATGTTGCATTATCTTACGATCATCGTATCATTGACGGCCGTGAAGCCGTGCAATTTTTAATGTCGATTAAGCAGATCATCGAAGATCCAGCGCGATTGATTTTGAATATATAACACGATTGACACGTTTTTATAAAAGAATGAAAGTGAGAAACATATGAATTTACATGAATATCAAGCTAAAGCATTGTTAAGAGCCCAAAAAGTAGCCGTTCCAGACGGCGAAGTGATTTCAACCACTGAAACAGCTTCTGAAGTTTTGTCTCGTCTAGGCGGTGATATGTGGGTCGTAAAAGCCCAAGTCCATGCCGGCGGTCGCGGAAAAGCGGGCGGCGTTAAAATCGCTAAAAGCGAGAAAGAAGTCGTCGAAGCTGTTCAAAAGTTATTGGGCACGCGCTTAGTGACCTATCAAACCGATGCGCACGGACAACCCGTTAATCAAATTCTCATTGAAAAGCCATCGAATATTGCACGCGAATTATATTTAGGTGCTGTGATTGATAGAGCATCGCAACGTATTGTATTTATGGCGTCAACAGAAGGCGGCGTTGAAATCGAAGAAGTGGCGCACAAGTCCCCTGAGAAAATTTTAAAGGCGGTCGTTGATCCAACGGTTGGTTTAATGCCTTATCAATGTCGCGATATTTTCTTTCAATTAAAATTAGATCATAAGCAAATCAATGAATTTACCAAAATCATGATGGGTTTATACGACGTATTTATTAAAAATGATTTGTGCATGCTTGAAATCAATCCATTGGTTGTCACCAAAGAAGGCAATTTAATTTGCCTAGATGCCAAAATTAATATTGATGACAATGCAATGTATCGCCATGCCGATTTGCGCGAAATGCGTGATCCATCACAAGAAGACGAACGCGAAAATCGTGCGCAACAATGGGAATTAAATTACATTTCGTTGGATGGCGATATCGGTTGCATGGTCAACGGCGCCGGTTTAGCAATGGCGACGATGGATTTAATTAAATTAAGTGGCGGCAATCCGGCTAACTTTTTAGATGTGGGTGGCGGTGCGACGAAAGAACGCGTAACCGAAGCGTTTAAAATTATTACGTCAGATAAAAACGTCAAAGGTATTTTAGTGAATATTTTTGGCGGCATTGTGCGTTGCGACATGATTGCAGAAGGCATTATTGCAGCAGTTGCAGAAGTTGGCATTAGCGTCCCTGTCGTTGTGCGTCTTGAAGGCAATAATGCAGAATTAGGCGCGAAAAAATTAGCAGAAAGTGGTTTAAACATCACGCCTGCCAATGGTTTCACTGAAGCGGCTAAAAAAATTGTCGAGCTAGTAAAAAAATAAAAAAATCGTACGTATAGCTGCGGATGCGCTAGTAAATCATAACAGAAGCCCATGCGGTAGCGTGGGCGCGAATAACCGGAGAACAAGATGAGCATTTTAATCAACAAAGACACGAAAGTAATCTGCCAAGGCTTCACAGGCAAGCATGGCACGATG
The DNA here is from genome assembly GCA_023266215.1 of Gammaproteobacteria bacterium. Classification (GTDB taxonomy): domain Bacteria; phylum Pseudomonadota; class Gammaproteobacteria; order Coxiellales; family Coxiellaceae; genus JAHFRQ01. The sequence goes on along the minus strand of JAHFRQ010000018.1, from coordinate 2,711 downwards.
CATTCAGAACAATGTATTAATTACGGCACCAAAATGGTCGGTGGTGTGACACCAGGAAAGGGCGGCGAGCTACATTTAGGGTTGCCTGTTTTTAACAGCGTCGCAGATGCGTATGCAAAAACAAAAGCGGATGCAACGATGATTTTTGTACCTGCGCCTTTTTGTAAAGATTCGATTATTGAAGCGATCGATGCTGGCATTAAATTAGTTATTTGTATTACCGAAGGCATTCCCGTTTTAGATATGCTGGCTGTTAAAGCGTATATGAAAAATAAAAATGCGCGATTAATCGGACCCAATTGTCCAGGCGTTATTACACCTGGCCAATGCAAAATCGGCATTATGCCAGGACACATTCATCAACCAGGCCGCGTGGGGATTGTTTCGCGCTCCGGGACTTTAACTTATGAAGCCGTGAATCAAACAACAGCATTAGGATTTGGTCAAAGTACCTGCGTGGGTATTGGCGGCGATCCCATTCCAGGAACTAATTTTATTGATGTATTAGAAATGTTTCAAAAGGATCCGCAAACCGAAGCGATTATCATGGTCGGTGAAATTGGCGGCTCTGCAGAAGAAGAAGCGGCTGAATACATTAAAAATCATGTGACTAAACCTGTCGTATCTTATATTGCCGGTGTGACAGCGCCTGAAGGCAAAAGAATGGGCCATGCTGGCGCGATTATCGCAGGCGGAAAAGGCACAGCCGCAGAAAAATTTAAAGCGTTAGAAGCCGCTGGTGTTCACACTGTAAAATCACCCGCTGAAATTGGCAAAGGAGTTGCTGATGTGACGGGGTGGTGAGATTAGCTCGCAAGACTCGGCACTTCTGATAGGCCATCTGGCGACACACCGGTCGGAGTGCCGCCAAATAGCGCCTGAGCATTTTGAGAGATAGGTATTGCCTCATTAGTATCCCACAGTTTTTGCAGCACACCATAAATTTCACCCATTTCATCATGTTTGAGCTTTGCTTCATTGGGCTCAATTTTTTTCTCCTTCAGCAAAGCTAAAAATTGTCTATTGCAGGATCCTACTTTCAATGATAAATCACCAGATTGTTTATCAGCAATAAATCTCTCAATATTTTTTTCAAAAAATGTTAATAAAAAATGAGGCGCGGGATATTTTTCCAATCTTTCTAAATTAGAAAATAATATTACAAATTTATCGTCGAAATTATATCGCTGAATTAACTGAACCGTTCGCGGGAGATTATTATCTCCTAACAGGTTAATCAATATTAACTTTATAAATTCCAAACCAGGGCGACTCGATGGATTGGACTCTGTCATTTTTGACGCTAAATTACATAACTCAAAATTGCATAACTCAGCATGGATTCTGGGTGGAAAAAAATAATTATGAATTTTTTTAATAGTAACACCCAAAGCATAAATATCAGTTTTTTCAGTGTAACGCGCTTGCCCGGAGTTGTAATTTTTAATTCCAGAACCCTGGATCTCCGGCGCTAAATATCCTTCCGTGCCGCGTAGGTCAGATACAAAAACACCGTTTTCTGCAAATCCTGCATACCCAAAATCACATAATCTTGCAGATTTTATATTGTCGCCATCCATCTTGACTAAAATATTTTCTGGCTTAACATCTAAATGTAAAATATTTTTTTCGTGCAATTGTTGAAGATCACGAGAAACAAATAACATGGCAATAAGGAAATTTGCAATCGCAGCTTTATTTCTTGTAGTTGCTTGCATCCAATTAAAAAAATCCATTTGAAAATAGGGGAGCACTAATATTGGCTGCCGAACAAGCTCAGGCGTAAAATAAGACTTCACTGTATCCGACAATAAAAAATCAACGGCGGCTGACATCTCTATTTCAGTATTGATATCCCCAAGACCTTTTTCACTTAACATATATTTATAAGGCAATTTTAATGCGTAAAAATTCCCTTTTATATCAACTGCAATTTTGACTTTTGCAGTGCCGCTTAATTCACCATGACCGTTTCCTGATAGGGCGCAAATAACTTCACGTCCATCGATCATTAATTTAACAAACGAATGATTTAGTTCTGTATATTTGTTTTCATGGAGAAATTTTAAATGTATTTTTGAATAATGATGTAATTTTGAAGCTTCGGGATTTTTTTTAAAATAGTTTTTTGCATCGTCCCATTCGATTTCTGTAATTTCTTCCTGATTTTCATCGCTTTCTTTAATTCGATGATGATCAATATTGGAGAGCACGTAAACTTTGTTATTCAGAAATATAAATACATGCGATCTAAGCTCTTTCCCGTGCGCGTAATTTCTTAGTTTTGTGCCAACGGGTTTATCAGCAAGCAAATGGTTCGCAATCACCCATTCCTCAGTGGAAACCGTGTTCACCATTTGCTTCAATTCTGCGTCATAGCCAAGAAAGGTATCGGGGCTTTTTGTTCTCATGTTCTGGCCATTCTAAATTTAAACAAAGATTTAAACACATAATGATTAACAAAACCTTAAATTGCGCTTGGATCTTTCAGAACCCGCGCATTCTGTATCTTTCAGAACCCGACACTTTAAATCTTTCAGAACCCGAGCGCCAGCGCTGAGCTATCCCCATAAATTTTATAAATTAATTTTAAAAAATAACTGCCTTCTAACTTATTGCTCACCATTATCAATAGTACCGAAGCCCATCGCGGCAGCGTGGGCGCGATAAAACACACGATTTACCTATCAAAATAAGCTTTATAGAGCTCA
>JAHFRQ010000017.1 GCA_023266215.1 Gammaproteobacteria bacterium | reverse complement strand
GTGATTGCAACAGGACAAACATGGAGCATCAAAGATTTTTTAGATCGTGCTTTTCAGCTGGTTAATTTAAATTGGCAAGATTTTGTTGAAATTGATCCACGCTATTTTCGTCCGACAGAAGTGGATTTATTAATTGGCGATCCATCTAAGGCTAAAAAAATACTAGGTTGGCAGCCCAGAACTAATTTTGATGAGCTAGTAAAAAATATGGTTTGTGAAGATCTGAAATTGCTGGGATTAACAACCCCAGTTTTAACTGAGGCATAGAGGCATAAATGTTAGATAAAAATACTAAAATATTTGTGACGGGACACAAAGGATTGGTTGGTAGCGCCCTAGTTAGAATACTGGAAAAACATAATTTTAGTAATATTTTAACCATAGATAAAAATAGGGTAGATTTAAGAAATCAGCAGCAAGTCAAAGACTATTTTGCACAAGTAAAGCCAGAAATTATTCTGCATGCAGCAGGTACAGTGGGTGGGATTTTGGCTAACAATACTTACCCTGCGGATTTTATGTATGATAATTTAATGATGGCAGCAAACGTCATTCACGAAGCCTATTTATCTCAGGTAGAAAAATTAATTTTTTTAGGTAGCTCATGCATCTATCCTAAAAATTGCCCGCAACCCATTAAAGAAGAATATTTATTAACAGGCATTTTGGAGCCAACTAATCAGCCTTATGGCTTGGCAAAAATTTCCGGAATAGAATTGTGCCATGCCTACAATCGTCAATATGGAACGCGCTTTTTACCGCTGATGCCCACAAATCTATATGGCCCGAATGATAATTTTAATCTTGAAACATCACATGTTTTGCCTGCATTAATTCGCAAAACACATGAGGCAAGCGTGTCTCAATTGGCTGAAATGAATTTATGGGGCACAGGAAGGGTTTTGCGAGAATTTTTATACGTTGATGATTTAGCAGATGCCTGTTTATTTTTTTTAAATTTACCTGCGAGCCAGTATAGCCAATTATTTGAGAATTCTCATCATAGACCATTATTTAATATTGGCACCGGAAAAGATATTAGCATTAAAGCATTAGCGGATTTAGTGTGTAAAATAATAGGTTTTAAGGGCATGTTAAAATGGGACGTCAGCAAGCCAGATGGCATGGCGCGAAAATTATTAGATGTCACTAAGATGAGCTCATTGGGCTGGCAGGCAAAAACCAAATTAGCCGATGGAATTGTAATGGCATACGAGCATTTTAAAATTCAAAATACTCTGGGATGCATACTGTGAAATCACTTATTCTAAAACGTCGCATCTCGAAATTTTATTCTATTTTATTTAAAAAAAACAAAGCCAGAAAAATAATTTTAATTTATCATTCTGTTGGCAATACACCTTGGGCTATCAACACAGAAAATTTTAAAAATCAGATTAAATTCTTAAAAAACCGTTGTGAAATAGTTTCATTAAATAATTTGCTACAAAATAATAATAGTGGCAATAAAATTCAAGTAGCATTAACATTTGATGATGGATATGCTTGTTTATTTGATACGATTTTTCCTATTTTGCAATTTGAAAATGCAGTTGCGACTGTTTATATCAATACGGGCTGGATGGGTGAATCTAGTGAATTACGAAAAGATTCTAACTCCAATTTAGGCCATTACCCAGGCGAAAAATTTTTAACATGGGATGAGGTAAAAATATTAGAGCAAGCAGGCTGGGAGATTGGATCGCATGGCGTTGATCATTTTGATTTAACAAAGGAATCTGAAAGTAAAATACAAGCAGAGTTAACTAATTCAAAAATACTAATAGAAAATAAATTGCAAAAACCGTGTAATCATTTCGCCTATACTTTTGGAAAACATAATAAATTATTGCGCCAATGTGTAAAAAATGCTAATTATCATTATGCCGTTGCAGGGCAGCATGCGGCTTTAAAAAGTACAAATAATAATATGGCATTGCCCAGATTAAATATACAAAATGATTATTCTCAAGCCGATTTTGAAAATATAATTTTAGGAAAGTGGGACTTTATGGGCTTGATTCATAAAATAAAGGGAATGGTGCGACAATGAAAAAAGTTTTAATTACGGGCGGTTGCGGAACTGTTGGCCAGGCTTTTATTAAAGAATTTTATAACCAGTATGAATTTATTAGTTTAAGCCGAAATCAAGAAAAACAACATATTCTTAAAACAAATTATCCTGATGTAAAGCTAGAAATCGCGTCAATTGAAAATAGCACAGAATTAACCAATATTTTTTTAAAAACAAAGCCCGACATTGTGATTCATGCTGCGGCATTAAAGCAAATTGATGTTGCTCAAAAAAAACCATCTGAGGCTATTAAAATCAATGTGACTGGAAGTCTTAATGTCATTGCGGCATCAAAAGCAGCCAATGTTTCTATAACTACTGGAATCAGCAGTGACAAAGCATGCTTGAGCAACAGTGTATATGGCCATACCAAAAGCTTAATGGAACAATTATTTATTGAAGCCAATACTGACCAAAACAAATTTGCTTGTTGCAGGTTATGCAACGTCGCAGGAAGCGTGGGTTCTGTCATTCCATTTTGGCTACAGCTTGCAAAAGCAAATCTGCCGCTAAAAATCACTGATCCTAACATGAATCGATTTATGTTTTCGCAAAGCGATGCAGCTAATTTAATTCAAAAGGCTATTGATCAGATAAGTAAAAATAATGGGGCTTTTATACTTATTAAAAAATTAAAAGCAGTTAATATGTCTGATTTGGCAAATGTGCTTTCTTCAGACGTAGAAACAATTGGAAAAAGAGCGGGTGAGCGGTTGGATGAAGCACTAATTAGCGCTGATGAATTGCCTTTCAGCACTATTGATGGCGACTATGTGTTTATCGGCTCGGAAAAAAATGCATCAAATAGCAATCAGCTGACAGCTTCGCTTTGCACTATAGATGCCACCCGAATGAATTCTTCTGAAATAAAAAATTTGATTAATACAGTAGAAGAAAACGTATGAAAAAAATACTCATTAATGCCATTGCTACTAAAGAGGGCGGTGGAGCCGTTGTTTTTGAAAAAACAGTTAATGAAATGATTGCGCAAGATAATAATATAGAATGGTTTATTATTATAGATGAAGCACTACGTGCTAAAATAAAAATAACGGACAGAGTAACGATTTTAACTTTTCCTTGGATTAAGAAAAGCTTGTTTCATCTGCTCTATTTTAATGAAATTATTTTGCCCAGGTTAGTAATAAATTTAAAAATAGATCGCTTTTTTTCAGTCATTAATACACTGCCTTTTAGGAAATTATCCTGCAAAACATTTTTGCATATATTACAAGCGGGTTATTTTTCAAAGGAGTTTATTTCACTGAATGCAAAATACAATAATTCATTTAAAAGTAAAGTGGAGTGGGCAGCACGAAAACACTGGACTTTTTTGTCTCTTAAAAAATCGGATATTATTATTTCTCCAACCCAATCTTTGGCCAATGAAATTATAACGCAATTAAAAATTGATAAAAATAAAATAAAAGTTGTATTGCCAGGCCCGGGCTTAGCTGAGGGATTTGTTTCTCCAAAATCCTATTACCATAAAAATACCTTAAAGATAGGCTATATTACAAAATATGGTGTGCAGAAAAATTTTGAAGTACTTTTTAAGGCTGCTGCTGAATTAAAAAAGCAACAAATCGATTTTAAATTAGTGTTAACTCTAAATCAAAATCACACCTCATATCATTTTATAAAAGCATTAATTGATCTCTATAATATTTCAGATATTATTGAAAACCACGGTGAGATTTCGGAGAAAGAAATTCAGACGCTGTATTTGACTTTGGATTGTTTTGTATTTCCGTCGCTGTGCGAATCAATCGGCTTTCCACTATTAGAAGCCATGTATTATGCATTACCGATTATAGCATCTGATATTAATAGCAATCGAGAATTATTGGGTGATGAGGGAGTATTTTTTAATCCGCATGATTATATTGAATTATCGCATAAAATTATCCTGATTTTAGCCAATCTTCATGAACAATCAGATTTGTCAGAATACAGCATAGAAAGAAGCAAATTATTTTTATGGACTAATTCAGCTAAAAATACACTGATGGAGCTTGGATGCAATATAAATTAATCGTGGTAATTTTAACCTACAACGAATCTATTCACATTGAACGCGCCATTAAAAATGTTATAAATTGGGCGGATAAAGTGATTGTTCTAGATTCTTATTCGCAAGACGACACTGTTGATATTGCTGAAAAATTAGGCGCAGAGGTTATTTTTAGAAAATTTGATCACTATAAAAATCAAAGGCAATATGCAATTGAATATTGTAAAAATCTGACAGATTGGATGCTTTTTTTAGATGCGGATGAATATTTGCTTGATGCAACCAAAACTGAAATTAGTATGCTTCTTGGTAACAATGACGATACCGTTGGATATTACATTGCGTTTAGATTTATCTTTATGCAAAAATGGATTAAATACGGGGGGTATTATCGATGTTATATATTAAGATTATTTCAGCCTCAAACTGCAATTTTAGACGATGCAATTAATGAACATATTGTTGTTAATGGAAAGGTTAAAAAACTAAAAAATGATTTTGTCGATCACAACCTAAAGGGGATTGAATTTTGGACAGAAAAGCACAATAGATACACCAATCTAGAAGCGGAGTACTTATGGACTGCTAAAACAGAGAATATAAAATCTAAAAATCTGAGATTTAACATTCAAGTTGAGAGAAAGAAATGGATCCGACAAAACATCTGGAATCATTTACCGCTTTTGTTAAAACCATTTCTTTATTTTATTTACCGCTATTTTTTTAGAATGGGTTTTTTGGATGGAAAAGAAGGTTTCATTTATCATTTATTACAAGGTGGATGGCGATACTTTTTGGTTGATGTAAAATATCTTGAAATGAAGGCAAAAAATGAAATTACTGATAAAAAACAAGCAGCTTGATATTTTAGACAGCTATTTATATGAGTGTGCAGTACGCATTAAAGTACAGAAAATAGTTAATCTAGAAAAAATTGAAAATCAGTATTTTGTTCGCGAAAAATCATTTCGAAAAATATATTATTATTGCAAAGAAATTGGTATCAAAAATACTTTCTTAAAAATTTTAAGTCGAAGTCGTGAAAAAATTCGAAATGAAAAATATTTGTCAATTGGGATTGGAGAAGTAATTCAATCGCGCTCTCTATTATTTTACCCAAATCAAATTATTTATTTTATAGCAACCAATCACCCGGCATCTCCTGCGCATATTGTTGTTCATGAAAAACATGCTTTTTTATCTAGAAATACAGATGATTTTAAAGTATATCAATATAATAAAAATTTTTTTTTGGATTTTTTGGGCTGGTCACCCTACTCAGGGTTATTGCCTCCTGATTTATCAATAGCACAACAAGTCGTAATTAGAAATATAATAGATAGTATTGTTAATAATCAAAATAATACTGCTTTAATCAATAGGACTGGTAATATTTCAGAAATAAAAATATCAACAATAAAAACTTTGAGCAAAAAAACAGCCGCACTATTTGGCTATGGAAATTATGCAAAAACGATTATTATACCTAATTTAAATAAAAAGATTGCTCTTACCAAAATACATGAAATTGATCCTGCGCAGCTGATTCCTATGAAAAACAATATTGACTATGATACGAGCCCATTTCCACGAGATGCAAATCATGATATTTATCTGATTGCGGGCTATCATCATACACATGCTGAAATTGCTATTTTTGGATTAAAAAATAATATCGATGTTGTCGTTGAAAAACCTTTGGTGACAACTCAGTCGGATTTGGAAAAATTAATTATTGCCATGAAAGAATCAAAAGCCACCTATTATGCTTGTTTTCAACGTCGATATCACCAATTTAATGACTATATTTTTGAGGATTTTAAATTAAAGCTGGGCGAGCCGATTTCGTATTATGCGATTATCTACGAAGAATCTATGCCAGATTTACATTGGTATCGATGGCCAAATTCAAAAAGCACCATTATTTCAAATGGATGTCACTGGATTGACCATTTTTTATTTTTAAATAATTTTAGTCCCGTTTGTAATAAGCGGGTTATAAAAAGTAAAAATAGCGAGATTATTGTTTTAGTTGAATTAGAAAATAGCGCAACTTTAAGCTTAACATTATCACATATTGGAAGTGCGCGAATTGGCATGCAGGAATATATTGAACTGCGCTCACAAAACAATACAGCCAAAATTACCAATGGAAATTATTATCAATCTGAAAACAAATTTAAAATTATTAGGTGCTCAAAAATTAATAAATATGAAGCCTATAAAAAAATGTATCGCATGATTTCAGATAATATTATTGATAAAAATGCAGGAAGACTAAGTGACTCTTGGGAGCGAGTTCAAATGAGCTCGGAACTTGTTTTAGCGCTAGATCAGATGACGGTGACCTAAAAAAAGCTTAAGATAACTGAAAATTCATTGGGAATTAAGGAGAAACCCATGCCAATTAAAATTTTTTTTGACGGCGCGAGCTTGAAGGACATGCTCTTTTTTTACCAAAATGACCCTCGAATTTCCGGTTTTACCACTAATCCAACGCTAATGCGCCAAGCTGGAATTAATCATTATGAAACATTTGCAAGAGAAGTGGTTAGGAAAATTTCAGACCTTCCTGTTTCTTTTGAGGTTTTTTCAGATAAATTAAGTGAAATGGAGACGCAAGCTAAAAAAATTGCAAGTTGGGGAGATAATGTTTATGTCAAAATCCCAATTACTAATACAGAATCTATCTCAACTATACCCATTATAAAATCGTTATCAGCCGCGGGTATTAAGCTGAATGTAACAGCAGTTTTTACAATCCATCAAGTGGAGGAGGTTGTTGAAAATATAGATGGCCAGACGCCCATTATTATTTCGGTGTTTGCTGGTAGAATTGCTAATGCGGGAATTGACCCGGTTCCTATCGTTGCAAATGCGGTAAAACATGCCAGCAATAAGCCCCATTGTGAAATTCTATGGGCCAGTACACGTGAAGCCTACAACATAGTTCAGGCTGAAAAAACAGGCTGTCATATCATTACGCTGACGCGATCTTTGCTAGATGCAGCCAACAACTTTGGCAAATCACTGAGTGATTTTTCACTGGAAACCGTAAAAATGTTCTATCAAGATGCGCTTTCTGCAGGATATGAATTATAATGCAATCTATCAATACTGTGTTATTGGCTGCGGGAAAGAGCACTCGCATTGCAAGTATTGCGCAAGGATTGCCAAAACCACTTCTTCCGATTTCTGGTGAGGCCGTTATTTTTCGTAATCTACGATGGTTAAACAGCTTTTCTTTTATCAACACTGTTTGGGTTAATTTACATTATCAGCACGCGCTAATGCAGTCTAAAATAAGGGAGTTTTCAGCTTGCGTCCCTCAATTAGAATTAAAGTTTGTTCATGAAAAAAACATTTTAGGTACTGCTGGCGCGGTTGCTAATATTGCGCCGAATTTCTTAAAGAAATCCCACGGTCTAATTGTTTATGCTGATAATTTATTTAATTTTGATTTAAACAATTTTATTTTAACCCACTTTAACAATAATAATTTAGCAACTATCGCTTTGTTTGATCAACAAACAAGCATTCATACCGGTGTTGCTGGCGGGAAAATAACACTTGATGAATCTGCGCGTGTCTTAAACTTTGTGGAGGGTACGCATCACAATTTTGCGCGTCACGTTAATGCTGGCGTCTATTTGTTATCGCCCGAAATAATATCGCTTATCCCACCAGGCCAGTTTTATGATTTTGGGCACGATTTCTTTCCAAGTTTGCTTTCAAAAAGCATCCCGTTAAATGGGCATATTATTGACGGTTATTGCCTAGGGTTGGATACACCGGAGTGTTTTGCGAAAGCTCATGAATTGGTCGATCAACAAAAAGTAGTATTATTATGATTGTATCAAGAACTCCTTTTCGAGTAACGTTGGGTGGAGGCGGCACGGATTTACCATCGTATTATGAAAAATATGGTGGTTTTATCTTTGCCATGGGCATTAATAAATTTATGTATGTTTTTTTAAATCGTCCATCCGTAGATGACTGGGTCAGGCTGCACTATACGTCAAGCGAACAAGTAAAACATTCAAGAGAGCTCCGACATGAGTTGGCGAGGGAAGCGCTGCTACTACACAATATTACGCATGGAATTGAGATATCTTCACTTGCGGATATTCCTGCCGGAACAGGCGTTGGATCTTCTAGTTGTTATCTTGTTGGATTGTTAAATGCGATTCGTACCTATCAACGCAATCATGTTTCATTGTCGGAATTAGCAGAAGAAGCCTGCCATATTGAACTCTCAACTCTAAAAAGAACCATTGGAAAGCAAGATCAATATATGGCGACCTACGGTGGCTTGACGGTATTAGATATTCAAAAAGATGGGAAGGTTATTGTTAGCTCAGTTGATATTTCAGAAAGTGCGAAGGCTGAGTTCGTTGCTAACACACATATTTATTATACCGGCGTTAAGCGAGGCGCAGAAGATATTTTAACAGAGCAGGATACGGCGATGAAAAAATTTTCTATACAAACCACGATAGGCCAGCAAGTAAATGCTAGTCTGTCACACATCAAGGAGCTGGGTTATAAGATACTAGAAGCGGTCAAAGACGAAAATTTTGATTTGTGGGGAAAATATCTTGATGAGCATTGGCAATCAAAAAAAAGAATGTCAGATAAAATCACATTACCATCGGTTGAGGCGCTGTACGACACTGTTCGAAGAGAATATGGCGTACTTGGCGGAAAAATTATAGGCGCTGGCGGAGGAGGATTTTTGATGTTGTATTGCCCAAAGCAGCACAAGCAGTTGGAGCAGTTTATGCTTTCAAGAGGCATGTCGCGTCTGCATTATAGTATTTGTCCAACAGGGGCAAGCATATTATCGAATTTTACAGTGGGGATGTAACAATAAAATGAATTATATTAAAAAATTCTTATCGGAATCTGCGTGGATTATTGAGAACGTAAATACTGAAGAAATAAATAAAGCCGTAGAATATCTCGTTAATATTCGAGAGGAGGGTGGAAGATTATTTATCTTGGGGGTGGGCGGTGGCGCAGGTCACGCAAGCCATGCAGTCAATGATTTTAGAAAAATAGCTGGTTTTGAAGCTTACACGCCAACTGACAATGTTTCAGAATTGACGGCTCGCATTAATGATGAAGGCTGGGATACTTGCTTTCAACGCTGGTTACAAGGCTCGCGATTGCATAAAAAAGATGGTTTGCTTATTTTTTCGGTAGGCGGCGGTGATTTAAAAAATAAAATTAGTGTTAATATTGTGAATTCTCTGAAGTACGCGAAAGAAATAGGCTGTACAATTTTGGGTATTGTTGGGAATCGCGGTGGCTATACCGCGGAGGTTGCAGACGCGTGCATTAAAATACCCTCAATTTATAAAGATACTGTCACGCCACAAACGGAGGCATTTCAAGCGATTATTTGGCACTTACTAGTTTCCCATCCTGCGCTTCTGCAAAATGACATGAAGTGGGAAAGCATGCGAAAAAAAGAAAACTGTTAAACCTATCATTTTGGAATTGCATATAATACAGTTTCTTCAGCATGCAGCGTATAGTGATCAATATAATATTGATACTGGTCAGTTATCTTACTAATCCACAAAGGAATAGCGTAAAAATCCTCTTTTCGATGATAAATAGAAATGGCAAGTTTAGGTGTAAATTTTTGAATGGTTCGAGTAGCGCCTTGTAGCGCCAATAACTCATGGCCTTCTATATCCATTTTAATAAAATCTATTTTATCGATCGAATGGCTTTTTACAAAGTCATCAATGCTAATGATCGGAAAACTTGAGGTGTCGCGAAGCCTAAATCCAGGATCCAGCGTATGATCACAATCTTCACTTGGGTTTGTATTATTAGATAAATCGCTAATGGCATAAGGCAAATAAGTCACTTGATGATCTAAATTATTTTGGGATATATTTTTACGAATTGCAGTACCATGAATTGGCAGGGGATCAAATACATAGACTTTACCATTAGGACCCACTGATTTAGCAAAAAAAATACTGGTGTCACCAAAGCAACCGCCGCCATCAATAACAATATTACCCAATTCTGGCTTAATAGTTATTCCATTTCGTGAAAAATAATATTGCTTTTTCATGGCAAGACAGGCGACACCATTTAACCAACAATCAAGAGAAATTGTTCCGATTTCAGTTGGTATGCCTTCATAGAAATTCAGCCCTCCAAATTCGGGATGGGCTTTAAGAGTGATCTCAGATTTGGAAATACAAAATTGATTTGCAGCATCCAACAATTCTTTTTCTTTTCCCCAGTCATGATTAGCTTTTATTTGAATATATTTTTGACCTAATATTTTATAGGCAATCAAACGAATAAATAATGTTTTTGACTCTTGATCGTTTAATAATTGGTAAGCTTTAAAAAATTTTCTACTCCGAAATATAAAATGTCCTATATCCATAAGCCATAATACATAATTACGCATTTTTATTTTACAGAATTTAATTCTAGAACTGTTCTTTTTTTCAGATATCGGAAAACGCGCAAAATCATAGTTATTATTGGGTTTATGAAAAAAAGCATAAAAAATTTTATGTAAGATTTTATAAAAAAAATTAAATATTTTCATATTTATATAAATCCATAATATTCACCAATAAGCTGAAAAGGCTCATGAGGCATGCCGGTCTTAAATTTATTATTATAAGTGCTACCAAGATCAAACCATAAGCATCCTTTTCCTTTTGCATATAGTATACTATTCCACAATAAAAAATTGCCTGCATTGAGTTTGCGTCCCTTGTCGCTAACCCAAATAATCAGAGGAACACATGATGATTTTGATTGAGCGATAAGCATTCCCGCAACTTTTTCATCGTGATGCGAAACAATTATTATCCATGTTTCATAAGATTCAGACGATAATTGATAGAACGCTTCTAAAAATTTTACAGAATGGCCATAAAAATTTTTTTCTTTTCTTAATTTTTTAAAACAAAAAATTATCCATTTGAAATCATCAAATTCATTACTAGATTCGAAAATTAATTGCTTTTTTTCTGAAAATTTCAATTGATTGCGCCAATTAGATCTCAAGTTGGCGCGCAACACCTCTGATGTTTGACTCAAATCAATTAAGCCTGATTCGTAGCTCCTGCATGCGCTTCTAAAAAAAAATAATTCAGATAGCACTCTTCTGTTTTCTAAAGAATCACTTAAGTTCGGTGCAATTGACAAAATACTCAATTTTTTTAAATCCCATTGACTTTTAATAATTTTAAAAACCAGTTTGATTTGCTCTAACGATGGATTTTTTATAATCCATAATGGCCCATAACTGATTCTCACTAATTTTAAAAATAAAATTTTTTTGTATGTGGCTTGAATCAAGGCTATTGGATTTTTATTCTCTGTAACAATACCTCGAAGTACTTTCCAGTCTTGACTTTTTACTTTAGCTTCACCGTACACCCATGATTGCGTCAGATTTGGACTGCTGATCGATGAAAAATAACGCTCCCACTCCTTGCGATCGATATTAAAATTTATTTCAATTAAACTCAAAATGAAATACCCCTATTTTTTACCTTGATAAAACATACCAATCATCAAATCTAGATAATTCTTGAAATTTCCTAACATATCCATTCTCGCTAAGTAATTTAAATATTTTCTCACGCATGGGTGTAAAGTTGTGTTCACAAGTAATTACATTAAAATTGTGTTTGTTAAAGTCAAAGTGATTCAATATTTCAAATTCGCTACCTTCTGTATCAATAGACAAATAATCTATTTCTACCGGAGCATTATATTTAATCAGTAAATCATTAAGCGAAATTGTGTTGACTTGATAAGATTTTCCAATCTTTCTTGCTTGCGCATGTAGATCGCTATTACTAAAAAAATTTATAGTGGATAGCTCGGCAGCTTCGGCTTCATTAAAATTTAATACAGAATTTGAGTCGCTCCACACACAGTTTTTTTCAATATGCACGCCACGATTTTTTTGCAAATTTTTATGCCAGCAACGCGCAGGCTCTGCAAGAATTCCAGCCCATCCAAATTCCTTTTCCAAAAGATAGGTGTTACTTAAATCAATTCCATTTGTTGCTCCAAATTCAATAAAATAACCGTTTCTTTTGAAATCTAATTGAGATAAAACAAATAAATCTTGTCGAAGTTGGGATTTTGATTTTCTTAAACTCTGAATAAGCTCTAGAGTATATTTATTATTAAGCGCAAGTAAAAATTCAATGTCATCGGCGGCAGATTCATTGATAAGCAATCTTTGGAGTGTGTCATGCTTAAGAACACCGATATTGCACGTTTTAAAAAATAATTTAATCAAATTTTTTACTGATTTTTTCATTGCTAAATTCCATTGATGCTGAGCGGAAGACCTAATTCAGAAAATAAAATATTAAATCTTTTCTCCCATGTATGATCTTGCAAAGCTCTCTTTCTGCCCGCCGCTGCAATTTGCTCTCTTTCATGATCGTGCCTGAGATAATAATTAATCTTTTCTAATAATTCAGGAAAAGTTTGCCAGGTTACCACTTCCATTCCATCCAAAAATGCCTCATCGTACCCAGGAGCCTTTTCAACCAAATAAAAACCACCCGCCATGGGGACTTCAAAATCGCGTAATTTCATTTGACAACGGCCAGGCAAATCAGGGTTACTGCCAGCGTATCGAGTAAAACCAATATTGATTTTAGATCGATAAAATAGCACCGAAAGATTATTATCTAAAAATTCACCCTTAATTATTTCTTTTGGAATGATTGCATTGACTTTTTTTCTATGATCAATAAAAAAACGATTTAAAAATGCCTTCCACAAACTGGATAATCCCTCTGTTTTAAAGCGCGGCCAAGAATAGTGAATCATATAGGATAGTGTTTCAAATAAATTGTGCTTATAGATATTCGGCTGACTGGATTCCCAGTATTTTCCAAATATTGATAGTGGTACTGATAATTCCGCTAATTGAGACAATATGCGTTCTCGAAAGGGATGCGCCATTCCCAAAAAGGTAACTTCTTCTGTTTTTTCAGACTGCGCAAATGTATTGTTGGGTGCTGGCATGCGAGCTGCCATTGGAAAATAAAAAACTTTTTTAGCATATCGTGCTAAATGTTGCATATTATCTCTTTGTCCACAGAGCATCATGTCAAAATATTTAGCGGTTCGAATTTGTCGAAACCAGTGAGTTGGCATATCAACATTGTAATTTACCATAGAAATATTTAAATTCGAGAGCGCTTTTGCATACTTTGGCAATAAAAAATCATCGTGCACATAACAAAAAATTAAATCAAGGCCTGCAGTGTCACGCAAATTCTTTGCAAAGTTTAGCAAAGCAATATTCTTTTCTCTCTGTTCAGCATATCGACCTGGACCATAGAATTTACCTACACAATCACCATAATAAAAACAAGTAACGTGATTACCCATAAGCTCAAGACTTTCTGCAATATGAAATTTCATCCAACTATTTTTTTCAATAACTGCTAAAATTTTCAGTGACAAGTCATTAACTCCAATTCACTTTTTAAAAAATATTCTATCTGCAAATAACGCTGCTAAGGAATATAGCAAAAATTGAAAATAACAAAAATAACTAGGTAACGCGGGCTCTACTACCGCAACCAAACCGGCATTTAAAAAAGTGATTATAACTGCCAGAGCAACAAACGTCTGTGAAAAATCAGCGTCAGAATCGCGATTTCTAAAAATTCTAATAATAACCGAAAATAACAGCAAGCAAAAAAATAGAAAAAATGGGATGCCACCCATTGAATCAATTATTTTCCAAATGTAGAAATATATATTAATTTTTGGGTTATGCAAAAATAGTGTTTTGGCAATATTGCTCGTGCTTTTATTTTCAGCGAATACACTGTCTTTACTAAAAGTATGGTAAACAATTGCTTGAAGCAATATATAATTTTTAGCATATTCTTCATAGGCGTTTTCATAATATTTTGGTTTCAAAGAGGCTAATAATGACGTGCTTGTATTTAGTTTTTGTTTTTTGATTTGATTCAACATGCTTTGAACAATGTTCTTTTCTGCAGGATTTTCAAAATAGCTAGCTGCATTTGAATTCGCTAAAAAAAGTGGTTGAATAATCAATTGCACTCCAATAATGGGCGCCCCTGCAAAATTGCTATTTTTAAAATAGTGATAACTGCGGTCAATTAAAGCTGTAAATAAAATTGAAATGAGTAAAATGCCAGTGCAAATAACCAGTGATTTGATCGAAACTTTTTTCCATAAATACCAAAAAAGTAGAAAAATAAAAACACCATATAGAAAATAAAACTGTAGTCGTGTTAATATTAAAATACCAACCCATAATGATAAGTATACAATTTTTTTCAAATTAAACTCTTGAAAACATTCGATCGATAAAAAAAACATAAAAATAAAAAATGGGAAAGATAACCCTTCTGATTCGATATACCACATTTGAGAATGAAAACAAATGGTTATCAAAGCAAATAAAAATATGGAAAAAATAAGAGTGTCAGCTATTTTTAAATTTTTTATTAACCAATGTCTTGCATACAGCAATGAACCAAAAGTTAACATACTTTGTACCCATACGACTATTTGAAATTGGTATTTTCCTGCCCAATGAAACACCCAAATAAATGTGGGATAAATCGGTGGTCGCACTGAGCTAAAATTAATATAGGAAGGAGCATCATAATCTATGTTTGGGGTATGGGAAAAAATAAAAAAACACATTAATAAAAAAAGAAGTAGGTAATACGTATTGCAAAGCAAACCCCTATTCATTTTATTGCTTTCTCGCTATCAAAATAAGGTTGCTAACATGGCCCAATGTAAATATTTTTTTTATAATAATATTTTTAATGCCAAGCTTATGGCATATTTTTTGAATTTCCATGCTATTGAGCATATTTAAATTTTTTTCCAGTGAATAAAAGTTCAAGCGCATTTTTTTCAAAATTT
The DNA here is from genome assembly GCA_023266215.1 of Gammaproteobacteria bacterium. Lineage (GTDB taxonomy): Bacteria > Pseudomonadota > Gammaproteobacteria > Coxiellales > Coxiellaceae > JAHFRQ01. The sequence continues at coordinate 22,291 of JAHFRQ010000017.1, read as the reverse complement.
TTCTATGCCATTGTTTTGGTAACCAATGAATAAATGGAAGAGAAGTGTGTGGATCAACCGAAAACCAGCGATTGGGCGTCGTGATAAAAATGCCTTTTTTGCAAACTCGATAGCACTCGCTAATCATTTTAGTTTGCTCTTCTAAAGAGCCAACATGTTCAATCACGGCAGATGAAAAAACAACATCGATACTATTATTATCAAACGGAATATTTTTAGCATCTCCCAGTTGAAATTTTAGCCCTGTATAAATTTTCTCAAGAAAAGTAGCATCTTGATTAGACAGAGCAATAATTTTATTTTTGCTCGGAAAGTTTTCCTCAAAAAAATTAGCAGAAATTGCATTTTTTTCCGCCGTTACGCCAACATCAAGAATACTATCACATTGCTCATCCGGAAATTCTTTTAAAAATATTTTATACATTGCAAGGCGTTTTTTTAAGACCAGATTGTCTATGTAACCCCCCGGTTTTTGCAGTGCATAATTTTCTTGTGACATAATAAATTCCACAAATTTTACATATCTATTTGTTTACCAATCATCTGCTTCAACAAATCCGCCAATAATCCAAAACATAAGACCATTAGGCCCGACAAAGCAGTACCGACGCCAAATGCAAACAAAGTTTTTAAATGCGTCATGAGTGCGACTATAAAAAATAGGCATGACAGTGACAAGCACAACCCCATGAATAATAAAAAAAGCTTGATGGGATTATAATAATTAATCGCTTGCAAAATATACTGTAGAGTTCGTAGCGAATCTTTTAGTAATCTCACTTTTGTTTTGCCGCGTCGTTCATGATATGGAATATTAATGTATTTTACAAAAAAACCTGACATCATAAAACCCAATGTCATCGATGTCGTAAAGCTAAATGTATTACAAAGACGGGATAACATTGGCGTAATTTTAATTTTGCTAAATATTCGAAGACCTGAATTGATATCAGGAATTTTTCGTTCCGCCGCAAACTGAACAATAAGCCTTAAAATATGTCGCAGCGGAGATTTTAATAAAGATTCTTGATAATGACGTCCGGTTCGTGCGCCCACGATCATGTCAAAACCTTGCTGGTATTCTGAAAGCATCAGAGGTACTTGATCAAATGGATAGGTACAATCCGCATCAGTTATAACTATAGTGTCGTACTGTGCTTTTTTGATGCCGTCTTTGAGCGATCTGCCATAGCCGATATTATGCGGATGATTAATTTGAACAACCTGGGTGCTGCTTAAAATATCGGCTGTTTGATCAGTTGATCCATCATTAACAACAATGATTTCATAGGTTTTAATGCCAGCTGCTTTGCAAACCCGGGTAATTTCATCAATTGTTTCAAGAATAGCAGGCGCTTCATTATAAGCTGGAATTACAATTGAAATAGGTAATATCATGTCATCCCTGTGAATCTTTAAGCCATAGTCCCAAACAAAGCAAATTAAATAATCGGTGGCCATTATCGCACACGCCATTCTGATGCTCAAACCATAAAGTTTCAATGGTTTTCTGATCAAACCAAGGCGATAAATTTTGGCTATGCGTAATATCCTGCGCCATGGTAAATAACTCACCCGATAGCCAGTGCGAAATGGGGCTATTAAAGCCTTTTTTTGATTGATTAATGACAAAACTAGGCAAGACTTTTTTCTGACCGGCCTTTAAAACCGCTTTTTGGATTTTATAGCGAACAGGCAGACTTGCTGCAAATTCAACCAGCCTATGATCCAAAAATGGCGCGCGCACTTCAAGTGAATGGCTCATGCTGGCGCGATCCACTTTTACTAAAATATCATCGGGTAACCATGTTTTCATGTCGACATACATGGCTTGATCTAAAAAGTGGCAGTCTTGAACATCATTAAAAAAATTCAAATCTGAATTAATATAATTATTGTTTTTTAAATTAAAAATTTCTCGCCAACTTAAGTGAGCTTGATGCGCATTCAGTAAACTCCCGCGTAAAAATTGCTTGATCTTATAATCTAAGCTAATTTTATCAAAAGAAGTTGGCAAATAATTTGCAGATTTTATTAATAGTTTTTTGGCAAAACGAGGAAAATATTTTAGCAACTGATGGTATCTATCTGCTTGATAAGTTGCATATCCGCCAAATAATTCATCACCGCCATCACCAGACAAGCTTACTTTGACAAATTGCTTTGCAAATTCGCATAAAAAATAAGTTGGAATAATCGAGTTGTCAGCAAAAGGCTCATCAAACGTATTGATAATGGTTGGTAATATTTCAGTAATATTTGATGAGACTATTTGTGTGTGATGTGTTACACCCAAATAACTCGCAATTTTCCGGCTATTTTCGAGCTCGCTATAGGTTTTTTCAACAAAGCCAATACTAAAAGTATTAATATTTTCAGCATTATTTTTTGACAGCGCCGAAACAATGCTTGATGAATCAAGGCCGCCAGATAAAAAAGCGCCTAAGGGTACATCTGCAATTGATTGTGCGTTAACAGAATTATTTAACAAATGGTTTAACTCATCTTGCGCGGATTTAAAGCTTATTATTTTTTTATTCTTAAAAAAATCGGATAAAACCCAGTATTCACTTATTTTTATTTCGCGGGTATTGTTGTTATATAATAAAATCGACGCGGGAGGTAATTTATAAATATCTTTGTAAATGCAATCTTGAGTGCTCGTATAATTAAAACTAAGGTAATGGTTTAAAGCTGTTTCTGATAAAATTTTATTAACAAAAGGATAATGTTTCAAGCTCTTTAATTCCGAAGTAAAAATTATCCCGTTTTGAAAATTATTGTTGATCGGTGCATAATACAAAGGTTTTTCACCCATTCTGTCGCGTACTAAATATAAATATTTGAGATGGTTATCCCAAACCGCAAATGCAAACATGCCAACAAATTTTTGAATAGAAGCTTCTCCCCATTCTGCCCATGCTTCAATTAAAATTTCACTGTCTGATTCTGTTTTAAACGTATGTCCTAGCTGAATTAGTTCTTTTTTTAAGCTTAAGTAATTATAAATCTCGCCATTAAAAGTAAGGCAATATCGATGCGTGCCGTCCCACATCGGTTGCTGTGAGCGCTTACTTAGGTCAACAATAGAAAGTCGATTGTGTCCAAAACAGCCGGAGTCATCAAATACTGTTATTTCAGAGGCATCAGGTCCGCGATGTGATAACAAAGATAAGATGGGCTCTAAAAATTGTGCATGATTGTAATCTGAACTTTTGCTGATGATGCCGGTTATTGCGCACATGTTTTCCTAGTTAAAAATATTGTTCCGCACATTAAATATAAATTTCGATAGGTTTTTATTTCTAAATAAAAGATGCCATAATGCTCTTCGCTTAATATCAAGCTTATTTTTATTTTCGTTGAAAATTTCTTTTCTGATTTTTAATGAGATAACGGGATTGATGCACATATAAAAACAAAGTTCTCTTCTGATCGTGTTAATTTCTTTTGAATATTTGTTGTTAGTGTGAGCGTCAATATCTTTAAGCGATTGCAGCATGCCTTCAAAATAGACGCGAACAAAGTTTTCACTACCTGACATTTTTTCCGTCCATGAGCCTAGTGAAGAAGCTCGATAAACTGCCATCGCTCGATTAATATAAATTGCACCGCCATTCATGGATGCCAGTATTTGTATAAAATAATCAGTGCAGGGCGCATCAAATAGCCATTGCGGGATCGCAGAAAACACGCTGCTTTTAAAAATAAATGAAACGGTTGGGCAAAATTGGGCTGCACCTAAAACAAGTCGTTTTGTTTTAAAAATTTTATTATGTGCGCTATGCTGTGCAATAATTTTTTCACGCTTTTTTCCATTAGCTCGCCTGCGAAAGACGGGGTGAAAGCTAACCTCGCATTCCGGATATTTTTGCATTTCGGCGATCTGAATTTCTAGCTTATGTGGGTCAGTCCAGTAATCATCTCCATCACAATAGGCAATATATTTTCCTTTTGATTTTAAAACCGCAGTTAAGATAATCGGCAATAAGACATTTTTTTTAAGTTGAGAAGATTGATTTTCTTTTTGAATAATAGGCTTAATAATGTGTGGATATTTTTTTACATACGCTTCAATAATTTCAGTTGTTTTATCAGTTGATGCATCATCATGAATAATAATCTCAAATGGGAACGTCGTTTCTTGTTTCAAAAACCCCTCTATTGCGTCTGCAATATAAGGCTCATGATTGTAAGTGATGCACGTAATACTAACCAGCGGCGATTCGTGGTGCTGCCACTTTTCAAGAATTTGCGCCTCAGTCCGTGTTGTCATACCTTTAAATCCTTTCTTTCTTGAGCAAATCTTGCAAAAAAATCACGACATGTGCTCGAAGCCAGAGCAGCTGTTAATAATGTAAATAAAGCAAAACAGGTCAGAATTATAAAGCCTTCAACCCGGCTTATCAATTCAAAATGAATGGGGATTTTTTTGATACAAAGAACTGTTGCTAGTACGGCTATAAATATGGGAAAAATATCCTTTAATAGCCAATCATAGTGTATGCCTAGTGCGTATTTATGGTGCACGATCGGTGACCAAATAAAAAAGAACAGTCCTCGCATTAAAAACCATGTGATTGCAGTTCCTTTTGCGCCGTAGTGGTAAGCGGAAAAAATGATGAGCGGCAAGGAAATCAATACAAGCAAGGTATCGGAGATCACCTGTAGTTTAATATCACCAAATGCAAACTGAAGATAAAATTGAAATGCTGAAACACAAAAAAATCCATTTCCAAGCGCATACCAGAAAAGAATGGGGCCCGCCCAATTTGCTGCGATGGCATTTCCTGTCCAAATATATACAACATGAGCGCTAAAAATGGCGATGATTCCAACCAACGAAAACATAATAACAACAACAAATTGTGTTGCATTTCGGTATAACCGCAGCATTTCTTCTTTTTTGTTTTGTGATAGCAAATGCGTCATTTTTGGTAGAAGTGCCAAATAAATTGGCATCCCAAATTGCAGCATCCCGCTCGAAATGATAGTGACCAGCCCAAAGTAGCCATAAGTTGTTAAAGGTAAGATGTGCGAAAGAATGAGCTTGTCGGACTGAGAAACCAAAATCCACAAAATGGCAGTATAAAAAAGACCGCCAGCAAAAGGAAGTATTTTTCTAAGTTCCGCCCATGAAATGCAAAAATTTGAGAAACGATTTATCGTGGTAGGAATAATTTTATAACATTTTATTCCTAGTAATATTGGCTCAATAGCAGAGATTGCTACTTGGTACTCAAAAAAATGACCGGGTGTTCTCGTTATCCAGCGCAGCAAAATGTATGCTCCTCCGTATTGCAATGTAGCCAGTATCATCCTTGCGCCATTGAGCCACACCTGTTCCTCCATGCCAGAAATACTAGCGCGATAAAGATCCGAAAAAAATCGAAAACCAATCATTATACTCATCATTGAGATACACGACATTACTTCAAAATAACTTAAATTGTGTACCTTCAGCCAACGATGCGCTATCCAGTAACTACATAATGTAATCCCCAGCACAACGAACAAATTTATTACCAAAAAAATGATTTCTAGGCTGCGCAATAGTTGGTTAACTTTCAAAAAACTACCCTTTCCATCGCGCGAACAAGTGACTTCGCGAGAAAGGGCAGGTATTAGACCCATATTCAGCAGGCTTAGCCAGGATTGTAGAATGACATATAGGCTAATTAACCCAAATGCAGCGGCGCCGAGATATTTTAAATATGCTGGAACAATCACAATGCCAATTAATGTAACATAAAAATGGCCGCAATAATTAGACAATACATTTTTTCTAAAACTCATTATGCGTCTTACTCAAAATTATAATAAATTACTTAAGTGATAAGCTAATAAACCAATGTATTCGTGCATCGCTGTTGCGCTTTTGTTTAACCCTTCAAGCGAGGGTAAATAGTTTAGCATGCCTTGATCTGGCTGCAACACAACATAACCCATTGGAGCTGCAATTATTTGTATAGGTGAGTTTTTAAAAGATTGACCAAAAGCATACATGGCACGTGTCATATGAAAGGCATTGGTAACCAAATAAGCTGTGTTAATCCCGTGTTTCCGCAATATGGAAGCCATTAAATTCCCCTCATCTTCTGTATCAATACCTTTGTCTTCAAGCCATGCCACGGGAACCTTGAAATAGATTTGCATTTCTTGTCGCATTAGCTCAGCCCCCGTTGGCTTTGATGTGCGTAACGAACCACCTGAGACGATAATAGGAAAATGAGTATTTTGATACAAATAGGCCGCATAATGCAGCCGAGATTCAGAGGCATCACTTAAAATGTAGCCATTTTTAGATTCAGGAGAAGGTGTGTCACCTCCGCCCAATACGATAATTGCGCTATGTTTGGTATTTTGATTGATTTGACTAACTTGTAGCAACGGATATCGATATTGCAATCTATCAATTAACCATTGCGCAATAACAGGCGTGCTTAATAGCCATAAAGTAACAAAACTCAGTATTATAAAAACAAACCCAGTACGATAAAATTTCAAGAGAAAACAGAATCCAAGCAGCATCAACATTAAATTCGAGCCGGGTGGCAAAATCCAAACTTGAATAAAATGCGAAAAGTAGTAAAAATCCATGCGATATAAATCCATTTTTCCGAAGTGGCTTTATTGTCTCACTTTCTGTCAAAATTACTACCCAATTCGCAAAAGAAAAATTATACTGCAAGACAAATAAGGATATTTATCATGCACCAAATCCTCCAATCTCTCCAAACCGGCCAAACTATGATAGAAAATGTGCCGTGCCCTAAAAATTTATCCACCACAATGCTAGTTGAAACCACCAAAACACTGGTGTCAGCTGGGACTGAAAGAATGTTGTTAGAGTTTGGCAAAGCCAATTGGCTCAAAAAAATAAAGCAGCAACCCGATAAAGTCGCCATGGTGTTAGAAAAAATCAAAACTGATGGGTTTTTTTCTACCATAAATGCGGTCAAATCAAAATTGGATCAGCCAATACCATTGGGATATTGTAATGTCGGAAAAATAATTGAAGTAGGTGATAAAATCACCGGATTTTCGGTCGGTGATCGCGTTGTGTCAAATGGTTATCATGCAGAAATCATTCGGGTTGCTCAAAATGGCTGCGCAAGAATTCCTGACAATGTTTCAGATGAAACAGCGGCATTTACAGTGGTTTCTGCAATTGCACTGCAAGGCATTCGATTATCGCAACCCACGCTCGGCGAGTGTTATGTGGTGATTGGCTTAGGGTTAATTGGATTATTGGCCGTTCAACTATTAAAAGCCAATGGCTGTCGTGTATTGGGTGTTGATTTTGATGAGCAAAAATGTGCATTAGCCGAGCAGTTTGGCGCTGAAGTGGCTCATCCTGACAGCTTAATAACAACCGCGGCACTTTTTTCTCGAGCAAGAGGCGTTGATGCGGTTATTATTACAGCCGCAACGCAAAGCAATGAATTGCTACATCAAGCAGCCGTTATATCTCGAAAACGCGGACGCATTATTTTAATCGGCGTCATCGGAAAAGAATTATCGCGCGCTGATTTTTACGAAAAAGAATTAAGTTTTCAAGTATCTTGTTCCTATGGTCCTGGACGATACGATGAAAATTACGAAAAAAATGGGCAAGATTATCCGGTTGGATTTGTCAGATGGACGCAGCAGCGCAATTTTGAAGCTGTATTAGACATGATGTCGCAAGGTATTTTAAGTATAAAACCCTTAATTTCCGCAGAATTTGATATTAGTGAATCTGAAAAAGCATATATTGAGCTAGAAAAAAATAAATCTGTTTTGGGTATTTTAATTAATTATTCTAATTATTTATTAACCGAAAAAATTCAAAATAAAATTACTTTAAATCATCAAGCAAGCCAGTCAACCATTCAAATGGGATTATTAGGTGCTGGAAATTATGGCGCCGCTATTTTAGCGCCGGCTTTTAAAAAAACAGGCATTTATTTTCACACGGTTGTGTCAAACCAAGGTATTAGCGCAAAGCGACTAGCCAAAAAACTCGGATTTCAACACGCTGCAACAGATGAGCAGCTTATTTTCAATGATAAAAATATTAATTGTGCTGTGATTGCAACACAACATCATTTGCATGCTGAGCAAATTATTCAAGCGCTTGAAAATAATAAACATGTTTTTGTCGAAAAACCATTGGCAATTTATTTGAATCAACTTGAAAAAATAAAATACGCTTATGAAAAAAATAAAAATAATTTACTGATGATTGGATTTAACAGAAGATTTTCTCCTCATGCTCAAACCATTAAAAAATTATTAACAAAAGAAAAAGCGCCTAAATCATTTATTATGACTGTCAATGCAGGATTTATTCCATCAACACACTGGACGCAAGATATTAATATTGGCGGCGGCAGAATTATTGGTGAAGCCTGTCATTTTATTGATTTATTGCGCTATTTAGCAGGTAATAGTATTACTAGCTGGCATGCCGAATCTATACTGTCAGATTCTGCCATTATTACATTAAAATTTTTGGACGGCTCTTCTGGTGCGATTCATTATTTATCTAACGGCCATAAAAGTTTTCCAAAAGAAACACTAGAAGTATTTTGTAATAATAAAATATTGCATTTAAATAATTTTAGAAAGTTAACAGGCTTTGGCTTTAAAAATTTTAAAAAACAAAATTTTTATAAGCAAAATAAAGGCCAAACCGAATGCGTTGCTGCGTTTATTAACGCTATTAAAAACGCCAAAACTTCTCCCATACTATTTGATGAGATTATTGAAGTCTCTAGAATTTCGATTGAGATTGGGGAGTTTTTGAGGAGATGACTAACCTATCCCGCTACTTTCACACACTAAAATACTTAAAACCCAAGCAGATTTATTATCGAATTTTATATCGTATTTATAAACCAAAGATTTCTCAAAATGTAAATATAAAAAAAATATTGCTTAGAAAAATATATTCTGAATTTAAATTTATTGAAAATAGTATAATATATTTTAATAACAATATGGCAACTTTTTTAAATCACACAGCAGAAATTAATCATAAGACCATTTGGAATGATAAAAATCAAGCGGGTTTATGGTTATATAATTTGCATTACTTTGATGCATTACAATCAGCTGATTTGACACAACACCAAAAAGCTTATGATCTATTGGAAAGATGGATTGATGAAAATCCCGCTTTTTTAGGGGTAGGGTGGAAATCTTTTCCATTGTCACTTCGCATAGTGAATATCATTAAATATGCTTTAAAGGGAAATGTGTTATCAGAAAAAATATTGACATCACTGTATTTACAGGCCCGATTTTTAAATAAAAATCTTGAATATCACTTATTAGGCAATCACTTATTTGAAAATTTTAAAGCACTTTGCTTTGCGGGATTATTTTTTGAAACGACAGAGTCTGCAAAATGGCTTAAAAAAGCATTGATGGGATTAAAAAAAGAAATAAAAAATCAAGTATTGGCCGATGGCGGACATTTTGAGTTAAGCCCGATGTATCACAGTATTTTTTTAGAAGGATTATTAGATTTACAAGCTATTTTTAATATTTATAATAAATCAGAAAAATTTATCTGGTCAACAGAAATAAGCAATATGCTTACTTGGCTGAATCTAATGAAGAGATCTGATTTAAAGATCAGTTATTTTAATGATGCGTCAAATAATCTATTTTCTGATCCAGAAACAATTTTTAATTACGCTGATCAATTAGGCTATAAAATAAATTTTGAAAGTAAAAAATTAAATTATTTGTCAGATTCGGGTTATATTATTATAAATCAGCCTAATTTTAAATTAATATGCGATGTGGGCAATATTGGACCCGATTTTTTGCCGGCGCATGCGCATGCAGATACGTTATCGTTTGAATTAATGATTCAAAATCTGCCTTTATTTATCAACTTGGGCACATCTTGTTATGGATACTCACAGCGCAGACAATTTGAAAGAAGTACTACAGCCCATAATACAGTTGAAATCAACAATCTTAATTCTTCCGATGTGTGGCATGCTTTTCGCGTTGCAAAACGGGCAAAAATAAAACATATTGATATCACTGAAAATAAAAATAATATTATTATTAATGCTGCACATAATGGCTATGAGAAAATTTCAAAAAATTTATTGCATCAACGCCAATGGATTATTGCTGATAATCAAATTGAAATACATGATACTGTGACCAAACCAGTTTATTCAGCTTTTGCGTATTTTCATTTACATCCTGATTGTGAAATAAACTCTCATGAAAATAATATAATAAAAATTAAATTAAAAAATAATATTATTATTGAATTGATCACTGAAAATAATATTACTATAATTAGTAATCAATATGCAGAATCGTTTGGGAAATTAATCAATACGCGCACTATTCGGGTTGAGCTTGATCAGAACAAGCTAAATGCTGTTGTCCTAATTCGATTAAAATAGCTTCTAGAAAATAGTGCGCTTGCGCTTCACGCGTGTGATTTTTGGCTGATAATTGGCTTGTTTTAGCATATTCTAATAGCAACTCCTGATCATTATAAAGCTTTAAGACAGCTGCTGCTAAGTCATCGGGGTTTTCAGGCAACACGCATAAGCCTACTTTCTCACCGATAATAATATCACTGGCAGCACCCTTGGGTGATGACAATATAATGGGCAAACCCATTCCCATTGCTTCAAAAATTTTAGAGGGAACGGCTGATGAAAAAGCCGGTGAGTTTTTAAAATGCACCAGAGCTATATCACACAGACTCCAATAATCTGAAATATCGGCTTTAGATTGTGCTGGAATAAAAATCACATTGCTCAATTTCATTTCGCGAGCTTTTAGCACTAAATATTCTTTTTCAGCGCCTGTTCCTACAAACATAAATTGAATCTGACTATTGTTTCTTAAAATTTCCGCTGTTTTCAGTACATTTTCTAACGCATGCGCCATTCCGTGCGTGCCAATATAGCCAATAATAAATTTATTTTCTAAAACAGCATATTTTTTTAATACTAGTTGAGATTTTGGTTTTGGTGCATATTTCGATAAATCAACACCGTTTAAAATAATAGCAATTTTTTCAGCCGACACGCCACGTTTAGTTAAATCATCTTTAAAATGGGGCGAGACAACAATAATTTTATTGCTTATGCGATATAGCCAGAGTTCTATTTTTTCTAATATTCGGATAATAATACTTTCTTTCATCGCGCCAACGCCCACAATAGAAGCCGGCCAAATATCACCGAGCTCTAAGAAAAACGGCACTCGTTTACATTTTGAGGCCAGACAAGCTGCAATCGCGCCAAAAAACTGTGGTGAAGTTGCAACAATCGCACCCGGTTTTTTTTGGAATAGCGCAACAAAAAAGGCAGGGAGCATAAATGATAGAAAATCTACTATTCGCAAGAAAAAACCCTTATTGCTTTGAATAAACGTTTTGACGCGAATGACACTAATTCCGTTCAGATTTTCTCTTTGAAACCATTTGTTTTGATAGCCGGCATATAATTTTCCTTCTGGAAAGTTCGGCGCTGAAGTGATCACCGTTACGGTGTGCCCCCATTTTACCCAATAACAAGCACGTTCATACACACGACTTGCAATAGCGTTGCCTTCAGGATAAAAATTATCCGTTATAAATAAAATATGCATAAAATCCGTTTACCCTAAACGCTGTTTGTAATAAGATGTGTAAGCAAAATATTATGCAAACGTGCCAATAAAAGCAATTTAAATATGGATATTACTTTACGCAAAGCCCACAAGGATGATTCGCATAATGTCCTTGCTTGGCGAAACGAGCCAACCACCATTCCTTGGATGGGTACAACGCGTGCCCTGTCATTTGAAGAGCATCAAAGCTGGTTTGAGAAGTCGCTCAATGACTCAAACTGCCTTTTTTTTATTATCGAAGCTGATAACATCCCCGTTGGACAAATTCGTTATCACAAAAATTCTGATTTAATCAAAGATGCAGCAAAAGTAAGCATTAATATCTCTCATACCATGCACGGAAAGGGCGTTGCCTCTATCGCATTTCGGTTGGGCAGCGCATTAGTGCGCTCTTTACGATTTTCTGATGCTATCTTTGCCTATGTTCAGCCCGATAATATCGGCAGCATTAGGGCAATGGAAAAAGCGGGTTTTTTTAAGGATAAAATTACTAATTTGCACAATGTGCCACATTTAATTATGTTTGATCTAATTAATAACGGGGATCAACATGCCTAGCTGGGATCACGAACCTGTTTTTTGTTTTTCATCGGATATTGATTGGGCATCTGAAGCCGTCATACAATATTCTCACGAAATTTTATCTGCGGATCAATTAAAATTAACCTATTTTAATACCAATCCAAGTTTATTTTTGGATCAACTGAGCAATGAAAAAAAAGTAGAATTGCTCATTCATCCCAATTTTCTACCTGAAAGCTCACATGGCAATTCTTTTATTGAAGTCATAGATTACTGTAAGAAATTAGTTCCTGAAGCGGATGGATTTCGCTGTCACCGTTATTTTGAAGTGAATGACATTATGGATGAATTTTTCAAACGTGGATTTAAATTTGTATCTAATCACTGCACACGTTGTGAATCAAATATAAAACCGCTGCTACATCGCAGTGGATTGCTTAGCTTGCCGATTTTTTTAGAAGACGGTGGCTATTTGTTAATGGATCCGACACTCAATTTTAACAGCCTTATTCCGCGTTTAAAAACGCCTGGATTAAAAATTATTAATTTTCATCCAGCCCACATGGCGTTTAACACACCTGACTTTAGTTATACGCGAAAAATAAAAGACAGCGTTAGTCGAGAGGCGTGGAATAACTTGCAATCCTCTGATTTAGCGAAAATAGAGCATAAGGGACATGGCGTGCGAAATAGCATCCAAAAAATAATTGAGTTTGTTTTTAACAATAACTATAAAATAATGTCGATGCATGAAATTGTTTCGGAGCATCATGGAAGACGCTAGAAAAACAGCATTAGTCACAGGCGCAACTGGCTTTATCGGCAAAAGACTTTGTGCGTATTTGCTTGAAAATGGCTTCAAAGTACACGCTTTATCGAGACAGCCAAATTATTCAAAGCAAATAACGTGGCATAGGGGCGATGTGACAGAACCTCTTTCACTGCTAGGGATTTGTGATGACGTTGATGTTATCTTTCATTTGGCTGGTTTTGCACATGCCTTTGATGAAGAAAATCCACAGTTTGCAATACAGCATCATAAAACCAACTATGAGGGTACAGTTTATTTGCTCAATGAAGCCAAAAGAGCAGGAACAAACCGCTTTATTTATTTTAGCTCTATTAAAGCCTGCGCAGAAAGCGATGTCTGCCTTGATGAAAACTGGGATGCGCTGCCAACGTGTGCTTACGGTGCTGCAAAGCGCATGGCAGAAGAAGCTGTTTTGGCGCTGTCAGATGATCCTATTATTTTAAGGCCCACGCTAGTTTACGGCGCAGGCTGCAAAGGTAATCTAGCTGCAATGATCAAGGGTATTGCCAAAGGTTATTTTCCACCACCGCCTCGTATTGATAATAGAAAATCCATGATCGCACTTGATGATTTATGCAAAGCCGCGCTGTTAGCGGCTTTTACTGAAAAACCAAACCAGAAAATTTTTATTTTAACTGACACAATATCTTATTCAACTTTTAAGATTTACCATGCAATACGTGCGGCGTTACATAAAAAATCGATAAATATTTATATGCCATTTTTATTTTGGAGATTGTTTTCAACAATAGGCGATTTAGTTGAAAAATTATCGGGCAAACGCTTGCCAATCAACTCACAAGCTGTTAAAAAATTGTTTGGTAATGCTGAGTACTGCTCTTTATACTGCAACAGTGTGTTAAATTTTAAGCCACAGCTGACATTGCAAGCTGTTTTACCTGAGATGATTGACGCACAAGGAAAGTGAATGATAAAAATAGGGATATTATGTACGCTGTTAACCCTTCTGTCGTTTTTAATGACCCATTTAATTCGTTTTTATTCCATCAAAAAAAATATTTTAGACATTCCCAATGAGCGCAGCTCTCATCAATTACCAACGCCTCGCGGCGGCGGGCTGGCGTTTGTATTTTTATTTTATGTTGTGCTTATTGTTTTATTTTTAAATCAATTAATTTCAAGCAATATTTTTATTGCGCTATTGGGTGGCATTTTTATTGCCGGCATTGGTTATTGCGATGATTTGTTTCACGTTAAAAGCCATTGGCGTGCATTAACACATTTATTATCTGCGGTGTGGGGGTTGACTTGGCTGCATGGGATCCCGGATTTATTTTTTGGTTCTCAATATTTATATGCACCCATTCTATTTTTTATTCTTGCCATAATTATTACAGTCTGGTTTATTAATTTATATAATTTTATGGACGGAATTGATGGCTTAGCTTCGATGGAAGCTGTTTTTGTAAGTTTTGCCGCAGGCTGTTTCTTGTTTTTTTCAGGCTTTGTCGATACCGCTTTAATTTGCTTTGCACTGACTTTTTCTATACTGGGGTTTTTAATAGTCAATTGGCCGCCGGCCAAAATTTTTATGGGTGATATTGGCAGTGGTTTTATCGGCTATATTTTGGCGATGCTCATGTGGATTACGAATAATCAACATCAGCTTGCTTTTCCGATTTGGTGGATTTTACTCTCGCTTTTTATTGCCGATGCCAGTTTTACGCTGATTTATCGCATGATTCAGAGAAAAAATTGGCTATCCGCGCATAAAGAACATGCTTATCAGCGCCTTACGCAAAACGGCTTTTCTCACCAACAAGTCACGCTCGGCATGCTATTTATAAATCTTTTTATTTGTTTGCCATTGTGCCTTTTCTATTTACATATAACCAGAAGCACAATAGCTGGGTTGTTATTTTTAATTATATTGAGCTTGTGGCTAACGTGGTTCTTGATTAGTAAAAACAGTATGGATACTGAAAAATGCTTAACTTAAATTACTTAAGACGATATTCTGCGGCTGTTATCTTATCGCATGATATTATTGCTGTGATTTTATCATGGTGGCTTGCTTTTTTTATACGATATGATTTAAGTGAAAAATCACTCAAAATTTTAGAGCACGGATTAAATATTCAATGTTTAATTATTGCAACCCATGCTTTTTTTTATTGGCGCTATAAAACCTATCGGCCGCTATGGCGATTTTTTTCTGTGCCGGAATTAACACGGTTATCAAAAGCAGTTTTTTCTGCGTGCGCTTGTAATATTGTCATTTTATTTTTATTGCATGATCTCGTGCAAATTCCTAAAAGCATTTGGTTTATTTATCCATTATGGCTTATTTTAATGCTAGGTTTGGGTCGATTGGTTATCCGCACTGTGCGTGACAGACAAATTGAATCTGAAGAAATAACCCGTATTTTAATGATTGGTGCTGGAAAGGGCGCTGATCTTTTCCTGCGAGAATTATCACATTGGCGTGAAAAAAAATACGCTGTCATCGCGTGTCTAGATGATGATGCAAGCCTAAAAGGTAAAGAAATCCGAGGCGTTCCCATCTTGGGAAAAATAAAAAATTTACCAAAAATAATTTTAAAAGAAAAAATAGATCTGGTAGTTATCGCCATTCCTTCTATTCAAACTCAAGCTTTGCGCATTATTGTTGAATTATGCGAGCAATCTAATGTATCAGTCAAAATTGTACCTTCGTTATCTGAAATTACCGAGAATCATTTAACTAGTCTGCAGCCACGTGAAGTATCGCTTGAAGATTTGTTGGGGCGCGATCCCGTTCAATTGGATTGGCACGGGCTTCAAACTTTTTTATGCGATCAAGTGGTTTTGGTCAGTGGTGGCGGGGGATCAATTGGTTCTGAATTATGTCAACAAATAGTAAAATTAAATCCTAAAAAATTAATTATTGTTGATCACTCGGAGTTTAATTTATACCAAATCGAAAAAGATTTAGCGCAGTACAATAATATTCAGATAGAATTATTGAATATTGCTGACCAACAATCTGTGCAATATATTTTTGAAAAATATAAGCCGTCTATTGTGTTTCATGCGGCGGCTTACAAGCATGTGCCTATTTTAGAAGCGCAAATTTTTCAAGCCGTTAATAATAATATTTTAGGTACTAAAATATTAGCAGAAGCTGCGGTTGAAAATAAAGCAACCAAATTTGTCATGGTTTCAAGCGATAAGGCAGTGAATCCCGCTAATATCATGGGTGCTACCAAAAGAGTCGCCGAACTATTTTGCCAAACCTATGATCATATAGCTAGCACACATTTTATTACCGTACGGTTTGGCAATGTGATTGGCTCAACAGGCAGTGTTATTCCTTTATTTAAAAAACAAATTGTAGCGGGCGGTCCTGTTACTGTCACACATCCTGATATGACACGTTATTTTATGACGATCAAAGAAGCGGCGCAATTAATTCTACAAGCAGGCTGCCAAGGAGAGGGTGGTGAAATTTTTGTGCTTGATATGGGGAAACCCATTAAAATTATTGATCTTGCAAAACATTTAATTAAATTATCAGGTAAAAAAATAGATGATATCCAGATTGTATATAGCGGCTTGCGACCCGGAGAAAAATTATTTGAAGAATTATTTTATAACGCTGAATCACTTATTCAAACCAAACAAGAAAAAATATTTAAAGCCAATAGCGAAACTAAAATAAATTGGCACGATATGCAACATGCAATCAGCGCACTTGAAAAAGCTTGTTTAAATCACAATGAAGATTTATTAATTCAAATATTAAAAAATATTTTGGGCAATGAAGGCAATTATTTAAGTAAAATCAGCGAAACAAGCGAGGCTGTATGCGCATGACGACACAAACTATCTGCATCGTTGGTTTAGGCTACATTGGCTTGCCGTCCGCTGCATTATTAGCATCGAAGGGATTAACTGTGATTGGTTGTGATATTCAACCCCGCATTGTTGAAACAATAAATAAAGGCGAAGTGCATTTAATTGAACCCGGGTTAGAAATATTGGTGCGTGAAGCCATTTATGCTAAAAAACTAACTGCGCAATTAACCATTCCCAAGGCCGATATTTATGTCATCACCGTACCAACTCCCGTGACGGAAAAAAACGAACCTGATATTTCTTATGTAAAATCTGCAATTGATGCTATTGCCTCTCAACTAGAGAATAACAATCTAGTCATTCTAGAATCGACGTCGCCTGTCGGAACAACAGATCAGGCGCTCAAATGGATTCAACAAGCGCGCCCTGATTTAGATAATATCTATTTAGCGTATTGTCCTGAGCGTGTGATGCCAGGACAAATCATTCGCGAATTAGTTGAAAATGATCGTATTGTGGGTGGTATTAATCTTGAATCAACACAAAAAGCAATCGCTTTTTATCAATTATTTGTGAAAGGCGAATGCATTGCAACCAATGCGCGTACCGCCGAAATGACCAAGCTTACTGAAAATGCTTTTCGCGATGTTAATATTGCTTTTGCCAATGAATTATCGATGATTTGCGATGCTGAAAATATTAATGTCTGGGAATTAATTAAACTTGCTAATCGTCATCCACGCGTTAATATTTTGCAACCAGGCCCAGGTGTGGGTGGACACTGTATTGCGGTTGATCCGTGGTTTATTGTTGCGAGAAACCAAGAGCTGGCAAGATTGATTCGATCAGCGCGAGAAGTAAATGATTATAAAGCACGTTATGTATTACGAAAAATATTAAAAGCAGTAAACCAAATTGAACAACCCATTATTGCGTGCTTGGGATTGGCGTTTAAGAAAAACGTAGATGATTTAAGGGAAAGCCCAGCACTGATGATAGCAGAGCAATTAGCTGAGAAAACATCGGGCACTCTGCTGGTCGTTGAGCCACACATTAAATCTCTACCGCAATCTTTAAGCTTACATCAACATGTTTTTTTAACTGATTTAGACAAGGCAATTGCCGATGCCGATATTATTGTTTTATTGGTTGCGCACACTGCTTTTACCATTGAAAAATTAGGTCAGCATGATGAAAAATTGCTAGATTTTGTTGGCTTGATCTCAGAAAACAAAGAAAATAAAAAAATCAATCATCCTGTTTTATTTTCATGAGATATATTGCACATAAAACCCAGCAAAAACAATGGCAATCTATCTTTGCTACCCGTTAATATGCCATCCGCTAAGATGTAGGCGTTTTTTTCATCTTTAATTTGACGTCGTGTTTTATTTTTACCACCCACTTCAAAAGTAATGCCGTTAACTTCAAAATCACCTGATTCGCTGTAATAAACTAATAAACCAGCGTTTTGAAATTGATTGATCACAAACGTTTCGCGCACCTTACCAATTAACATATCTTGTGGCTGCGATAAATTGCTTGCATAAATAAGATTAGCATTTTCAGGATACATTTTAATTGGATTTCGCAGATACGCTTTTCCAGATTGCTTTTTATGCAACATACGAACCAAACCAGCCTGTTCAAGATAATGCAAATAGGTTGAAATACTGTCAAAATCTTTTGATAATGCGCTGGCTAATTTGTAAGCTGATAATTCGCCCGGCTGCGAATTAACAACGTATTTATATAATTTTTCAATGATGAGCAATGTGGGTGTTTTTAAATCAAACAAAATAGCAATATCTTCGTAAATAGTTTTTTGAACAATATTCTCAATAGCCTGTAAAATTTGTAATGGATCTGAAAACCGTTTAAAAAAAGGAAAATAACCCGTGGTCAGATACTCATTAAAATGCTTTAGTACTTGCGGTATTGAAATGCTTTGCGCTAATTTTTCATGTTGCGCCAATAAATCAGTAAAATTAAAGGCGGGTAATTTTATGTCTTGCGTAAATTCAATATATTCTCGAAAAGAAAGGCCATGCAGTCTATACAAAGTCACGCGACGCGACAAATCAAATTTGCTGTGAGTAATATCAATCATCGAGCTGCCCGAAAAAAGAATTTTGAAATCCAAATAAAAATCAGCTGTATTTTTTAATTCTTGTTGCCAGTTTGGATATTTATGAATTTCATCAATGCAAAGCAGCCTGACGTCGGTTTCTTTATATAATTTTTCAACCAAATCGAGTAATTTATTTTCAAGGAAATAAATATGATCAGCTGAAATATACAAGGCTTTCACCGCATCTTTATTTTCGTTCAAAATAGTATGGAGTAAAAAAGTAGTTTTCCCAACGCCACGCATACCTAAAATACCGGTCACGCTATTATCAAAATTAATTTCCGCAAAGCAATGTCGATTATAAAAAGGCTGTTGTTGAAATTGATCCAATAGTAATTTCTGTAATTCAAATAGTTGTTGCATGGTTGTCTCACGCTTATTCTTACACTTAGGTTGTAACCAAAGTATATTATACAAATCCTTAGGTTTCAACCTAAGTATTAGCCTCTCACTGCATCTGGCTCGTTTTGACAACCGGCAGAGATATTGAGAGGCCAATCATCCCATTTTATCGCCATAAATAGGCTAAATAGGGTCTTTTAAGCTGTTTTGCTTGACGAGCGTGCTTTTGGCATGTTAATAGTACTGCGTTAATTCTGAAAATCGCCTCAAAAGTGAGTTTTAGGGTTAGTTTTTTAATTTTTTTAAACAATATAGGAATACGAAAGTGGCAGAAGAAGTAGGTCAAGTTAAGTGGTTTAATGATCAAAAAGGTTTCGGATTTATTGCGCGCGCGCAAGGTGATGATGTATTTGTGCATCACAATGCGATTAATGCAACAGGTCGTCGTACATTACGCGAAGGTGACAAAGTGAAATTCACTGTAACCCAAGGTGCCAAAGGCCCTCAAGCAGCTGATGTGACTGTGATTGAAAGTGCTGAGTAATCTCACTTGATTGATCTTTAGCGCTCACTTCTTAAGATTTGAGCGCTATTCCATAAAATTCTGTTTCTTCAACAAGTTTTCTTGGCATTGAATTAAAAAAGCTAGTCGGATTTTTGCTAATTGCAACAGGCTTTGAAACAACACTCGCCACACCTTTCATTGCATTAGCACCTGCATTACCATTTGCGCCGCTTGAAGCAGCACCACCAGAAAATAGCACAGCATCATGCAGCTCGCGGTCGCCGCGAGGAACAACGCTAGCAATGCCCATGCCTTGTGCAGAACCGTTAATTGTAACGCAAGCGAAAAAAGCTGCGCGTTTAGCACCATTAAAAACATTGGCTGTTTTTTGCTGGTTATTTTGTTTAAAAAAAGCAGCGCAAGATTCCTTGATTTGAAAAAATGTGTCGATCGGATGAAGAACTGCCGCTACTGCCTTTTTCAATAAATTCGCTGTCAGTAAAACGCTGCTTGCATAAAAATAGCCGTTCACTACAGCGCCCATAACAACCGTAATCACTGTTGCCAATTTATTTGATAAATCATTACTTACACGAAATGTGGTCTTAAAAATAGTAGCCATATGATTTCGCGCTAGTAGCGTCACAGGAACCACGACCAAAGCACATAAAACTAGCGCAGGTATGTTAAAAAGAACGCGCAACATAATGCGTGCAACAACCATTGCAACATGTCCACATTTTTCTGATAGCGTTGTTAATGCTTTAAATTCTGTAAGCTTAATGAAAGCAAAGAAATCATCTTTTAATTTTTCTAGATTAAATTTACTAATCAGCCCTCGAATCGTATGGTCATACAATGTTGCAATAGCAATGGTTGTAACAACGGCTACCACTGCTGCAAGAATAATTAATGCCACAGGCGGTGTCGAAAGTGCCGCAATCATCGTTAATCCAAAAAGCAAATGTCCAAATGCCATTAATGCGGTTGAAAATGATATAAATCCATACGACAGACCCGCTGCGGAAGAAAAAAGCGTACTAAAATTCTTTAATTTTCTGGTTAGCGGACTGTCAGATAATTTTTTAAACCGGATTTCTTTGAGCACAGAAAAGCTTGCGCCACGAAATAAAAAATAATTACACAGTGCTGCAGGAATACCCACTGCCAACAACACTAAAACAAATGGCCATGCGGCCAATAATGAAGACGCAAAAACAGCGGCCATTAATCCTTCGCCTAAGCCGACAATTAATGAAATCACTAATGAGAATTTATTAATGCGTGATTTTATTTTTTTGCGTTCAGTTCTTTTATCTTTGCCTGTTATTGTATCTTTGCCTGTTATTGGCTCAATATTACTGACGACCGCATATTCTTGTGTAAGTTTTTCTTTTTCCTCATCCGAAACCTTATTTAAAAATGGTTCTAGTGCTTGAGAATCCTGTACTATTAATTTCTCAAGATCAGTAAGTTTTTTTCCTTCTTTTTTTCCTTCTTCTTCTGTATGGTTGAATGCTAATTTAATTTTCAAAGCTTTTGCTTCTTTTGAATTATTGTCACGGCGCGCCAATAGTTTTGTTAAATTAACAATTCTTTTAGCTTCTGGTTTTTTCAAATCGACTTGAGATAATATGGCCAGCGCATGAATTAACTTTTTAAGTTTTTGCAATGATTTAGCTTGTGCTTTATCAGTTCCAGCGACAGATGCAAGTACACCAAATTCTATAAACAATGTGTCAATTAACTCTGATACAGATAATTTTTCCAATTTTGAAGCTAACTGCTTATTTCCCATCAAGCAAAGCTGCATTGCAAGCTGCAAAACGACATCGCGCAAATTCGTTTCATCAAAAGAAAATTCAGGGCGCAACTTGACTTCAAGCGTTGATGGAATAGGCTGTAATTCAACATAACGGAATGCATCTTGAATAGCCAAGATACTAGTTATATTGTGAGTATCAACATGGTTAGATCCGGTCATATTTGCCTCATTTACACTTGTTTATAAATCCAGTGTACGGGTCATTTATTAAGCAAATATGAGTAAAAGCTTAAGGTTTTCTGATATCGGTGAAAAAACTGTCGATCTAACCTTTAACTGCTATTAGGGGTTCTAACCATTTCTCCCGCCAAAGTTCCCAGTAGCTTTAAACCCGCGCAGTTGAGCCAAATTTCTGCATAAAAAATCGCTTTTCAAGGTGTTTTTCACGCCAAAATAGGAATTATATCGAGCCTATCCTCAGAATTTAAAGTTAGAAAACAATCATGATGCATTACAAATGATGCAAAAAGCCCAAGATTTATATTGCGATCTTAATAAAGGGGTTGATACTTCACAGCATAGATTATTTATTTTAATGAATAATTTTATTAGTGCGAGTAAGGGACTAGAAACTCACGCTAGATTCTCCAAGGTGGCAGGATCTAACTGAAGTGCGACAAAAGTTGTAAAATCATCAACTTTAGTCGAGGACAGGGAAGTGGCTATAAATTATGAGCATTTGAGCGATCAAGATCGATTGTTTTTAAAAATATT
>JAHFRQ010000026.1 GCA_023266215.1 Gammaproteobacteria bacterium | reverse complement strand
TCGCTAGTTTTTTATCGATGTCATAAATACTAAATGAACAGGAAATAAATGCGGCTGATAAGATGATGATAAGCCGTAATCCCCATAATCCACCGGGTGTTGTTTGATCATTTGGAAAACGAGTTAATCGAAAAAAGGATTCTATGGCGCGAAATTTCACATAAGCCCATGCTGCAGGACCTACTTTTGCCATTATCCATGGAATGGGCGGACAATTAGAACAATAAGAAAACAGCCATGCGCGATCAGCAGCCGCTGGTGGTACAAAACCCGCGTTCATTTCAAATAACGATCGATGCTCACCGGTGATGGCGGTGTATTTGTTATATCCGCTATCAACGCCCTGAATGGTTCCTGTGATAAATGCAAAGATAAGCGGAACCCATATAGAGGCATCCTCGAATAATTGTAAAAATAACGCGGCATTATCGAATAATTTAATAATATAGCAAGATAGCGCAGATAAATTATTTAAAATACGATCTGAAAAACAAGATTGTGTAAGCCGGTCTAATAAAATTTTGGCGACTCTGGCTTCTCTTGTGTGTGACATTGTTGGATCATAATAACCCTGATTAGACAGCTTGGCTGTCAGCTCTTCAAGTAAGCTGTCTGGAGCAACCGGATGAGTGTGACCTGCTCTTGATGTAACTTCCAATATCGTATCTTTAAGTGGTTGGAGATTTTCTGGCGTGAAATCCGCAGGCAAAGGTATATCAGTTTCTATATTTTGTAGCGCGCTCTTATCATCCAAACCAATCAAAGAATAGGTGAGTCTACCGTCTTTTTGACCTACATATATCTTGCCCTTTTCTAGCGTAGAATCTGCTGCCATCACACAAAGGTCATACTTTTCAGAAGTTCTTAGGCCATAAACAAATTGGTCAATTTGCTCACCTAGCTCTCTTATTGTGTGCGCGTTATCAATTTTTTCGCTCTTTTGAGCTTTGTGTGGTTGAGTTGATTGAAGATTTCTCAAAATATTTCTTGCATCGGCGCCTTCCTGCAAAAGTAAAGCATCATAATGAATATGATCATCACAATAAACAAAGATAGGCTCCCCTGAATAAAGCCTCAAATCAGGCATGGTGGGATTACCATTGGATCTGATGATAATAATGGGTCTGTTTGTAGTTCGCTGTATTGCTTCAATCTCTACTCGACTTCGATTGATTTGATCACTTAATTCTGCTTCTGTTCTAGGGGACATGCACGAATTAACTTTTACATCTGGCGCATCAACTTCAACCTCCTCTGCTCTTGCGGTTGATTGCCCCATTAAACGCGTAAGAATTTCACTTGCCGTGTGTCCTTCCTGTAAAGACAACCCATCATAATGTTCATAATGAGGTCCGTGGTAATAAACAAAAATAGGCTCTTTACCAGCATAAGGCTCTATGTTCGGTTTGTTTCTAATTTCGCCTTGAGAACCAATAATAACAATAGGGCGATCTAATAATTTCATGAGCACAGCTATTTCTAAATCATCCGCACATTCAGTGGTTCGCACTGCTTGAAGATAATCTCCTACGGTTATATTTGAATAAATAGCATGAATTATCTCTTCGTACTCATCCATATTGTGCTCTATGCGAGCTGCGGTGACTTGTCTTAGTGTTGCTTGATCACTACCTATGTAAATAGCAACTGCGTTAAATAAACAATGGCCAGAACCAGAACCAGTGGTTGGTTCATAACTCAATCCTATGATTTTAGGCTGAGAAACAGAGCTTGGTGTCGATTGAGTTGTAAGAGTTGTTTCGTGCACGTTCCCTGCTCTTGTTCTGAGGTGTCCAGAACCACTCGAAAACGGCTCATTCCGTTCCTCAGAAAGCGGATTTCGGCTATTAGGTATGCACGTTGATCGTAATCCAGCAGGGTCAGGCGCATTTTCAGGTAAATCTACTGAAGATATTGGGCCCGAAAGCTGGAGAACGGCTCCAGCTTGAATATTAGTTTCCGTATATGTTGCAACACTATTTCTTAAAACAGTAGGATCTTGATTAAGACACAATCCCACAGCATAAGAGAAACAGCTGCCATTTCTAGAAATTGGTTGAAGCGTTAACCCAGGAGGAATTTGTTTTTTCCCCTCTTTCGTTGTTTCAAGCTGGTATTTTTTCATTAATTTTTTCAGATTTTCCAAAAAATCTCCACGCAAAACTTTAGTCACGCTGACATAGAAATGGGTGTTTCGGATCGTAGCTAGAACGCCAGGTAACATAGCCGCAAAGGACGCATACATAAGCCCTGTGTATTCAGAGTTTTTGTCTAGCTCCCAAAAGAGCAACGGTATAGTGGTAATTTCGGCTAGATTAACCAACTGTACCAGTGGCGTAGTAGGAGGCCAAAAATTTTGTCTTATTTTTTCTTTAACCCCACTTTCTAATTTGGTTGGCTCCCAATCAACAGGCGCCACAGGTCGTTCATCACGAGGATCAACCGGTTTTACG
Organism: Gammaproteobacteria bacterium; assembly: GCA_023266215.1. Classification (GTDB taxonomy): domain Bacteria; phylum Pseudomonadota; class Gammaproteobacteria; order Coxiellales; family Coxiellaceae; genus JAHFRQ01. Next base: position 7,127 of record JAHFRQ010000026.1, on the reverse strand, counting down.
GGTCTTGTCAACACACCCAGAGCATCTGTGTTAAAATGCAATTGTCCATCAAAGCGATATAGCTTCATAAATTCAATTAATTTTTTTATCTTATTCTTATCTAAATCGTAACCCGTACCGCACGGCTGATTTTTGAGAGAATATACTTCGGAATTATCTGCTTTTATTTGATTTTGTGCTGGATTAACGTTTATAGCGCCATAACCAAGAGATGGCTGCGCATCCCGCGATAGCAAACGACTTTCCAATGATGAAGCATCGACAGCAGGACGTGATTCACCTTCTACATAAAAATGCTCGGTGATAAAAGCAGCGATGGCTGTATTGTCTGCAGGACGTGCTGCATCACTATCAGGAACTTCAGAAATAAGATCGGTAACCCATGTATGAAATGTTGGCCGCATGGTATATCTCCAGTCTGTTTTTTATTCAATTTTGCCCAAGTCTAATACGACTTTTACAGTTTGTCACCAATTTTTAAGCATTACATAAGATTTCTATTGAAATTAGGTGAAAATTAAGTGATTATATTTAACGCAGCCCACTGTGTTTTTTAACTGCATTTCGGTCTATACTAGCCCGAATAATAGTCTTACCCAAATGCTTTGCATAGGAAGGAAAAATATGCCAACTGCACCAAAAAAGTCAACAGCACAACCAAAAGTAGAGATAATAAAGTATCCGTCTTGCTCAGAATTAGAGAAGGCGGGAAAGACCACTAGAGATGATGATTGCTTGTTTAATGCTTATGCGATAGGAAATGGTTACTCTTATTTAAACGGGTACAGTCAAAATTCCTGGGGTGGCGTTATTTGTAAAACAACTTTAAAAAGGCCGCTTAAAGCAATTAATACAAGAACAAATAAGCCCATTACCTATCCTGTTGGTACCTCAATCTTAATTACCAGACGATTTTGTGATTTCACCCCCTTTAAAAATTATCCTGAAGATGACAGGCGGGCTGCAAATGCAGCATCTCTCCACCAGGGTATAGGTGGAGTTGATGAATATTATGGATTTGAAACATTTTTTCTTGTTAAGCCTTTTTCTAGACCGCTAGAAGACGATGACAAGCCCACTAACGCTGATCTTTACTTATGGCAATTGACCGTACAAGAGCTACAAATTGAAACTAATGCTATGTATTGGGGAGCCGCTCTTGAATACTTAAGAATTTGTTATTCGGAATTTGATGAAAAATGGCTAGCACGCAATGACTGGCCAAACTTAAGAACAGCATTGGCTGAAGCTTATCATTTCAATACTGAATTTAAAGATTTTGCTTCTCCTGCTTCTGATTATTATTATCGCCGCACATTTACAAATGAAAGCAACCTCAAAGACTACATCGAAAAATGTCCCGCGCCATTGGCACAACTTGCCAAAGACGATGATTCAAAATCAAAAGACCTTTTCAGCACGGATCCCACGCTACTAAGAGAAATTGCTTTTCTGGGATACAAGCAAAAAGAAGTGGCGATGCTGGAATATCAATATCCAGATGATACAAAAGAACAAAGGGAAGAAAAAACATTAGTCATATTGCAACGTCAAATCAATATTCTGAAACAATGCCGATTTATTGATCGCACAGAAGCGTTAGTATTTTACAAAGAATTAATTGACGCGCACTTAAATCCGGAAGAATGTTTAGATTACAAAAAAGATTGTGCTTTTTTATACGATAACAACGCAGCATTTTTTGAAGCCAGAGAAATCTTTCATGATTTAAAAGCAGACGTGCTGAATAAATTAAAGGAAGAAAGCGGACGATTTGAGCAGGCCTATCCAGAGCTTGGCCTGACTGCATTGGGTAAACTGCGCAACAAAGCAGCACAATGCAAATCGGTGGATGAGTTACATGATCTTTTTTCTCCATCAGAAAAGGATGGGCAAAAAAGCTGGTTAAGAAAAAACATTTTTCTCCCCACTATTTTAAAAGCCAAGGCAGAGGTCGACACAAGAAAAAAAGCAATTAATTCATCCACAGAATCTTATTTAGAAACGCATTGGTTAAAAGCAAAATTACGAGGGTACTCAAACATAGCCTGTTTAGCGATTTTGCAGCATCCACGTTCGCAAAAGCAAATGATGAACGATATAAAGCTGGTAGAAAATGAATTGCAGCAAAAAAAGATTAAAGAACGTATCGAAGCAGGCGTTTACAACAGAACTGCATTTCCGCAAATAAAAGAGCTCGCATTACAAAAAAAGCGGAAAGAATTAGCTGTGATTAAAAACGCTGTTTGTGTGGAGCTCATAAAATACGCGTATGGGCCCTTCGGACAATTTTGGGGATGTTTGTTTTGGGTGTTGCCGCATAAATTTAATCCATGGCATCATCACCAAGCGCGCATTGTGACATTGATTGAAATGATTCAAGCGATTGAACCAAAAGATACCGGGGAGCTTGATGCTTGTGTAAAAGAAATTGGCACGCTGGTGAGCAATCAAATTAAATTATATAAAAATAAGGTAAAAGAAGAAGAATTTGAAAAAGCAGAATTTAAAGAAAAAATAGCTCCGAAAAAAAAGAAATTAGGTCCGCCAAAAAAAGAAGCGGTGCTTAAGCTTGAACCACAGCAACTACATCACAAGCCATCTGCATTTTTTGCCTATAATCAATTAAAGCCACTTGAAAGCACGGCTAATTTAAAGGGCGGTTCGTATATGGCACTTGTTGCTGCAGAAGGAGTATTCAATACCATGAGTCATCAGTGAAGATGACCGATGCATTATAGTGAACCCCTTTGTCTAGACCACTATATGTTTCAACAGCCAAGAGCTATAAATGCTAAAGTAATGCCATCAAGTTGGTGCTGTCGTAAATAAATAATATCAATTAAATGGGGGGTTAGTAACATGTTTGATAAAAATAGAACAACAAGATTTTTAAATGAATCAGATAGAACACAGCTTTCATTTACAAATTCGGGTGTTGAATATGAGGATGTTATTTTTTTAGTCGAAGAATTAAATAAACATTCTAATGTGTCTATTCTCGTGATCCATCGAGATAATCTCGATTATGCCTGTGCAGCTAAACTTGCTGAGCTTCGGTATGTAACAGAACTTAATCTTAGTCATAATGATATCTCTGCTCGTGGCGCGATTGCACTTTTGCAAAATCCGCATTTTGAGAAATTAGATTTATCCAATAATGGATTCAGAAATCCTCAGCAGCAACCGTGTTTGGTTGAGGCAATAAAAAATAATCATACACTGGTCGAACTTAAAATAACTCGCTCTGGTATATCAAAAGAAAATATGCAGGAAATTGAAAACCATTTTAAAAAATTAGAGGCTGCCAAATTAAATGGTCATACAAGCGAAGCAGTCTCGACCGGTAGCCTTGCATCGTTTTCTAGCAACGCATGTGCTTTATTTAATGCAAATAACCCGCCCGCTTCGCCAGAGACAAAAGTTATGCCGCCTGAACAAAGCAAACCCTCAAAAGTCAATCTTTCATGCGGTGGACTATGTCATTAAATCACACGCTGGATCAACTAAAAAACCCATTAAATCAAGCACAAATTATTAAAATAAGCTTAAGGTGGCGGCAGAAAAATATCTGGGTTCAGACTGCGATGTTCTGACTAGAAAGCGCTTGCCTAACGTCTCAATGTTATCCGGAACCATTGTTACAACACCCGTTGGGTCAGATTATTGTGCTTTTATCGGCGATAACGAAGCATCATGCAAAAAGGAAATGAGCAAGGCATTTTCACTGGGCACCAAACTGTCTGAACAGCAAGATGGCCTTGTTGTTCAAAAAAATACTCATATTGCTTCTCATAAAAACTCCGTATTAATAATTAACTATTTTAGATGCTCATATGAGCATGATTTTGAGTAATCTTGCATTTAATTGCAACTTTTTAACCAACATTATCACGCAACCTATTTAATGCGCAGCCTTACAAATCATCTAACCTGCACAAAAATGTTTTCATTAAATAATCACATAATACTTTATTATTAGAAGATAGCGCATAATAAAGCGCGCGGTTGTTTTTAAATGATGCTAGTTTATCGAGCTTTTCATGGGCTTTTTCCCGACTTCGGATAATATTACAGTACCAACACCTGAAGTAAATGTTGTAGCGCCAACAGAAAATATTTCGGTGACGACACCCACTGAGAATATTTCAGTTGGAGCGCCTTCGGATAATATTTCAGTGACGACGCCCGTTGAGAATACTTCAGTTCAAACGCCTGTTGAAAATATTAGTGTTCAAACTCCTGAAATAAACGTCACTGCTCCAGTTGAGAATATTATTGATCTTAATGTGTCGCAGCAAAGCACGATGGACACACTTATTATCAATACTACTAACAGCGATACAGTAATCAATGTAGGCATTGATTCAAATTCAGCTGCGCCAATTGATTTAAATCAAGTACAGCAAGCGCAAGTCGACAATACCCCTGTTGATCAAACTGCAACAACGTCAACTCCAACATCCACAACTGACTGGGTTTCTGTAACTGATGCGCCACAAACAACGACAGAATCGCAAGTAAGTTCACCCGCGACGACGACCCCTGAAGCAGCGGCTCCTATCGCAGCAACAACACCAGTTGCAAGTCCTGCAGCACCCAGCATTTCAATAGCAACAGAAAGCACGTTACCACCTGCTATCGAACCGGACAAGCACATTATTTAAGTCCAAAGCCCATGCCGAATTTTAATGAGTCGAATAAGCATTTGGGTATCTTCATCATCATATTTTTCATCGCAGTTTTTTTGCGATCCACTCTCAGCATGTGGATCAGGACGTTTGGGTCTATCGATTTTCCACCACCGGTACAAGACCAATATTTCTTGCGCCGCCAATGCTTGTGATGTTGGCTTTCCACAACTAGGGTCATTTTTATCAACCCATTCTTCATTATTTGTAAGCTTGGAGGCCCAGTTTAAATAATCAATCGCAGCATCAGGACAGCGCCAGATACCCAACCGAAAAAATTTTCGGTACCAGGGCTTTTTATATTTTTTTCTATCTTCAGCTTCACTGATAAAAAATTCCAGCGCATATTCTGTTTCAACAAAATCTGAAAATGCATCGAATGTGGCATAAAGCAGCCGATCATCAAACTCATGGTACGTTCCACGCTCAAGATTTGATGTTAATGCGTGAGATTTAACAATCCAACGATGGTGAATATATCTTTGTATCACATTAAATAAAGTTACCGGGGACAATATAATGTTTTGCAAATAATCAAGGCCGTCTTCTGCAAACCAATAGCGAATCTTTTTTATTCTGGCTCTTTTTTCGCGTGCATTCCATTCTTCCGACGTATAAGTGAGTGGATTTTTTGTGCCGCGAATCCAATCAGCGAATTTTGTGCATGACCAATAGTTTTTCATTTTGATTTGATCTCATTTGTTTGGATAAAAATTATATCATCGAATGCGTATCTAAAAAAAATTTATTATCTGAAAAAGTTAAGATAGCATATCCGTCTTTGGCATCGGGAAGATTAATGTTCCATAATTTTCTGTACCAAAAATCCTTATGCGGCAACTCGCTTTTTATTAAATCATAAGCTATTTTAGCTTCGAGTGTTAATCTCTCCAGCATTAATTCATCTAATTTGGATAATTCAGATTCAAAACATTGCGTTGACTCTTCTAATTCACGAATCGTAAATTGATTCCAAACACAGGTATAAGGCGCGCCCATGTGACCGCTGATCCAAATAGTTGGCATAAAATGGGTGATTAATCGTGTCAATAAAGATGCTTTGCCAGGACTGACATGAGAAACAAATATCGATGGCTTGCTTTTCTTTTCCAATTTTTGGTAGAGCGCGCCAAATTGATGCAATGTAGCCCATACTTTTCCTGCTTGCCCCGCAATGGGTTTTTCCAGTAATTTAGACTCGTTATAAAAACCAAACTGTGTGATCCCAGGCGTTAAGTGTTTGATATTGCCACAGAGACCTCTCATATGCTTGAAATTCTCATATTTAAACACAATCTGCGGGGCGTAAAAATGGGGGGTGTTATAATTGCCGCCAAGGCATATATAGGATATAATATATCTATACAAACAAGCAATTGAGGTGCTCATGCAAAAAGTGCTGATCTCAATCCCAGATCAACTGGCGTCGCGCATGCGGGCGACAATACCGGATCGCAAGCGCAGTAATACTATTGCTCATCTAATAGAAATTGAAGTTTCAAAGCGCGAAAGAGATCTTTATAATGCTGCCCTAGAAGTAGAAAAGGATGATGCGCTTAAAAAAGAAATGAGGGAATGGGATATAACAACGAAAGATGGAATAGACGATGAATCGTGGTGATGTCTATTGGGTCGACCTTGATCCAGCGAAGGGGTCTGAAATAAACAAACAGAGGCCATGTGTTCTGGTAGGGGCAACACCAATCAACTTGGCAAGACGCACAGTAATTGTTGTGCCATTATCAACAAGCGCAAAACCTGTCCCGCCCATAACAATCGCAGTTTCGTGCATGAATAAGTCAGTTACTGCGGTTTGTGATCAAATCAGAACGGTCGACAAAAGTAGATTAAAAAGGCCGGCTGGTAAGCTTTCAGATAAAGATATCAGCGCGATTGATGACGGTTTGCGTCAGGTTTTAGTTTTATAAATTTTCAATGAGTTACAAAAACGCTACAGTGTAGGTTTTTATTTTGAAGAATAATATTTTATTGAATTATACTTCTATGCCTAGCTTCTCAATAAAACGATTTTGTCTTATCGTTTTTATCAAGCGGGTAATGAATGTAAGATAAAATAGAAATAGCAGTTACGCCTAATTTTTCATAATAACGAAACGTACCCTCTTTCATCAGCGTTTCATCGCGCGAAATATCTTGATCTGGATTCTGCCCTGAAAAGGCTGTTGCGGTTCCCTGACTATCTCCGTCTATAAGCAAAGTTCGATACCCCTTTATTGCAAAACTTTGTGCGTTTGATAACGCAGAGAAAGATTTTTCGACCCCGCCTTTGAAATTAATAACAGCTACTTTAATTGCTCCCGACTTGCAGATTTTTTCTGTCAAATCGAGCGTACCTTCATATTTTCAACAACTTAGGCCATGATTTTGTGTAAAAATACGCACTAAGCTATAGTGTGGCGGGAATTTTTTAGGTTG
>JAHFRQ010000002.1:80000-323157 GCA_023266215.1 Gammaproteobacteria bacterium | reverse complement strand
TTTAACCGCTTATCCACAAACGGATGTGTAATTTTCATCATGCCTCCCTGTAAAAAAAGGCAATATTAGTTGGTAAGTTTTATTTGGTCAATACAAACACATAATTCTGTGTGCAGAGTAGACTCAAGGGAGGGACAGGGTGAGGGTTTTTGAAAATGGATCAGAAATAAATCAAAAATAATCCGCTCATTGCGCCTTGAGTACAAGGCTACAGTCGCGGTTCCTTCAAACCAATAGCAAATTAAAATTGTTACTTTAATTTTATTTGCTTTTCTAGCACCGCTTATAAGAAACAATATCGATATGATCGTTCTGTGTTGCTTTAGCTGAATCTTGAATATATTCTTCGTAGGTAATCGCCCAATGCTCATGACCACACCACTTCTCATTTATTTTTAGATATCGCGGAGAAAATCCTTCATAGCGAAATTTATTTTTATTCACTAAATTTATTGAGCTGGTATTTTCAGGCTGAATATTGGCTTCAATACGATGTAATTTTAATTCTTCAAAGACATGCTTTAAAATTAATTTTAATCCGGCGCTCATAATTCCTTGATTTTCAAATCCTGAAATCACATAAAATCCTAAAAATGCATTTTGAAAACATCCGCGTACAATTTCGCTGATATTAAAAACACCTGCAATCTCATTATTTTTTAAAATCAGGAGTGATTTTTGATTATCTTGTTGAGTCCGTTTAATATATGCGTTAAATTCTTCGGATATCAGTGGTGCTTTCACCCACGGATGATGAAGCGACACACTTTTTTGCGTAGCGCTTAAAAATTGAGCCTCATCTTGTAATGTTGGTTCTCGAATTATAATTATATCGGCCGTCATTTATGTCCTTTGTAGGTGATGATGAAAATCATTTCGATATTTTTCATGCATTTAATCTTCGAAAAGCTCATTATCCGCTTGCTACGTTTGCTCTGCAAACTGCACGCGCGGCTCACTCAAACCAATAGCAAATATATCGCGGAAAAAATTTTAAAATATATCTTCACCGCCGCCACTACTAGAAGTTGCAGCGCTAGTATCACCTGCATTTGAAGCATGATAAGTCGGTAGAACATCAGCGGGTGCGTCGCGTGAAAAGTGACTCGGCACATTGCTTTGCTGAAACACTTCAAAAATAGCCTTTTTTTGACCGGGCGGCGCGAGCCTGCCATTGTTTGGATCAATACGCACAATGACAATGCCTGAAGGTTTCGGTATAGTTACGGGAATCATTGATAATTTTCGTACGCGCGCGTACTATCGTAAGCCAATTCAAGCGGTAAAAAATAATCATGGAAGCTTCGCTCATTGTATTACCTCATAATAAAATTCAGCGTATTGTTTGGGCGTTGTTATTTTTATTTCCAATTTTTAGCATGGCGGTCGATTTGGTTGCGCCTTCATTGCCCGCTATTTCAGCTGACCTGCATGTATCTGATACAGTTGCAAAAAATGTAATCTCGTTTTATCTATTGGGTTACGCCTTTGGAAATTTTTTTACAGGATTTTTAGCGGATGCCTGGGGTCGTCAAAAATTACTACGTCTAGGATTGCTTGGGTTTATAATCGCAAGTTTAATCCCCGTATTTTCTCACGGCATTGATTTATTATTTTTATCGCGATTGCTTCAGGGTATAGCAATTGGTGCTGTTTCAGTATTGGCGCGAGCAATGTTTTCAGATGTATTGCCAGCGGAAAAGCTAACAAGCTTAGGAACCTTAATTGGCACCATGTGGGGATTAGGGCCAATTTTTGGCCCGGTAATCGGTGGCTATTTACAATTTTATTTTGGTTGGCAGGCAGGGTTCGTATTTTTCGCTCTCATTGCGCTGATTGGATTAATTACAATATGGATTGTTGTTCCTGAGACACATTTTAAATGCCATCCTTTGCATATAAAAACAATCAAAAAAAATATTTGTGAGGTCATGAGTCATCGTTTATTTATGGCGCTGGTTATTCTGATGGGATTGACATATTCGCTTCTAATTACATTCAACATCGCGGGACCTTTTTTAATTCAAACGGTCTTGCACCATTCGCCTGTATTCTTTGGTCATATGGCATTGTCTATTGGCATTGTATTTTTAGCCTCAACATTTACCTGCCGATATTTACTTAAAAAATACAGGGTTGAAAGCTTGCTTTTTTATGCAATCATGATTTCTTTTATTGGTGTCTTGTTCTCTGTGGTACTTAGTTTTATATTTGAGAAAAGCACTTTGTTTCTTATGGTTTTTAGTGGCTTGATGTTTTTTTCTTGCGGCTTTATTTTTCCGATGTCAATGGGAAGAGGTATCTCATTATTTCGTCATATTGCAGGTACTGCAACAGCACTTATGTATTTAATTCAGATCTTAATGACCAGCGTTTTCTCCTTTTTTGTGAGCTTGATTCGCGTTGAAAATAATACTGATATTATGCTGATGTATTTTATTTTACTATTTTGTGCCGCAGCGGTTTATTGGGGAATGATTCGCGGTAATGCAACTAACAAGCACGGTAGATTTAGCCGCCAGTAATTGGCGGAATGAGCGTCAAAACATCGCCATCCTGTAATTTTTTTGCTAAATTAGAATCAATCTGTTCGTCGCCATGAAAAATCAAAATGGTTTTGCACAAGGAGCCATCTTTTTCTATTAGATATTCAGTTAAATGCACATATTGTTGACATAAATGCTGAGCAATAAACACCTGTGCAGTCATAGATCCAGAGATTTCAAATACTTCTTCAGAACTTCCAACCATTTTTTTAATTTGTGCCATGTATCTTACTGTAATTTTCATTTGTTTCATCCTGTTTGTCAAAAATTTATATCGTTAATTTTTCTGGGTCGCTTGCTCGATAGGAATGAATTTCTGCCAATGCTGCTCTCACAATTACCTCAGATTGCCCGGTGTATTTTTCCGGGTTGTCGAGAATATAAAGATCATCCGCGTCAAAAAATTTTCCAATTGCGTCATCAGCGAGCAATATTTCTCTAAAAGAAATATCTCCTTCGTGAGCCCTCTGCATTAGCTCATGCAGTTTTTCTTGAGCCTGGATTTTGCCAATGTGCTTAGACAGTTTTATCATCAAATATTCAGAGGAAACATATTCCTTGAATCGATATAAATTTAACTTCATTTGATCGGGATGAACTTGCAATCCAGACATTAATCCCAGCATGTTATCAAGAGATGCTACGGTATAAATACATAGCTGAGGAATTGACAACCATTCTGACCACAAGGCGCGTGGATCTCGCTCACCTTCATGAATCATAGATTCCATAATAACGTTTGATAAAACCCGCACATGCCTGGCAATTACTATAATTCTTTGAGATAACACCGGGTTAAGTTTATGGGGCATTGCAGAACTATCAATTGCTTTTTTTGAAATGGGCGATTCTCTTAATTCAAGTATTTCAGTTTTGGAAAGTTGAAAAACTTCGTTTGCAATTTTAGCCATAGTTGCAGTTAACATCGCGAAAACCGTAGATAGCTCACAAATATTATCACGAGCTGTGTGCCAAGCAATTGGACTGCATAGCAACCCTAATTTCTTTAATGTTCTATCACTGACCATCTGTGATTTTTCTTCCATCGCAGCAAATGTGCCGACAGGACCAGATAATTGCCCAACCAATATTCGCGTAACAAGTGATTTAATTCGTTCTATATGCCTTCTTAACTCCACCAACCAAATGGAAGCCTTTAATCCAAATGTAATTGGCAATGCATGCTGCCCATGTGTACGACCAATCATTGGCACAGAGCAATATTTTTCAGTGATCATCAATAAATTATTCTCTATTTTTCGACTATCGCGATACACAATATTCAGAACCTCTTTGATTTCTAGAATTTGTGCAGTATCAATAATATCTTGCGTTGTCACGCCATAGTGAACATATTCACCATAGCCATTTTCGCACTGTTGACTTAACACTTTAACAACCGGCATCAGTGAATTACGACTCCTTTTGTATTCAGCTTTTATCTTTTCCAGATCTAGCATATCTAGCATCGACATTTTCTTTATTTCTTGCGCGGCCTCGAGTGGAATAATACCCAACTCAGCCTGCGCTTCAGCCAAAGTGCTTTCTATCGTTAACCAACGTTGAATTCTTGATTTTTCATCAAATATTTTCTTTCCTTCGTCGGTAGAAAATATATTTTCTTGTATTTCAAAATCAATATAGGTAGATGCCATTATTATTTTCCATTAAAGTTAATAGGCGCTTCAAGAATTACTCTTCATTTACAGTTGTTTTAACTGAAATTTTGTAATCACGACTTCAAGTATGTTGTCAACCAACTGATGAGCAACACCGATGTATTGGAACGGATCTAGCACTGTTTCTAATTGCTTCTTATTAAAATTTTTTGCCACTTCCTCAAACTTTTGCAATTCATCAATAAGCTGCGTACTATTTTTTCTTGCCTGGCGAAACGCTTGATTAACATAACTTGCCGCAGAATTCTTATGTATTTTTTTACTTAATAAAAACATTAATGCTTCGGTAGTTAATGTGGGCGCAGCAGAAATCACATTATTAGTTATGGTTTTTTCATTCACTACCAATTTCTCTAAAACAACATTCATTGTTGCTAGTGCGCAACAAGCATATAGAGACGCATCTGTAATCGCAACCCATTCAAGCCTCATGGTCCGATAGTCTCGCTCATGCTCAGAAATCAGCGTATCAAAACTTAGAGCGGTCTGATTTTTTACTAGCTTCGAAAGGGCGATAATTCGTTCACAATCTTCTGGATTGCATTTTTGAGGCATGGTGGAGCTACCAATTTGCCCGTCATGATGAGATTCTGCCAATTCGCAAACCTCATTTTTACCAAGCTGAATAATTTCATTTGAAATTCGCCCCAAGACACCAGCAATCATCGCTAAAATAGAAACAAAATCGACAAATCTATCTCTTGCATTATGCCAAGCAACAGATGGGCAGGCCAGCCCTAATTTTTTAGAAAATATCCGTAATATTTCAGGCCCATTTTCAGAAAATGCCGCCATTGTGCCAACTGCGCCAAATAATTGACTCGCTAGCAAAGTTGTTTTGCAAAATGCTAGGCGATCAAAATTTCTCATGCATTCATCTAGCCATCCTGAGATTTTTAACCCAAGTGTAATTGGCATCGCGTGCTGCGAATGTGTTCTACCGATCATAACAAGAGCGCGATATCTTTTAGCTAGCCTTGCTAACTTAGTGATAATGCTTTGCAAATCCCGCTCAACAATATAAATAACATCACGTAACTCAAGTACTTGTGCGGTATCCTGAATATCTTGAGTAGTGGCGCCATAGTGAATATATTGTGCTACATCCTTCGAAACAACGCTCTGCCATGCTTGCAATAGTGGAACAAGTGAGTGTTTGGTATGCTGAATTTGATTTATAATATCACCCACATCAAAATTTTTTAGATTGGCTGTTCTGCTTAATTCGACAGCGGCTTGCTTCGGAATAATCCCCAGCTCAGCCTGACTTTGCGCCAGAGCGACTTCAACTTCTAGCCACCGCTGCATGCGTCTTTTATCTGAAAATATTGCACGAACTTCTAAAGTGCTAAATCCATCGCCAAAAAAAATTGAGTCCGTGATATGCGCTCTAAATTCTTTGTTTGTGCACGCGCCAAAATCTGCGCGGTCATTATTTATTGGCTTCATGCTTCACTTCGTGTTGTTATTTCAATTTCGCGATCAGGACAACTTTCATAAAAAGCTCTTATGATCATTTTTTTTGGATTTACTGCTGATACTATGAAGCCAAATAAATCTGATTGCTCTGCTAACGCCTTATCTAGTGTAGTCGGTAATTCACGCGTCAAATCATTTTCCCATGCAACACGGTGCATATGATAGGTTCCAACTAATTGCAAGCCTTGGGTGATAAGTTGATCAGACATCGATTTAACTTCGTATGGATTAGCGACCCACCCGCGTCGTGCTAAAGGTGTTTCAGAAGATTCTGCATATTTTTCTAGTATGTCATCCATGTATGCCCTGTATTCTGCTGACGATCGCAAATTTTTATATAATGGTTGAGCATGCTCGATTTGCACAGTACTTCCAACTATTTTCCCACCCAGCAAGCCGTAGGCTTTTTTTTCTGGTGTTTCGTTTTCAAAATACTCTTCTTTTAATTTTCGCGCACAATGATAAATGACAGTATTTCTTGCCGCCGAAGATAAGATAATTTTGCGAAGATTCTCATTTAGCATCGGCATTACTCGAAAGATTTTAATTTAGTAAGCAATCCAATCATTTTTTTCAAACGCGCCACTATAAAATCCATTTCTTCTATGGTATTAAAGCGACTCAATGAAATTCGCAAAGAACTTCTGACTTGTGAATCCGTTAATCCAATCGCTCTTAACACGTGCGATCCAGAAGCACTGCGTGAATTGCAGGCCGACCCAACTGCTGCGGCAATTTCTGGCGTAACAGACAAAAGTTCGGCGCTATCAACATTCTCAATTCTGAAATTTAATATGTGCGGTATGCAATACATGCGCTCTATATTAAAGCTAATTTGAGAAATAGCTTTCAATCCATTGCAAAAGCGATTGCTTAGCATGCTAATATACTCCGCATCTTTTGTTAAGCGTTCTTTCGCCAAGAAAAATGCTTTCCCCATTCCAGCTATTTGATGTGTCGCTAATGTACCGGATCGCAGCCCTCTTTCTTGCCCGCCACCATAGCTCAATGGTTTAATTGCGATATCTGATCTATCGCGAATAAATAATGCGCCAATACCTTTTGGCCCATGTAATTTATGGGCTGAAAATGACATAAGATCAGCATAGATCTCACGTAAATCAATTGGTATTTTTCCAACACTTTGCGCAGCATCCACATGAAATAAAATATTTTTCTTTTTAAGGCAATCTGCTAGCGAGCGGATATCCTGAACAACACCCAATTCATTGTTAACATGCATTATCGAGACCAATATCGTTTCTAGCGTAATTGCATCTTCAAGCATGTCTAATGGAATTAAACCATTGCTCAACGGTTTTAAATACGTCACATGATACCCCTTACTCTCAAGATAGCGACATGTTTCTAAAATCGCTTTATGCTCTGTTTGCGAAACAATAATGTGCTTCCCCTTTATATTTAATGCCTCTGCAACGCCAATTAAAGCTAGATTATTAGACTCAGTTGCGCCGGAAGTGAATATTATCTCGCGAGGATCGCAATGAACGAGATTTGAAATCTGAATTCTTGCAATCTCGACAAGTTCGTGAGCCCGCATGCCAAGCGAATGATGCGATGAGTCTGGGTTTGCAAAATTATGATCTTCACTTAAGCAGCGCATCATTTCCAAACAAACAAGTTTATCAACATGTGTTGTGGAAGCGTTATCCAAATATATCGGCGTTTTTATGCAATTTATCATATATATTTATTGATCGTTAAAATCACTGAGCTGTACTTTCTAACCCCAAAACTCCACTCTTCAAAGAATACACCTCTACAAAACCTGCGTGCTTTAACATTGCAGCAGCGACTTTGCTGCTCTCCCCGATATTGCAATATATGATTGTTTTTTTGTTTGGATCGAGCTTATTAAGACTATGTTTTAATTCCTCTAGAGGAACGCAATCACCGCCTATATTGAATGCTTCATGTTCTGAACGTTCGCGAATATCTAATAATATTAAAGGTTCTTTTTTTTCTTGGGCCAAATAAATATCAGCTATCGTGAGCTCTTGAATATTTTCCACTGGACAAAACACAGCATCTTCATATGCTATTTCAGCAAATTCTTGCTGATGAGCACACAGAATGCAGTGCTTATTTTTGTGAATATTAAATGTTTGAAAATTCAGCGATAACAAATCGACGGTTAATAATTTTCCAATCAGCGAAGAACCAATTTTTAAAATAAATTTAATTACCTCATTGGCTTGGATACAACCCAATAGGCCAGGTAAAATTCCCAAGACACCCATCTCAGCGCAATTGGGTATGTAGTTTTTTGGAACAGAAGGAAATAAACAGCGATAACAAGGCCCGCAATCTTTCAAAAAAACAGAGCATTGTCCCTCAAAACGGAAAATACTGGCATAAACCATCGGTTTATTCAGGTAAAAACTCGCATCGCCAATAATATATCGCGTTATAAGGTTATCTGTACCATCAACAATAACATCGTAGTTTTCCATTATTTTTAAGACATTATTTTTTTTCAATCTTACAGCATAAGGGATCACATGAATATTGGCATTAAGTTGATTTAGTTTTTTTCGTGCGCATTCTGCCTTATTTTTTCCGATATCTTCTTCTGAATAAAGAACCTGTCTTTGCAAATTTGATAACTCAACAATATCATCATCAACAATACCGAGCGTCCCAATACCAGCGGCGGCCAAATACAATAAGGTTGGCGCGCCCAAACCCCCGGCGCCTACGCATAATACACGACTATTTTTTAATGCAATTTGCCCAACTTTGCCAACATTAGGCAATGTAAAATGACGACTATATCGAATTGATTCATTTTCTGAAAACATATTTATAGTTTCCGCCGAATAAGATAGGCGTGTTCAACGGGATTAATAAACTTCCGCGCTAATAAATGCTGACATACTGGAGTGTCGTCAAATTGTCCTAGCATACTAATACAATAATTTTCATTGTATAAATGAAACAGCTCATGCTCGGTTACTAAATAAGGCGGTTCATTTCTTTCGTTTTCATAAGTCATTGTAATTAGTAAAATATTGCGGTTGATGGGAATTAAATTTTGCAAGTGTATAGCATAATTTTTTCTTTCGCTCTCTGCCAAAGCAACCAAACCGGCTCTATCATATACAGCGCTGATTACTGGTAAAAAATCTGTTGTAAGTGAAAAATAGTCCCCGCAATATAAATGTATCAGATCATTTTCATAAATTAGAAATGGCGATCTTTCGTTAATTTGATAGTGAAGATTTTGTTCTGCGAAGAACCGTTCGCACGCAATATTGCTAATTTCACTACCAATGACATTATAACCTTGCTGAGCAAGGTAAAGCATATCAACGCTGGCACCACAAAACGGAAGGAAAATAGTGTCTCCCTTTTTCATGTTAAGCTTGGGCAATAAAGCAATCAACAAAGGATGTGTCAGCGGTTCATGCCAACCAATTTGATTATTTTTCCAGCGATTCTTCCAGTAAACTTGGTCATTCATTGAAGGAATTTCTCATCTGTTAAACTCATCGCGCTTACCGTCATAATTTAGCCCTCAATGTTCGGACTGAGGCGTATTCACACTAGCCATATCTGCTGTTACAAAACTGGGTCGCTGTTGCATTTTATCGTAATAGGCACAGATTAAAGGGTATTGTGACATAGTCTTTTCAAACCCTAGTAGTTGTAAGCGAAACAATCTTGCTGTCCCCGCCGCATCAGCCATTGTGTATTGATCAGCAAAAAGAAATCCTGACTTAGAGTTTTGCAAGCGCTCCTCCATTTCCTTTATTGCGACCACTACTTCGGTTTTCGCGAGCGCAATTTCTGCCGCTGTCAGCTGTCTTTGAATTGCTCTTGCTAAAAAAGCGCCTCTTGCATTATCCGGGTGTTTCTTAGCGAGCTCTAAAATTCTACTGATCTCCTCAGGTGTTTTATTTTGGTTCATCCAAAGATAATGATAACTCAAAGTTCGAATATGCGGATCATGCAAACCCTCGTCTCGCTTACAAAAATCATAAATTTCCTGTTTTGGTTCTTTTGAAAATGAAGAACGCTTCACATAATGCTCTTCAAGATATCTCATAATATCCGTACTATTAAGAATAATTTTGCCATTATCCGCTAACGCAGGAACCAATCCTCTGGGATTTATTTTTATATACGCCTCAGTAAGATGCTCTTGCTTTAATAAGTCTATATGATAGCTTTCCCAGGAAATGGAATTTTCCGCTAAATATAAACGCACTTTTTGTGAGGCATAAGAATTAGAACAGTGATATAACAGTAACATTATTACCCTCTAATTATTCGCAAGTTTTTAATTGTTAACTATCCAGACTAAATTTAAATGGATTGTAATTTATTCCATAATCATAAGTATCCATATTTTCTAAACGCTTCAAAATCTGGACGATAATCATCAATGGAGTTGCTGCGATAGCACAATACACAATGTTCAATGCAATACCATAAAATGCGATTGTATATATTTTTGATAAGGGCATGGTGCCATAATAGATGCTGACAACGGCGATCAAAATGGTTATCACATCTCCAATAAACGTAGAGCCGACACTTCTTAGCCAGAAAAATCTTCCTCTCATTAAGATTTTAAATTTTGAGAGAAGGTAAATATTAACAAATTGTCCAATGATAATTCCAATTGAATCAAAAATAATGGATCGCATATATGGGCTCATCACGACAGAAAATTCATTATCATAATTGCTCCAAAATGTAGGAATGGGTAAGTGGATAATAACAAGCAAAAATAACCCCATCACAAACCATCCAGCGATGCCACACCAAATCATCTGACGAGAGACTCTGTAGCCATACACCTCAGTCACTATGTCTGAAATTAGATTCGCAAGCGGGTAAGAAAAGGCCGTTGCAGTAAAAGTGGCGCCTCCAATAAAAACCAACCGATGTTGCACGAGAGCAGACACCAGATAGCAAACGATAAATAGCATAAACAATATGAGGAGATATTTAGGAATTTTGATCTTGTCAGACATGCGCTCTTTACTGCTCTAGTTTACTTTTGGCGGAATTCTATATGAAACAACTCTGTTTGTCATTCTGTTTCTCACGCGCGTTAGAGGCCTAAAGTTAGTTTACGCTCCCGATAAAACCTTAAAATATATCTTCACCGCCGCCACTACTAGAAGTTGCAGCGCTAGTATCACCTGCATTTGAAGCATGATAAATCGGTAGAACATCAGCAGGTGCGTCGCGTGAAAAGTGACTCGGCACATTGCTTTGCTGAAACACTTCAAAAATAGCCCTTTTTTGGCCAGGCATTGCTAGTCTGCCATTGTTCGGATCAATACGCACACTCACAATACCAGCAGGTTGCGGCATGGTTGCAGTGGGTTGATTTGCCAATGCTGCTTTCATAAATTGAATCCAAATAGGCAGCGCTGCTTCTGCGCCAAATTCATGCAGCGATGTATCGCTGTTATCATAGCCTACCCAAACCGTTGCTAATAAATTACTGTTAAATCCAGAAAACCACGCGTCGACTTGACGATTGGTTGTGCCAGTTTTTCCGCCTAAATCAGATCGATTTAAAGTTTTTGCGGCTTTTCCTGTACCTTCTTCAATCACACCATGCAATGCTTGCGTCATTAAATACGCATTTTGCGCTGTGATGGCGCGTGGCGCTACAGAGCTTGGCATTTGTGAAGGTGGTAAATCAGCGTTGGTAATGCAAGCAGCGCAGGCAACCTGTGGCGTTGCAGTATAAATAGTTTGATTTTCTTCATTGGTAATATGCTGAATAAAATAAGGTGTAACGCGATAACCACCATTTGCAAAAACAGAATAGCCCGTTGCAATTTGCATGGGCGTTAACACACCGCTTCCTAATGCAAGTGATAGTGAATGCGGAAGCTGTGCTGGATCAAATCCAAAATTCGAAATGTAATTAACTGCATAAGGAATTCCAATCGCGGCTAAAATTCGAATTGAAACTAGATTAATCGATTCTTCCAAACCAATTCGCATCCGTGTTGGACCATTAAATTTCATGTCGTCGTTCTCGGGACGCCACCACGCATTTTCTCCCGTGTCGCGAATCATGATGGGTGAATCATTGACGATACTGGCCAACGTAAAACCCTTATCTAACGCAGCGGCATAATAAAATGGTTTGAAATTAGAACCAGGTTGTCTTTTCGCTTGTAGCGCACGATTAAAACTGCTGTCGCGAAATGAAAATCCTCCTTGCATTGCAAGCACCGCGCCATCTTGTGGATTTAATACCACCATCGCGCCTTGTACTTTTGGAATTTCTGTTAATGTCCATATTTTTTGATCTGTTGAATAATGCACCCAAATTACATCGCCCACTGATAAAATTTGCGTTGCAGATCTGGGCGTTGCACCAACATAACCATCACCCACCGCAGGTTTTGCCCACGACATGCCAGCCCAGGGAATCACAGCTGTGGTGCCGTCTGATAATAAAATTTGCGCTTGTTGCGAATCAAGTGATAATACAGCCGCAGCTTGGCAGGTTGCATAGACAGGTTGGTCTGCTAAAAATTGATGCCACATCGCGCGATTTGTATTAGATGGCGCGCCTAAGTTTTTAGATGGCTTATTAAAACCATGACGCTTGCTATACGCCATCAATCCTTCTTGTAATGATTTAATCGCGTCATTTTGTAAATGCGCTGAAATCGTTGTATATACTTTTAATCCAGAGTCATACGCGCCTTCACCATACATCTGAACCAATGCTTGTCGCACCATTTCTGCAACATAAGGCGCATCTAATTGAATGTGTTGCTCATGGTAGCTAGCTGTTGATGGCGCTAAAATCGCTTGCTGATAGGTTTTGTCGTTGATATAACCCACTTCCAGCATGCGCTTTAATACGTGATCACGACGCACCATTGCATTTTCTTTATTAACCAACGGATTATTGCGAGAAGGCGCTTGCGGCAAACCCGCGATCATGGCCATTTCTGGCAGCGTCAACTGATTTAATTTTTTACCGTAGTAAACTTGCGCTGCCGCTGCAACGCCATAAGCACGATTACCAAAGTAAACTTTGTTAACATAGAGCTCGAGTATTTTTTCTTTGCTCAGCGTTTTATCTATTTTTAAAGCCAATAAAATTTCTTTTATTTTTCGTGAATACGTTTTTTTCTTGGTTAAAAAGAAATTACGCGCAACTTGCATCGTAATAGTACTGGCACCTTGCACCTTGTGACCTGAGGCAATAACCGCAACGCTCGCGCGGATCAAACCCACAAAATCAACACCGGGGTGTGAATAAAAACGCGCATCTTCTGTCGCTAAAATAGCTTGAATTAACTGCTTTGGAACCTGATCAATCGTGACAGGAAAGCGACGACGCGCACCATATTCTGCGATTAATTTTCCATCGTTACTATAGATACGTAGTGGCACTTGCATGTGTATATCATTAAGCACCGACACATCCGGTAGCTCAAACTCCATGTAAGCATAGAGCGCGCCAAAAACAATCACGACCGTCATCAGCAAGCTTAATAACGCCCAAAAAAAGTGGTCTATAAAACGTCTAAAAGAGTGCAACAAGACAGAATTCCTATTTTTTACTCAAAAACTTCAAACATTTTACCAGAAATTTCAAAAACACGGTATTGCAGAACAAAATGATCGTCGTAGAATAACTCACTTTATCAAACAGGAGAACGCGATGAGGCTCGGTATTATTTTTTCAGAAACAAACTGCAAAGCCGCTTTGTTAAAACAAGGGCAAGATCAAATCGAATGCTTACATGTCATTGAAATTGAGAAAGACCAGCTAGATGAGAGCTGGAAAAAATCGGCTTTATTGTCAATCAAAAATACTTACGGGCAGTTTGCGCAAGTGATTTTGGGGGTTGAAAATCAATCCGTGATTATTCGCGAACTCACGCTTGATTCTGCGCTGACCGATGAGCAAATTCTGCATTACTTAAAAACACAATCACAGCATTTATTCGGACATCCTGCGTCAGCACTTGCTACAGATTATGAAATACTGGAAACAAAAAATGAGACAAATCAATTAATTCGTGTTGTTTCAGCACATCAATCTGACATTGAAAAATCTCAAAAATTATTTGCCAATATCGGCTTTGCGCTAGATGTGATCGATGTTGATTTATTTGCATTGGCGAGATTTTCTGAATCAGAAAGCAGATTAATTAATAAAACAAATTTATCTGATCAAGCATTAAGAGAATTTGCGATTACCATTGGCTTAGCATTGTGGAGCCCAACCTGTGAGCATTAATTTACTACCATGGCGTGAGTCAAAAACCTTTGAAATCAAGCGAAAAATTATTTTACGCGGCTTTATTTATTTTTTTATTTTTATAACCCTGTCTGTAGTAATAAAATATATTCTACGCGATCAAATTAAATTTCAAGCTCAGCAAACTCAATTAATTCAACATCAATTATTACAAATTAAGATTGACCCTGATTTTCAATTTAAAAAAAGCTTATTAAAAAAATTGCTGACTGCGCAATCTTTAAAAATAAGCACTGTAAAATCAAATCAACAAATTCAAAAAGAGTTATCTGTTATCGTCAATCAACTGCCAGATAGCCTAACATTAAGCGAAATTAATTTTACGAAGAATAAGATTACCGTAAAAGGCTATAGTCAGAATTTATCTGATATTCATGATTATGATAAACACTTAAAAGAACTTAATCTATGGAAAAAAGTGAGCTTATCTAATTTGCAAAGCGATCCTAGCGCTTTATCTATAATGCAATTTACCATGAGGTTTACCAAATGAAATCAAGATGGATATGTGAACTCACTGTATTTTGCACTGCTTTGTTATCAGCCATTGCATTAAGCTATTTATTTTATTTAAAGCCAACTTTACATCTTGCTGCAATAACAGATAAAAAATATCATCAATTTGAATTTAATTTATTGCAATTACAGCAAGATCAACAATCAGATAACATTATTTCTCAACAATTAAATGTATTAAAACAAAAAGATTTATCAGGATATCAAATCATATCCCAATCAGATGGCAATACCGGATTATTGCAGATTATTTCACAATTTATGCATCAAGCAGGCTTTACGTTACTCAATGCCAGGCCACTTCACAATCAAGTTTTATTAGAAATATCGGGTGATTTTAAAAATTTATTTATTTTATTTGATTTACTAAGGCAATCAGCTTACCCCATTGAGCTTATCACTTTGCAAATGAAGCAAAATAATGGTTTAGATATTAAATTAGTCATTCGAGGTTTGCATGACCGCAATAATTAATATTTTAATAATTATTTTTTGCTGTGTTTTATCAGATAATATTTTTGCTGATACCACTGTGCCATATCGAAATCCATTTCTACCTGCTAATAATATTACAGAAATGCCATCTGCAAAAATTAAAAATCAATTTCCTTTGCAATCAGCTTGGATTCCTGTTTATTTTTCTAATGCAGATAATATCATGGGCTTTTTATCAGATAAATCGTTAATGTTATTATCACCGGTCGGAAAAATGCATTATGATAAGCGCACCAATCAACTATGGATTCAAGACGACGCAAAACATATTGCGCAAATACGATCTTTGATTTCACATCTAGATCAAGACGGCCCGCAATTTTTAATCAAAGCGCGCATTGTTACTTTAGATCAAAATTATCAAAAAGAGCTGGGTGTTTTGTTCAGCACGCAAAGCCAAACAGCCAATTTAACACCTTCTTTTAATATGAATTTGCCGCAAAATCCGAGCTCTGCGGGACAATTTACGATCGCTATTGCGCAATTTTCTCAAAATAATTTACTCAATATGCAAATCTCTGCGTTAGAACAAGAAGGGCATGCGTCACTCATTTCATCTCCTTCATTGATGACGCTGAACAAAGAGCCCGCGGTTATTGAATCTGGTGCTGAGGTGCCTTATCAGGAAGCTACATCCAGCGGCGCTACCAGCGCTAGTTTTAAAAAAGCAGTATTGCGATTACAAGTGACGCCAGAATATTTGCCTAATCATCGTGTGTTATTGAAAATTGCGCTGAATCAGGACCGCGTCAGCGCGCTAACGGTAAAAGGCGTGCCAGCTATTCAAACTCAGCAAATCACGACTGAAGTGGTTCTAAAAAATAATCAGACCATCGTTTTGGGCGGAATTTTAGAATCAGAAGATGCGATTCAAAAAACGGGGCTTCCCGGTTTGGGTAAGCTGCCCATCATTGGTGGATTATTGAGCGAGCACAGCCACAAAGTGACGCAACAAGAATTACTTATTTTTATTACGCCGTCGATGGTGAATGTGTTATGATTGCCCGCTTACATCATATTGAAAATCAACATGAAAAACTGCAAAAATATTTTTCTAGTCGGCCCCATGGGCGTTGGTAAAACGACGATTGGTCGTGCGCTTTCCAAAAAGGCTCATCTGGTTTTCTATGACTCCGATCATGAAATTGAAAAACAAACCGGGGTTTCTGTTGCCACTATTTTTGAATTTGAAGGTGACGATGGTTTTCGAGATCGCGAATGTCTCATGATTGAAAAGCTAACCGAGCTTGATAATATTGTTTTATCAACAGGCGGCGGCGCCATTTTAGCAGATGAAAATCGCGCGGTTTTGGCAGCACGTGGCGTGGTTATTTACTTGCGAGCTTCTATTAACACGCAATTATCACGCACAAATCAGCGCAAAGGCACGCGTCCTTTGCTCGACATGCCAGACCCCATGAATAAAATTATTGAACTCGACCAGATTCGCGCGCCGTTGTATGCATCGATTGCCGACTTTACTTATGACACCGACATTAACTCGCCGCTTTCTATCGCTGACAATATTTATAACGATTTGAAATTGTGACAATCTGATTATTAGTGATAAAATCAATAAAATATTTTTACCCAAAGCCCAATATATGACCCACTCAAAATTATCCAAACTATTAGCTTGTAGCTTTATTGCCTCCACTTTATTTTTTAATATTAATGCAAGCGCCGATCCCGGCCAAGATACGTCGATCGCCAATGGTATTCGCAATATTGTGAACGCGCACAAATACAAGGCGACCATCGGCATTGATATTCAATCTTTGCAAACGGGCCAAACGTATTTTACACGCGACACACACCACTTATTTTCACCTGCCAGCATTCAAAAATTAATTACCGTCAGTGCGGCACTGTTATTTTTAAAGCCCAATTTTATATTTGAAACTAAGCTCTTGACCAACGGCACGATAACTCAAGGCGTTTTAAATGGTAATTTATATTTGCGATTCAGCGGCGACCCCACTTTAACGCGATCAGATTTGTTTAACTTATTTAAAGCATTAAAAGCGCGTGGCATTCAAAGAATCAATGGTCAAGTTGTGATTGATGACATGGCATTTGATCATGTTCCTTATCCATCAGGCTGGTCATGGAATGATTTAAGTTTTGATTACGCAGCGCCGCTGAGTACTATTATTATTGATCGCAACCGCTTTGGCATGCGATTTGTGCCCGCTCGTCCCGGCCAACCCATCGCTGTTCACACCAATTTGCCCAGTGGTATTATTAAAATATTTAATCACGTGATGACAACGCGTTATAACACACGCAATTGCCCCATGAAAATTTTTAGCAACAATCAAAATGAGTTTGCTATTCGCGGATGTCTTTCAAAATCAGGTGGCGCGCAAGGTCGCGCACTCGCAGTTCGCGATTTATTACCGCTTACTAAAGATTATGTAAAACAAGCTTTGTCGCAACAAAACATTGCGTTTAATGGCGTTGTCAGTGAAGCAAAAGCACCTGCAGACACAACTGTGCTCGCGCAATTTAATTCGCCACCACTACAAACGTTAATCATTCATTTATTAAAAAAATCAGATAATTTGTATGCCAATGCGTTACTTAAAAAAATGGGTGAAGTTTATTATCATCAACCCGGCAGCTGGCAAAACGGTTTAATGGCTGAGCAAAATATTTTAAGGCCCTATGGCGTCAACACGGCCACCGTGCACTTAAATGATGGTGCGGGTTTATCGAACTATAATTTCGTGACACCTGCTTTTATGTCAAAAGTATTGTGGCTTATTCATCACAACTCTGTTTTAAATACTTATTTAATTCCAGCGCTACCGATTGCTGGCGATGACGGCACGCTGCGTTGGCGCATGGCGAAATTGGGCAAGCGCAAATGCGTGCGCGCTAAAACAGGCTCAACCGAAGATATTTCATCTCTGGCGGGTTTTGTGCAAACCTATAATCACGGCGTTATTTCTTTCGTCATTATGGTAAACAATTTTACAGGACCTCGCTTTCCTTACTTGAGTCTTGAAAACCGCATTGGCGAGTATTTGGCGTCGCGGTGAAAAAAATAAATTAGATGTCAAATGATTGCTTATGCTTTAAGAAAATACTTATAGGAGTCGTAAAGTGGGCCAATCTCTCCCTAATTTTTCAGCAATTAATTTAGATTCGGTTGAAAAAGAGCTGGAAATTATTTTAAACAATAATTTATCTGATATAAATAAGCTGCTAGAAAAAAACACGGTTTATACGTGGGATAATCTAATGCAGCCAATGGAAGAGCTGAACGACAAGCTGCATCATTTTTGGTCGCCCATTCAGCATATGAATGGCGTGATTAACTCTCCTAAATTGCGCGAAGTGATTAATAACTGTTTACCCAAATTATCTGATTACAGCTCTGAAATTTCTCAAAACGAAACATTATTTCATGCGGTTGAGTCTATTGATATTAAAAATTTGGATATTGCGCAACAAAAAACAATTGAAAATGATATTCGAAATTTTAAGTTAGCGGGTGTTAATTTACCCAAAGCAGAACAAGAAAAATTTGCTGCTTTATCAAAATCCTTGTCGCAATTAACGCAAAAATTTGAAGAAAATGTGTTAGATGCGACCATGGGATTTAAAAAAGTAATTAATAATCCAAAAGAATTATCTGGGATTCCAGAACACGCTGTTTCGGCTGCAAAATTATTGGCTGAAAAGGAAAACAAATCAGGCTGGATTTTTAGCTTAGAAGCACCAAGCTATTTGGCTGTTATGATGTACGCCGATTCACAATCATTGCGTGAAGCAATGTATACCGCTTTTGTAACACGCGCATCTGACCAAGGCCCCAATGCAAACAAATGGAATAATGATGATGTGATGCGCGAAATTTTAGAAAAACGCTTTGAATTAGCTAAATTATTAGGCTTTAAAAATTATGCTGAATATTCTCTGCAAACTAAAATGGTCAAAAAAACAGAAGATGTTTTAAATTTTTTAAGTGAACTTGCAGAAAAATCTTTACCATCAGCTCAAAAAGAATTTCAACAATTATCTGAATTTGCAAAATCTGAATTAAAAATCGAAAAATTAAATGCCTGGGATGTTGCCTATGCTTCTGAAAAATTAAGTCAGCAATTATATCAAATTTCTCAAGAAGATTTGCGCCCTTATTTTCCAGAACCAAAAGTACTTACTGGTTTATTTTCTGTTATACAAAAACTATATCATATTACTGTCAAGCCTGAATTAAATGTTAATTTATGGCATAAAGATGCCAGCTGCTTTAATTTATTTGATTCAAACAATAAATTACAAGCGCGACTTTTTATTGATTTATATGCAAGAGAAAATAAGCGCGGTGGCGCCTGGATGGATGATTGCCGTGCACGCCGAAAATTATTGAATGGCGAAATACAAATTCCGGTGGCCTATGTCACATGCAATTTTAATGCACCAGCGCCTAATCAGCCTGCTCTATTTACACACGATGATGTGATTACTTTATTTCATGAAACAGGGCATGCACTACAACATATGCTAACAAAAATTAATATTGCAAGCGTTTCTGGCATTAATGGCATTCCATGGGATGCGGTTGAAGTGGCTAGTCAATTTTTTGAAAACTGGGCCTGGGAAAAAGCGTCTATTGATTTATTTGCAGAACACTTTCAAACTAAAAGCAAATTACCCAATGATTTATTTGAAAAATTAATCCGCGCGAAAAATTTTCAGTCTGCGATGCAGATGATGCGCCAAGTTGAATTTGCGTTATTTGATTTTGATTTGCATATGCATTTTGATGCCAATAATCTCAATAGTATTCAAGTTATTTTAAATCACGTTCGAGAAAAAACATCTGTCGTTCCAGTTCCAACATTTAATCGCTTTCAAAACAGCTTTTCACATATTTTTGCAGGCGGTTATGCAGCGGGATATTACAGTTATAAATGGGCTGAAGTCATGGCCTGCGATGCCTTTTCTTTATTTTTGCAAAACGGCATTTTTGATGCAAAAACCGCAGAAAAATTTAAAACCACGTTCTTAGAATCGGGCGGCGCCAAAGAACCCATGGATTTATTTATAGAATTTCGCGGCAGAAAACCACAAGTTGATGCATTGTTGGAACAAAATGAAATTATCTAGCTTTTTATATCTGTCCCCAAACCGTCAAATATTCAAATAAGGGACAGATATAATTAAATTATACTTGTCCCTTAAATGATATTTCCGTAAATTAGGGACAGATATAATTAAAACGAGAACGCCATGACCCAAAACGACCAAAAAAAGGCCGCAGCGATAGCAGCGCTTAATGAAATTCCAGCTGATGCCATTGTCGGTGTTGGCACAGGATCAACAGCCGCTTATTTTATTGAAGCGCTGGCATCTATTAAGCA
Organism: Gammaproteobacteria bacterium; assembly: GCA_023266215.1. Classification (GTDB taxonomy): domain Bacteria; phylum Pseudomonadota; class Gammaproteobacteria; order Coxiellales; family Coxiellaceae; genus JAHFRQ01. Next base: position 302,789 of record JAHFRQ010000002.1, on the reverse strand, counting down.
TAAAATTAAAACAACGGTTGCAAGCTCGCTTGATACGGCGAATAAATTAAAAGCGCTGGGTTTTACTGTCGATGACTTAAATGCAGTTAATCAAGTGAACATTTATGTTGATGGTGCAGATGAATTTAATCAGTTTAAATATTTAATTAAAGGTGGTGGTGGTGCTTTAACGCGTGAGAAAATTTTAGCAGCAGCAGCTCAAAAATTTATTTGCATTGCAGACGAAAGCAAAGAGGTTAAAATATTGGGGAAATTTCCACTGCCCATTGAAGTAATTCCCATGGCGCGTGGTTTGGTTGCGCGTACATTATTAAAATTAGGCGGCATACCAGAATATCGCGAAGGATTCGTGACAGATAATGGCAATATTATTTTGGATGTGTTTAATTTAAATCTTGAAAATCCAATTCAAACAGAAGAGCTCATTAACAATATAACTGGCGTGGTTTGTAACGGCATTTTTGCAAAACGCCCTGCCGATAAAATAATTATCGGCACCAGCAATGGAGTTCGTATTATTTAAACAACTTCTTCCGCTTTTGAATCAGCTGCAGACGCACTAGCTTCTGATTTGATGCGATTAAATACTTCTTCGCGATGAATGGAAATATCCTTTGGCGCTTCGATACCTAATCGCACTTGATTACCCTTCACTTCCAGTACTTGAATCTTGATGTCGCCATCTTGGATAAATAATCGCTCACCTATTGAGCGTGTTAACACCAGCATTTTCCTCTCCTAAGTCGACTGAATAATTTTTCACATTTTGACACGGTAGCGTCACGAGCACAAAGTCTTCTTCGTATTCGTAACTAACAGTATTTTGCACATGGCATACGATATCAAACGCATATTAAGGTTTTCTTAGGAAAACAAAGTAATTATGTCTATTTTCAACCTAAATCCACCTAATTTCCCCCGAAAATACTAAAATATACCAAGAAAACAGTCAGTTGCATCATTTTCAAAGTATTTATAGCAAGCAAAATCTTAATCACGAACTATACTTACTCAGAAGGAGGTAAACAAATATTCTATTAGATAAATCAAGGTTTTATGTTTATAATTCCCGGGCAAAAAAACAAAGGAGAATTTTATGCAAACACCCGTTCAAATCACACTACGTCATTTAGATCATTCCGAAGCGGTTGAAATCTTCATCAGAGAAAAAGCGGAAAAATTAGCGCATTTTTCAGATCATATTATCAGCTGTCATGTGGTTGTTGAGTTAGCCAATAATAATCAGCGACGAGGCAATTTATTTAATACGCGTGTGACCGTTGGTGTTCCGGGACAAGAATTAATTGCTACCTACAATGGTGATGAAAATATGTATAACTCCATTCAAGATGCTTTTGCTGATGTCACTCGAAAATTAGAAGAATATCGCGAACGGTTAAAAAACGGTGCAAAACATCATGAAGAACCTTTAAGCGGAAAAGTGGTGCGCATGAATGGCGGTGGTTTTGGATTTATCGAAACACCCGACGGAACAGAGTTCTATTTTAATGATGCGCATGTGATCGCGCATCACGCTAAAAAATTAAAAATCGGTTCACACGTTAATTTTATCGCATTAGAAACAGATCAAGGACCAGAAGCGCGACGTGTTAAAGCGGCTGAAAAATAAGCGATTCAAGAAAGCGCCTCTATTTATCGGGGCGTTTTTTTATGATTTGATAACTTCTCCTTTTGCCAATACGTGACCTCTTATTTTTTGCTCCAACGATTCGCCTGTTATATTTTGAATAGATGAAAATTTTTTATCAAGCGCATAAACAGTGATATAAATTTTATGATTTTTTTTCGGATAATCTAACGCGTGATAATTTTTTTGTCCCCAGCTATTTAAACCAACGTTATTTTTATTAATTATTTTGCTTTCATCTAAATCAACACCATGAGAATCCGCAGGAATATTATAAACAACCCAATAGTAATTTTCTTTTTTCGGAATATCAGAATCTTTGACAATTAAAACGAGCGAGTCGGCCTCAGGCGGTACATTTTTCCATATTACTTTAGGACTTATTTCTACGACCTGCGTCTGTGAAAATTCAGCGTTAAGTTTTATTTGCTTGTTGTGACCAGAATCATCCCCTAATAAATAAGCCAGCACAGTCATGGTATCTATCATAATTTCTCTCATCCTGAGTTATTGGGATATAATCAACCCACTTGATTATACGCGCAGGAGAGCCAAATATGAAAACCGCCCCGCAAGATTTATGGGAAGCCGCAAAAAGTGTTTTAAAACAGGCTTATGCGCCTTACTCGCACTTTCAGGTGGCAGCCGCCATTCGTGCCAAAAATGGGGATATATTCGTTGGCTGCAACGTTGAAAACGCCGCTTTTCCATTAACAGCCTGCGCCGAAGCCAACGCGATTGGCGCGCTGGTTACTCGAGGAAACAAGGTTATTACTGAAGTTTTAATTTTAGTGGCGGGCGATAAGATATGCCCACCTTGTGGCGCTTGTCGTCAGCGTCTGCTAGAGTTTTCAGCGAAATCGCTGCCTATTCACTTGTGTACGCTTAAAAATTCATATGCTCATTTTACTTTGGATCAATTATTGCCTTGCGCTTTTGATTCAAAAAACCTGGAGAATTAATCATGACACAATCTGCCAAAAAAGCGGCTGAGCTTATTTTAAAAAAAACCAATGGATTTCAACCTCAGCTTGCCATCACTTTAGGATCAGGCTTAGGCGACCTGGTTAATTTATTAGAAAATCCGATAGTAATTCCCTATCAAGATCTACCCGATTTTCCCCCGTGCACAGTCGCTGGCCACAGCGGTAATTTAATTTTAGGCAAGCTAAATGGCATTAATATTGCTTGCCTACAAGGCCGCGCGCATTTATACGAAGGCGTTTCAAACATCGTTGCTAAAACTTACGTTCGCACGATGAAATTAATTGGCTGTGAAACTTTTTTTATTACGAATGCAGCAGGTTCACTGCGAACAGATATTATTCCAGGTGATTTAGTGGTTATTAAAGATCACATTAATTTTCAATTTCAAAATGTGTTAGCAGGCCCCAACGATGCAGAATTTGGACCGCGATTTATTGGTGTTGAAGATATTTATAATCTAAATTTGCGCGAAAAATTATTTCAAGCAGCGGCTGATATCAATATTAAATTATTTGATGGTATTTATTTTGCTGTTTTAGGCCCAAATTTTGAAACGCCAGCTGAAATTCGTGCGTTTAAAATATTGGGCGGCGATGTGGTGGCGATGTCAGCGATTAATGAAAGCATTGTGGCGCATCATTGCGGCATGCAAGTGGCAATGATTTCAGTCGTCACCAATATGGCAGCGGGCTTGAGTGACGAAAAATTAAGCCACGAAGTCACTTTAAAAGGCGCTGTTAAAGGCGCAGAGACGCTTAAGAAATTAGTGCTGAAGTTTGTGAAGGGGGATTGGTGAAAAGTGGGAAATTCCCACTTTGAATAATTCCCACTTTCTGCTATAATTTATATGTCATTAGCATTAAGAGGGTTTATCAATGAAACAGGCACTAAAAATAAAAACATTACATCCTGATTCCAAAGGTAGGGTGACCTTGGGCGCCTTGTCTCGTGGCGCAACGGGATTTAGAGTTACCGTCGATAAAAAGCATCGCATTATCTTAGACCCCGTCATGGAAATTCCTCTGCGAGAAAGATGGCTGTATGAAAATCCCAAAGCTTTAGCTAGTCTTCGCCAAGGTTTAAAAGAACTGGCGGAAGGAAAGCTTCGTAAAATTGACGAGGACTTTTCGAAATACCTGGATGATGAAGATAAATAGAGATTAATATGCTTCATTTTGAAATTGAATTCACTGAAAAGGCATTGGAACAGTACGAATTTTTAAAATCAAACACCGGCCTAAAAAAGCGATGTAAGGCGGTTCAAAAAACATTGGGCTATTTGCAAACCAATCCAAGACATCCTAGCTTAAATACTCATAAATACAGCGCTATGCAAGGCGAAAACGGTGAAGAAATTTTTGAAGCCTATGCAGAAAATAATACACCCGGCGCTTATCGCATTTTTTGGTGCTATGGCCAAAACAGGAATCAAATTACTATTATTGCTATTACACCTCATCCGTAAATTTCACATCAATCTGCCTATTTAAAAAGTAGCACATTTGTGCTGTACTTATTTGAGATAATTAACACAACGAGATATTTATGATTACAGTACATATTCGAAAGCAAGGCGGCGCTGCTATTATTACTATTCCAGCAGATCTGTTGAAAATACTCAATCTTCAAAGTCGACAGGAAGAGAAATTTTATGAGCAGAATGAGACGCGCGTAAGAGAAGGCACTGCAAAATACATTGAAACGCTTGAGCGTTGGTTAGCGGATGAAATTGCCGCGAGAACAGCTGACATTATTAATCCCAGCGAACTAAACTAATTTCTCAAGCACCGCTTTAATTAGCTCATCTATTTTACTGTTCATTTGCGTTGAGAACTCTTTTGTAATCCGATTGGCAACTACCAAGCTAATCGAGCAGGCATCGTGATTTAAAGCACGGCTTAAGCCGTAAATTGCGGCGGTTTCCATTTCAAAATTGGTGACACACAAATCTTGAAATTTAATTTTTTGTGCAATTGAAAATAAATCAACGTCAGATGGCTTTGCGCGCAAAACTCTATGTTGTGGCGCATAAAATCCAGGACAGGTCATGGTGATTCCAGAAATTCCTATTTTCTCAGTTTTAAATAATGCTGTTAAATTTTCAGATCCCGCTGTTGCATAAATCTGATTAGCGATAAAAGTAGATGAAAAATATTCTCGACATATTTTTAATAATGCTATTTCGTTTTGATTATTAGCTTGCTGGTAATATTGCATCAAGCCGTCCAAACCAATGGCGTAATCTGAAATAATAAAACTATCGACAAGTGAATTTTTTTGTAAACCGCCGCAAGTGCCTATTCTAATAAATTTTAGTTTGGTAATATTATTTTTGACTTCGCGTTTTTTAAAATCAATATTAGCCAATGCATCACACTCGTTTATTACAATATCAATATTGCCCGCGCCAATACCGGTGCCAATAACGGATAAGCGCAAATTACCGATGTAACCCGTGTGCGTGACATATTCACGGTTTGATTTTTGAATTTCTATCTGATCAAAATATTTTGACACAATAGGAACGCGATTGGGATCGCCCACTAAAATAATGGTATGCGCTAAATCTTCCGGTAATAAATTAAGGTGATAAATGCTGCCATCTGAATTTAAAATTAATTCTGAAGCAGGAAGGTTTGGCATAATAATAAGAACCTAAAAAATTTTGGTGAAAAAAAAGGGCGATTCGAAAACCACCCTTTTTCCTGGTCATCCCTACCAACAAGTTCTATCCTTAGAACCTTTTTCCCTAAAAGAAACCTTCCTTTGCAAAAAGCTGTCCTAAAAATTTATTCACTCAATTTAGCAGGTCAGGCCAGATACGCAAGACCTTAAGAAAAGCTTAAATGAGATGCGGTCGCATTAAATAGCTAAAAATACGGAAAATCTATTTTAAATCAATAAGATAGAGATATAATATACTATAGTAATCACTTGAAATACGCACGGCTTTGTAAGAAATTTCTCACAAAGCGGTCAAAGCAAATGGCTTAATGCAAATCTCCCCATTTTTGCTGCAATAAGCTTAATGCAACAATGGGCGCTGTTTCAGTGCGTAAAATGCGCGGACCAAGCGACATCGATATAAAATCCTGCTTTAAAGCCAATTGAATTTCGGCATCAGAAAATCCACCTTCTGCGCCAATTAGTAATAAAATATTTTTAGGAATAGCTGTGTTTTTTAAATCTAATAAATCTTTATTTTGTTTCGGCAAGCAAATTATTTTTAACTCATCTTTTTTTTGAATAAAAATATTAAATTCTTCAGGTAAATTTATTTTGGGGACCTTGGTTCTGCCGGATTGCTCCGCTGCGGAAATCGCAATCGCTTGCCAATGTGATATTTTATTGTCAACTCTATCTGATTTTAATTTAATCTGACAATATTCTGAAAACAAGGGTGTAATTTCATCAACACCCAGCTCAACTGCTTTTTGAATCGCATAATCCATGCGTTCGCCGCGTGAAATTGCTTGTCCTAAATGAATTTTTAAATTCGATTCTATGTTGGGATTTGATGGCGCGCCCACTTGAATAACAGCTTGTTTTTTATTTATCTCTACTAAAGCACTTTCGAATTCAAAATCAGTGTTATTAAATAAAAAAACAGCTTCGCCAATTGTTTTTCGCAACACTGTCAATAAATATCGACTGGCGTCAATATTTAAAATAATTTTCTCACCTGAAATTAACTTATCTGGATAATATAATCGAGTGCGGCGCGTCATGATTAATTAATTTCTGTCTGCGATTTTTTCACAGGCCTTTTCCAGCCTTTAATCACTTCCTGTTTTGCGCGCGTAATCGATAATTGATCAGCAGGTGCATCTTTTCCGATGACAGAACCTGCAGCAATCGTTGCATTTTCGCCAATTTTAACGGGTGCAATTAAAGAAGTATTTGAGCCGATAAATGCGCCATCGCCAATTTCTGTTGGCCATTTATTCACGCCATCGTAATTACACGTAATGGTACCTGCGCCAATATTGACGTGATCGCCGATGTGCGAGTCACCTAAATAAGTTAGGTGTGATGCTTTGCTTTCAGCGCCTAAAACAATATTTTTGGTTTCAACAAAATTGCCGACTTTTGATTTTGTTTTTAAAACAGTATTAGCGCGAATACGCGCAAAAGGGCCGACGCTACAATGATTTTCAATAATAGCGCCTTCGATGACACTGTTTGAAAACACAGACACATTTTCACCAATCACAGAATTTTTAATGGTAACATTAGGGCCAATTTTGGAGCCTGCGCCAATTTTTACATCACCTTCTAAAATAATATTCACATCTAATTGCACTGTTGGCGCGATAGTTATATTTCCACGAATATCTAACCGCGCTGGGTCCATAATCACAACACCGCTGTAAGCTAATTGTTGTGCACGATAATGCTGATAATATCTTTCTAATGTTACAAGCTGCCACTGATCATTGACGCCGCGAATTTCCATTAAATCAGGCGCTGTGACGCCAGCGATTGGATGATTATCTTTAACTGACAGTGAAATAATATCGGTGAGATAATATTCTTTTTGTGCGTTGTGATTGGAAATATCAGGTAATAATTTTTTCAATAGAGCAACCGGCGCTGTAATAATGCCCGTGTTGATTTCTTTGATCATGCGCTGCTCTGGTGTCGCATCCTTTTCTTCAACGATGGCAATAATATTGTGATGCGCATCGCGAATAATACGACCAAAGCCCGTTGAATCGGGCAATTTTGCAACCAATAATCCCACGCTATTTTTTTCTTTGGCTGCCGAAAATAATTGGCGCAATGTTTCAACTGAAATTAATGGCACATCACCGTATAAAACTAATAATTGTTCGTCATCTTTGCAAAATGGAAGCGCCTGCATAACGGCATGACCCGTGCCTAATTGCTCGTGCTGATGTACCCAGTTGACTTTTAAATCTGGAAAAGAATTCGGAATATCTGATCCACCATTGCCATAGACGATATGAATATGCTCTGGATTAAGAGACTGCGCTGTTTTAATCACGCGTGATAACATTGGCTCACCGCCAAGGCAATGCATCACCTTGGGGATATTGGACGCCATTCTTTTGCCTTTCCCTGCTGCTAGAATGACAACACTTAAACTCATCGTTCCGCCTCCTAAAAAACCCTCACCCTAACCCTCTCCCGATTACGGGAGAGGGGACACATTATTTTAATGAATGTTTCTTGCTTTATCTCGCAATAAACTAATTGCACGCAATTGGGCAGCTGCTTCCGCCAACTCTGCCAGTGCTTTAGAATATTCTATTCCATCCGTTTTATCTTGTAGAATTTTTTCAGCATGTGTTTTTGCAGAAATCGCCGCCGCTTCATCCAAATCATCTGCGCGCAACGCCGTGTCAGCTAAAATAGATATCATAGTTGGCTGCACTTCTAACATGCCGCCTGACATATAAAACACTTCTTCTTTGCCATCTTTTAACACCGCGTGAATTTGCCCTGGTTTTAATGATGTTAACAGTGGTGAATGGCCAGGATGAATGCCCAACTCACCAACACTGCCAGTCACTGAAACGAACGATACCTCGCCCTGAAAAATTGAGCCTTCTGCGCTAACAATGTCGAGTTGCATTAATTTTGTCATATTTTTATTTTAATGTTTTCGCTTTTTCGATCGCTTCTTCAATCGTGCCGACCATGTAAAAAGCTTGTTCTGGCAAATGATCAAAATCGCCGTTTAAAATACCTTTAAAGCCATGCAGCGTATCTGTCAGTGAAACGTATTTTCCGGGTGAGCCCGTAAAAATTTCCGCAACAAAAAAGGGTTGTGATAAAAAGCGTTGAATTTTACGCGCCCGTTTTACCGTTAATTTATCTTCTTCTGATAACTCATCCATACCCAAAATCGCAATAATATCTTTTAGCTCTTTATAGCGCTGCAATGTGCTTTGCACGGCGCGCGCAATGCGATAATGCTCTTCGCCCACCACCAACGGATCCAATTGACGGCTTGATGAGTCGAGTGGATCAATCGCCGGATAAATTCCCAGCTCAGCAATTTGTCTTGATAACACAACGGTTGCATCCAAATGCGCAAACGTCGTTGCAGGCGAAGGATCTGTTAAGTCATCCGCAGGAACATAAACTGCTTGAATAGAAGTAATAGAGCCTGTTTTTGTCGAGGTAATGCGCTCTTGCAGATTACCCATTTCTTCCGCCAATGTTGGTTGATAACCCACAGCAGAGGGCATGCGTCCCAACAGCGCTGAAACTTCAACGCCCGCTAAGGTATATCTATAAATATTATCGATAAACAATAAAACATCACGGCCTTCATCGCGGAATTTTTCCGCCAATGTTAATCCTGTCAAGCCAACGCGCAAACGATTGCCTGGTGGCTCATTCATTTGACCATACACCAAAGATACTTTGTCCAGTACATTAGATTCTTTCATTTCATGGTAAAAATCATTTCCTTCGCGCGTGCGTTCGCCAACGCCTGCAAAGACAGAAAAACCACTGTGCTCAACGGCAATATTGCGAATCAACTCCATCATATTGACAGTTTTACCAACACCGGCACCACCAAATAAACCCACTTTGCCGCCTTTTGCAAACGGACAAATTAAATCAAGCACTTTAATGCCTGTTTCTAAAATTTCTGCGCTATTGGCTTGATCCAAAAAAGAAGGGGCGGGACGATGAATCGGTAAAAATTCATATGTATCAATTGCGCCTGCTTCATCAATGGGATGACCCAAGACGTTCATAATGCGACCCAGTGTTTTATCGCCCACAGGAATAGTGATAGGTGCACCCGTATCTTCAACGCGCAAACCGCGTTTTAATCCTTCAGTCGGACCCATGGCAATCGTGCGAACAACGCCGTCACCCAATTGCTGTTCGACTTCTAATGTTAATTTCGAATCCGCTATATACAATGCGTTGTAAATCGCAGGCACTGATTTTTTTGGAAATTCAACGTCGACAACCGCGCCGATAATTTCGATCACTTTACCCAATACTTTTTGTGTTTTTGATTCTGTACTCATTTTTAAATCCTCTTATTCCAACGCTGCAGCACCTGCAACAATTTCAGCAATTTCTCGCGTAATACTTGCTTGACGTGCCTTATTAAAAGCAAGTTGCAATTCTTTAATAATATCTTTCGCATTATCAGTCGCATTTTTCATTGCCACCATTCGCGCACCTTGCTCGCAGGCAATATTTTCAACAACGCCTTGATACACCTGTGATTCGATATATCTCACCAATAACATGGTTAACAATACTTGCGCGGAATCAGGCTCATATAAATAATCCCACTGCATTTTTGCTTCTGATGATTCTGATGATTCTGGTGTATTTTCTGTTGCATCAACTTCTAGTGGTAATAATTGTCTGACAAATGGTTTTTGAACCATGGTGTTTACAAATTCATTGGCGCAGATATATAAACGATCTATTTTTCCTTCATCAAAATGCGTCAACATCACTTTTACAACGCCGATAATATCACTGACGGTCGGCTTATCACCCAAGTGGGTGACAGAGCCTGTAATGCTTGCGCCTAATTGACCAAAAAATACTTCACCTTTGCGGCCAATAATACATAAATCTGCACCAACGCCTTTTTCATCCCAGATTTTCATCTCGTGTAATATTTTTCGGTATAAATTAATATTTAAACCGCCACACAATCCACGATCAGTAGTAATAACAAGATAACCAACGCGTTTTATATTGTTGCGTGTTTGCATATACGGATGCTTGTATTCACTGTGCGCTTGTGCGACATGCGAAATCACGCGACGAATTTTTTTTGCATAAGGGCGCGACAAGATCATGCGCTCTTGCGCTTTTCGCATTTTACTCGCAGCCACCAACTCCATCGCATGCGTAATTTTCTGCGTGTTTTTGATGCTGCCAATTTTATTGCGAATTTCGCGCGTGCTCGACATTATTTAATATGCCTGTGTTTTCTTAAAAGTTTCTATCGCGTCGCTTATTTTTGCAACATTATCATCTGAGTAATCTGGTTTAGCATTTATGCTGTCTAATAAATTTTGATACTGATGATGCAAATAACTTAAAATCGCGCTTTGAAAATCAACTATTTTTTTAACAGGTACGTCATCTAAATAACCTTTATCTAGTGCAAACCATAAAATAGCCATTTCAGCGACACTCAAAGGCTGATATTGCGGTTGTTTTAATACTTCGACGGTGCGTTGTCCGCGCTCTAATTGTTTGCGCGTCACTTCATCTAAATCAGATGCAAATTGCGAAAACGCTTCTAATTCACGATATTGCGCCAATGAAATACGAATGGCACTCGCCAATTTTTTAATAATTTTAGTTTGGGCGGCGCCGCCAACGCGTGAAACAGATAATCCCGCATTCACAGCAGGTCTGACACCTGAATTAAACAATCCGACATCTAAAAATATTTGGCCATCGGTAATTGAAATCACGTTGGTTGGAATAAAGGCGGAGACATCGCCGGCTTGTGTTTCAATGATAGGCAAAGCAGTGAGAGAACCTGTTTTTCCCTTGACCTCACCCTTTGTAAACTTTTCAACGTATTCTACGTTTACGCGTGCAGAGCGCTCTAATAGGCGTGAATGCAAGTAAAACACATCGCCCGGATACGCTTCGCGACCTGGTGGACGGCGCATTAACAATGAAACTTGACGATAGGCCCAAGCTTGCTTGGTTAAATCATCATAAATAATCAACGCATCTTGACCGCGATCTCGAAAATATTCACCCATGCTGGTGCCAGAATAAGGCGCAATATATTGCAATGCTGCCGCTTCTGACGCGTTAGCGCAAACAATAATCGTATGCGCCATCGCGCCATGTTCTTCTAAAATTCGCACCACATTGGCAACTGAAGAAGTCTTTTGTCCAATAGCGACATAAACGCATTTAATACCAGATGATTTTTGATTGATAATCGCATCGATTGCAATGGCAGTTTTACCTGTTTGACGATCGCCAATGATTAATTCACGCTGACCGCGACCCACGGGTGTCATGGCATCGATAGATTTAATACCGGTTTGCACAGGCTCTGAAACTGATTGACGCTCGATCACACCCGGCGCAATTTTTTCAACAGGCGCTGTCAATGTTGTTTTAAGCGGGCCTTTTCCGTCAATAGGAGTTCCCAGTGCATCGACAACACGACCTAGTAATTCTTCACCGATTGGCACTTCTAAAATACGACCTGTGCAACGTGCCGTCATGCCTTCTTCTAAATGCAAATAATCGCCCAACACAACTGCGCCAACACAATCGCGCTCCAAATTGAATGCCAAGCCAAAAGTATCATTGGGAAATTCGATCATTTCGCCGTACATTACATCGCTTAATCCATAAATGCGGACGATACCGTCTTTTAAACTGACAATGGTGCCGACCGTGCGAATCTCTGGTTTGATATCAAACTTTGCAATCCGCTCGCGAATGATTTCGCTGATTTCAGATGGTTGTAAATGCTGTGTTGTTGTCATAATGTCAAAACCCTCATCCCAAAACTTATAGTAATGCGCTTTTTAATCGCTTTAATTTATTCTGAAAACTATCATCTAAAACAAAATTTCCAGCGCGGACGATTAAACCACCAATCAAGTTCGCGTCAACTGTGAAATCAACCGACACCGCTGTTTTTAATTTTGCTTCTAACACTTTTTTAAACTCACTTTCTTCTTTTTCTGTCATCACAAAAGGTGATCGCACTGATAATTGCGCATAGCCGTTCGCTTTTGCAAAATAACGTTGAAACAAAGCAAAGATTTCAGGCATTGCATCAACATGCTGATAATCAATTAACAAATAAATAAAGTTTTCTATTTGTTTTTGCGTCTCTGAAAAATCTTTACAAATGGTATTCAAAAATCCAATCAAAAAATCTCCCCACTGATCTTTTGTAATCACCGGGTTATTAAGCCAAGTCTGCACTGTATTATTCGAAATGGCACTTGATAACACATGCAACACAGTCGACCACAACGCCAATTGATCAGTCGCTTTTGCAGTTTGAAAAGCGGCTTTGGCGTAAGGTCTTGCTATGTGAAAATTGTCCGCCATTATAATTCAATCTCTTTAACCAATTGATTGACCAGCTCATCATTTGCGCTTTTATTAATTTCTTGTTTCAAAATTTTCTCAGCGCCCGCGATAGCAAATGTTGAAATTTCACTGAGCAATACTTCTCTTGCGCTGTGGTATTCGCGCGATATATCGTTTTTGGCAATTTCTAATAAACGCTCGCCTTCAGCGCGGGCTTTGGCTTTGGCATCTTCGATAATTGAATTGGCGCGGTGATTAGCCTGCTCAATTAATTGCGCTGCTTGCGCTTTTGCTTCTGTTAAAAGCTCGGTCACTTTATGATGCGCTAATTCCAAATCACGCGTTGCCTTTTCAGCAGCCGCTAATCCTGCTGCAATTTTTTCGCGACGCGCTTCCATAGCTTTCGTTAATGGCGGCCAAATAAAACGCATCGTAAACCATACGAATATGGCAAACGTAATCATTTCGCCCAATAAAGTAAGATTAATATTCATGCTATTATCTCAAAAAAAAATTAACCGCCTTTTACCGAAGACAACATTTGTAACGCTTGCGTTAAAATTGGATTTTTTGCAAACAAGAAATACAAACCAATCACAACAGAAACGACTGCAAACGCATCGAGCAAACCCATCACAACAAACATTTGTAAACGCAGCATGTTGGTCAATTCTGGTTGGCGCGCAATACCTTCTAAAAATTTTCCGCCCAACAAACCCATACCAATTGCAATGCCTAATCCACCCAGGCCGATTAGAATTGCCACTGCGATAACCGTTGATGCTGATACTGAACTAATAATGCCTTCCATTTTTTCTTCCTCTGTTTGTTAAAAAAAAATTAATGTGCTTCTGACGCCATACTTAAATATATAATGGTTAAAATCATAAAAATAAATGCTTGTAATGTAATAATCAAAATATGAAAAATCGCCCAAATACTACCAGGAACCCACTGAAACCACCACGGTAACATCGCTGCGATTAAAATAAAAATCAATTCGCCTGCAAATAAATTTCCAAAGAGTCGAAATGCCAATGAAAAAGGCTTGGTAAAATCTTCAATAACCCTAAAAACAATATTGATGGGGAAAAACCAAATGCCAAAGGGCTGGGATAAAATTTCTTTGCCATAACCGCGCCAGCCTTTCATCTTGATGCTATATCCAATCAATAGAAAAAAGACACAGATCGACAGCGCAAAAGTTTGGTTTAAATCTGCCGTTGGCACAGCGCGAAAACTCGATGCACCCAAGCTTTCTACCGCGCTTGGCACCAAATCAACGGGAATTAAATCCATAAAACTCATTAAAAATACCCACACAAAAATGGTGAGCGACAAGGGTCCAATTAATTTGTCTTGCGTGTGAAACACCTCTTTTACCGTGTTATCAACAGCTTCAACAATAAACTCTACAAAATTTTGCAAACCATTCGGCACGCCAGATTGCGCTTTGCGCGCCACAATAAAAAAGAATCCTAGAAATAAAACGCCGATTAGTATTGAAATACTGAGCGTATCTAAATTGATGGATAAGAACGGATTGCCGTGAGAGAGACTACTTTGAAAGTACTGCAAATGGTGCTCAATATATTCAGCACTGGTCAATTTGGTTGTGCTCGCATCACTCATTAATTCATTCGTCCAATAAAAATATAAACCAAATACGTTCCCATCAAACCCACTAGAAAAGCTGGCAGGTTAATACTAAAAAAATGCAGTGCTAATATCATTAAAATTATTATCAGGATCAGCTTTAATGCCTCACCCGTATAGCACGCAATCATTGTTTTGCGAGCATCACTATGATTGATAAACGCAAATAAATAAATCGCCAAAAAAATATTGGGGACTAACGCAATCAATCCGCCCAATAAAACCGAACCGGCTGTTATTCTTCCAAAAATAAGCGCGGCGCCCAAACTCAGCACAACCACCACGGCGCTTTGCGATAGCAAAAACCGCTTTATCGCTCGCCTTTCTTTTCTTGCCATTGTTTTTTCGGTCATTATTACTCGCACGCAGAAAAAAACCGCTTATTCAAGGCCGCGTGCAGTATAAGCAGTTTTTCTTAATTTCGCAATGGATTCAATAAGATCGTATCCAAAAAAAAAGCCGCCGAAATCTTTCAATTTGGCGGCTTTTGTAACGTGTCAAATCATCGATCAATTAAAAACGTATGATATTGCCAATTGACCTGCGCTGAATACATCCCAGCCAGTTGGTTGACTTACGTTAGTCGTTGAAGCATTCAAGCGACGAACATAAGTTACTGGAGAAATTTTTCCAGAGAACAGCCAATGCGACAAAGGTTGGTAATCCAAGCCAATAAATGCGCCTACTGCGTATGGATTAGAAGTCGAAGCACCTGTGCTATTGCTTCTCCAGCCGTAATCACCCAATACACCATAAGTGAAGAACAAGGATTGTTCTAAATAATGACGCAGACCTAAATCGCCACGAAGCGCGAATACGCTTGTGTTTTTAGATGTGCCAACTACACCAAAATATTGATAGCCAGCACCTAAATCTACTAAAAACCAGTCATTAACATAACCAACCAATGCTGCAAAGTCAGTTTGACCATAAGTAGCATAGCTCATACCAGCAGTAAAACCAGTTGTGTTGATTGAAGGTGCCATTGGTTCTGGCGATTGGCCACCCGCGAAGGCAGCAGTACTTAATGCAACTGTCAATGCACCAAGTGATGCGAGTGACAAAAGTTTCTTATTCAACATTCCAAAATCTCCATATTAAATTTAAGGTTTCCCTCTCGGGTTACGATAATGTACTTATCGCATGAAATGACAACATAACACGTTGATTGAATAAAAAAAAGCTTTACGAATGAATTGGTTACAAAATGAGCAAAAATATCACTGAATTCTGGATAAAATATACTCCAGCTCGGCCTGATTTTTAAATTTAATAGTTAATTTACCCTTGTTTTTAGCGTTTTTTGTGATTAAAACGGGAGCGCGCAATAATTGCGATAAGCGCTGCTGGTTATTATCAGGAATAATGGCTTTTGGCGCCTGCGAGAAGGGTGAAAGCGAGTTTGAAAGCGCCACTTTACGAATAAGCGCCTCTGTTTCGCGGACCGATAGCGCTCGCATGACAATAATGGCCGCCACTTCACTTTGTTGCGCATTTTCTAATGTTAATAAGGCACGCGCATGACCCATTTCAAGCTGACCCTTCTCTACCAAATGCTGCACATCGTTATTTAATTTTAATAGGCGCAGCAAATTGGTCACATTGACGCGTGATTTTCCAACGGCATCAGCAACAGCTTGGTGCGTCATCTCAAACTCTGAAATTAATCTTTGCAGCGCCGCCGCTTCTTCAATTGAATTTAAATCGCGTCGTTGAATATTTTCAATCAACGCAATAGCCATGGCAGTTTCATCGTTTATTTCGCGAATTAACGCTGGAATATAGGCTAATTCTGCAAGCTGTGCTGCTCGCCAGCGTCTTTCGCCCGCAATAATTTCATATTGATTATTCTCTGTTGCGCGAACAATAATCGGCTGAATCACGCCTTGTTTTCGAATAGAATTCGCTAATTCTTCTAAGCCTTCCTGCGACATTATTTTTCGAGGTTGATGCGGGCCCGGTTTCACAGAGTTAATCGGGAGTTTTTTTAGCTGACCATCTTGTGATATTTCTTCTACGGTTGAAAAATCGCTCATCACAATGGCAGGCTGCGCTTGCAAATCACCTAAGAGCGCGCTTAAACCCATATCGCCTAAACTTTTTCCCAATCCACGTTTTTTTACTTGCGTCATTTGATTGCTGTCTCCATTTCAGATTCCAATACAGATTCCAATACAGATTCCAATCTGCGCACCACTTCACTCGCCAATGCCAAATAGGCAATGGCGCCTTGCGAGTGATCATCGTACGCTAAAATAGGCATGCCATGGCTGGGTGCTTCTGCTAAACGCACATTGCGCGGAATCACTGCTTGATACACTTTTTTGTGAAAATGCTTGAGTAATTGCTCCGATACTTCAGTCGTCAATCTTGTGCGACCGTCATACATAGTACGCAGTAAGCCTTCTAGCTGCAAATTAGGGTTAGCTGCGCGGCGAATTTTTTCTATATTGCTCAATAAACTAGTCAGTCCTTCCAGAGCATAATATTCACATTGAACAGGCACTAAAACACTGTCTGACGCCACAAGCGCGTTCACAGTCAGCATATTCAAAGTAGGCGGGCAATCAATAATAATAAATTCGTAGTTATTTTTAATGGGTGCCAGCGCATTTTTAAGTTGAGATTCACGATTGGGAATGCTTAATAGCTTTACTTCAGCGATTGTTAAATCGCCATTAGACGGCAATAAATCGAATTTCCAGTCTGTTTTTAAAATGGCATCTTGTGCGCTTGCTGTGTTTAATAAAACAGCATTGATGGATTGCTTAAGCGTTTGCTTATCAACGCCGCAACCGACCGTTGCGCTACCCTGCGGATCTAGGTCTATTAACAAGACGCGTCTTTTGATTGCACCCAACGATGCAGCCAAATTGATGCTCGTGGTTGTTTTGCCGACGCCGCCTTTTTGGTTGGAAACTGAAATAATTTTTGTCACGATGCCATCCTGTGAGCACTGTCTGGTGCTCATTGTATCAAAGGCTATTTCGGTTTGATATTTAAAAACGCAATTTTGGCGTCTAATTCATGCTGTCATGCGTTGCAATGTCATGTATCTAAATCAAGTCATGTATCTAAAAATCGATACATATCGAAAAAACGTTCGGGCCAGTCACACGTTCTCAATTAGGGGTAATCAATCAAAATCAAGGATCTTGGTGCTACAATTCCTGGCACATTCAGCGAAACCACTTCTGCGCCTTCAGGAATG
Source organism: Gammaproteobacteria bacterium (assembly GCA_023266215.1). Taxonomy (GTDB): domain Bacteria; phylum Pseudomonadota; class Gammaproteobacteria; order Coxiellales; family Coxiellaceae; genus JAHFRQ01. The sequence continues at coordinate 285,243 of JAHFRQ010000002.1, read as the reverse complement.
ATTTCAGCGTTGCTGTCAGATTTCATTGCACATAATCGCCCATTGGTTTGCAGAAAATGTGTTGAAATCTCGATCAAATAATCCAATGATCCGACCGCTCGCGCTGTCATTGTATCAAAGCGGGTTTCGGTTTGATATTCTTCTGCGCGTGATTGCACAACCGTCACATTTTGCAATTTTAATTCACGCGCTGCTTGGCTTATAAATCTCGTTTTTTTGCCGACACTATCCAATAAAACAAATTGTTTTTGAGGAAAATAAACGGCTAATGGAATTCCCGGCAATCCTGCACCACTGCCCACATCAATTATTTTTTCGCCTTTTAAATAATTTGCTATCGATAAGCTGTCGATTAAATGATATGTCAGCATTTTATCAAAATCAGTAATCGCTGTCAGATTATAAGCTTTATTCCACTTTAGTAATAATTCTAAAAATAATATTAATTGTGCGCAGGATTCATCTGATAAATTTAAATTTATTTTGGATAAGTTTGTTTGAAGGAATTCAGTGTTATTTTTCATTTTAAATTACAAAATACGCCCCAATCGCAATGGTTCGGTTGTACGGCAATTGATAAAATTCGATATTGATATTCGTTGAGTAATTTCGCATTAAAAAAGAGAATAGTTTTTCTTGCCAGTATAACAGCGGCGATTTTTTCTTGCGTGAAGCAACTATGTTGGGCACTTCAATTAAATAAGTAGCAGTTTCAACATTTAAAATAAAGGGCAGAATTTTTTGCTCATTCACAAGACTCAGCGAATGCGGAATGGATACAAAATCCATAAATCCATAATGCAGCGTCAGCTGGCAAATATTTTTATCAAGACACACTAATTCAAAGCGATTTTCAACTGAAACATAGGGCGTATTTTCAACGTTGTAGCTGACAATTAAAATATTTTCAGGAATAGCGCGATTGAGTTTTAAAAAATGCAAAAAGCTTCCGCCACTTCGGTCATAGACATCTGTAATAAAAATAGCGGTTAAGTGTGGTAATTTATTAATACTGCGGTAATTTAATTGTTTTAATATTTTTGATAGATCGTTCTTTTCATTATAATAAGTGCTGCGTAAATAAGCCATGCCTTTATTCCAGGTGATCATCACCATCGCACAAAATAATGCAAAAGCAATGGGGAACCAACCACCTGTCGCAATTTTTTGAATATTAGCGCCCAGGAACAATACATCGATTGCAAGAAAAACTGAAAATATTATTAATACTACCGCGATATTCCATTTCCAAATTTTATAAGCAGCAGAAGCAGTAAGCATAGTGGTGAGCAGCATCAGCAAATTCACCGCGATGCCATACGCATGCGTTAAATTATTAGATGTTTTAAAGGCGACAATTAATAGCAGAGTTCCGATTGCCAAAACCGTATTCACTTGCGGCACATATATCTGCCCCTTTTCAGATTCTGACGTTTGAATAATGGGCAATCGCGGATACAGTCCCAGCAGAACCGCTTGCTTGGTCAGTGAAAAAGTGGCTGAAATAACTGCTTGTGAAGCAATAACTGTTGCGATGGTCGCCAATATCACAAATGGAATTAAAAACCACGATGGCGCAATTAAATAAAATGGGTTTACAATCGCAGTCGGATGCGTTAATAAATAAGCGCCTTGTCCAAAGTAACTCAAAACTAATCCGGGTAATACAATATAAAACCAAACGTGTCGAATAGGTTGCTTTCCAAAGTGTCCCAAATCAGCGTACAGCGCTTCAGCACCTGTCATCACTAGAAATACACCGCCTAATAAAACATAACCGCGCCATCCGCTTTGAATTAAAAAATGAACTGCGTAATAAGGGTTCATCGCATTTAACACAATAGGATTTTGGACAATTTGAGCAACCCCTAAAAAAGCAATCACCGCAAACCAAACCAACATAATAGGGCCGAATGTAAATCCAATTCGAGCAGTGCCCATATATTGAAAAAGAAAAAGGCCAAACAAAATCACAAAAGAAATGATGATAACGCCGTGCTGAAATATAGGATTAATGACGTTTAAACCTTCAACTGCACTCACAACAGAAATCGCGGGTGTCAACATGCCATCGCCCAGCATTAAACCCGCGCCAAAAATACCGATAATTAATAGAAATTTTAATTCTTTCCCGCTCGAATTTTTTAAAAGCGCCATCAACGCTAAAATACCGCCTTCGCCATCATTGTCTGCGCGCAGAACAATCCACAGATACTTTACTGAAACCACTAAAATTAATGCCCAAAAAATCAGGGACAACACGCCCAACACATTAAACAAATCGATCGGTAGGTTTAAGAGCGACTCGCGCAATGCATATAGCGGGCTCGTTCCAATATCACCATAAACCACGCCCAATGCCGCCAAAGATAAGGCCGAGAGCGTTTCTTTTTCAATAATCGGTCGATTCACGTTAGGATTCACTGTAGGTAATTGGAAAGCAATGAGAATTATAAAGCATTAGCGCGTGGTTTCATATATGCCTGTTAGAAGCATAGCCATTTTAATTCACCCCTTAAAAAGATCACCCAAAGTCACGACGCTATCAACCATGTCTTCTGAGTAAATTGTTTTTTCTAAACCATTTGCTGAAACCATGGATAGAAAAATCTGTTTTTTGGTATTCGTTTTATTTTTAAAAATCTTTATTTTTCTTTTTAATTTTTCTGCATACTGTTTATCAATGGCAAATGGCTTGCTTGTATATTTTATTTCGCAAACTGTCATCGCATTGTCGTTGCGATCAATCACCAAATCAATCTGTGCACCATTTTCTATTTTGGTTCTTGGCACAAATCGCCATGCGCCATATCGATCTGCCTTTATTTTTAATGCATCAATAATATTGTCAACATGCTTTGCACAAACCGCCTCGAACGATAAGCCAGCCCAAGCGTGATAAGCGGGTTTTTGACTTTGCGCGATCCAATAATCTTTTGGAAATTTTTTATTTTTTGAAGAATCAACCCAATGCAAATAAAATAAGCAAAATTCATCGATTACCTTATAATATTCACCAACACTACGTTCCCATGGAACGTATTCTTCGATAAAGCCGGTATCGCAAAGATTTTTTAAGCGTTTTGATAAGCTGCCACCCCCATTTGATAAAGAAGTATTTTTTTTTAATTCTTCTCTGCTAATACCCTGCTTTCTTTTCGATATTAACTTTATCAATTCAATATAAAAATCAGCTTTTTTAAACAACGAAGTAAATAATTTATCAAACTCATCTTTTAATTCCGATTCCTTCTCAAACATTATTTTTTGTATATTTTGCTCTGCAGTTAATCCTGATTCCACATATTTTAAATAATAGGGTATACCGCCCAATGCCATATACAGCGATAAAATATGCTGATGATTTAATTTTATTTTATTATTTTTTAGATATTCACTTGCCTCTAGAAGACTAAATGGGTGCAAATTAATTTGGCAAGTAACTCGGTTATGCAGGCCGCCCGTATCATAAATAATTTTTTCAATAAGCCACGATGCGGATGAACCGCACACAATTAGAATAACATTGGGCATGCCTGACCAATCATGATTCCAGCGGTAGTCAATTTCTTGTAATAGTCCTGATTTTCTGGTCGCCATCCAGGGCAACTCGTCCAAAAATACAATTACTTTTTCCTTCGTCATTAGGATTTGTTGATGTAGTAATTTTAACGCTTCACTCCAGCTCTCAATTGCTTTAAGCGGTACATTGTTAAAAAATGTTTTAGATAATGCCTCTGCAAATTTTTCTAGTTGCTGCTTTAAAGACCCTTTCTGCAATCCTGTTGCATGAAAATATCGACATGGCTTGTTTTGAAAAAACTCACGGATCAAATACGTTTTGCCGACGCGCCTGCGACCAACCACAACAACAAACTCAGCTTCTTTCGACTGATATACTCTTTCAAGCCTTTTTTGTTCTGTTGTTCTGCCGATAATCACGGGTATTCCTACTTGGGCTACTTATAAAGGCATTATATCCAGCCCAAGTAGGAAGTCAAGTTCTTTAGTTGGGCCACTTATAATGGTGCTATAAGTGGCCCAAGTAGAGAAGCAGCTTACTTAGTTCAAGCCGCCGTTTTCATCTTGGTTAAATACACAAGCAATAATGAGATCGCAGCGGGCGTGACACCTGAAATTCTGCCGGCTTGACCAATTGTTTTGGGTAACACTTTTTTTAATTTGTGACGCACTTCAGTTGATAAACTAGCCACTTCGTCATAATTAAAATGCTCAGGGATTATTAAATCTTCAAAATATTTTTGTTTGGCAATTTCTTTTTCTTGCATGCCAATATAGCCAGCATATTTTGCTTGAATTTCAATTTGTTCTCTTGCGATAGGATCAATATTGTTATCTGCGTTTTCCAATGCAATTAAATCTAAATAGCTTGTTTCAGGGCGACGCAATAATTCAAATAAATTATATTCACGTTCTAATTTTGTTTGATATTTTTCGTGATATTCTGATGCGGCTTTTGAATCGGCTTGAATCCAAACAGATTTTAATCGCACGATTTCTGTTTCGATGGATTCGCGTTTTTGTGAAAATAATTGATATCTATGCTGATCAACGCAACCTAATTCAAAGCCTTTTTGGGTTAATCTTAAATCTGCATTGTCTTCGCGTAATAATAAACGATATTCAGCGCGGCTCGTAAACATGCGATAGGGCTCTTTCGTGCCCAATGTAATTAAATCGTCTATCAATACACCAATATAAGCTTCGTTGCGTTGAGGGCACCATGATGCTTTGCCTTGAATTTGCAGCGCCGCATTGATTCCGGCAATTAAGCCTTGCGCGCCGGCTTCTTCATAACCTGTTGTGCCATTAATTTGACCTGCAAAATATAAGCCTGAAATAAACTTTGTTTCCAAAGAATTTTTTAAATCTTTAGGATCAAAAAAATCATATTCAATCGCGTAACCGGGTCGTGTGATATAAGCATTTTCCAAGCCTGAAATACTGTGCACAAATTCAAGCTGCGTTTTATATGATAAGCTTGTTGAAATACCATTGGGATAGATTTCATTGGTCGTTAAACCTTCTGGTTCTAAAAATATTTGGTGCGAATTTCTTTCAGAAAATCTCACGACTTTATCTTCAATCGAAGGACAATAGCGCGGGCCGACGCCATCAATTTTTCCAGAATACATCGGGGATTCTGATAAACCAGCTCGGATTATGTCATGCGTTTTTTCATTGGTGCGCGTGATGTAGCAACTGATTTGCTCGGGATGATCAGTTGTTTTTCCCAAATAAGACATCACAGGCGCTGGATTATCACTCGGCTGCTCAATCATTTTTGAAAAATCAATCGTGCGTTTATCAATGCGCGGTGGCGTACCCGTTTTTAAACGGCCGACACAAAATGGCAACTCACGTAATCTTTTAGCTAACGCAATCGATGGCGGATCACCCGCTCTTCCACCTGAATGATTTTGCAAGCCAATATGAATCACACCGCCCAAAAAAGTGCCTGTCGTTAAGACCACTGCTTTAGCATAAAATTCTAATCCGATTTGCGTTTTAACGCCCGCGACCTTTTCGTTTTGAATCATTAAATCATCAACAGCTTGCTGAAAAATAAACAAATTCGGCTGATTTTCTAATGTTTTTCGAACGAAAGCTTTATATAAAACGCGATCTGCTTGCGCGCGCGTTGCGCGAACCGCAGGACCATTGCTGGCATTTAAGACTCTAAATTGGATCCCGGCATGATCTGCCGCTGTTCCCATAATGCCACCTAAGGCGTCGATTTCTCGCACCAAATGACTTTTGCCGATGCCGCCGATCGCTGGATTACATGACATTTGTCCCAATGTTTCAATGTTATGCGTTAACAATAGCGTGCGTGCACCCATCCGCGCGGACGCAAGCGCCGCCTCGGTTCCCGCGTGCCCGCCACCGACGATGATGACATCAAATGTGTTGTTTGAATTGGTTTTCATAGGGCGAAAGTATGCTTTAAAATTGCGCAGATGGCAAATGGATCAGTTATGTGTACTTATGTTAGATAATGTTATAAAGTTGACATAACTAGACATAACTTAAGATTATTTAAAATACCATGAAAAAAGAAAATAATCCGTTTTCACCCGGCGCCGGGTCTCCGCCACCTGAATTAGTCGGACGCCAAGCAATTTTAGAAGATGGAAAAATTTTATTTGCGCGCGTTTTGCAAATGCGCTCCGAAAAAAGTTTTTTACTCACGGGATTGCGCGGTGTTGGAAAAACAGTATTATTAAATGAAATCGCGCGGCTGGCTGAGCAAGAAAACTATCATCCCATCTTAATCGAAGCGCATGAAAATAAATCATTGGCTTCAATACTGATTCCGCAATTGCGCAATCTACTTTACACTTTAAGTCGAGTAGCTAATGCTGGAAATAAAGCACGCAGAGCATTATCTGTTTTAAAAAGTTTTATTAATACCATTAAAATTAAAGTGGGTGATGTTGAATTTGGCATCGGCATTGATCCTGAAATTGGTTCTGCTGATAGCGGTGATCTTGAAATTGATCTGCCCTATTTATTTATTGCCATCGCAGAAGCTGCGCAAGAGAGAAAAACCGGTGTTGCCATTTTAATTGATGAAATTCAATATTTTAATTCTCAAGAAATTAGTGCGCTCATTATGGCAATGCACAAAATGCAGCAAAAACAACTGCCGCTTGTTTTGGTGGGTGCAGGTTTACCCAATTTACCAGCGCTAATGGGTGATTCAAAATCTTATGTTGAGCGATTATTTCGTTTTCCAATTATTGGCCCTTTGTCAAAACCCGATGTTATCTTAGCGCTGCAAGATCCCGTTAAAGCCAGCGGCGTTAAATTCACACAAGACGCATTAAATGAAATTTATAATTTAACGCAAGGCTATCCTTATTTTGTCCAAGAATGGGGATATCAATGCTGGAACTCTGCAAAAAAATCGCCCATTAATTTGCAAGCGGTGCAAGCTGCAACACCCATTGTAGCGCAACATTTAGATGAAGATTTTTTCCGTGTTCGTTTTGATCGGCTCACCGCAACTGAAAAAAAATATTTACGCGCAATGGCTGAGCTGGATAATCAATCGACTCGCAGCAGCGATATTGCAGAAATACTCAAAACGCCTGTTTCAAATCTCGCTCAAATCCGCTCAAATTTAATTAAAAAGGGGATGATCTACAGTCCCGCCTATGGCGACATGGCTTTTACCGTTCCTCTGTTTAGTGAATTTATGTGTCGCGTGATGTCGTTAGAAGATTATCGATAAGCCTTGCCAGGCTGACTTTTATTATTCATGCGCTGTTCTCGCCAAATGTCCTACATCCACACGAACGAAAATGGAATCCCCAAGAACAGTTAATGTATCGCCAGCATATACTTCACATAACACACGCGTCTTACCTGAAATCTCACCTTCAACACGCGCTTTGAGTATCAACGGCACTCCCATTGGCGTTGGCTTGATATATTTCACACCCAATGTGCCAGTCACGCAATCAATGCGCGGCGATGTTCCTGGTTCACGATTTTCAGCACGAAAATGATATGCCATCGCAGTCCAATTGCTATGACAATCAACGAGACAAGCAATTAATCCACCATAAACAAGTGACGGCCAACCGATATAACGCGAATGCGGTGTGTGCGTCATAATCACATGTATGTTATCAACATCCCAATAGCTTTTAATTTGCAAACCCTTTGCATTTTTCTGTCCGCAACCAAAACACACGCCTTCTGGTGCAGCAAGTTCTTGAAGTGAGCATTGATTAAATATTTTTATTTCGGACATAAAATTACTCTCGTCGATTATTAATTTAATTTTAGCTAATTATTACAATGCATGATATGAGCATTCTTACCATTGCTCAATCCAATCCGGAAATAATTTAATTTTTTCAATATCAGTAGGATTAAATAAAAATGGTCTTACATCGTTGGTTATTTCATTAAAGTTAACAAGCTTGCAGCCTTTTTTAAGATATAATTTTAAAGCCTTTTCATCTTTAATGTTTAATTTTAAATTCAAATAATCAAAATTTGGCTTTGTCTTGTTCGACAAGAAAAGAATATCAAAAAAATCTCTTCCTTTGACGCGTTTTCGATTAAACGCTGCGTAAAGTTTTTGGCTGTAAAGTACATCAAGCGGTGATGTCACAATATTTTGCAGCACATCAAATTTATTAAGCAATTTAATTTCGGTTTTATGTTTAAAATTTTGAGGTTCGGTATCAAACTGAATTAATATTTGCTCATCTTTTAGAGGTGATAAATTATTTTCATACAGCAAGGTTGGAATTTTAATCCGACAGCGAAAAGCATTGTGCTGTGTATTTCGAATTGAAACGTTATAACCTTCATCAATTAAGTTTTTTTCAATCATTTTTGTTAAATCTTTCAAGGCATTTTTATCTAACCCTAAATTATCAAAATCCAAATCTTCTGAAAATCTTTGATTATCGTACAAAATACGAAGTGCTGTTCCGCCAATAAAGGAAAGTTTATTGCCATATTGACTTGCATAAATAATATTTAAAATTTTATATTGAAGATATTCTCGCAATATAAAACGTTTAAAAACATGCAATTTTTGTGGATAAAATGTAACAATGTCATTGATCATTAACATAATCTAAAAACCTCTTTGTGCGTCGCATTAATTCTGTGTGATTAAAAATTTTTAAATAAACATTTAATTTAGCAAGATCTAGTTTTTTCAACACGTCGGCATTTAATCGCATTTCATCAAAATAATGATGACTATCTGCTTCTGGCGTCAAATATAAAAAATCCAATATCGCTTTTTCTAAATCAGCGATACATATTTTTGAAAGCGAATATGTTTCAAGATGATAGCCAAACATCAACTCAGACTTAAGATGGCGATAATGAAAAGTTGCGACCAGGGAATTATATTGTTGTGTTTTTTTAGATGTGATCGACGTGATTTGAAATACACCTTCTGGAATTAAGTGGTAAAACGAAAATGCAAACTCAAGCGAAACGTAGGAGGGTATGATAATTTTATTTGCCATAAACATCAGTAGTTCTTCTGATAAGGGCGTATCTGAAAATACATACCAGCCGCGAATAATCTTTCGAATATAACCTGCCTTTTGCCAACGTAATAGTTGAATCAGATTAAAATGCGTCTCAAAAAGGCGAATCTCAGCAAGAGAGAAAATCAGCCTGTTTTTAAAAGCATTTCTAAGCTCAAGATAGGTCATTTCGTTTCTCAAAATATACATTTATGACTATTTCAAGAAACATAATAGCATATTTGACGCCTTGTTGCCAGACATGCTTTTTCAGATTTGTAAATTTGCCCTAGGTTTGAAGGAGCCGCGCATGGAGCTTGCAAAGCAAGCGCAATAAGCGGATGAAATTTATTTACTTTATCCGCTTATTTCGTACTGCTTTGCAGTACTGCATGCGCGGCTCCTTTAAACCAATGGTAAGTTTATCGAACGCAAGCTAAAACGTTTACACTTGCCGCGTCTTCTTCGCTGCTCGAATCTTCTTTGGCTAATATGCTGCTATATAACTCACAATTATTTAATAATTCGTTATGCGTACCTTTCGCATAAACACAGCCCTCTTTTAATATAAAAATTTGATCAGCAAATTCAATCTCTGCTAATTTGTGCGTGATAATTAAGGTTGTTGTATTTTCATTTGATGTTTTTCTAACGGCAGTCATTATTTTTCTGGCAGATCTGGGATCCAATGACGCAGTGATTTCATCTAATAAGCGAATAGGCGCTTCCTTTGCAAACCCTCTTAAAATAGATATTTTTTGTTGCTGGCCACCGGAAAGCTTTTTGCCATTGCCGACGTGAATATCTAATCCTCGTTTAAATGTTTCTATATCAACAGTTTTTTCTTTTGTTAAAGCACAAATAAATTTCTTTAGTTTTAATTTTTCTGCTAATTCATAAATCATTTCATCTGTCATTGCAGCGCGATCTTTTGCGCCAAATACAATATTTTCGCGAATCGTTCCTGCGGATAAATTAGGTGTTTGCTCAACCATAATAATATTATCGCGCAATTCCTTGAGTTTAATATCTGAAATTTCTTGATCATTAATAGTAATGCGGCCACTTTTTGGCGAATAATAACGAAACAATAAATTAAACAATGTTGATTTACCGACGCCGCTATCACTTACGATTGCAACGATTTGTCCTTTTGGAATGTCCAATGTTAGATTCTCAAAAGTAAGCGGTTTTCCTGGATAAGAAAATCTAATATTTTCAAATCGGATATGCGCGCCCTGATTTAGCATTAATGATTCAGTGCCTGTATCGATTATTTCAGGTGGTTTTGCCAATGCTTCAAATACAGATTTTAGATTAGGATACTTTGCAAAAACTTCGTTAAGCGCTTGTCCTACAGACGGCATGGATAAAGCCAATTGAATTAAATATGAAAATAATATAGAAAAATTAGCGGGTGCAATTTTTTCTCGTTGAGATAGCAGCATGAAAAACACGCCAATATTAGCAATTAAAATATGTCCTGCATTAATTTTTAATGGTGTATTAACGACATTAATTTCTGCTTGCGCTGCCTCTTCTGTGAGCGCATCAATTTCGGCTAAAATCTCATCGCTTTTTCCGCAATCATGCAGCACTTTATATTGCGAAACAGCAGCGTGCATTTTCCCCCATGATTTTCCACCAATATTTAACATATTTGTATCGGCTGCTATTAATGGCTTAATTGTTTTGGCACAATAAATTGTAAAGACCGCAGATAGTGCTAATACACCAACACCCATTGATGCACCATAATTAAAAGTAAGCGCTGTACTTGCAATCAGTAATTCCAAAAATTTTGGCGCTATTCGTGTTAAAACTGGTGTGCCGATTTGCGATACAGCATAGCCTTTTTGCATAAGATAACTATTAGCCGATTGTGCGCTTTCTACGTGACTTCCTAATGATTGATCGTGAATTTGTTTTCTCACAATCTGTCTTAATAATTTTTTTGCATTATGCGCACCAAATGGCGCTAATAGCTGGTCACGTGCATTTGAAAGCAATGGTGCTATTGCATTGACCAAAACAATAGTGATTATCGTTTCTATTGCGATTGCTGAATCTTTCGCAGAATTTTCACCTTCTTTTTTATGATCGTTAAGCGATGCGATAATTAACCCAAGATAATAAGGCGCAAGAATAGAAAAAATAGTAATAACGATTGTTAGAATAGAAGCGGTGGTAATTCGTAAACGATTTTCAGGTGCAAAAATGAAATCAAGATAATTTTTTAAAAGCTGCTGTGTTGAAAGATTTGGTAGAGAAGATTGCTCTGGCAGAATATCAAGCGAAAAACTATCATTTGAGATTTCTTCATCGTTCTTTAATTTCTTTTTTTTAGAAAAAATCTCTTGGAGATTAGAAAGTAACTTTCTCATGTCAGAACCTCTGATTTTAATTTTCTCCTTGTTTTTATTTTCCTAAAATATTCTATTATTTTTATAATTGACTGGTTGGTGTGCTGTCTGGTTCACTTTCAAATGCTTTGTCAATATTTTGCATTCCACCAAAAAAGCTTGCTTGGCATGTTAATAGTGACAAAAAAGAGAATGCATTATCTTTTTCTGGCGATTCTGCTGATTTGGTTGAGGCTGGCTTTGGCGCGCATATTGCGACAGAAAATAATCTCTCAGATTTTTCGTCGCTTCCGCTTATGCTTATAATATTCGGTTTTGTAACGACATCTGCGTTTTTTAAATTCTGCTCGAGGGTTTTTGTTTCATCGTCATCTGAACCACCACCGCCACCACCGCCAGGACAGCCACAAGGGCATTTTTTACACTTTGGGCACTCATAAGGACTTTTTTTTGTTTGGCTCATTAAATTAACCTCTTTGCGTTTGAATAGTTATAATCCTACCAGCGTTTCCTTAAACAAATCTTAAATCGCACATAAAAAAAGCAGCTAAAACGATGGAAAAACTAAAATTCAATGGGTTATGCTGCTTACGGCTTAGATTTACAGTTCAGCTGATTTGAGTTGTGTTGAGTTGATTTGAGTTGAGTTGATTTGTATATTTTTATCATATACAATTTAATGCTATGGTAGAAATCAATATAAATATATTAGAACAACCTCATGGATTTGAGCGGGATTCAGGCAATGCTGATAAAAACTGGCTGGGACATAAAGTGTCCCGCTCCGAATGCGAAGAAGTATTTTTCAACAAGCCGATTTTGTTATATGAAGATACAAAACATTCTCAATCTGAAAACAGAAATTATATATTGGGTAAAACAAACAACCATCGAAAATTATTTATTGTATTCACTATCAGAAAGGAATTAATTAGAGTGATTTCAGCGAGAGACATGAGCAAAAAAGAGCGAGGTATTTATGAGCAAGCCTAAAAAATTACCCAAATTTAAAACTCAAATCAATGAATCTGATTTTTGGCAGGAGCATGACTCTGCGGATTATCTTGATTGGTCAAAAGCGAAAAAATCTACTTTTCCAAATTTAAAGCCATCCGTTAAAACTATTTCTTTGCGAATTCCTGAAAATCTGCTCAATGCAATTAAAGTGATGGCAAATAAAGATGATATTCCATATCAATCATTAATGAAAATATTGCTGGCAAAAGCAGTGCAGGATTCGCATAAGCATCGGTAGCTCTTGCAAAGTTGCAATGCCAAGCATGCCTTTTTAGACTTGTTTTTAAATTACAATTAAAATGGTTTCAGTTTTCAATGCGTATCATAAAAATATTTTTAGTTAGTATTATGCTGTCTTGTTTTGTATTCAACAGTTATGCTGACGGGCATTTAAATAAGCTAATGCAAGAGGCTGTACAAGAACATGCTTTTCCAGGCGGATGTATTCAGGCAGGAAATGCTAAGCAAATTTTGATTGATCGCTGTTTTGGTTATTTTACATATTCAAAAAAAACACGAGATCAAAATAATTCTTTATTTGATATCGCTTCTTTAACTAAAGTTATTGCAACCACTTCTGCCGTCATGAAGTTATATGACCAGGGTAAAATTAAATTAAATGATAAAGTTATTAGTTTTTTACCTAATTTTGCAGGGCCTACATCTCAGCAAACAAAATTAAAAGCAAAGATTACTATTTTTCAGTTACTCACACATACTTCAGGATTACCGGCTGATAATAATTTTATTATCAATAAAAATTTAACAATGAAGCAGCGCTGGCAGGGAATTCTAGAAACACCTGTTCTTAATTATCCTGGCACAAAGTATCGCTACTCAGATATTAATTTTATTTTGCTCGGAAAAATTGTTCAGAAAATTTCGGGTCAACCCTTAAATCAATTTGTGGCTCAAACTATTTTTAAGCCGCTGGGCATGAACCAAACATTTTATAATCCTTCCCAAAAAGAAGCGTCATCTATTGTGCCAACTTCCTATGATGCAAATCAGAAGGCATTGCTAAAAGGCATTGTCGATGATCCCATGGCGCGTGCTTTGGGTGGCGTATCGGGGAATGCCGGATTATTTTCTACCATACATGATTTAGGTATTTTTGCTCAAATGATGCTAAATCATGGAGAATACAAAGGTGTCAGAATTTTTAAAGCATCTACGGTTAATTTATTTACGCGGCGCGTAAATGCTTTGCCATTAAATTCGCGCGCATTGGGCTGGGACACGGTTTATAATCCTAAATCAACTTTGCCTTTGCATGATCGCCCATCTGGATACTTTGGCGATCGGCAATTTTATGAATCGCCCGAGCAATTCACCGCTGGTTTTTATATTGATCCAAATGCATATGGTCACACAGGATATACAGGCACTTCTATTTGGATTAGCCAAAAACAGGGTATTTATGTCATTTTACTGACAAATCGCGTAACGCCATTTCCAAAAGATATTCCTGAAAAATATTTTCGACAACAGATTAATTCAGCAGCCTGGAAAAGCTTAGGGTTTACTAAAAAAAATCTGACTTATGTCGAGCCGAAACTTTTGCCGGGCTAACCTTAATTGCCTTGTTTTGTGAATAAATAACACGGCGATTAAGGCTTGTCTTACAAATCAAGCAATCCCTTCAATGCGTCACTTAATTTTCCCTGCCTTTGAAAGTCCAAAAATCTTGCTTTATCGCACGCAAGCATTAATCTATATTGAGCCAAAGCATCATAAACAAACCACAAGATATTTGCGATCCTAAAAGCATCCAGTAAATTTTCTTTAGAGTCAAAATCCATATAATTTTTAAGGCACGCATTCATCAGCTGCAAATATGAATTATTTTTATCTGTCAGCTTGTGATGTTTTTTTGCTTGCCGCAAGCAATTTAGCAATGAAAAAAATGGATGTGAAATCACTATTTCACCTAAATCAATCATGGTGATATCTTGCGAACCATCTGCTATAAGCGTGTTATTATCATTAAAATCAGGCTGAACAATGCTTGGCTTAATCGCATAGTCAGATAATTTTTTACATAAATTTGAAATGGTTGGAATAAGTATTTCTAATTTATCTATTTCAATTTGCAACAATCCATCTGCTATTAATATTTCTCTTTGTGAAAGCAATTTCACAAATAAATTAGTTAATTTATCTAATCGCCAGTCTGGAACGCCAATATTCAGAAAAATATTAACGTGATCTGCGACGACTAATTGCGTTAATGTAAATTGATCAATGGCTTTGCAAAATAAGGTTATGTCGAATTTACTCTTTAAAATTTCTCGCAATGGCCTGCCCGCATCTTTCATTAAAAAACAATTTAGTTTTGCGTTATGTGCAATAATGTTTGGAACAGCGGCGTGAAATTGATCATGCAAAATCTCTATAATAATAGGCTCTAACGCTAACAACGCAGGCATTCGTTTTAAATAAATATACCCATCGGATGTCGCAAAACGAACCACATAAGACCATGGTGTGTTTTGAATAGTTTCGGGTAAGCTGTCTTTTAATGCATACCCGCGCGATAAAAGAGTGTCGCGACCCCACTTGATAATTTCTTTATTTAAATTGCTATTTTCTAGCATAAATTTAGTGCTCATCAATCTTTGCTGCTATTAATTTAGCATAAATCCGCTCATTTCGCCTTGAGTACAAGGCTGTATTCGCGGCTCCTTCAAACCAATAGTAATTTTAGTCATGTTTGCGCAGATAGGATGCGTAACAGGATCATTTGCTGCAACAAGATATCTATCACCATTCAGTGATAATAAAACACAATCCGGTTAGCCCGCTATAGATTTACTTTACAGCAATAGCATGATGGTGGACTTTAGATTGGTAAACCGAAAAAAAACCCAGTATGATTAATGTGTTTATCTAACTTTGTATCTAAATTAAAAGGAATTAATTATGTTAAGTTGGGTGTTGATTTTTCTTGTGGTGGCAATCATTGCAGGTCTGTTGGGTTTTACTGGCATTGCGGTTCAAGCTGCCGGTATTGCAAAAATATTATTTGTGATTTTTCTAATTTTGTTTATCGTCTCGCTTATCGTGCATATGTTTAGAAGAAATAGATAAGTTAGATTAGCTTAAGTTTTTTTATTGACGCACAGAAAAATGCGCGCGTTTACTCAAGACAAAAAACAAGTTTGGTTCATATTACCAATATTAAGATCTGGCCATTAGTTCATATTGTCAATATGAACTACCAAACGAAGTAATACGTCACGCCCAATGTTAACGCGCCAAAATTGCCTTGGCCATTATCAACCGATTCTGGCAGATACGTCCCATTGTATTCGAGTGCCGCCATCCATCGGGATGCAAAACCATAGCCCAATCCGCCACCAAATGCAGGCACAGTCGAGGATGACGTAGTACATTTACTATTCCGACAGGTTGTTAATTCAGCTAAGCCCGGTCCTAATTTGCCATATATCGAAAAACGCTCGCCAATTGGAAAGGTCAGACGTCCGTTTAATGATAATAAAAGTAAACTGCCCATTGTTGGATAATCCAATGCGCTAAACCCGATCTCAGCTGCAAAATACGGGTAGAATTGATCACCCAGAAACAGATTAGCACCCTCACCTCTTAATCCTTGGCCTGAATATCGCAGCGTCTTGTAATTCATCGGGCCCGCATAGGCAGGGCCAACATTGACAGAAAGATAGGGATTTTCAAAACGGTTATATTTCGGCTCATAATGCGTTGGGTCATCTGTGGTGGGATCAGCCAATCCTGCTGAAACAAATCCTGCGGCAACCAATGCGAAAGATATAATAATTTTTTTAGTTAATTTCATTTGGCGCTCCCTGTCCAGCTGCGAATTTTATTCGTTATTGTAGCGGTTTTTAATTTATTTCCCAACACAAAAGGTTGAAAAAATCTCACCCAGCAAATCATCGGATGAAAATTCACCAGTGATCTCAGATAAAGCAAGCTGAGCTTGTCTTAAATCTTCTGCCAATAATTCACCTGCATGATGATTTTTTAGCTCAGATTGTCCTTGTAGTAAAAAATAGGTCGCACGCGAAATCGCATCCACATGACGGCGACGCGCAATAAAGCTATCGGTGTCATTGGTTTGAAATCCCGCGAATTTTTTTAATGCTGAAATAAGTAATTCTAAGCCGTATTTTTTCTCTACTGAAATTTTTACCTCAATATAATCATTAATATAATCATTGTGCAAAATAATTTCTGGTTTTTCATTTGTTAAATCAATTTTATTTTTAATTAATAAAATGGGCTTATTTTCTTGCGCAATTATTTTTTTTATTTCTAATGGCGAAATAGACGCTGTTTCTGCAGCATTAATTACCAATAAAATCAAATCTGCTTGTGCAATGTGTGCATGCGCGCGTTTCATGCCTTCTTGCTCAATCACATCATCTGTTTCGCGCAAACCTGCAGTATCAATTATATGCAGCGTTAGACCATCTAAATTAATGCTTTCTCGCAAGCTATCGCGTGTCGTGCCAGGAATACTCGTTACAATTGCAGAATCCCTTCCTGAAAAGTAATTTAATAAACTTGATTTTCCAACATTGGGTTTTCCGGCGATCACGATTTGCAAACCCGACTGTAGTAATGCACCTTGTTTTGCCTGATTTTTAACGGTGAGAATATCATCTATTGTTTTTTGTAATAATTCAGTAATGCGCGAATCACTTAAAAAATCAATTTCTTCTTCTGGAAAATCAATTGCTGATTCAACATGCATACGCAATTGCGTGATAGCGGTTTGTAATATTTTTATTTTTTGTGAAAATTCACCTTGCAGTGATCTGACAGCTGATTGCGCGGCTCTCTCTGATTGCGCATTAATTAAATCACAAATAGATTCTGCTTGCGCCAAATCAATTTTTTTGTTTAAAAATGCCCTTAGTGAAAATTCTCCAGGATTTGCCATTCTGGCGCCAAAGTGCAAAGCTGTTTTAATCAATTGATCTAGCACAACACTGCTGCCGTGTGCTTGTAACTCAACCACATCTTCACCCGTAAAAGAATGCGGATGCTGAAAATATAAAATAATGCCTTGGTCAATTACATTATTTTTTTCATCGTAAAAACAAGTGAATTCTGCAACGCGTTCTGAAAAGTTTTTCTGCGTGATTTTCTCACCAATTGATTTTGCGGTTTTTCCTGAAAGTCTCACAATACCAATGCCACCACGACCGCTGGCTGTTGCTTGCGCTACGATGGTGTCGCTATGATTGGGTTTCACTGAAGTAATTCTCCGCTCCAGAGTTTTTGCAAAAACAATTCCCACGGCAATGAAGCAATGTTGCCCGCGAGGGTTTTAGGCTCAGATTCAAATGAAACAATAATACTTTTTTTGACTGCGCACTCTTCTTGCAATAGTTTTAAAGCTTTTGCATCAGTGTCATGAACACGTTTTGATGATTTCACCTCAATAGCAACTTCCATATCATTTAAAATAAAATCAACTTCTAAACCTGTTGATGTCCGCCAATAGGTTAATTCTAATTCTGGATTTTTATAGGCTTTATAAGCAATTAATTCCATCAAAATAAAATGCTCAAATGAATTTCCAAAATCAAACGTACCTGATTTTGGCGAGCGTCTTGCTAAATAATTTGCAACACCCATATCAAATAAATAAAATTTTTCTGTTTCAATTAGTCTACGAGTTTTTACTTTGCGCCATGGCTGCAATCGAAATCCGAGCAGTGTGTCTTCTAAAATTTGAAAATAACCCCGGACCACTTTCGAGCTCACGCCCGATTCACGCGCAACGTTGTCGTAATTTAATAGCTCGCCATTACCAATCGCCGCCACGCGAAGAAAATCAGAAAAAGCAGGAATATTTTGTACGACGGCTTCTGCCGCAATCTCTTCTTTTAAATAATCTGCAATGTAAGCGCGCAATTCTTGTATTGGATTAGGCGATAAATAATGCGCTGGCAATAATCCCGAAACCATTATTTTTTCAAAATCTATTTTTTCTACCGTTTCAATTTCAGGAAAGCAAAGTGGAGACATCGTATAACGCCATGCGCGGCCACCTAATAAATTAGCGTGTTGCCGACGCAATTTTCGAGCGCTGGAGCCTGTTAATAAAAATGTTAGCTGTTTATTTTCAATCAGCCAATGCACTTCGTTTAAAATATCTGGCACCATCTGAACTTCATCAATCACAATTCTCTTTTTGGCATCCGAATAGCGCTCTCGCAGCAATGCAGGGTGCGAAATATAGTCTGCGAAAACATCGGTTTTTAGAAAGTCGATCAGGATGGCATCTTTAAAGTGTTCGCGCACCCAGTATGATTTACCTACTTTGCGCGGACCCCACAAAAAGGCGGATTTATCGTCAGGTAAATTCAGCGTCAGAATGCGTTTAATGTTTTTCATCTGAGTATAATATGAAAGATAATCTTCCCTGTCAAGGCATTTTATCCGGATAAAGTACCCTGGAAGGGAACTTTATCCTTATCGCTTCGTGAGTTTTCGCGCTTTCGCATGCTTTTTATTTTTTTCGTGCGTTTTCATTACAAACCATTGCTGCAAGATTGAGGCACAGTTATTCGTCAACCAATATAAAACCAAGCCAGCTGGAAAAGTCGCAAAAAATATCGTAAAGACAACAGGCAGCAACATCATCATCTTGGCCTGCATAGGATCTGGCGGCGGAGGGCTGATTTTTTGCTGAATCAACATACTCAGACCCATTAGAATGGGCAGAATAAAATAAGGGTCTTTGGTTGCTAAATCATGAATCCACAAAATAAACGGTGCTTGTCGCAGCTCAACGCTTTCGATTAATACATAATACAATGCAATAAACACAGGAATTTGAATAATCATTGGCAAACAGCCGCCAAGTGGATTCATCTTCTCAGTGCGATACAGCTCCATCATTGCTTTTGACATCGCAGCTTTATCATCGCCATGACGTTCTTTTAATGCTTGAATGCGCGGCTGAAAATCACGCATTTTGGCCATTGAGATATAGCTTTTATTTGAAAACCAATAGAATGCGATTTTAATTACAATCGTAACCAAAACAATCGACCAGCCCCAATTGCCAACAAGGCGGTGCATTTCACTTAACAGCCAAAATAAAAATTTAGAAATAGGCCACAACCAGCCGTAATCCACAGTGTGATCCAAACCACGACCCAGCGGCAATAAATTTTTTGCAATTTCAGGACCAACATAAAAAGTAGATTGGAAATCACGATTGGCACCGGGTGCTAAGTGAATAGTCGGGCTCACATAACCTAAAATAAAAATATTATTTTTGCCATCATCACCATCACCAAATGAACGGCTATAATAATGCATTGTTTGACTTTTTGCAGGAATCCACACACTTAAAAAATAATGCTGCTGCATAGCGAGCCAGCCGCCAGTAATATCACGCGAAAAGTTGGATTCGTTTAAATTGGCAAACGATAATTTTTTATAAGGTGTGTTACTGGTTGAAACAGCAGCGCCATTGTAAGCGCGTGAATTATAGCCCGTGACTGGAATATATCGGCGTGTAATTTGGTTGTAAACACTGCCTTGCCAATCCGCGCTGGAATCATTTTTTAAATTGATTTGCGATGCAATCGTATAGCTGTTGCGGGCAAAAGTATAAGTTTTTTGAACCGCTATATTATTTTCTGTTTTGCCATTTAATACCACACTTAAAACATTTTGTCCGTCAGCTAATAAATAACTTGATTGAGCGGATTCAAAAATAACAGGCTTTGCTGACGCTTGATTAGATGCCGCACTTAATCCACTTTGAGCAATATATAATTTGTTATTATCAGAATTTAAAATTTGTACGGGTGTGTTTTTTTCTGCTAATGAAATAGGGTATTTTAATAAATCCGCATTAACCAAATTGCCACCGACTAAATTAATCTCAACTGATAGGACATCTGTTTTAATACTGATATTTTTTGAAGCGGGTTGTGCTTGTGCTAATTTTTCAGGTGTTGCTTGATAATGGGTTGCATCTGACTGATACGCTGCGGGTGCAAATTCGGCAGGGTGTTGCGGATCTTGCGTGCCGACCACCTGTGTTGATGTTTGCAGCTCTGACGGATAATCATGTTGCCACGCATGAAATAGCATGACGCCTAAAATCGCCACCACAACATATAAAACCGTTTTTTTAATATCCATGTTCGCTCGCTTTTTTGTTTTCTAATTTGTTTTCTAAAACAGGGTCAAATCCTGTTGATTGATTAAATGGATTGCAACGAATAATTCTTAACGTTGCTAAATAAATCCCCTTTAAAGCACCGTGTATTTTGATAGCTTCTGTTGCATATTCTGAACAAGTGGGATAAAACCGACAGCATGGTTTAAAAAAAGGGCTGATGCAATATTGATAAAAGCGAATCAAGACGAGACAGAATGGTGAAGTTGTAAAAACATTTTTTCTAGACATGCAATCCGCTCTTGAATCAGCGCTTTAGTCGTCATTGATTTTAACGTCACCACCAAATCAAATCCGGCCAGCGCGTGTTGCTCTAATCGAAAATGCTCGCGTATCTGCCGCCTTAGCTGGTTTCGCGTCACAGCAAGCCTGCATTTCTTTTTGCCAATCAGCATGCCGAGTCTGGCTTGCGAAAGGTCGTTTGAGCGGTAATAAAATATAAAGTCATCGCCAAACAATCGTTTTCCGCCTTTTATCGTGCGGTCAAAATCTTCCTTGCACCGAATGCGTTGCTGTAATTTATATTGAAAATCAAGCACTAAGCTTAGCTCTTCCTCTTGCGCGACGTCTTTTTAGTACCAAACGGCCATTTTTAGTCGCCATACGTGCACGAAAACCGTGAATTTTTGCTCTTTTTAATTTGCCAGGATTATAGGTTCTTTTCATGTTCTTTCTCTTTTAGATCTAATAATTTGAGATCCGACATGGTAATAGAGCGCAGGCGTTGTGTCAACGCAAAAACCTAGATATAATCGCTTTTCATCTTTTTAACTTCAAGGTTTCACGCCAATGCGTAATTAATCTTTTTTGTGGTTTTCAAATAAACAATTAAAAGAGGTTAGTTATGTCTGCATCTATTCGTATTTCAGAATCAAAGAGTTTACTTAAAGTCGCGCCGTTATTCCTGGTAATTGCTATTGATAGCATGGGGCTCGGTATTTTATTTCCCATTCTAAGTGCTATGCTGATTAGCCATCATTCGCTTTTTTTGCCGAGTGGCACGTCCAATTTTTTACGCGAATTAATTTATGGCGTTACTATCGGCATTTATATGATCGCTTGGTTTTTTGGCTCAGCAATTTTGGGTGATCTCTCAGATTTAATGGGGCGAAAAAAGGCGTTGATGATTTGCTTGATGGGAGCCACGCTAGGTTATATCACTTCGGCGATTGCGATTGGTTTTCACAGTCTTGTATTTTTAATCATAGGTCGAGTTCTCGCAGGATTTACCGCAGGCAGCCAACCAATTGCGCAGGCGGCCATTATTGATGTGAGCTCTCCAGAAAATCGCGCACGCAATATCGGTTATATTTTATTGGCAGTATCTATTGGATTTGTATTAGGCCCTGTTATGGGAGGTGTTTTATCTAATACGCAATGGGTTTCCTGGTTTAATTTTGCAACACCACTTTATTTTGCGGGCATTTTATCGCTAGTGAATTGCGCTTTATTATTTTTTAGTTTTAAAGAAACTTTTTTGCGAACTAAAAAAATTAAAATTAAACTACATTATGCCATTCAAATTTTTAAGGAAGCTTTTCAGAAAAAATCAATTCGTGTGTTATCGTTTGTTTTGTTGATTGAAACAGCGGGATGGTCAGAGTATTTTACATTTGTATCTCAATTTTTGCTCAGAAAATTTGATTACTCTGCCTCTGAAGTGTCTTTTTTTATTGCGGCACTGGCTGTTGGTTTTTGCGTAGGATTTGGATTGTTAGTAAAGCCCTGTGCTAAGCGGTTTAATTTAAAAAATTGCGTGATCTTTAATTTATTGATTGCTGCAATATTATGCTTGGTGACGGCGACAGCGCATATTGCTTTGGTAATTTGGATCGCAGCGGTGTTAATTGGCATGTGTGTTGCGCTGCTGTATTCGCTTCTGCTCACTATTTTTTCAAATCAAGTGAGCGCAGAAGAGCAAGGCTGGGTGATGGGAATTACAAGCTCTGTGGGCGCACTGTCTTTTGGCATCACTGCGCTGATTAGTGGTTTTGCAGCAGACTGGAATGCTGCTGTGCCACTGTATTTGGCTTTTTTTGGTTTGGGGCTCGCGGCATTGATTTTGAAATTGGCGAAGATTAAAAATACGGGCGTGGCAGAATAAATTATTTTTCTGCCCACCCCATTTGGAGTCTTTTATTTTTTTCTGCGCAATCTCGCAAATATAAATTAATCAATGTTTGATAAGCAATACCGTTATCATCTGAGAGATGCTTAAAATAATTAATTGTATCTGCATCTATTCTAATGGTAATTTGCTTTTTTAAAGCATGAACATAAGGATTCTTTTTCGCTTTTGAAAAGTCATATTGTTTTTTCATAAAACACCGTTGTTGTATTGTTGCCAGAAGAATCCGCTTATCTCGCCTTGAGTACAAGGCTACAGTGCGCGGTTCCTTCAAACCAATAGCAGATTTATTTATTACTTTCTCGAAGTAATTTTAATTTTTCTGCGATTTGAATTTCAAGGCCGCGAGAAACAGGTTCGTAATATATTTTTTTACCTATTTTTTCTGGAAAATAATTTTCACCTGCTGCAAAAGCGTTGGGTGCATCGTGAGCGTATTGATAATTTTTTCCATACTCTAATTGTTTCATTAAGCTAGTGGATGCATTGCGCAAATGCAATGGCACATCTAAGCTTCCAAATTTTGTAACATCATCCGTTGCTTTATTAAAAGCAAGATAGCTGGCATTGCTTTTTGCAGCGCATGAAAGAAAAATAACCGCTTGTGCTAATGCTAATTCACCTTCAGGAGATCCTAAGCGATCATACGTTTGCCATGCGTTTAATACTATTTCTAAAGCACGTGGGTCAGCATTACCAATGTCTTCTGATGCCAAACGCAATAATCTTCGCGCAATATAATTAACGTCGCAACCGCCATCTAACATGCGCGCAAACCAATATAAAGCCGCATCCGGATCTGAGCCGCGTATTGATTTATGCAATGCTGAAATTTGATCGTAAAAAGCATCGCCATTTTTATCAAAACGCCTCGTGCTTTGTGAGAGCACTGAATTTAATATTTCTTCTGTAATAACTATTGTTTTATTATCTTTTATTTCTGCAAAATCATATAAAATTTCTAATAAATTTAAGCAGGATCGCGCATCACCATCAGCAAATTGTATTAATTTATTTTTTAAATCTAATGGAAAATGAATATTAAATTCACCCAGGCCGTTTTCTTTGTCTTGTAGTGTAAAATTAATGATATTTAATAAATCAGATTCTGTTAATGGTTTTAAAACATAAACCCGCGCACGCGAGAGTAGCGCGTTATTTAAATGAAAAGAAGGGTTCTCCGTTGTGGCACCAATAAAAGTAAGTGTGCCTTGTTCGATGTGCGGCAAAAAAGCATCTTGCTGCGCTTTATTAAATCGATGTACTTCATCCACAAATAAGACTGTTTTTTGCGTATTTTGTTCAGCGCGTAAAACCACTTCTCGAATTTCTTTAACGCCGGCCAGCACAGCGGATAATCTTTCAATGCGTGCGTTACTGCTTGCTGCAATCAATTCTGCCAACGCTGTTTTTCCAACACCGGGCGGTCCCCATAAAATTATTGAATGTAATTTTGCTTGTTTTATGGCTAAATTAAGTGGTTTTCCTGATCCCAGTAAATGAGATTGCCCAAAAAATTGTTCAATGGACTGTGGGCGCATGCGACGCGCAAGGGGTTGATGTGATTTTATTTTAGTCTCTTGCATACATTAATTGTTATTCTTTTTTTCCCAAGCCCATGAATGTTTTAAAATAGTGTCAAGCTCAGGGTATTGTGGTTTCCAATTTAATTCTTTTTGAATTAATGTTGAGTCAGCATATAAAATCGCAGGATCTCCTTCGCGGCGTGCTGTATTTTTTATTTTGATTTCTTGTTGTGTTATTTTTTTAGCAGCATCTATCACTTGCTGCACAGAAAAACCGCGCCCATTTCCTAAATTATAAACCTTGCTATCACCGCCTTGAATTAAATACTGCATAGCAAGCAAATGGGCATCACATAAATCCATCACGTGAATATAATCCCGCACTCCTGTTCCATCAATCGTATCAAAATCACGACCATAAACTTCGATAATTTCTTTTTTTTCTGCGGCTTGCAAAACTCTTGGAATTAAATGGCTACTGCGTTCTAAGTGATATCCTGTTCGTAATAATGGGTCAGCACCCGCTGCGTTAAAATATCGCAGACAAACTGATTTTAATCCATAAGCTGTATCGAAATCTTTTAGAATATTTTCGCACATTAATTTTGCTGAGCCATAAGGACTCATTGGATTTTTCGGGTGCTTTTCATCAACCGGCAAATATTGTGGCTCACCAAAAATTGCAGCAGTCGATGAAAAAATAAAGTGTTTAATGTTGTTTTTTTGCATGGTTTCTAATAAAGTGAGCGTATTAACAAAATTATTTTTATAGTATTTATCGGGGTGAAAAACAGATTCTCCCACTTCAATAAAAGCGGCAAAGTGCATGACGACATCTATTTTTTCTGATTTTAATAGCTGATCTAGTTTTTCTTTTTCGTTAAGATTAAACTGATGAATAATAATATTTTCAGGCGCCAATGATTTCATATTATTTAACAATGCATCTACAATAACAGGTTGATGACCTGCTTCTAATAATTTCAAAACCATATGCGAGCCAATATAACCTGCGCCGCCAGTGATTAATACTTTAAGTGATTTTTTCATATGCGCTTCGTCCATAAATATCGTCAAATCGAATGATATCATCTTCTTTTAGATAATCACCGACTTGAACTTCAATTAAATGAAGAGGTGTTTCTTGCAAATTCATTAAGCGATGCTTTGTTTTTTTTGGGATGTAGGTCGATTCGTTTTTATACACCTCGTAATTTTTCTCGCCGCACACGACATCAGCAATACCTTTTACTACAATCCAGTGCTCCGAACGTTGATGATGCATTTGTAGCGACAACTTCCCGCCTGGTTTAACAATAATATGTTTTACTTTGAAATTATCTAGATCAACTACATTTTCGTAACTACCCCACGGGCGAAATACTTTTAAATCGTTCTCAATACACTCTGAAAAATTACTGTTTTTTAGCAGATTAACGAGTGTTTTTACATCCTGTGTCTGATTTTTATTTGCAACTAACACACTGTCTCGTGTTGTCACAACAACTAAATTATCCACGCCAATAGTGGCTAATAATTTATTGGGTGAGTTTAAATACGAGTTTTTTGTATTTATCGTCAAAATATTTCCAATATTAACATTACCGTTAATATCATAGGCTTCATTTTTAGAAACTGAATTCCAGTCACCCAAATCAGACCAATCAGATTTTAATTTAAAAACAAAAGCGTTATCTGTTTTTTCCATGACAGCAATATCGATTGCGATATTAGGCATCTTTGAAAATATTGTTTTATTGAGATAAGTGGCGCACCCTTCTTTTATTGCTTTATCAAGCGAATTTTTAGCCAATTCATTTATTTCAGGCGCATGCTTTTCTATTGCATTTACAATAACATCAACTGAAAAAAAGAACATGCCGCTATTCCAAAAGCAGTTTTGTTTTGATATTAATATTTTTGCTTTTTCTAAATCTGGTTTTTCTAAAAATTTTTCTACTTTAAGAGGTATTGTTTTATTACCTGTTTTATTGTTAATTTTGTTTTCTGTTTGAATGTAACCATAAGCAGTTGAAGGCTCTATTGGTTTTATCCCAAAAAGAATTATTTTATCTTTGGCAAATTCTACGGCTTGATTGATAGATTCTGCAAATTTCTCAGTATCTTTAATTTGGTGATCAGACGGCAAAACCAGCATTAATTGAGCATCACCTGATTTTTTTTTAATAGCTTCTGCTGCGACAGCAATCGCGGGCGCTGTGTTTCGACCCACCGGTTCAATTAACATTTCAATATTTTTTAAATTTAATTCGCGCAATTGCTCAAGACATAAAAAATAATTGTTTTCTCCGACGACTAAATAAATTTGATTAATATTTTCAATGTTATTCAAACGTAATAAAGTGAGTTGAAATAAAGAATAAGCACCGCTGAATTTAATAAATTGTTTTGGATAATTAACGCGTGATAACGGCCACAAGCGCGTACCTGAGCCACCAATTAAAATCACTGGGTTAATATTATTAATACTGATCCCCATTTGCAGTATTGGCGCAGTGTGTTGAGCACCAGCCGTTATGACACCAGTTTTCACAACTAGGCGCTTGGACTGCACCCACGTTTTGTGATCCACTTTCTTGATGTTTGCTCGAGATATCATTCATTGTGCTGGATAGTTCAGCACAACCCGTTAGTATTAGAAAACTAATTGCTAAAATTATTACTTGAAAAAAAACACGCATTATTCTCTCCGACCATTAATTTTTTATTTTATTATGATGATACACACATATCAGGATTAACATAACAGCCGCCGATCTGGCTGTTATGACGGCAAGCATCGCGAGCGCCGTTAATCGCAACCTGTCTGCTATACGAGCTCCAATGCCATACTCCTTTCACATCCGTAGGCTTAACAGGTGAATCTGTTGCTGTACACCGGTAATACACCTCAGGTGGCATGCAAAATATATCACAAGAGTCTTTTTTACCATGACGACATAATTTTTCAACCGCTGATTTTGCTTGTGTTTGCGTTGCGCCATATTGATACCAGTAAGCATTATTTTCGTTCTTTGCAGTGCAATGCCAAAGTGGTGTTTGCGTTACGATAGACGCAACGGGTGCTGCTGTTAAAGCAATACAAGCCGCAGGCATAGCAACTATTGTGCTAATTATAAGTATTTTTAGTGAAGACATAGTTAGATCCTTAAATCCTTGAAGTTAAGCGATCCATCATAAAGTTAAGTTTAAAAAATCTCAATTTATTTCTCTATTATTAATATCTTATTCTTAAGAGATAATAGCTATAGTTGTATAGGTTTAAATCTGTGGATATGTATAAATAATCCTTTATAATCAATTAGTTGTGTATTTATTTATGGTGTGTGAAAAGTCGGTATTCACCCCCTGATAAACCTGTGGATAACTTTAGCTCATTTTTTGTCACCACCCTGTTCACTGTTAAACGCTGGGCTTATCCACAGAGTTGTGCGTTTTACTTCAGTGTGAAATCACATAGAATAGTTTTTTAATTCAACCTAGAGATTATTTTATGAAAACCTATTCACATATTTTGTTAGCGCTTGAACTTATACCTGAAAGTGATCAAAAGATTATTGAAAAAACAAAAACATTGGCTGCTCAGTTTCAAGCTAAAATAACATTGATTCATAGCATTGAGGAGTTGGCTAATTTTGGCGCGGCTTATAGCATGGCAGGCGGCGTGGATGTAGAAACAGAGCTTCTAAAAGAATCAAAAGAATTATTGAAAAAAATCGGGAAAAATTTATCTGTTGCAGAATCAGATCAGATCGTAAAAATGGGCCCCGCTAAACATAATATCATTGACTCTGCAAAAGAGGTTCACGCAGATTTAATTATTATGGGCAGCCACGGCAGACATGGCGTTCGTA
This sequence comes from Gammaproteobacteria bacterium, assembly GCA_023266215.1. GTDB lineage: Bacteria > Pseudomonadota > Gammaproteobacteria > Coxiellales > Coxiellaceae > JAHFRQ01. The sequence continues at coordinate 257,111 of JAHFRQ010000002.1, read as the reverse complement.
TTTTACTAGGCTCAACCACCAATGCTGTTTTACACAGTGCTGAGTGTGATGTGCTTGCTGTGTTTATGAAAACTTAAATTTTTAATAATATCGCGTAATAAAACCCATCGCGATTACGATCACCTGTTAAGACTTGCTGACCGTATTGCGTTGGGATCCCCCAACTATTTTCAATCGGGATAATTTTGGCGTCAGGATGTTTTTCTAAAAATTGTTGAATAACTTGATCATTTTCATTGGGTAAAATAGAACAGGTTGTATAAATTAATTTTCCAGAGTTTTTAAGTGTTTCCCATAAAGAATTTAATAAATTAAGCTGCTGCGCTGCTAAATTTTCAATATCAGTTTCTTTTCGTAATATTTTAATATCAGGATGTCTTCTAATAACACCCGTTGCAGAGCAAGGCGCGTCAACCAATATTCGATCAAATAAAATACCACTCCACCAGGTTTTTTTATCAGCTGCATTAGCAGAAATTAAGGTAATAATGTTATCTGATAATTTTAATCTTTTAATATTTTCTTTAATTTTATTTAATCGATTAGAATATAAATCAATCGCGGTAATATTATTAATATCAGAATGTGCTTCTACAATATGCGTTGTTTTGCTGCCAGGCGCGGCACAGGCATCTAAAATAATTTGATTGGGTAAAATATCAAGATACTTTAAAACTTGCTGACCACTTAAATCTTGCAGGCTCGCCAAACCCTCAAAAAAACCCGGAATTTGATCAACAGAACACGCTTGATTTAATTTAAGTGCATTTTGTAAATCAGAAATTAATTGATGACTAATATTATTTTTAGTTAAAAGTTGAGAATATTGCTCACAAGAAATTAATTGTGTATTAACACGTAAAAATAACGGTGCTTGCTGATTATTTGATTCTAGAATTTCAATCCAGTGATCGGGCCATGCACATTTTATTTTCTTAATCAGCCAATGTGGATGAGAATATTGCGCCGATAAATCTGACTTTATTTTTTCAAATAAAAATTCATTATTTTCAATAGCCATTCGTAAAATTTTATTAATCAAGCCATTGGCCCATAATTTGTTTAGATGTCTTGCTGCTGTCACTGTTTCGTTGACAACCGCATAATCAGGAATATCACAGTGAAATATTTGAAATAAACCAATACAAATTAAACTATTGATATCACCGTCTTTAATTTTAAGTGGTTTTTCTAATAATAAATTTAAAATAGCTTGTAATTGAAACCAGTATCGAATCGTCCCAAAACAAAGTTGTTTAATAGAGCCTAATTCTTCTTTTTTATGGGCCGCTAAGTTTTTATCAAAAGCATCGGTCAGTGAGACGCCCCGAAAACAAACCGATTGAATAATTTTGGCAGCCGTTGCGCGGATATTCATGATGGTAAAAGCGAAATATCAGCGACTTTTGATAATAGCGCGCGTATTGAACCCAACAGCGCTAATCTGTTTTGCCGTACTTTTTCATCTTTTGCCATAATCATCACGTCATTAAAAAATTGATCAACTGGATCTTTCAATGTGGATAGCTCTGTTAAGGCACCCGTGTAATCTGAATTTTGATATAAATTATTGACTATTTTTTCTCTTGAAATAAGCGTTTGATACAATACTTTTTCAGCATTGCCTTCAAATAAAGTTTCATTTATTTTTTTATGCGCATTATTTTTTTCTTCTTTTTTTAGAATATTACTAACGCGCTTATTGGCTGCGGCTAAACTACTTGATTCTGGCAATGTTTGAAATTGCACAACGGCTTTTAACCGCAAATCAAAATCAACGGGTGAGGTTGTTTTGGATGCCAGCACAGCCTCAAAAATTTCAGGCGAGATATTTTTTTCGATATAACTTGATTTTAATCGCGTCATGATAAAATCAAACGCATTTTGAACAGCTGATTTGTTGGGAAGTTTTATGTTATATAATTTTTCAGTTTCCCTTAGTATATCCATTAAATCTAAATTTAGATTTTTTTCTATTAAAATTCTTAAAATTCCCAGCGCAGATCTACGCAAACCAAAAGGATCTTTGTCACCTGTTGGTAATTGATTAACACCAAAGATACCCATTAAAGTATCTAAGCGATCTGCTAGCGCTAAAGCAGCGCCTTCTAAGCTAGCCGGTAAAATATCCCCCGAAAATTTAGGAAAATAATATTCTTTAATAGCATTTGCAGCTATTTCAGATTCTTGATTATTTAACGCATAGTAATATCCCATAGTGCCTTGTAAATTCGGAAATTCGCCGACCATCCCCGTTACCAAATCACATTTTGATAATAATGCTGCGCGTTTTGTTGCGTCACAATGTGCATTTATTTTTTTAGCAATAAAATCAGCTAATTTTACTAATCTTTTGGTTTTATCACCTAAGCTGCCCAATTGATCTTGAAAAACCAGATTATCTAAACGAGGCAAATAATCAATTAATGCTTTTTTACAATCTTGATTGTAAAAAAATTCAGCGTCAGATAATCTTGCGCGAACAACCCTTTCGTTTCCTTGAATGACTAATTCTTTATTTTTGCTATCAATATTGCTGACTAAAATAAAACAAGGTTGCAATTGGTTTTGTGTATTTTCAATCGGAAAACATTTTTGATGTGTTTCTAATGCAGAAATCAAAGCTTCTTTGGGCACCGCTAAAAAACGTTTATCAAAAGACCCGCGCAATACCACCGGCCATTCAACCAATGCCGTTACTTCGTTTAGTAAATCAGGATTAATAACAGCATGGTTGCCATCACCCGCTATTTGTTGAATCGATTTTTCAATGCGTTTTTTACGCGTTTCAAAATCGGCAATCACAAATCCTTGAGAATAAAGCAGCATGCTGTAATCAGCAGGTTTTGAAATACGAATGGGTTTGGGATGATGAAAACGATGACCCTGTGTTTCGCGAACAGTGTCTTGACCCAAAATTTTAGCCGGAATTAATGCCTCACCAAATAGTAATACAACCCAGTGCACGGGTCGAATAAAAGCAATATCATGATTATTCCAGCGCATGGGTTTTGACATGGGGAGCGCTGAAATTACTTTAGTTACGAGCTCAGCTAATATATCGCTTGTATTTGCGCCTGGTTTTTTAGTGATGCAAATAACGCGCCTGCCCTTTTCGGTTTCTTTTACAGTTAATTGATCAACCGAGGTATCACATGATTTTGCAAAACCCAAACAGGCTAACGTTGGCGTGCCTTGTTTATCGTAGGCTTGCTCAAAACCAGGGCCTTGTCGCTCAATTTCAACCGGCGGTTGTTTATCTGCCAGCCCATTGACAATGACAGCCAGTCGTCTTGGTGTTGCGAATATTTTGATATTTTCATACGGTAAATTCGCTTCTGCTAAGTTTTTTGATAGCAAAGCTGATAAGGCCGCTGATAAATTAATTTGTGCAGAAGCGGGTAGTTCTTCGCAGCCGATTTCTAGCAGTAAGTCTTGGGTGGACATGTTTTTTCCATCTAATAAAGCAATGATTTTGACATTCGAGATAACTCGCCAATCATATATAGTGGCAATGATAGAACATTCTCAGTATAACTCAATGGTTGTTGTGAAATATGTACACCTAATTTCACTTTTTTTTCTTCCATAAACATTTTAAGTGATTTTAAGCGTCCCGTGACGCCGGCCTTTACTTCGATTGGAATGATATTGGCATCAACCGTTGTGACAAAATCGAGCTCCGCCATGCTGCCACGCTCTTCACGAGACCAAAAATAAACGGCTGCTTCATCACGATAAGAGTCATACGATAATAATTCTTGCCCCACAAATTGCTCCGCTGTTTTTCCGCGATTAATGAGCATTAAATCTTCATTTAATAATAACTCCACATTCATTTTTCCAGCGCGTGTTACTAAGCCTGTATCTAAAAATAATAGTTTGAATTTTTTTTCATTAATTAAACTAATAAGTGGAACACCCGATGCGCTGGTGCAATAAACGGGATAAATTAATCCTGCATTTTTAAGCATATTCAAAGCTTCTTTGATATCACGTGAACGCATATCAGGATCAACTTTTGAATATTTAAAATCATCACACACAAGACCCGGAATTTTTTCAAACAGTGCTTGTAAATAGCGATGATCTGTTTTTTTAGCGTATTTCCCAAAATCATTTCGATAAGTATTTAATAAAGCAGTTTGAATATTTTGACATTCAATATAATCCTGATCTGTAAAATAACGCTGCAAAACAGCTGGCATTCCACCTAAAACAATATAATCACGCACCAACTTTAATAGTTTCGCGTGAATTATTTCGGGTATTTCAGATGTCAGATCAATTTTTTCAATCCATTCACGTAATTGCTGGTTGCCACTCGCACTTAAAAATTCTTTAAATGAAAATGGTTTTAAATAAATTGATTGAATGCGTCCAACCGGCATTCTAAAGTCATCACTATTTAAAGTAAATTCTAAAAGAGAGCCCGCCGCAATGACATGCAGCGCTGGCATTTTTTCTTTAAAATAACGCAACGCCAAAATAGCATTGGGACAGGTTTGAATTTCATCTAAAAATAATAATGTCGTTTGTGATTCAATTTTTTGACCCGTCAATAAAAAAATGGATTTTAAAATTTCATCTGGTTCCAGATTTTTAAAGCATTGATTCATTTCAGGATGTAATTCAAAATTAATTGAAACAATATATTTAAAATGTTCCCTCGCAAATTTTTCAACCACAAATGTTTTACCAACCTGACGGGCGCCGCGCAATAATATCGGCATGGGATGTTTTTGATTTTTCCAGCGAAGCAGCTCTTGTTCGATATCGCGATGCATTGTATTTTTCATGTTTGTATTTTAGCCATAACTTGGCAAAAATACAAGGTTAATTTAGCCATAGCATGGCTAAAAGACAGGGTTATTTTAGCCACAACTTGGCTAAAATGCAGGGTATAGAATAAAATATTATATTTTTCAATTAGTTAAGATATGATTTGATGTCTGCATTTTTTTACGGTGTTGTGCTGGTTCATAAAACTCGATTCCCCACCCTCCTGCGAGTTCTCAAGAGGGGCTTGAGAATGATTACCCATGCTCCAAATACGCATTGGAAATTATTTTTAATTGCAGCCTTCCGATTTCATTGGTATATCGTTCGGTCATCGGGCGTACAACAACGCCTTCGCGAATATGATTCGCGCCCTCAATCAGCGAATTACCTTCCGCCATGACTTTTAATTTTTCTAAGTCAAAAGGATGTATTCCCAGTGATGGCACTAATTTGATATCTGGAATAGCAAGCAGCGTATCGACAGATAAAAATTTGCCATTACGTAAAATATCAAATACCCGAATTTGATAAATACCTGGTTTTAAGCCATATCGTAACGATTGCACACTTCCAAAAACTTCTGCATACACTACATCACCCGCGTTATTTCTACAGTAATTTTCAAGCCAAGGATTTTGCGACAACGCGCGCCACCATAAATTTTCATCATCTTGTTTTTTCCATTCATTTTTTGAACCACACCACATGCGATTATCATGAAAAACATACCGTGAGTTGGCGCCATGAATTTTTTCTGTAACATGCACAGGTTCATTTTCTTGAAATAAGCTTGCAAAACGCAGCATGTTTTCAACATCATACGCTGGCGCTGCGATGCCTTGTGGCGGGCTTTCTACTTCACCCCCTGTCTTGGCATTTTGTAATGGCGGCTCGTAATGTGTAACACCTAATAATTCTGTCACATCATCACCAACGACCGAGCCTGCTGGCGCAGGCACTAATAATCCCATCGAAACAACACCACGTAATTTTCGCACTTTAATGCGCGTTTTTCCGTCTAAAAATGCAAATTTTTCGTTATTGGGCACTACGCTATCAGGTGGAATATACGCACCCATGGTTTTATCTTGCCAATCCGCTGTACGAACACAAACAGCGTAATCAAATACTTTTACAATTGATAAAGTATCTGCATTAGGATGCGGCTCTAATTTAACAGGAACGATTTCAACTTTAAAAATGGACATAAAATACCTCTTGTAGTTTGTTTATTTTTTTATTTTATCGAAGAAGCCTGATGATTTGCTGTCACCACTTTTCTTCCCGTTGTTTTTTCTAATTCTAATCTTGCTTGTTTTGCAATTTTACCACCTTTTTTACTCGCCACTTTATTTTCAGCAAGGCCTTTTGCTTCAATCGTTTCTGCAATCTGGCGCGTTGATAATTCAGCAAGGGCTGTAAAAATAAGCTCTGCTTCTGACATGTGATCGCGTAGATTTTGAGTTTCTAGTTTTTTTAGCTTTTTATGCTCTTTGATAGAAATTCCTGACCATTCTTGATGAATAATATTAGTTAAGATTGCAAACTCATCACCTTCTTTGACATTGTTGTTTTTCCAATAATCCGTTAGCTTATTGCGAGTTTCTTGACCGGTCATTCTTTGTTGGATCCATTTTTCACTTCGACCATGTTTTTGCCAAGTTTCTCTTGCGCGATTTAAAGAAAGCTCAGGGTTAGACATTTCTTGAATACGTTCATACCCTACTTTGGCAAGCCACAGTTTAATGGGCTCAGCTTTGGGGCTGGGAACGGATTGAATGAGGCGCAAAAGCGTTTCTGCGGTTGCAACGTCCGTAAGTCGCGATTTTCCGTCTTCGGCTGGCATTTTCAACTGGTTACAATTTGTAACCGTTTCACTTCCCTCTTTATTCAGGCGATTTTTTAGCACTTTCCAGTAATTTCTAGCCAATTGAAAATCTGGCTGATCTATTAATGCTTGAATAATATCAATCACTGAAAATAACCAGGTTTGCGTTTTTTCATCATAAATTCTGCGGATATTATAATTTTCAAAAATCGTAAGATTGTTTTCCATAAAGGCTCCATTTAAAAAATTAAGATGGAACACATTACTGCCGATTTATTTATTTTGCAATACCGTACTTTTAGTTTTCCAGGCGTGTCATAACAGCTTGTTGCGTTCTGCTGATAACAAAAACAGCGGTTGTAAACAAACAAACTCTAGTTAATCCGCCTCGATAAAAAGATTTAAGGGGATTTGGCTGTTCCATTAAGTGTCTTGCGGCTTGTTTTGTGGTGTAATCATATCGCTGCATAATAGTTGCGGTTGTGTCAACCGGATGCGATGCTAATGCGCCGAGAATACCAACTATTATCTGAGCTGGCGCTACATAATTTTCACCAAAATGCTGAGTTGCATAATTGCCCGCTTGTTTCACGCCTTTTAAATAACAATAACCAAACATGGCTTCTCTAATCATAATTAATTTAATGCCGCGAAATAGCCGCGTTGAAGATTGATTTATCAGAGCCATTGTTGCTTGTGACGCAGTTGCCTTTTGCAATTGTTGTTGCAACAAAATATTTTCAATCACTGTTGAAGCAATGCCACCAATTGCACCTGAAAATAATGTTTTAAGAAGCTGACTCGATTCGTTTCCTGAACCATCTTTTTCTTTTCCATACTCATCTGACATTTGCTGAATGACTGAAGGGGGTGTAAAGCAAAACGAGTAATTAATTGACCCTCGAAAAGTTTCAGCAAGCCAAGCGCGCGGACCCATTTTTGTAATGCTGGGTAATGCTTGCCCGCTTTGCAAACGCTTTTTTATCGAAGCAAAAATAAATGTTGAGAAAGCGCCAATAAAGCCAGACGATCCAGCGGCAATTAATGTGTTGGCGTAATGCTGGTTTAAAGTTATCTGCTCATTTTGGCCCATTAATATTTCCTATCTTCTATTTTAACCGCTTTGCAATGCTTTCTTCATACGGCACGATTGGTTTGCAAGTCAAATGACAACCTGGCATACGAAACATAACTCCCCATGTATCAGTTGCAGGGCCCAATATTTGTTCTGGGCAGTTGTTATAAAATTTTCTTTGCTGTTCTTTTGATAAACTAAAATACCATCGTTTATTTAAATTATTTTGCTTTTCTGATGTGTATAATATAGCGCACGAGGTCCCAACAATGCCAGCTTGATAAGCAGTTTTTTTAAAAAGAACATATATATTATTTAAAAGATATTGTTGGGCCATTTTTCTTTTATGTCATTTTGCTTGCGCTGATAATTTTCGCAACACCAAACGCTAATTTGCGAACACGCAAAATAAAGCGTTGTCTTTCTGTGACAGAAATAGCCTGACGTGCATCGAGTAAATTAAAAGTATGCGAGGCTTTTAAAACCATCTCGTAGGAAACTAATGGTAAATTTAATTCTAATAATCTTAAGGCTTCCGCCTCATAGTAATCAAATAATTCAAATAATTTTTTAGTGTCTGCATGTTCGAAATTATAGGCCGACATTTCAACTTCATTTTGACGGAAAACATCGCCATACGTCACAATACCTTGTGGGCCCGTCGTCCAAATTAAATCATACATATTATCTTTGGATTGCAAAAACATCGCCAATCTTTCTAACCCATAAGTAATTTCGCCAGTGACAGGCTTGCACGGAATGCCGCCGACTTGTTGAAAATAAGTAAACTGCGTAATTTCCATGCCGTCTTGCCACACTTCCCAGCCTAAACCCCACGCGCCTAACGTGGGCGACTCCCAATTATCTTCAACAAATCGCACGTCGTGTAACAATAAATCAATCCCCAATGCGCGCAAGGAATCTAAATATAATTCCTGAATATTGTCTGGTGAGGGTTTTAATACCACTTGAAATTGATAATAATGCTGAGATCGATTGGGATTTTCGCCATAACGCCCATCGGCTGGGCGACGCGAAGGCTGAACGTAAGCAGCGCGCCACGGTTGTTCGCCGATTGCGCGCAAAAAAGTGGCTGGGTGAAATGTCCCAGCCCCTACTTCAGAATCCAGCGGCTGTAAAATCACACAGCCTTGTTGAGACCAAAATTGCTGAAGCTTTAAGATAATCTCTTGAAATGTAAGAGATATCATTTAGCCAACAGCCTGAATTTGTTTTTGCAAATCTTCAAGTGACGTTGCGCCTGGAATATAGCGGAATGTCGTTTGTGCTTGGTTGCTAATCACAAATGTTGGCGTGCCGATTAATTGCATGGATTGCGCCAATTGAAAATTCGCGCGAATTTCATTATCTATTGCGGGCGATTTCATTTCTGTTTCTAATTTCTCAACATTTAAACCTGCTTTTCGTGCCAATTCCATTATTTTTTCTTTTGTTAATGCGCCATTTGCACTTAATAACAAATTATGGAAAGCATAAAACTTACCTTGTTTTGCAGACGCCAATGCTGCTTCGGCAGCCAACTTTGATACGGGTCCAAAAATAGGCAGTTCTTTAAAGACAACATGTAGATTTTTATCAGTGCTAATTAATTTTTCAACGAGAGGCGCCATTTCTTTACAATGACCACATTGGTAGTCATAGAATTCAACCAAAATTGCAGGTGCGGTTTTGCTGCCAAGTGTTGGTGAATTAGCATCATTGAATAAAGCGGCTTTGTTGGTTTGAATAGCAGTCATGGCAACGCTTTGCATTTTTTGTTCTTGTTGTGCCTGCAGTGCTTTTGATGCATCAACCAATACTTGTGGATCAGCCACTAAATAGTCATGAATGATTTGATGTAATTGCGTTACTTGATCAGGCGTAAATGCAGCAGCTGGCATAACAGCTGCTGCGGTTGTTGTCGGTGTTGCTGCTGGCGCTGCTGGTGTTGTATCAGCTAATGCTGCGCTTGTCATTAAAGCTAAAGCGATAACAGAAGATGTTAATATTGTTTTCACAAAAATTTCCTTTTGGTTGTTTGCGTTGAGTTGTTTAAATTGTTGATGCCGAAAAATAGCCTCAACTATATCGGATTTTTATCTAATAATCATCAAGTTATTTATCATGCTTTGTAAACAGGCTTAATGGTTGTTAATATGTGCATAACATTTATAACTCTTTTAAAATCAATTACTTAGAGCTGTATACTTTTGTGAATAAGAGTTGGATGAGGTTTAAGACAGCGCATCAATTGCCTTAAAATTTAACGCAATAGATTGAGCCACTGTTTTTAATTCAGTTTGATTTGAGATTTTTATACCCAAATAAATAGGCTGATTAAGCAATTCAAAACAACGCTGAATTTCGGTTTGTGATAGTAAGCTATCGACAGGCGGCAAGTGATTGTCTTTCCAGCTTGTATCGCAGCCAGAAAAGAAAAAGCCTTTGAGCAGATTTGCATTTTGAGTCAGCTGAATATGCTTTAAAACATGATCAGCTGAACGTGCCTCAATAGCAGATCGCGCCCAATTTAAAACAATTCCACTATTATTGATGCCTGACAGTATTTCAATCTCATCTTCTAGTCTTAAAAAACCTTTCTGAGGTAAAAAATTGGGGGTGTAAGCATCGCAATGCTCTAAATTTAATTTTGTATCATGCCAGTCAAGATGACTGATTTCTTGAAGTGATTTTTTAAGTGCTACTGCATTGCCGCGAATTTCTTCTGTATTATTTTTTGGCGCCGATTGAAAATGAACAGCCTTTACTATTTTTCTTCCAAATAAATTATTTAAATCTTTAATATAAGCGCTGGTTTCTTCCATTAATTTTACAGCCGCCGTTCTTCCTGTTTCGTTTATAGACGCTAATCCAAAATAATTATTTTTTTTTAATTCCAGCATGGTGGCAGGAACGAGCGTAATAATAATCGACCAGTGATTAGGTATATTGTTTTTTAAAAAATTAAAATTGTATTTTTCTGAATTAGGAATAAAAGGATGTTCAATGCCTATTATTTTTGAATTGCCTGAAAGTGCTTTAAAATAAGCGATTTCAGATTGCGCATCCCAATCGCAAGCCGTTGCGTAAGCAGAAATAAAAAAATTATGCATGCGCTTCTGTTTGCATGTGATTACGCATTTTTTCCATGGCAATTTGTTCGAGCTGGCGAATACGTTCCATCGAGACATTAAATTTTTTCGACAAATCTTGTAATGTTGATTTTTTATCGTTGAGCCAACGTTGTTGAATAATATCTTGGCTGCGCGCATCTAATATTTTCATCGCGTGATGTAATTTTTGTTGTTGGTCATTTTCCCAGTTGTCAGATTCTAAGGCATTTTCAGGATTTGCGCTTTTATCTTCAAGGAAATTAACAGGCGCTTGCCAGCTTTTATCATCATCTTCACTATCAGATGACATGTGCTCAAAGGATTGATCGTGGCTGTTTAAGCGCATTTCCATTTGACGAACATCTTTGTGCGTCACATTTAAAGCTTCTGCAACGGTGTTCACTTCATCATCGCTACACCAACCGCTTACTTTTGATGCTCTGCGTAAATTAAAAAATAATTTGCGTTGTGCTTTGGTGGTTGCGATTTTAACAATGCGCCAGTTGCGAATAATATATTCGTGTATTTCAGAGCGGATCCAGTGAACTGCAAAAGAAACCAATCGTACGCCAATTTTTGGATCAAAGCGTTTTACCGCCTTCATGAGACCAATGCTGCCTTCTTGAATTAAATCTGCTTCTGGCAAGCCGTAACCTGCATAGCCTCGCGCAACTTTAACCACAAACCGCAGATGAGATAGCACTAATTTTCGTGCCGCCTTTAAATCATTATGTTGATGAAAACGAGTTGCCAGATCTTTTTCTTCTTCGTCAGTTAACAGTGGAATTTGGTTCACCCAGTGAACATAAGCACCCAGACTCCCGACGGACAGGCCGCCTGAGGCTGCAACTAACGCTTTGTTTTTTAAGATGTTTTCCATTTAATCCCATACCCGATTTATTTATTTTGAGCTGGAAATACTAGCATAAAAGCCCAAAAAGTACAAAAATTTTAGAAAAAGCTTATTGTGCCATAGGGAAATTTATAATATATTATCCGTTCCCCTATAAACATCACCTAACAAGATAACCAGACATGCTAATTGCACGGCAGAAAGAAATCGCAATATTAACTCGATCGATTGAATCAGATCAAGCTGAGTTTTTAATCGTATATGGCAGAAGAAGAATTGGAAAAACTTATTTAATTAAAACTTTCTTTGAAAAAATTCCTTGCGTTTTTTTTCGCGTTACAGGAATTCAAAATGGGAAGCTTCGAGAGCATCTCGAAGAATTTTCAAAAGAAATTGGTCGTGTTTTTTACGGCGGCGCCAAAGTTGAAACGCCCGGTAATTGGATGAGGGCATTTGAAGCGTTAACCAATGCAGTTGAATTTCAAAAATCTAATGAGCCCGTTATTTTATTTATGGATGAGTTCCCATGGATGGCAACTCCCAGATCTCGATTATTGCAAGCACTGGAATACTATTGGAACCGTTTTTGGAATGATAATAAAAAAATTAAACTTATAATTTGCGGTTCTAGCGCATCGTGGATTGTCAAGAAAATTATCCATAATAAAGGCGGTTTACATAATCGAATCACTAATCGGATCCAGCTTGCACCATTTAGTTTATCTGAAACAAAGCAATTTTTAACGCACAAAACATTTAAATTATCTAATCAACAAATAATGGAAATTTATTTTGTACTGGGTGGTGTGCCGTATTATTTAAATCAACTGAATAAAAATTTATCAGTTTCGGAAAATATTAATGAACTCTGTTTTCAAACCAGTAGTCCATTATTTAATGAATTTGAAAAATTACTGGCCTCCCTATTTAAAAAGCCAGAAAAATATGAAGAAATAATAAGAATAATATCGCAAAATCGACACGGTACTAGCCGAAGTATTATTGAAAAAAAAATTCGTCTGAATGATAAAGGCGGTGCCTTAACAGGTTATTTAAAGGATTTAGAAACCGTGGGATTTATCAAAAGTTTTTTGCCAATTGAAAATGCTAAACGCGGAACTTTTTATCGAATCACTGACGAATATTTAATTTTTTATTTGCAGTGGATTGAAGTTGAAAAAAATAATATCGAATTGGAAATTCAAGACGGTAATTATTGGCTGCAATTAATTCAACTGCCGCGATTTCAATCTTGGCGTGGTTACGCGTTCGAATCGGTTTGCTATAAGCACGTGTCCCATATTAAAAATGCATTGAAAATTAAAGTCGCTTCCAAAATTGGCGCATGGCGATATGTGCCTCGTGATAATAAAAACAATCAAGGTGCGCAAATTGATTTATTATTTGATAGATCAGACGATGCTATTTCCGTTTGCGAGATTAAATATTCAGATAAGCCATTTGTAATTGATAAAAGCTATGCGGCTGCATTAAATAATAGGATTGACATATTTAAATCCATTACGCGAACCAAAAAACAGATTTTTCTCTGCATGATCACAGCAAGCGGATTGCATAAAAATAAATACGCTTCAGAATTAGTGAGCGCGACAGTTGAAATAAATGATTTTTTTAATGAGTGAGAATCAAAAATGCTAGCCATTATCGAAGCCTATCGCGCCGGATTATTAAACAATAAAAATTGGTGGCCTAATTTAATTTCGGGTTTGATTGTCGCGGTTGTTGCGCTGCCGCTTGCTATGGCATTTGCGATTGCATCAGGCGCGGACCCTGAGCAGGGATTATATACCGCGATTATTGCTGCATTTATCGTGGGGGTTTTTGGTGGGACGCGTGTGCAAATTGCAGGACCCACCGGAGCCTTTGTTGTCATTTTAGCGGGCATCACCGCAAAATATGGTATTTCGGGATTGCAGATCGCGTCATTGATGGCGGGATTTATTTTATTGTTTATGGGATTTGTTAAATTAGGCAGTATTGTTAAGTTTATTCCGGGCCCCGTCATCGTTGGATTTACAGGTGGCATCGGCGTGATTATTTTTGTGGGCGAATGGAAAGATTTTTTTGGTTTGTCGGTTCACATTCCGCTTAATGCTTATTTTTATCAAAAAATAATATATTTAACTCATGCTTTTCTACATTTAAATGTAATAACAACCTTGCTTGCTTTTTTATGTTTATTTTTAATGTTAATCACGCCTAAAATTTTTAAAAAAATTCCAGGCCCATTGGTTGCAATGTTAGCCGCGACTATTTTGCAAACTATTTTTCATTTTAAACAAATTGCAACTATTGGTAGCGCATTTGGCGGAATTTCACGTCACTTACCTGAGTTTCATTTTCTACAATTATCTATTCATAAAATAGTAGATTTAATGGGCTCAGCTTTAACCATTGCTTTATTAGGCGCGATTGAATCATTATTATCAGCTTCTGCAGCAGATAGCATGATGAATATGCGACATAATTCCAATCAGGAATTAATTGGCCAAGGACTTGCTAATATTTTTTCGCCTTTGTTTGGCGGTTTTGCAGCAACAGGCGCAATCGCGCGAACCGTTACCAATATTCGCAATGGGGGAAACAGTCCCGTTGCTGCCATTATTCACTCAGCAGTGCTTGTAATGGTCATTATTTTTCTTGCTCCTTATGCTGCCAATATTCCGCTTTGTGCATTGGCCGCTATTTTATTTGTCGTGGCTTATAATATGAGTGATGTAAAGCGTTTTTTGCATATTTCAAAACATGCGCCACGCACTGATATTGTTGTTTTGATGACTACTTTTTTATTAACTGTGTTTACTAATTTGGTGATCGCCGTTTGCGTGGGTGTAATGCTGTCGATAATCCTGCGAAAAATGGCAACTAATCAACAGATTCTGCCTGAGCTAAAAAGCGATTGAGAATCACAAGAGAGCTGATAAAACCCAGCAGGCCACACAACAGTAATACAACAAAACCATTGAAAAAACTTAATGTTTGTAATTTAAAATCGGTGCTATAAGTTTGCGCTAAATTTGAAACCGGGTTTTCTAGGCCAGTAATAAATATATTTAATAAAATACACGCGAGCAATCCACCGAGCACGCCGTATAATACGCCGCGATATAAAAAAGGCCTACGAATAAAAGCATCGGTTGCACCCATTAATTTTAAAACACGAATGTCGCGCAGATGACTCAGCAATGAAATTCGCAATGCATTACCAATAATCATTAAAACACCAATCGCAAATAAAACAGAAAGCGCATTGGTAATTTTTTCGCCGATAGAAATCGCGCTATACAAACGCTTTACCCACTCCAAATCAAGCTGCGCGACATCGACCAATGGCGATTGTTTCAGTGTTGTAAATAGTGCTGAAATTGCTTCTGGGTTTTGATTAGAAAGCGTGGGTAATACCGTAACAATGCCCGGCAGAGGATTTTCAGGTAATTTTTTTAAAATATCCCCAAATTGAGATGTTTTTTCAAAATTAATCAAACCCTGATCGGGTGAAATATAATGCACTTCCGCGATTTTATTATTTGATTTTAATTGTGAAATATAATCTTGAATTTGATCCTGATCGTAGTCTGTTTTTAAATACAACGAAATCGTGGGTGTATTGCCATTCCATTTCGAATTTAAATGCTGCAGATTTTTAAGCACCACAAAAAATCCAAGCGGCAAAATAACCGCAATTGAAATAACAATAATCGTCACGAGTTGAGCAATCGGTGAGCGCAATAATTCAATCAATGCAAATTTGCATGCGCGAACATGGTTTAACAACCAATTCTCAATCGGATGTCGTTTATTCAACGAATTCTGTTGGCTCACTAATCGGTTTCCTTCTTTCAATCACTTGACCTTGTTTTAAAGTAATAACGCGGTGTTGCATTTTTGCAATCAGCGGTAAATCATGTGTCGCGATCAATACCGTGACGCCCACCGCATTAAATGCTTCAAACAGCCTTAAAATACCCATTGATAACTGCGGATCTAAATTTCCAGTCGGCTCATCAGCTAATAAAATCGTGGGTTTATTGACAACGGCGCGTGCGATATTGACGCGTTGCTGTTCGCCGCACGATAAAGCGGGCGGTAATAATTTTTCTTTAGTCAATAATCCCACTTTATCTAATGCTGCATGAACACGCCGATTAATTTCGCGCTGTGAACACCCAGAGATAATTAAAGGCAGCGCTACATTGTCAAAAACAGAGCGCTCTGATAGCAAATGCGGATTTTGAAAAATCATGCCGATTTGTCGGCGTAGCAACGGTATTTGTCGTTTTGATAATCGCTGTATGTGTTGTTGATTTATATAAATCTGACCTTGTGATACCGCTTCAATTCGCATCGCTAATTTCAACGCCGTTGTTTTTCCAGCGCCTGAATGCCCCGTTAGAAAAACCATTTCCCCGGGTAGCACAGAAAATGAAATATCTGATAATGCTGCATGACCGTCATAATGTTTGCTGACGTTTTCAAAATGTATCATCAATGCTCCTGCTTAAAATAACGCGTCAACAAATTCTGCCGCATCAAAAGGCTTTAAGTCTTCCACGCTTTCACCAACACCAATAAATCGAATCGGTAATTGTGTTGCTTGCGTGATTGCAAAAACCATGCCGCCTTTGGCTGTACCATCTAATTTTGTCACACTGATGCTGTTTAAGCCAATGGCTTCATGGAATTCTCGCGCTTGATTTAATGCATTTTGCCCTGTGCTGCCATCGACAATCAGCATGGTTTCATGTGGCGCATCCGGATTCATTTTTTGAATCACGCGCTTGATTTTTTTAAGTTCGTTCATTAAATGTGATTGCGTATGCAGGCGTCCTGCTGTGTCTGCAATTAACACATCGATATTTTTAGCTTGAGCTGATTGCATGGCGTCATAAATAACCGAAGCGCTGTCAGCGCCATGAGGCTGTGCAATCACGGGTATGTTGTTCCGCTCGCCCCAGACTTGTAATTGATCGATAGCTGCTGCGCGAAAAGTATCGCCTGCTGCCAGCATGACTGTTTTTCCTTGGTTTTTAAAATAATTTGCTAATTTGGCAATGCTGGTTGTTTTGCCAGCGCCATTGATCCCGACCATGAGGATGACAAACGGTTTTTGATTGATTATTAATGGCTGATTGTAAGGTTTTAATAAAACAATCATTTCTTCTTTTAAAGCACTGGCTAAAATAGCGGGATCTGATAATTGATTGCGTTTGACGCGATCCGTCATTTTCGCAAGCAAAGCATCGGTTGATTCAATGCCCACATCAGCTGTTAATAATAAGGTTTCAAGCGAGCTTATAAGCTCATCATCAATCGTTTTTTTGCCGAGAACCAGGTTAGCCAGGCCATCTGAAATTGTTTGCCGAGTACGCTTAAGTCCCGCGCCTAATCGCCGCAACCAGGATTTTTCAGATTTTAAAAAAGATAACATGGTTTTGTTTCGCTTTTGTTTTTAAACCCGTTTAGAATATTGCTCGAATGCTAACATTGAATGATCACAGGGAGAAGAGCGTGCGTTTATTTGTTTTGATTCTTTTCTTATTACCAGCCTTATCGCCAATGACTGCTTTTGCCGAAAATACGAAAGAATTTCAATTATCCAATGGCTTAAAGCTCATTGTCCGTGAAGATGACCGTGCGCCAGTTGTGGTGAGCTCGATTTGGTACAAAGTCGGTGGTAGTTATGAAAATAATGGCACAACCGGTATTTCTCATATGCTGGAACACATGATGTTCCGAGGCACGAAGAAATTTGGAGAAGGCGTGTTAAATAAAGCATTAAGCGCACAAGGCAGCGATCAGAATGCGGTGACCACCGATGATTACACGATGTACCATCAATTGATCTTATCCAATCAATTACCGTTGTGTTTTGAGCTAGAAGCCGATCGCATGCAAAATTTATTACTAGATCCCGCGGCTTTTAGCAAAGAAAAGCAAGTGGTGTTAGATGAGCGACGCATGCGCGTTGATGATTCACCAGAAGGCGTTACCTGGGAGCGTTTTGCCGCCGCCGCTTTTGTGAATAATCCGTATCATAATCCTGTTGTGGGCTGGATGACTGATGTTGAAAATCTGTCGATCAATGATGTTCGTCTGTGGTATCAAAAATGGTATGGTCCCAATAATGCTGTGATTGTTGTGGTGGGAAATGTAAAACCAGAAGCAGTTTATTTGTTGGCGCAAAAATACTTTGGTGATTTAAAGCCGATTCCGATTCCCGTATTAAAGCCTAGAGTTGAAGTGGCATCATTGGGCGAGCGCACTATTACAGTCGCAATACCCGCAAAATTACCCTTTTTGATGATGGGATTTAATGTGCCAACACTGGCAACGGCAAAACCCGAACAAATTCAATCGCTGTATGCATTAAAAGTGTTGAGTGCGATATTAAGCAGTGGCGAAAGCGCGCGTTTAACGCGTGATTTAGTGCGCAAAAAGGAAATCGCTGTGACGGCTGATGCGGATTATGGCTTGTATGATTTGCATCAAAGTTTGTTTGTCCTAAGCGGCATTCCAACCGCAAAACATTCTGTGAGCGATTTAAAAAATGCGCTGTGGTCTGAAATCAACGAATTAAAAACACAGCCGGTGACGCAAGCAGAATTGGATCGTGTGAAAGCGCAATTAATCGCAAGTGATGTTTACAAAAAAGATTCATTATCAAAACAAGCAGATGATTTAGGTGAGCCTGAAATGGCAGGTTTATCGTGGCGCACATCGGATCAATTTGTATCGCGCATGGAATCGGTCACGCCATTGCAAATTCAAGTTGCAGCGCAACTGTATTTGACTGCGCAAAATGAAACAACAGCCGAATTAAAACCCACTCAATAAGGTAAATAACATGCGGTGTATTTTAGTTTTAATGGGAATTTTTGTCTCTACTTCTATTTTTTCTCTCGAGCAACCTGTTTTAAACATACAGCATTGGGAAACAAAAAACGGTGCCGAAGTTTATTTTGTGCAGCGCAAAGAATTACCCATGCTGGATATTCAAATTGTTTTTAATGCGGGTTCAGCAGAGGATCCTGCTAATAATTTGGGTCTCTCAAGTTTAACCAATGCAATGATTGGTGAGAATACAAAACATCTAGATGCAGATGGCATTGCGCGCGCATTTGAAAATGTCGGCGCGCAATTGGGTAATTTTTCTGATCGAGATATGGCAGGTCTTTCATTGCGCACTTTAATAGAGCCTAAATTTTTAGAACCCGCATTAACTACCTTTCAAGCTGTAATTTCAGAAGCTAATTTTCCATCTACCGCTTTTAATCGCCTAAAAGAACAAACTGTTGCGCAACTAAAAGC
Organism: Gammaproteobacteria bacterium; assembly: GCA_023266215.1. Classification (GTDB taxonomy): domain Bacteria; phylum Pseudomonadota; class Gammaproteobacteria; order Coxiellales; family Coxiellaceae; genus JAHFRQ01. The sequence continues at coordinate 238,131 of JAHFRQ010000002.1, read as the reverse complement.
GCAACAACAAGATCCTTGGCAGCTGGCTTCAAATCAATTCTTTCAATTAATTTATGGAACAGCAGTGTATGCGCATAATCCACTTGGCACCATTGCTGATGTGAATGCCATGAATCAGCATCAATTAATGCAATTTTATCAGCAATTTTATGTTGCCAAAAACGCAGATATTATTTTAGTGGGTGATATTACAACAGCGCAGGCAAATTCTATTTCAGAAAAATTGGCGCAATCGTTACCAACCGGCAATGCTGCGCGAACACTCAACATGGCGGAAAATTTAAGCAAAAATAAAAATGCACAGATTCAATATCCTTTAAAGCAAAGCACGATTATGCTTGGTCAGGTGGGCATTACACGGCAAAATCCTAATTTTTTCCCGTTAATTGTCGGCAATGCTGTCTTGGGTGGTTTGCCACTGTCATCGCTTTTATATTATGAAATACGTGAAAAAAATGGTTTAGCCTATGTTGCTAGCAGTGGTTTTGAGCCAATGGCATTGCGCGGCCCTTTTATTATCGCAATGCAAACTAAGGCTGCGTCCACGCAAACAGCGCTCACCATGGCGCAAACTATTTTGAAAAAATTTATTGAAACAGGACCTACACAAGATGAGTTAACTGCAGCAAAACAAAATTTAATTGCGCGTTTTCCACTTACTTTATCCACGAATTCAGGTATTTTGGCAGTCTTGACCAATATTGCATTTTATCATCAACCGTTAAATTATCTTGATGTATATGCGCAAAATATTAATGCAGTGACAACAGAGCAAGTCAAAAATGCGTTTGAAAAAAATATTGATCCTAATAAAATGGCCACCGTTATCGTTGGGCCACGGTAATTTATCCCCTCTCCCGTTGCGGGAGAGGGTGAGGGTGAGGGTTTAGTGAGCATTAAAAATAATTCTGAACTTCGCATTATCGCCGGAAAATTTCGCTCACGAAAAATAACTTTTTCAGATGCAATTGGTTTGCGTCCTACACATGATCGCATTCGTGAAACATTATTCAATTGGTTGAATAATGATATTGTTGATTCACTATGTTTAGATTGTTTTGCAGGCAGTGGCGCTTTAGGTTTTGAGGCTTTATCGCGCGGCGCAAAGCATGTCACATTTATAGAAAATCATAAAAATAGTATTAATAATTTAAAATTAAATGCTGAAAATTTAAAATTAACATCAGATGAAATCAATTTTATCTGCTCTGATTTTTTCGCAATCAACCCGATTTTATTAAATAAGCAATTTGATCTGATATTTTTAGATCCGCCGTTTAAGCAAAATTTAATATTATCAGCTATTATTTTTTTAGAAAAAAATAATTTACTTAAAGATAACGCATTAATTTATCTTGAATTTGAAAAAAATGGCTTTGATATTAACAGCATTTCCAATAATTTTAAAATAGTAAAACATAAGCATACCAAAACTATTGAGTATGCTTTAATTTCAAAAATTATTTTATGCTAATACAAATTCGTCGGTTTTTTCTTGTTTGGGACACCCTGAAGATCCTGAGAAACCAAATCGGCTAAATCTGTCTGGCATTATACCCGCTTGAGGATGCGTCGCTGTTTTTTCTGTGTTGCAATCATCAAAATCATCGAGATTTTCTTCTCGCGCTGTATTTGCGTTAGACTCACCCGATTTTTTCGCTTTTTTAATTTGATAAAATTTATATGCTATGCATAAAAATCCAACGCCCAGTAAGCTTATTATCGCGGGTTTTAAGTAATTTGTTTTTTCTGCTGCTACTGTTGTTGTTGGTGCAGGTGTTTCTTGAAATTGTGTTAGTGCATTAATAATGGGATCAGGTGGGATCCCTACTGTCTCTGTTGGCATTGCGATTTCTCTTGCGTTGGGTTCTGACACTGTTTCTGGATTTTCAGTAGCGGGTAATACTGTTTCTTTCCTGTAATTTTTTAAATAATAAAATACTACGCCGGCAAGCATTAAGGATCCCGCTGCAACAACGAGTCTGTGAATATAGTTTGGAGTTAATAATTTTAAATCGGGAAACAGCCCAATTTGCCGGTTTGTTTGAATAGACTTAAGATCTGCTGCTGGCGGTGTGTAAGGCATAATCGCATTGGGCGTTAGCCGAACTATTTCTGCTGCTGCTGTTATTGTATTTTCAGTTACAGCGTGTTTTTTAGATTCTGATATTACTGCCACAGCTGGAATTACTACTGTTTCTATTGCTCGTGTTATTTTTTTGACTTTCCTTGGATCTAAACTAGAATTTTTAGGTTTTGGTTTTGTCATGACGCATGCTCCATATATACAAGAATTATTGTCGCATACTATCAATGCAATAATTAAATATCAAGATTTGATACAGACAACGCATTATCTTCAATAAATTGACGTCGTGGCTCAACTTGATCACCCATTAATGTTGTAAACATCGCGTCGGCTTGCACTGCATCTTCAATTCGCACTTGTAATAAGCGCCGAACTTCAGGATCCATCGTGGTTTCCCACAATTGCTCAGGATTCATTTCGCCCAAGCCTTTGTAACGCGAAATAGCCAAGCCTTTTTTGCCTTGATCCAATAACCAGGTGTAAGCTGTTTCGAAATTATCAATTGACTTAGTTTGTTCGCCACGAATTAAATAGGCATCTTTTTCTAATAAATTGCGAATCGATTTATTCCAGTGTGCAATTGATTGATAATCGTTGCAGTGAAAAAAATCTTTTTCAAATGCAATATCCGTTGAAATACCATGCTTTACTTCTATTACCACAGGAACATAGTGTTGATGCACTTCATCTTTTTTATACATAACTTTAAATACGGCGTTTGAATCATCTTTATTTTCTTGCATTAATTTGGATAGTGATTCAGTCCAAGCTTTGACTTTGCTTTCATCGTGTAAATCAGCAACAGTTAATGCTTCAAAACCACACATATTTTGTAAAATAATTTTAGGATAGCGAATAGATAAACGATGTATTGCATGTTGCGCACGATAAAAATCACGCGCTAAGCTTTCTAGTGCTGCGCTTGAAATGGCAGGCGCTGATTTGCTCGGAAATAATTTAGCATCATCTAATGCGAGTTGTAATAAATATTGATTCAATGATTCATCGTCTTTGACGTAGACTTCTTGTTTGCCTTTTTTTACTTTATAAAGCGGTGGTTGAGCGATATAAATATGTCCGCGTTCAATGAGCTCTGGCATTTGGCGATAAAAAAAAGTGAGTAATAATGTGCGAATGTGTGAGCCATCGACATCCGCGTCGGTCATTAAAATAATGTGGTGATATCGCAATTTATCAGGATTATATTCGTCGCGACCAATTCCGCAGCCGAGCGCGGTAATTAATGTGCCGACTTCAATGGATGCCAGCATTTTATCAAAACGCGCTTTCTCAACGTTTAATATTTTACCCTTTAAAGGAAGAATAGCTTGGTTTTTGCGATCACGCGCTTGTTTTGCGGAACCACCTGCGGAATCTCCTTCGACTAAATACAATTCGCACAATGCAGGATCGGTTTCTTGGCAATCTGCTAATTTTCCTGGTAAGCCTGCAATATCTAAAACGCCTTTGCGTCTTGTCATTTCGCGTGCTTTTCGAGCCGCTTCACGCGCGCGCGCCGCATCTAAAATTTTCATTGCGATTGCTTTTGCTTGCACTGGATTTTCAAGTAAAAAATCATTTAAAAACTGTGCGACTGCATTATCAACAACCGGCTTAACATTCGATGAAACTAATTTATCTTTTGTTTGAGATGAAAATTTTGGATCCGGAACTTTAACTGATAAAACCGCCGTTAATCCTTCGCGGGTGTCATCGCCCACGGTTGGAATTTTAATTTTGCTTGAAATATTGCATTTTTCGATATAATTATTCAGCGTGCGCGTTAATCCCGCGCGTAATCCACCCAAGTGTGTGCCACCATCTCGTTGTGGAATATTATTGGTGAAACAAAAAATCGTTTCTTGAAATCCATCGTTCCATTGAAACGCAGCTTCTACAATCATACCTTCGCTTTCATGCGTAAAATAAATGACATCTTGATTAACAGGCGTTTTATTGCGATTTAAATGTTGTACGAAGGCTTTAATCCCGCCCTCGTATTGAAAAATATCTTCTTTGCCCGTCGATTCTTCTTTGAGTGTAATTTTAACGCCAGAATTTAGAAAAGATAATTCACGCAGTCTGCTCGCCAAAATATCGTAGTGAAACACCACATCAGTAAAGATTTCTTCGCTGGGTGTAAATCGAACGGTTGTGCCTGTTTTGTCTGAGTTTCCGATTCTTTCGAGCGGCTTTTGTGGCTCACCCATCTTGTAATGTTGTTGAAAAGTACCACCATTTTGACTAATGGTTAAAATAAGGTCTTTTGACAGGGCGTTCACAACTGAGACACCTACGCCATGTAATCCACCTGAAACTTTATAGCTATTATTATCAAACTTACCGCCAGCGTGCAGCACAGTCATGATGACTTCAGCCGCTGATCTGCCTTCTTCCTCGTGAATATCTGTTGGTATGCCGCGACCATTGTCGCTAACTGAAACTGAGCCGTCTGTATGAATTGTGACGACGATGTTATTGCAATAACCGCCGAGCGCCTCGTCGATTGCATTATCAACAACCTCAAACACCATGTGATGCAACCCAGAGCCGTCGTCTGTATCGCCAATATACATCCCTGGACGCTTTCGAACGGCGTCAAGGCCTTTTAAAACTTTAATCGAGGTTGAGTCATACGCGTGTTCTGGCGGATGTTCAGGTGAATGTTGAGGTATATTTTTTTCTTCGTTCATAAGCTGGGATATTCCTAAAATTTGACTTGATTACTCTACCATACTTTAAGATTTTTTTCTCATTTTAGTTGTTGTTTTCTAGCAGTTTTTTAGCTAAATAGATTACGTTTGAAAGGCCCATTTACATCATTTTTAACCCAGCCTTCCTAAAAATATTTATTGATCATATTGTAGAAAATAACGACTTTTAATAGTATATTAGCGTATTTTAAAGTAAATTGCAGCAATTGTTGTTAAAATATGCTAAATTATATTAAAATACGCTATCTTCCAATTAATAATCTTAACTTAAAAAATAGCCGCCATATAATTTGTTCCCTTCTTGTGCTAATAGAACGGAAGCCGAGCGTTAGCGAAGGCGAAAGTAATTAACTGATGAGTATCTTGTAGAGTTGCAGGTTAGATGAATCGTATTATTTTCAGTAACCAAAGATAATATATTTTTTTTAAAACCATATCGAATTTTAATGCTCTTCATCTGTACTTCGTCTTTATTGTCACTAGCGCGCAATGAGTTAGTGCGCAGTTGTTTTTGTGACCTGTGTGTTTATTAAAGAACTATAAGAATAAGAAATAATATGTTTCACGTGAAACATTCTGTTTTTTTAGCCAATTCAGATTGAAAAAACTCACCATGTTTCACGTGAAACAATTTTACAGACTCAGAAACCGCGGAAATACTTGAAAAATCTGAAGACTCAATGCAGGTTAAGAAAACCTGCGCTTTTAAATTAACCAAAAATTGAATAACGAGCTCTTTATTTTTCGCATCTAATTCAGAAGCCAAATCATCGATTAAGAAAATGGGTGATTTGTTTTTGCTTAAACTTAAATGCAAACCTTGAGCCAATCTGAGTGCGTAGGAAACTAATTTTTGCTGACCCTGCGATAGTCTATTTTCAGCAGAAATATTTTCAATAGATAATTTTAAATCAGCGCGATGAGGCCCCGATAAAGTATGTGTCGCCTGATATTCTCGAAATAAATTTTTTTCCAAAGCGGCCGCCAGAGACAAATTTTCATCCCAGCCTGAAAAATAACTTATATTAATAAATTCCAATTTGAAAAATTCAAGTAATTTATTAAAATAATCTATAAATTCAAGTAGATATAAGTTTCTTAAGGCATGAAGCGCCTCACCAGCTTTTGCTAATTCACTGTTCCAGATTTGCATTTCAGGGTGAGGTGCACGCGCTTTTAATGCTGCATTTCGCTGCGCTAATAACTTTTGATATTGCTTCCAGATGGGATAAAAGTCAGGATTGGTGTGAAACAAACCCCAATCCAAAAATTCACGGCGCGGCTTAGGCCCGTCGGTCAGAATGTAATGACTGTTGGCGCTAATAAACTGGATTGGCAGCTTAAGTGAAAGCTCAGCCTGAGATGCGCTAGATTGGTTCAGACGACCTTCTCTTTTTCCATCTCGCGATCTCTGTAAGCCAAGCTGAGCTTCCTGGTCAGATAAAGCGGCAAATACAGAAAACTGATTTTTTTGATTTTGAATAACCATTTCATGTAGGTGCGTTTGAAATGACTTTCCATTACTTAAGTAATATATTGCTTCAAGCAAACTTGTTTTTCCAGCTGCATTTTGACCGTAAAATAAATTAAAATCTGATGCGCAATTGATTTCAGCGAATTGAATATTTCGAAAATCCGTAATGCGTAATAATTCGATTGGCATAATATTTCCAGTGTAAAAGAAGCGGTCTCTAATCACAAGAAACAATCGCTTTTTATATAAATATACAGTATGCTTTCAGCATTTTTTAACACTTAACAGGACGAGGGCAAAATGGCAGGCACGCATGTATTTACATCAGAATCAGTTTCAGAGGGCCATCCAGATAAAATGGCGGATCAAATTTCCGATGCCATTCTAGATGCGCTGTTAGCAAAAGACAAGCACGCGCGCGTTGCTTGTGAAACATTAATTAAAAATGGCATGGTCATGTTGGCGGGTGAGATTACAACAAACGCCTGGGTTGATATGGATCAAATTGCACGCGATACCATTAAAAATATTGGTTATAACAATCCGAATTATGGTTTTGATTCTGAAACGTGCGCTGTGGTTTCTGCGATCGGAAAACAATCCGCTGATATTGCAATGGGCGTTGATCGTGAAGATAAAGAATTAGGTGCAGGTGATCAAGGATTGATGTTTGGTTATGCAACGAATGAAACCGCAGAATTAATGCCCGCGGCAATTATGTTCGCACATAAATTAGTAAAGAAACAATCTGAAGCTAGAAAATCAGGCGAATTAAATTGGTTGCGTCCTGATGCCAAAAGTCAGATTTCACTGCGTTATGAAAATCACAAACCCGTCGCAGTGGATTGTGTTGTTTTGTCAACGCAACACAATCCTGAGATCGCACAAAAAGATTTAATTGAAGCGGTAATGGAAATCATTATTAAACCCGTCATTCCTGAAAAATTATTACATAAAAACACGCGATTTTTAATTAATCCAACGGGCCGGTTTGTAATTGGAGGCCCTGTTGGCGATTGTGGATTAACAGGCCGTAAAATTATTGTCGATACTTACGGCGGCATGGCAAGACATGGCGGCGGATGTTTTTCTGGAAAAGATCCGTCAAAAGTAGATCGTTCTGGTGCGTACGCTGCGCGTTATGTTGCTAAAAATATTGTAGCGGCCGGACTTGCAGAGCGCTGCGAAGTGCAAATATCCTATGCAATTGGTATTCCAGAACCCACTTCTATTTTAGTTGAAACATTTGGCACGCATAAAATTCCTGAAAATCAAATTGCAGAATTAGTGAAAAAACATTTTGATTTAAGGCCGCGCGCCATCATTGAAAAATTAAATTTATTAAATCCTGTCTATTTAAAAACAGCAGCATACGGCCACTTTGGTCGCGAAAATTTAAATTTTGGCTGGGAAAAAACAGATAAAAAAGATGCATTGGCAGAAGCGCTGAAAGCGAATGTTTAAAGGAGTTGACAATGGAAATGGCAGTAATGGAAAAAATAAAAACGGAAAAAGCAAAAATGAGCCCAACTAAAAAATCTCAGGATTATAAAATCGCCGATATTAAATTAGCGGATTTTGGCCGCAAAGAAATTATTATTGCCGAAACTGAAATGCCAGGTTTAATGGCAGTGCGCGAAGAATTCTCCAAATCAAAACCACTTAAAGGCGCGCGCATTGCAGGCTGTTTGCATATGACCATTCAAACGGCGGTTTTAATTGAAACGCTGATTGCATTGGGTGCATCCGTGCGTTGGTCTTCTTGTAATATTTATTCAACACAAGATCATGCGGCAGCTGCGATGGCGCAAGCAGGCGTACCTGTTTTTGCGTGGAAGGGCGAAACTGAAAAAGAATATGAGTGGTGCGTTGAGCAAACGATCATTGGAAAAAATAATTGGCGCCCGAATATGATTTTAGATGACGGCGGTGATTTAACTGTAATCATGCACGAAAAATATCCCGAATTAATGAAAGACGTTCGCGGCATTTCAGAAGAAACAACAACCGGTGTGCACAGATTATATGAAATGGCAAAAACAAAAGCATTAAAGTGCCCTGCTATTAACGTCAATGATTCTGTCACAAAATCTAAATTTGATAATTTATATGGCTGTCGCGAATCATTGGTCGATGCGATTAAGCGCGCAACCGATGTCATGATTGCAGGTAAAATTGCAGTGGTTTGCGGCTACGGTGATGTGGGTAAAGGCTGCGCGCAGGCTCTGCGTGGTTTGGGCGCTCGCGTTTGTGTTACCGAAATTGATCCGATTTGTGCGTTGCAAGCCGCGATGGAAGGTTATGATGTAGTCACGATGGAACAAATCGCTTCAAAAGCGGACATTTTTGTGACCGCAACAGGTTGCCGCGATATTATTACGCACGATCACATGAAGAAAATGAAAAACCAAGCGATCGTTTGCAATATTGGGCATTTTGATTTAGAAATTGATGTCGCGTCGCTTCGAGAATACAAATGGGAAAATATCAAACCACAAGTGGATCAGGTGATTTTCCCCGATAAAAAACGCATTACTATTTTAGCGCAAGGTCGACTGGTTAATTTAGGCTGCGCAACAGGACATCCGAGCTTTGTCATGTCGAATTCTTTCTGTAATCAAGTATTGGCTCAAATTGAATTGTGGGAAAACAGCAGCAAATATGAAAATCAAGTGTATGTGCTACCAAAACAATTAGATGAAAAAGTGGCTGAGTTACATTTGAAAAAAGTCGGTGCAAAATTAACAAAACTATCAGATGCGCAAGCAAAATATCTGGGCATCAAGAAAAAAGGCCCATTTAAGCCAGAATATTATCGGTATTAAAGAACAACAGGGCAAACAATACCCTTGATAATGTAAACAGTTTATGAAATACTATTTACATTATACCAAGCAAGTAAACGGTTTTTACAGATGAAAATAGGTCGTTTTGTTAAGCAGCCACAGGGATATGAAGCATTCATTCCCGCAGTTTTTCCGCCGGAAGAAGGCTTTGATTTTTCTAAGAAATTAATCCAAAAAGCAAGCAATGCAACCTTGTCACTAGGAAAATTAGATGGTGTAACGCAGCTACTGCCCGATGTTGATTTTTTTTTATTTATGTACCTTTGTAAAGATGCTGCTTCATCTAGTCAAATTGAAGGCACAAAAGCGACCATGATAGATGCGATTGAAGCAACCTCTAAAACATCAGAAAACTTACCAGAAGATGTAAGTGATATTTTGCATTACATTCAGGCGCTCAATTATGGGCTTGATCGTTTGAAAAATTTTCCATTATGTTTGCGGCTAATTAAGGAAATACATCGCGAATTAATGGAAGAAGGTCGAGCATCTCATTTTTCAGATCCAGGGCATTTTCGTCAATCTCAAAATTGGATTGGTGGCACAACACTGAATAATGCACAATTTGTTCCACCCCCTGCGCATGAAATGATGAAAAATATGAGTGAACTGGAAAAATTTTTTCATCAATCAGATGATATTTTGCCGATTATAAAAGCAGGTTTGATTCACGCGCAATTCGAAACAATTCATCCATTTTTAGATGGCAATGGCAGAACAGGTCGTATGCTGATTACATTATATTTATGCCTTGAAAAATTATTAGATCGACCAGTGTTGTTTTTATCATCTTATTTTAAACGCCATCAAAAAATATACTACGATCGCATTCATGCTTATCATAATGGAAAAACAGAACATTGGCTTGATTTCTTTTTGGATGGAATTATTGACACTTCGCTTGAAGCTATTGCTGTGTCAAAAAAAATTGTGGCCTTACGCGAAGAAGAGATGAAAAAAATTCAATCCTTAGGGAAAACAGAAGCGAAAAGCACAATAGAAGTTTTATTTCAATTGTTTAAATTGCCCGTTGTCAATGTTGCAATAGTGCAGAAATGGACTGGATTTACGAGACAAGGTGCAAACAAAGTTATTAATAGATTTGTTGAGCTGGGAATTTTACAACAAAAAAATAAAAATCAGGTTTATGGAAAATCTTATATTTATCGAAAATATGTCGATATTTTTAAAGAGTAATAATCCTTCATGAAACGCTTTTTTAGAGGTGCGTGGGCATTGCATTCAGACATTGCTGACATGTCACATTATTTATCCGCTGCAATCGGGTTGCCTGGCACAAATATAATGCCAACGCATTAATTGATAAAACGGGTATGACACATCAATTTGAGTCTTATATCGCCGTTATTCCAAGTCAACAATCAGGGATTGTGATATTAATCAATAATACTACCGCTCCCTTAAATGATGTTGTAAAAATTGGCAGAGAGATTTTGTTAACTTAAAAAAATAGCGTTCTCCCATTGCACCATTGGTGCAATTCAAAAATAATTGGTGCAATTGGTGCAATACGTGCTATATTGGTGCAATTGGTGCAATAGGAGCTGTGGATGACATATACTTATCCCGAAAGAGAGTCAAAATCGCTGGAGTTTAAATCAGCATTACCCAATTTTTATGCTTTAATAAAAACGTGTGTCGCATTTGCAAATGGCTCCGGTGGAAAAATTATTATTGGTATCAATGATAAAAGCCTTGAAATTATAGGGGTTGATAATAAAACAAGAGATAGGGTTTATGATGAATTTCCTAATAGTCTATATGATTCAACAAGCCCAAGTCTCTTTGCAGAAATATATGAAAAAAATTTTGGTAGTGTAAGCGTGATGATTATTGAAATAAATTACAATGGAAAAAAACCAGTGTTTATTAAAACCGAAGGTATTCCTAACGGAGTTTATTTAAGAGCGGGTGCCAATACGCGCAAAGCGAATCTAGAGTATATTGAAGAATTGATGCGAGAAAATAGACGAATTAATTTTGATGAAGAGCTTGTTCATGCAAAAACCAGTGTTTTATCAGGAGAGTTGCTTAAAAATGTTTTTAAACGAGTTGATCGAAAGCAGTTGGTTTCAGAAAAAATATTGACACGATCCACAACGCAAGGTGAAAAATATTTTCCAACTATTGCAGGCACATTAATGTTTTGCAAGTCGCCGGAAGCTTATATTCCAGAAGCGCTTGTGCATTGCACGCGATTTCGAGGAGTTGACGGCCGCGACATTATTCAAACAGAAGAAATAAAGGGTTGCTTAGAAGACCAAGTCGAGCACAGTTTTGAATTAATTAAATCATGGTTGATGCGTGATTTTAAATTATCGGGTGCAAAATTAAAAGGAAAAACAATAGTTCCTGAGATTGCGCTTCGTGAAGCCATTATTAACGCGGTGATTCATCGAAAATATTGGATTGCTGGAGCGACTAAAATTGCATTATATGATAATCGATTGGAAATATTTAGCCCCGGAAATTTTCCAGGACTAATGAGCATTAATCAAGTGGGTGACGGCAGCACTTATTTGCGCAACCCCAATTTAGCGAGGATCGCAAGGCAATTTGGACTTGTTGAAAAACTAGGAACAGGTATTCGATTAATGCAAGAAAGCTGTGAAAAAATGGGGATTCAAAAACCTGAATTTATTGAAGGCGCAGATAGTGTAAAGGTTATTTTTAATTTTATGCTAGATAACAATAAATTTTCTACCGATGAAACTAAATTAATGGCACTATTTTCAATTCAAAAAGAAATTAGGTTGAGCGATGCTGAAAAATGTTTGCAGGTATCTCGCAATACAGCTACGCGAAAATTAAATTTACTAATAAAGTCAAAAAAAATAAAGCGCATTGGAAATGGCCCGAGTGTAAAATATGTTTTGTGTTAGCGAGCTAATTAGAAAATAAATTCTTAATACAAACACGGAATCGGCACAGCCCACATATTGTTTCCAAAAGAGCCGATGTGATTTCCTGTGTATAATACGATACCGGTAAAATTCTTTTTAGGTGGCGCAATATTTTCCTGAAACCATCTTAAATGTTGAAAATCAGCTGAATCAGCGCTGGTGCTTGCCTTTACTTCTATTCCCAATAAATCGCCATTATTATTCTCAATGATAAAATCAATTTCTCTTTTGCTTTTATCGCGGTAATGTGACCAAACACATTTTTGCTCGGTGGTATCAATATGCTTTTGCAATTCATTTCCAACATGTGTTTCAATTAATTTTCCAACGCGCTGCGCATCCAGTCGAATGTCATCTAATTTCCAGTTTAAAATAGATGACATCAAGCCGCTGTCATTTATAATTAATTTTGAGCGTTTGCCAATGCAATCATAATCTGTTTTTGAATAGGCAGGAATTTGGTCAATTAAATAAAGTGCTTCTAATGCATTAAAGTAGCTTTCAACAGTATGGCGTTGCAGTTCTAAGCCCGCCCCAATCGCTGAAATATCAATTTGTTTTGTTGACCATGCCGCGACAACTTGCACTAATATTTCCATTGCTTTTTGTCTGCGAATATTGATGATTTCTTTTAAATCGCGTTCCAATAAAATATCAATATAGTTTTGATGCCACAAAACTCGATCATCTCGTGAAAATGCCAGCGGCTCTGGATAGCCACCGCGCAAAGCGATTTCAATAATATTATCTCGGCTAAATATTTCAGTGTGTTTGTGAAATTCTCGTTTAAAAGCATTTTCTAAAAAATTGGGTTTGTGTCCCGCTATTTCGCCTTGCGACAAAGGTCGAAGAGGAATATTTCGAATTCTGCCCGCAAGCGATTCTGTCACACCTGGTAAGGAATAAATATTTGCAGACCCGGTTAATAAAAATTGTCCTGGCCGCGTGTTTTCATCGACAAGCATTTTTATTGCGGGCAATAACTCAACGGCTTTTTGCACTTCATCGATAATCATGCATTGACTACCATGTTTTACAAACTCTTCTGGATCGGTTTTAGCCATATCCAGCATTATTTTGGAATCGAGCGTACGGTACTCAACTTCCGGCGTGATCAATTCTTTTGACAGCGTTGTTTTGCCGCATTGCCTTGCGCCTGCAATAATCACCACTCGCCTTGTTTTTAAGGCGTTAATAATAATGGATGATTGCCAGCGCTGATAACTCATCAGACAAGATTAGATGATATTTACCATTTTGTCAATTCACTTCATACTATTTGTATAATAGAATACATACTATTTTGTTAGTTTAAAAAAATAATGATATAAATCAGCAATTTAAAAAACCTGCCGCATCCATGCTTTTGCGGTCAACAACGTTTTATTTGCAACAACATTGGCTTTTTCAGCGCCTTTTCGCAAGACCTGTAAAATATAATCGGGATTCTTTTCAAATTCTGCGCGTCTTTGTGCAATGGGTGAAATTAATTCAACTAATATTTCAATTAGTTTTTTCTTGCAATCAACATCACCAATCGTGCCAGCGCGATATTTTTCTTTTGCATCTTCAACCCATTTTTTATCTGAATTAAAGGTATCATGAAAAATCCAGAGCGGATTATTTTCAACCGTTCCAGGATCCGTTGCGCGAATTCGTTTGGGGTCCGTGTAAATACCCATCACTTTTTTCTTAATAGCATCCGCATCATCTGATAGTAAGATCGCATTATTTAAAGACTTACTCATTTTTAATAAATTGCCTTGCGCATTTGGGCCACCCAAACCGACTAATCTTTTGGTGCGTCCCAAGAGTGGTTTAATGACAGGAAATAATCCATCTTCTTTTCCGCAATAAACAGCATTAAATTTTCGTGCCACTTCACGCGCTAATTCTAAATGTGGAATTTGATCTTCACCTACCGGCACGACTTCAGGTAAAAAAGCTAAAATATCGGCAACTTGTAAAATCGGATACCACAAAAATCCCATCGAATAATGATCCCCTAAATCTTTATCGCGAATCTCATCTTTAATCGTTGGATTGCGCATTAATCTTGGGTAGGAAATCAACATGCTAAAATAAGTAGCGAGCTCAAAGATTGCTGGAATATCGGATTCTAGAAAAATACAAGATTGATCGGGATTAATGCCCGCCGCTAAATAGTCACAAGTAATATCTAAAACGCTGTCCCGAATTTCTTGCGGCTTCTCAGCTTTGGTTGAAAAAGCGTGGGGATTGGCAATTAAAAAATAACAGTCATATTCATTTTGTAATTTAATGCGATTTTCAAGTGACCCAACAAAGTGGCCTAGATGTAATTTTCCCGTTGGCGTATCGCCAGTGAGCAGTCTTGGTTTGGACATAAAAAACCTTATTTTTAAAAGCATTTATAATGGCGAGTTTGGGCTTCTCTGTCAATCGAATGCGGTAAATATCCTAAATAAACAAGATATTGAGAATAGTCATATTAAAGTAGTGTTTTTAATGGCAATAATCTATAATCCCAGTAAGTGTTTATATTATACATTTATCGGGATTATTGAAATGTTAGCAGCAGCTCAGGTTGAACTATTTCATTTGCTATTTTTAAGGCAGTTTCATCAGGTTATTGATTCAAAATTATATGCCGTTAAGGGTGGGTGTAATCTTAGGTTTTTTTTCGACAGTGCGCGCTATTCAGAGGATCTTGATATTGATATCGTGAAAATTCAAAAAAATACCCTTGAAAACAAGGTCAACAATATATTAAACGCCCCTTCATTTATAAAATTACTTCAAGGAGTGGGTATTGAGCGAATTACATCGACCACACCAAAGCAAACGCTGACAACACAACGCTGGAAAATCCAATTGTCTACAGTAAAATCTGAGATGCCATTAAATACCAAAATTGAGTTTTCAAGACGCAAAGATAAATCTACGCATGAACTGGGTGATGTTAGCGTGAAAGTATGTCAGCAATATCGCCTCCCGCCAATGCGACTATCACATTATGGAATTGGTGAAGGAATCCTGCAGAAAATTCTTGCTCTTGCGAATCGATCACTAACACAAGCGCGAGATGTTTTTGATTTGTATCATTTGTTGCATATTAGCCCCTGTGAAAAAATAGCTATTACAAAAATAACCGAAGAAAAGGCAATTGAAGCGCTATTATCAGTTAGTTTTGCGGATTATAAGTCACAGGTTGTCAGTTATTTGGAGCAAGAATATCAAAAAGAATACGGGGAGAAAGACTATTGGCTTTTGATTTCGAATAAAGTGCATGATTATATTGATGGTTTAATAAAATGAACTTACTTGATGCCTATCAGAAATTAAAAAGACTGGAGCCTCTTTTTTTTACAAAAGATGCGGCCGCACTGTTGGATGTTACCAGTAATTACGCAGCCATTATTTTGTCTAAATTAGCAAGGCAAAAAACAATTGTTCATCTGGCTCGTGCTCGTTGGGCTTATTCGGATTTGGTTGACCCGCTTTTACTGCCAAACATGTTGGCCTATCCGATGCAAGCTTATGTTTCCTTGTATTCTGCTTTATATTATCGCGGCATGATTGATCAAATTCCCAATACAATATATGCGATATCAAACGGAAAAACAAAAGTGTTTGAAACCCCGCTTGCGACAATCTCGCTTCACAGCATCAATAGTTTTTTATTTACAGGGTATGAGATGATTGGAAAAAGCTGTATTTTAATGGCAACACCTGAAAAAGCTTTGTTTGATACGTTATATTTGCAACCCGTCAAATCAAATTTATTTAAAAAATTAACTGAGCTTGAGCTTCCAGAAAATTTTAATTTTAAAGTATTTGAAAGCTGGCTTAAGTTGGTCAATAATAAAAGTCGCAAAATTATGATCAGCGGCGCTTTAGAAAAAATCATAGATTCAAACCGATAAAATTGCCCTTTAGAGTCATTTTTTTAAAAATAGACTAAAGTCGATTATTGCTGAGAAAAAATTACTTTCTTTTACGTCATCGCGAACGCCATTGACGTGAATTAACACGGGACGATAGGAAAAATGTCTTGGTAATTTTAAGCGCTCAATTTTTCTTTTCATGTCAGCGATAATTTCTATGCCAACTTCAAATCGAGAAAACTTAATTTCGCAAATATAGGCAGTGTCAAACCGAGTTTGAATTAGGTAATCAATTTGACAGCCCAGCTGTCTGGCTGTTTGCCTTTGAAAAAATGGGTTACAGAAAATAATTTCATCAGGTTGTATGCCGATCGCTCGAATTAACCCAAGATGATTATTTAATACTAAGTTTTCAAATTGCAGCCCCATAATAATATCCCAATTGGGCAAAGTCGTCAGCGATGTTTGATGAAAAATGCCCTTTTCGATTTTTGATTTTTGAGCTTGAATATACTTTAAATAAAATCGAAGATAGTTATCTTTCAGCCTATATTTGCTCAATTTTGATATATTGCCGGTTTGCAATTGCCAAGTATGATCTCTTTCAATAAATCCACTTTGTGTTAAATCATCCAAGTAATCACTTAAGTTTCCTGCACGCGCTAGTTTTGTTTTTTCTGAAATTTCATTTTGATCGGCGGGTCCCTGGATCAGCTGTTGAACAATGCGCTTATAAATAGGGCTGCGCTTTGCAAAAATATCGCTAAATATATATTCATATTCATTTAGTAAAATACTGTTTTTCATAAAACAAAGACGTTTGATATTTTCTTCAGCAGAAACAGCGGGATCAATAAACTCTAAATAACGTGGAATTCCGCCAATCACAGATAATATTTTAAACTTCTCAAAAGCCGAAACGCCAACGCCGTTTTCCATCCAAAATTCATTGCAAGTTGATAATGGCAGTTGCTCTAACGTAAGATTTAATGAAGGTCTTCCTAAAAATCCCGTGCTCTGAATAATATTTTTTTCTATCCAGCCGCTGACTGATCCGCATAGGACTAAAATTAATTCTGCATTTTGACTAAATTTTAAATCCCAGGCATTTTTAAGTTTACCTAAAAAATCTGCATCCAGCGAACCCATCCATGAAATTTCATCAAATAAAATTAATATTCTTCCTCGCTGAGTGTGTTCGGATAATAATAAAAATAATGTATTCCAGTTATCTGCTCGAATGCCTACAATGTTTATTGCATCGCCCAGTTGTCGTGAAAATTCATCGCGCTGAGATTGTTCTGTTGTTTTTTCTGTGGGAGGCAATCATGCAAAAACATAAAAATGATCCAGCGCATTTCGTTTTGCAAATTCCTCAATTAAGCGACTTTTCCCGATGCGGCGACGACCCTTGATGACAACTAAGCTTGCGCTTTTTTTGCTTAATAAGTGGCCCAATAATTTAAGTTCTTCTTCACGTCCAATGAATTTTGATGACATATAATAAAAATACTCTTTATAAATCAATATGTTAAGTTAAAGACTACAAATCTGCAAATGTCGATTTGTAGTATCGCATAATGCTGAAAAAATAACACTACAAATCGGCAAATGTCGATTTGTCGTATTTGCTATTCTAACTCACGTGACTCATGTACAATTCGCCTCATGCAAAATACGTCAATTACCACGAACCTAAATGATCGCCAAAATGAGGCTGTTTGCGCTGCGCCTCAAAATTGCTTGGTGCTAGCGGGTGCTGGCAGCGGTAAAACACGTGTTTTGGTGCACAGGATTGCTTATTTGATGGAAGCGCACCATATTTCAGCCTATGAGATTCTTGCCGTCACCTTCACCAATAAAGCGGCCGCTGAAATGAAAAGTCGCATTGAAAAATTGCGTGGTTTACCGATTCAAAATATGTGGGTGGGCACTTTTCATGGTTTATCACATCGATTGTTGCGCACGCATTTTAAAGAAGCAGGCTTGCCGCAGGCTTTTCAGATTATTGATTCAGATGATCAACTGCGATTAATTAAGCGCATTCATCGCGCAATGGATCTAGATGAAAAAACTTGGGTGCCGAAAAAAACACAGTGGTTTATCAATCATCACAAAGAAAATGGTGAGCGCGCCAATCACCTTAAATTTTCGCGCGATGATTATACCACTCAAAAATTACAAAAGATTTATGCTGAATATGAGCTTATTTGCGAGCGTTCAGGCTTAGTTGATTTTACAGAATTATTATTGCGTGCTTTTGAGTTATTGCAAAAAAATGAGCTCATTCGAGATCATTATCAAAAGCGATTTAAGCATATTTTAGTGGATGAATTTCAAGATACGAATTCTATTCAATATCGCTGGTTGAAATTATTTTCGGGCGAACATGCGTATTTAATGGCGGTGGGTGATGATGATCAGTCAATATATAGTTGGCGTGGCGCGCAAATCGAAAATATTCACCAATTCTCAAAGGATTTTAAAGACAGTAAAGTTATTCGCCTTGAGCAAAACTATCGGTCAACACAAAATATTTTAAATGCGGCCAATGCGGTCATTGATAAAAATGCAGATCGATTAGGCAAAACATTATGGACAGAAAGCGCTGAAGGCTCAAAAATTACTTTATTTGAAGCGTTTAATGAGCGTGATGAAGCTACTTTTGTGATATCAGAAATAAAGCAAATGGTAAGACAAGGTTCTGCGCTGACCGATTTTGCTATCTTATATCGATCCAATGCGCAATCTCGAATTTTAGAAGAATATTTAATTGATGCAAAATTACCCTATCGAATATATGGCGGCTTTAAATTTTTTGATCGCGCAGAAATTAAAGATGCGCTGGCTTACCTGCGTTTAATGGCAAATCGTCATGACGATGCTGCGTTTGAGCGCGTAGTCAATACGCCAACACGCGGCATAGGTCAAACGACATTGAGCAAATTGCGCGAACTGGCGAATGAAAACAGCGCATCGCTGTGGGATGCAACACAATATTGTTTTGATAATAATATTTTTTCAAAGCGCGCAGCAGAAGCCTTGCAAGTTTTTATTGATCTCATTAATAATTTAAATAAAGATACTAAAGAGCTTAAATTAGCGGAATGTGTAGATCATGTTTTATCAGAAACGCATTTATTAAATTTCTACGAACAAGATAAAACAGAAAAAGGCCTATCAAAAGCAGAAAACTTAAAAGAATTAATTTCGGCAACATCAGAATTTACGCCTAAAGCAGAACATGAAAATTTAAGTTTATTGGATGCGTTTTTATCAGAGATTATTTTAGATACCGGCGATGAACAAGCTGACACTAATGCGGAATCAGTTAGCTTGATGACACTGCATGCGGCAAAGGGTTTGGAATTCCCGGTTATATTTATGGTTGGGATGGAAGAAAATTTATTCCCGCATCCGATGTCCGTTGCAGAGCGCGGCCTGGAAGAAGAGCGCAGATTGTGTTATGTTGGCATGACGCGCGCGATGAAAAAATTGTTTTTAAGTTGTGCTGAGACTCGAAATTTATACGGTCAAAGCAATTATTCAAAACCATCGCGATTTATATCGGAGATTCCGGATGAGTTACTTCATCGTGTTAGGCCTTCATTGACGCCAACACGCCCACCTACCTACCAACCCAACTACCAGGCGACCATGAGACAAACACGCACACCGATTTACACGAAAAAAAATAAAGACAGCGGATTGTCAGTGGGAGATCAAGTCCAGCATCCAAAATTTGGCGCTGGCACCGTTTTGGGGCATGAAGGCCAAGGCGAACATGCGCGCATTCAAATTAAATTTGAAGAGCAC
The DNA here is from genome assembly GCA_023266215.1 of Gammaproteobacteria bacterium. Lineage (GTDB taxonomy): Bacteria > Pseudomonadota > Gammaproteobacteria > Coxiellales > Coxiellaceae > JAHFRQ01. The sequence continues at coordinate 218,402 of JAHFRQ010000002.1, read as the reverse complement.
GGCACAAAATGGCTTGTTTTGCAGTATGCCAACTTGAGTGTGTGAATTTTTTAAGTAAAACATGAAAAAAACATAGATTTTTTAAGTTTTCATATGAAAAAAACTATACTTTTTTCACTTTTTGGATTAAAAAGTAAGTGAAAAGCCAGAACTTCACGGCGATATTTGTGTTTTGCCGATAAGAGACGCACTATTTCAATTACCCGCTATTTTGAAAAACGAAAAGAAATAAAAGGCGCACTTTGAACAGCGCGCCGATAACAAGATTTTACTTTTGTAATGGAACTGTCATTTGACTTGGATAGTTATGCCGCCAGTACAAGCGGTGCCGTTGGTTTTAAATTTCTTAGAAATTCTTCGCATGGCAGGCATAATATATTATCAATCATCAATTTGTCTTTCCCGCGATAAAGCAACAAAGTCTGCGCTTCAGGATAGTCTTGCTTAAATGATTTTAGTCCCGTTAAATCTTTTGAATAAACGTGACGTGAATTTTTAACTTCAATTGCAGTAAATTGACCTTTTCCATAAACAATAAAATCAACCTCAACACCGTTTTTAGTGCGCCAAAAATAAAGCGTGCAGCGATTATTGGAGTAGTCGATCCATGCTCTTAAATGTTGAGCGACCAAACCTTCAAGCGCAGGCCCTTGTAGTTCTTCTGCTTTATCAATCGGTCCAGATGGTCGCAGCGTTTGATAAACTCCAGCATCAAAATAATAGAATTTTGAATGTTGAATTAATTGTCGCTTTGCACGTTTTGAAAAAACAGAAATCTGAAAAGATAATAATAAATCCTCAAGCACGCTGATATAAGCTGCAACCGTTTTTCTTTCAACCTGGCATTCTCTTGCAACATTGCTAATATTCAAAATGCTCGCGTGTGAAAAACTCATCGCTTCTAAAAATCGTGCAAAATCGCCTATATTTCGCACCAATCCTTCTGCTTGCACTTCAAGCTGCAAGTAAGTGTCAATGTAAGCTGCGAGCTGATCTTCTGGATTACTCGAATTTAAAATAAGAGGCAATAAACCGATTTGTAAAGCTTGCGTTAAATTAAAATCCGCTTGCAATTCCGCCGCCATAAACGGATGCATATGACGTAGCAATGCGCGACCACCTAGCAAATCAACACCAGCGCGTTTTAATTTTCTCGCCGATGAGCCGGTCAAAATGAATTGCTTATTTAATTTTTCTTCAATTAAGCTGTGCACGACGGTTAATACTTCCGGCACCTTTTCTACTTCGTCAATCACGATGACGCGATTGTCCGGATTTGCTTCTACTGTCTTTTGTAAAAACTCAGGTCTGGCGGTGTAATTTCTTCTGTTGGCAGCGTCTAACATATCGATGATAAGGCAGTGGGCATAGTGCTTCTTAATCCAAGTTGTTTTGCCCGTTCCACGTGGGCCGAACAAAAAATAATGAGCGCCGGGATCTTGAAAGAATCGTTTGGTTAGTTTTGTGGTCATTTTGGAGCTCCCGCTTCCATTTACGCAGCGTTTATGGAATCTATTATGCCATTTACGCAGCGTTTATGGAAGTGGTAACTCTATTTTGGCTAATTTTTAAGTAAGACATGAAAAATACTTGTTTGGCGATGTATTGTTTGCTATATTTAACCATAGACATATGACCATGGTTATATTTATGAGCATTACAAAACATAACACTATTTCGGCAGCAGATTTTAAAGCAACCTGTTTAAAATTAATGGATTATGTTAATCAAACCCATCAAACTATTATTATCACCAAACATAACAAGCCTATCGCAAAATTAGCGCCTATTATTGAAACGCCACAAGATATTTTTGGCTGCATGAAAAACACAGTGACGATAAAACTCGATATTATTGCGCCAATTGATATCTCGTGGAATGCAGACAATGAATAATCTTTTGCTAGACACCCATGTTTTTATTTGGTTGCTGAATGGTGATGCGACGCTGCCATTAAAAATACGAAAATTAATCAGCGAAAGTTTATTAAAAGCCAATGTTTATATTAGCGCTATTTCCTGCTGGGAAATTGCGATGCTGGAGCAAAAAAAGCGAATTGTTTTAACAGAGCCTTGCCTTAGCTGGATTAACAATGGATTAAAACTATCAGGTATACAGCTTGTTGAATTAACACCAGAGGTTTGTGTTGAAAGCTGCGCGCTTACTGATAATTTGCATGGTGATCCTGCTGATCGGATGATTATTGCAAGCGCGCGAATTACTCATTCACATTTAATGACACGCGACAAAGCTATTTTGGCTTTTGGCAAAAAGCACCATGTTAAAACTATCTCCGTCTAAATCAAAATTTTTTTATAACCTAATTTTTTACTTTGCTTTATGATTTTCCTCAAACGACTGACAATGTGATTCTTTGATAAAAAATGAGGCGATCAGAGCAATTACAAAAGCAATCGGCATAATTAAAAACGCCAGATGATAATTTTCAATTGAATACAGCGGAATTTTATCGCTCATCGCGTGATGCCAGTGCAAATTTAACAGCATGGGAAAAACGGGAATCATAAATCCACCCGCCATAATTAAAACAGAAGCCAGACCTTCCGCTGTTGCTGTGAAAATAGCGGGATTGCTTTCAGCGATTAAAGGATATGAAATAATTTGCGCACTGATCACAAAACCCAATGCAAAAAATAAAAATAATAAAGCGAAAAAAGACAGATTGGGAATATACATAATAGCCAAAATCACAATCAGTGATGCAATTGCGCCTAAAATCATGGGCATTTTGCGACGGCCAATTTGATCTGAAAACCAGCCAATTGCAGGTGAGCCGATAATCATCCCAATAAATAACATTGATGTAACATAAGAGGCATCAATGCGCGAAAGATGCTGTGTTTGCACCAAATACCAACTGCCCCACGTTGAGCCCAATAAAAATATCGGCAAATTAATGAGTGACGTGTAGATGCCTGCAAGCCAATTTTGTGTATTAGCTAAAACACGTCGCATCGCAACCCAAAAATTAATTGTCGTAAGCGATTCATGCGCATGTGAAAATAATTTTTCTGTATTCTTGGGATAATCCCGTACGAATAAAATAATAATAAATAACATAATGTAACCCGCGCCTGCATCAATGCGCAGCGTATTTCGCCATCCAAATGATTCGATTAATAAAGTAAAAGGCGTTTGCGCAACCATGGCGCCAAGCATGGCAAAAGTGACAATTAAGCCCACAATTAAAGCCATTTTTCGTGGCGGAAACCAGCGTGAGGCTAAGCGAACGCAGCTCAATAAACAGAATGCACCGCCAAAACCAGTCACTAATCGACATAACAGAGCTTGCCACAGCGCGCTGGTAAACGAAAATAAAAGTGTACAGGTAACGCAGGCTACCATCGCACCAATGATGAGTTTACGTGTTGAAAAGCGATCTAAAATCATACCCGCTGGAAATAAAAATAAAACCGTTGCGTACATGTAGCTTGCAGATAATTGTCCCAGCAATGTCGTGTCGGTTAGATGAAATGCGCGATACAAAGAGGGGTCCAGCGCATTAAACATATTGACTTGCATAAATTCGAAAAAGAAAAAAAGCGAGGCTGCAAAAACGACAAGCCAAGGCTGAATGCGGTGAGTCGCCATAATGATTTTCCTGGAGATTGGCTTAGAAGCAAGCTGAATTATATCAGAGGGTTATCAGCGAGCAAGGCTCTTTTTAACTAATTGATTTTTATATTTTTTTTATATAGCTTTTAATACTTTATAGAAATTTATATAAGTTTACTATAAAACTTGACTATTATGTATATAAGTTTATTATTAAACTTTGCTTAATTTAGATATAGTTATGGATAAAGAAACACTCAAGAAAATAGTGATAAGTCAGGCTCAAAATGAAATGGCCTTGCCGAAGCCGCTTATTGCGCGTGAAGCTTACGAGTATTTAGAGCGATTTATCGATATTCCCCAGGTAATTATCTTAAGTGGTGTTCGACGCTGTGGAAAATCAACTTGGATGAAAATGATTCGCGAGCATGCCAGCGAATCCGACTATTATTTGAATTTTGATGATGAACGCTTAGCTTTTTTTCAACTCGATGACTGTCAGCGATTGGTCGAGGTTTTTATCGAGCTTTATGGTGTTCAAAAAACATTTTATTTTGATGAAATACAAAGCTTAAATGGCTGGGAACGTTTTGTAAGGCGTTTGCATAATGAAGAAAAAAAAGTATTTATCACAGGATCCAATACTGATTTATTAAGCCGTCAATTTGGCACGCATTTGACAGGTCGAAATATTGCACTGCATTTATTTCCCTATTCTTTTAGAGAATATATCCAAAAGCAAAATGAAAGCTTGCTGAAAGAGAAGCATTTGGGCGGAACCAAAATTGCCGTTATTAAAAAATATTTTGCAGAGTTTAGGGTGTTGGGTGGCTTTCCAGAGTATTTAAGGCATGGCAGAAAAGAATATCTTCAAGAATTGTATGAAAATATTCTCTACAAAGACGTGATTATTTGTAATAGTATTTCAGACCCTAACGCGATTAAAAATCTGGCCTATTATTTGGCGAGTAATAACACGAAAGAATTTACGTACAATTCGCTACGAAAATTATTTAATATCACTGGCAATAATACCGTATCGCAATATTGTCACTATTTAGCAGATAGTTTTTTATGTTTTATTGTTGAGCGTTTTGCTTATTCACTTAAAACACAAACTTTCTCTCCCAAAAAAATCTATTTTATTGATCAAGCGCTCGCGGAATGTGTTGGATTTCGCATGAGCGAAGATCGTGGCAGAGTGTTAGAAAACATCGTATTTTTACAGCTTTTACGAAAAAATTATGAAGTGTATTATCACAAAGAAAAAAAAGAATGTGATTTTGTAACACGAGATGGTTTTTATGTAGGACACGCCATTCAGGTTTGCGAAAGCTTACAAGATGCTAAAACCAAAAAACGCGAAATCGCAGGGCTAGTTGATGCTTTGCATACTTATAATTTAAAAGAAGGTTTTTTAATCACTGATGACGAGCTTGGCGAAGAAGAAATCACCTATGAAAATAAAACATATAAAATAAAAATATGTCCTGCATGGAAATGGTTGCTAGATGACTTAATGCCGAGTCGGTTTTAAAGCAAGTCTGAAAAGTCATGTCTGGCATGGGGATTTGGCGGTAGACAGTTATGGATTAAAAACTAAATTAGACCCTACTGTATTTGCAAAAGGTTCGTGAGTTTGAATGGCGCCATGATTAGCTAGTATTTTTTCACGCATTGTTTTTGCAAGGCCTGCAAAGTAATGCAAAACCAATAAAGCCATGCTTACAAAAGAGCCCAATGCAGCACCAAAAGCAATGCCTTGGACTCCTAATTGCGCACCAAAGGCTAGTATTGCAGCTGCTGTGAGCGAAACAATGACTCCCATTGCACGCCGCAGTGTAGGCTGAATGAAATCTTTTTTGGCGCGAGGTACGAACATACACGTAAATGAAATTGAATCACATATCGAAAAAAGTGCTATGGGTGTTGCAATTTTTCTCACACCCTTTTCTACTTCCGGGTCTGCATTGCCCAAAATATTAATCAAAAAATCAGGGTGAGACGCGAAAATAATCGGCACGATAGAACCTGCAATAAATGAAATAAGAAGTCCCGTGATAGTCATTTTTCTAAATAGTTTTCCTGAAATGAGAGGGTTATGACCAGCGTTACCAATAATAATCATGTTGGAAACACCAAAAAATATATTCAATGAAGTGCTCGCCCAGACTGCTTGTAGTGCATTGGTAAAAGCAGCTTGCGCATCATTTCCTAATGCGCCACACATTGTTGCTAAAAAAAATGGCGTATAAAATTCACAGCAAACTTGTAATACGCAACCTAAACCAAATCGAATTGATTGTCCAAAACTCTTAAAATCAGACAATAAATTCAGCTTTAATTTTTTCCATAAATGAAATTTTGAGTAAAATGATCCGGAGCGAAAAATATAAAATGAAAATATTGCGCTAATAATATAGGGTGCAGCGATAAACGGAATAATCACTTGATTAAAAGGCAGTGATGAGAATCCGAATGTGCCGGGATTTGCCATTCGTCCTGCGATAACACTTGCCGCAACAACAGAAAATGAAAATAAAAAAATATTCGTTTTTTGTGCGCCAATGATAAATTGTGATAACGTGGTTATCATTAGTATCGACGGAATAGCCCAAGAAATCGGTCTTAGAATCGATTCTGCAATGTTAGCAACAACATCATTTTGCCTAAATATAGTTTTCAAAATACCACCTGAAAAAGATAAAACCAACATAGCCGGCGTGACAAAAATAAGATTATGGAGCAGCATATTACGCAAATGAATCGCCAATTGATCGCGAATGTTTTCTTTCTGCTGATCACTTGCACTATCAAAATCCATTAATAATTCCGAGATTAATGTTGCATGAGGAAATAAAAGCGATAATATCGGCACACAATCAGCACTGAATAAAGTCATTGTCAATGCGTAGGCCGCTTCATTTTCTGTGCTGTTATTTAATCTGGATAGCAATCCAGTAAGAAACAATAACTGTAGACCATAACTATCACCAAGCGTTTGTTTTAATCCATCCAGAATAATAACCCATGCCGTTTTGCATAAAATGCGAAAATCAGAATGATTATCTAACGGTGTTTGTTCAATAATATGTTCTTGATGACCTGTGGGGTATACGCTTAATACGTTAAGCTGAACCTGATCAGATTGGGTGCGCATAAATAATTTCCACTGAATTTAATGCTGAAATTTCTAATGCAAAACGCATCTAAGCAATTTTTTGAAACCGCCTCTATTTAGTTTTCCAAGGGAAATCATTTTTCGATGATTATACTATAATGAACATCTTTGTCCAGAATGTAAGGCTTGCAATGTTTTTTGTATTTTCCAAGCAAGTCTGAAAAGTCATGCCTGGCGTGGGAAAGGCGTGGGAACATGGGAACTTTGAGCCGATTGATGTTTCGTGGAATGCAGACGATGAATAAGCTTTTGTTAAATACCCATGTTTTTATTTGGCTGCTCTAAGCAAGCATAAAACACTGGAAATATTAGCGCAAGTTTAAATCCGCATGTTACAATTTTATTTAACTTTAAATTTTCAAAAGGAATGATTCATGAAAAAATTCAATATCAGCGTCATTGTGGGTAGTCTTCGAAAGGATTCTTGTAATTTAAAATTAGCTAAAGCGATAGGAAAATTATTATCGGAACAATGCGATTTTAATATTCTCACTATTTCTGATCTGCCGTTATTTAATCAAGATTTAGAAATTCATTTTCCAGAAACGGTTTTAAAATTAAAAAAAGATATTGAAAATTCAGATGCTGTATTATTGGTAACACCAGAATATAATCGTGGCGTTCCCGGCGTTTTAAAAAATGCCATTGATTGGGCAAGTCGCCCTTACGGTAAAAATTCGTTTGCGAAAAAACCAGCTGCAATATGCGGCGCATCACCTGGCGCGATTGGAACGGCATGTGCGCAAAATAGTTTAAAGCATACTTTATCTTATTTAGAATTATATTTAATGGGTCAACCTGAAGTATATTTACAATTTAAAGAAAATTTAATTGACGCGGATTTTAATATTACTGACGAAAACACCAAAAAGTTTTTACAAAATTTTGCAGATCAATTTGCGTGCTGGATTGAAAAGCATCAGTAAAACAGGGCTATAAAAGCACAAAACATACCTACCATGGCACTGTAACATGGCGCTCCACTCAGCGGGACACTTATAATATACTTATAAGTGTCCCGCCAACACAAGAGGCAAAAGATAATCATGCAAGCATTATTGGTAGAGATCGCGAAATAAAAGAACTGGAAGAGGCTTTTGGATCAAAAGAAGCTGAGCTGATTGCGGTATATGGAAGACGTCGCGTTGGAAAAACATTTCTGATTAAAAGTTTTTTTCAAAGAAAAAAGTGTATTTTTTTTAAAATGACCGGGATTTATAAGGGCTCAATGAAAAAGCAGCTTGCGCGCTTTTGCAAGGAACTAGGCGAAACATTTTATAATGGTGCACCATTGAAAACATCCGCTGACTGGATGGATGCATTTGATGAGCTTTTAAAAGCAATAGAAAAAATAACCGATAAAAATAGAAAAATCATACTTTTTTTTGACGAGTTACCTTGGATGGCAACAAAAAAATCAGGTGTAGTGTCAGCTTTAGAATATTTTTGGAATAGGCATTGGTCAGATAATAAAAAAATAAAATTAATTGTTTGCGGATCAGCAGCCTCTTGGATTATTAAAAAAATTATTAAAAATCGCGGTGGCTTGCATAATCGCATAACGCGAAAAATGAGATTATTGCCATTTAATCTACATGACACCGCTTTATTTTTAAAGAAAATAGGCTACCCCAGCAATCAAGAGCAAGTCCTGAAAATCTACATGATTATGGGTGGTGTACCATTCTATTTAATGCAACTTAAAAAAAATTATTCGATTGATCAGAATATCGATAAATTATTTTTCAATTCTAATGGCATATTGTTTGATGAATTTAATGAAGTGTTCTTATCATTATTTGAGCATTCAGAGCAATATGAGGAATTAATTAATTTAATTGCAGATCGCAAAGAAGGTATTTCAAGAATAGCTTTAAGGAAAAAAAATAAATTGACGGGTGAGGGTGGCAGGCTCACCAAGCGATTAGAGGATTTAGAAGACGCAGGATTTATTGCGTCACATACGCCTTTTGGACATAAAAAATTGGGGCTACTTTATAGAATCAGCGATCCCTATTGTTATTTTTATTTAAAATGGATTAAAGAAATAAAAAATAATCTTAAGCAAGATCGCAATTCAAAATTCTGGAAAAAAATTATTCATACGCCTGAATATTATAACTGGATGGGTTATTCTTTTGAAAATATTTGTTATCAGCATATCCAGCAGATTAAAACCGCGCTAGAGCTTGAAGATTTTAGCTTATCATCAACATGGCGGTATATTCCTAAAAAAGATTCAGCTGATCGGGGAGCGCAAATAGACTTGCTATTTGATCGCGGTGATAGAGCCATTACGCTTTGCGAAATTAAATACACCGAATCTTCATTTGCAATCGATAAGCACTATGCTGAAAAACTACGGCAAAAAGTAACGGTATTTGAAAAAATAACTCGTACACATAAGCAATTATTTTTAGCTATGATTTCTGCCAATGGAGTTAAAAAAACTATTTACTCAGAAGAATTACTCTGTGGTGTTGTCACGCGTGATGATTTATTTAGAGATGAGATTTAAGCAAGCATAAACACTGGAAATATTACTGCCAACAAGGCTCACAGCGTTTTTTTGGATTTCTCAAACAAGTCTGAAGAGTCATGTCTGGCGTGGGCATTTATATTTTAATCACAATCTTTCCCGGCGCGCCGCCTTTTTGACTTAAAGCTTGAGCTTCTTGCGCATTTTCTAAAGAAAAAATAGTCGCAACTTTAGATTTTAATTTTCCTGAATCAATTAATCTTGCAATTTCAGAAAGTTCATCTGTAGCGCCATAGCCTTCAATTATAATTGCTTTCATCATCCTGCTCCTTGCTGACAAGTTTATCTTACTCACCCTTTACTTTAAGAGTTTATTTTGCGTATGATCAGATAAGCAGGAGGCTTGCATGGATACTTCACAAAAGAAAAGAATTCGTAATTATTTAGTTCCTCATAGCAACTAACTAAAAAGTCCCCTCTCCCGCAAGCGCTTTTTGCGCAGCGGGAGAGGGACAGGGTGAGGGGTTTTTAAAAAAAGTCAGAAATAAATCAGAAAAATCTTGGCATATTTTTCATATAAATTTTAATAAATTATTTAATTAGCGCAAATGAGATTGTTTTGCCGTTAATAAAAATTAAATTAATTCTCGTAAATAATTTCAATCAACCACCATCTTCTTATTGCCGTAAAAAAATAAATGAATTGCATATAAAATCAAAAATAACTTTCAAAAACCCTCACCCTGTCCCTCTCCCGCTGCGCAAAAAGCGCTTGCGGGAGAGGGGACTTTTTAGTTAGTTGCTATGAGGGACTGAATAATTACGAATTCGCTAGCCAAACAATCCCTGATAGATTTTTTCAAGTTCTTTAGATCGCGCAAATGTTTTCATTTTTTCAATCATCACATCCATTCGAGATAAAAATTACTGACTTAAGTTTTTCATAAAATCAATATCTTCAGGGAGCTGTGAATTTTTTTTGACACTATAGACATAACGCCCTAAAAAATAAACATTATTGTTTTCCGCTACCACTTGATTGATTGCATTTAAAAGCATTTTGCCGTTCGTTTCGAGCTGAAAAAATAATGCAGTTTTTGTTGCTTCATCTAGCACTACCCTTTCTTTGATGCGTGAGAGCTCAGCTGATTTGCCTTGAGTTGCATCGCTACCAGACATGGTAATGACGCGAATAAAACCGTGAGCCGAAGGCCCGATAACATCGCACGATAAAATTTCTTCAACGAATAAAGAAGCATTTTTTGCTTTAATTTTCGCAACCTTCCAGAAATCTTGCGCTGAAATTGCATGATCAGGCGATTGATTAATTTCGTACTTATAATCAAAAGCAAAAAAGACAGATTCCTTGTCTAATATCTCTTGCTTTAATTGACCGAAATTTTTATGGGTATCAACAATATGCTTAAAGTTTTGGGTGTTGCTCATAAAATATAAACCTCATCATGTTTGACTATAAATTACTTATATTATTGACTCAATTCATGAGTTAATGCAATCTTAGGCGCAATATAGCATCAAGTCTTGTTTGAGGAAATTGACATTCATCTGCGTATAAAATAGCATTACGGACATTTAATTATATGATATGTTAAAAGGATGGGAAGTTGTGCCAACAATCAGTAGCTTTTATGGGATTGTCATACAAATGTTTTGGGGAGATCATGCGCCGCCACATTTTCATGCGTTATATGCTGAATATGAAGTACAGATTAATATTCAGACGCTTGAAGTAATTTCTGGAAAGATGCCAAAACGAGCCTTGTCCCTTGTTTTGGAGTGGGCGTCTGATAACCGCATGTTGTTATTGGAAGATTGGAAATTATGCGAAAAAAGAAAACCACTAAAAAAAATATCACCCCTGAAATAATTTGTAAATCCCCTTGGCGTCTAGTTGACGTTAAGCCGCGAAAAGATTATGTGTTGAAAGTTAAGTTTGTTGACGGCACAAAAGGGTTAGTTGAGTTGAAATTATTGGTGATGCGTGAAGATGCTGGAATTTTCAAAAAATTAAAAAACAAAGTTTTTTTCAGGAAAGTTTATTTGGAGCTGGGTGTGGCGACATGGCCAGGCGAAATCGATATATCGCCAGATAGGCTGCACAATGAAATTAAGAAAACTGGCCGATGCATTTTAAGATAAATCCGTGTCAGTCTTGCCTTTTTGCCTTGTTTAAAAATATCCAAAAAACGCTGGAAACCTTACTCTCAGTATGCTTAAAGTTTTGGGTGTTGCTCATAAAATATAAACCCCTGTATTATTTTAATTCTTCGACTTCGTTTTCTGACAAGCCTGTGTATTTAGAAATAGCGTCAACACCGACACCGTCAATTAACATGCGTTTCGCAACTTCATGCATTTTTTCTATTACTTTGCCAGAAATCAGTGTTTTTTCTGTTCTGACAGAATCCCAATAGGAGTTATAAGTCTCTAATTCGCTTTTTGTGTAAGCGGATTCTTCCAGCAAACCAATCGCTTCTTTGATTTCAGGAATGGCTAATAATTCAGTGGGCGCTTGTTTTGTATGTTCATTTATTTCAGATAAAAATCTCAGCCATAGCACAGTGAGTTTTTTATCTTGAATAGTAGATGGTTTGAATTTGGGTAACTCAACAATTACTATTTGAATATCATCCAAGCTTTTTTGATTATTTTTCGCGTGAGTCATTTTGTAGTGATGAAACCACTCCGGATCATTTTCGGTGTTTTCTAAATTATGACCCAACAAAGCCAATCCATAAACAGGACTTAAATTTTCATAAGCTTCGCTTTTACCTAATTGATGCACATAGGCTGCGCTTGTATTAAATAACACGCGTTGCATAAAAGCGGTAACCCACTGAATCTGCATTTCAACAATAAAAGTACGTTTTTGTGTATCTGTACATTTTACATCAACAATAGTGTGCTTTAACGCGGGTAGTGTCGGGACTTGTTCTGATGACAGATAAGACAAATCCTCAATTAATCTATTTTCAGGCAATGGCAAAACAGCATTCAGAAAACTTTTGAGTAAACGCTTGTTGTTTCCAAACACTTTTTTGAAAACAATGTCGCTTTTAGGGTCAAGATACTTGGACATGGTCTTTCAGCTCATTTTGGTTTATAAAGTGAGAATATCACACTATTTAAATTAAAAATCAATACCGTGTTTTTAAGCTCACCTCGCTTGCTTCAGCTTAAAATGTTTTCGACACGTTGAGACATATCTTTCATTGCCGCCGATATCAATTTGCTTTCCCGCAGTCACTGCATTGCCATCTTGATCAATGCGCATATTCATCGTTGCTTTTTTGCCGCAATGACAGATTGTTTTTAGTTCTATTAAAGTGTCTGCGAGTGCTAATAAATACGAACTGCCTTCAAAGGGTTCGCCCATAAAATCAGAGCGAAGCCCGTAAGCTAACACAGGAATATTTAAACGATCTGCAATGTCTGTTAATTCGTTTACTTGTTTTTTATTTAAAAATTGCGCTTCATCAATTAGAATACATTTAATATTTTTATTTCTTTTTAATTCGGATTCTGCAGATTCGTAAATATTAAATTCATCATTAAAAGCAATCGCAGGTGCTTGCAACCCGATTCGCGTTGCAATATTGCCAACGCCATAACGATCATCCACCATGGGCGCATACAATAACGTATCCATGCCGCGCTCGTTGTAGTTGTAACTCGATTGCAATAGCGTCGTGCTTTTGCCCGCATTCATCGCGGAATAGTAAAAATGAAGTTTTGCCATTGACAGTTCCTTTGCGCATCAAATCAATTTAGATTATAGTGACAAAATTCTAACATAACTTTGGAGAAAACGATGAGCGCGAACGTATCAGCCACTTCTGACGGCCAGTTTCAAGCAGATGTTTTGGATTCTAAGATTCCTGTCCTGGTCGATTTTTGGGCGGAATGGTGCGGACCTTGTAAAATGCTTGGCCCTGTTTTAGAAGAAATCGCGGGAAACTACACAGGTCGTATTAAATTCGTCAAAGTGAATGTGGATGAAAACCCAGAATCGCCTTCAACGTATGGTGTGCGCGGAATCCCCAGCTTGATGCTCTTTAAAGAAGGCGATGTGGTGGCTAATAAAGTGGGTGCTCTTACAAAATCGCAGCTCGCTGCTTTTTTGGATGAAAATCTATAAGAGTTGGTTTATATTGATATCAGTTTCAACTTGATATCAATTGATGCCAAGTTGAAATTAGGTTGTTGCAATCTGAGCTTGAAACCTCTAGAATGGTCTTGCAGGTCAATTTTGACCACGCGAAAATCGGACATCGAGCCAAATCCCACAAAAACTTTAATAAAATCAACCAGATCTGATTTCGCCACATGAAACAACAATTTTATAGCACAATTTCTAACAACCCCAAGGTACACAATCCATGTCGATGAGTTTAACTGAGTTACGAGACAAAGCCCCCGCCGAATTAAATTCCATTGCCTTAAGCCTCGATATCGAAGGCATTAGCGGCATGCGTAAACAAGATATGGTTTTTTCCATCTTGAAAACTTCTGCTAAAAATGGCGAAGACATTTTTGGTGACGGCGTTCTTGAAATTTTACCCGATGGGTTCGGTTTTTTGCGCTCTCCAGCCAGTTCTTATTTAGCAGGACCGGATGATATTTATGTATCACCGAGTCAAATTCGTCGCTTTAGTTTGCGTACTGGTGACACGGTTACCGGAAAAATTCGTCCGCCCAAACAAGGTGAGCGCTATTTTGCTTTATTAGAAATTGAACAAACCAATTATGGAAATCCAGAAGATACGCGCAAGCGTGTTTTATTCGAAAATCTTACGCCATTATTTCCAGATGTTCCCATCAAAATGGAAATTGGTAATGGCAGCACAGAAGATATTACAGCGCGCGTTATTGATTTGGCTTCGCCGATTGGCAAAGGTCAGCGCGGATTAATCGTATCGCCACCGAAAGCCGGCAAAACAATGATGCTGCAAAATATTGCGCATTCTATCGCATTAAATCATCCAGAATGTATTTTAATAGTATTGTTAATTGACGAACGTCCTGAAGAAGTGACTGAAATGGAGCGCTCTGTAAAAGGCGAAGTGGTCGCAAGCACATTTGATGAACCTGCGGCACGACATGTTCAGGTAGCAGAAATGGTGATCGAAAAAGCGAAACGCTTAGTTGAACACAAAAAAGACGTGGTGATTTTATTGGATTCTATTACTCGCTTAGGCCGCGCTTATAACACCGTGATTCCAGCATCTGGAAAAGTATTAACCGGTGGTGTGGATGCCAACGCATTACAACGTCCAAAACGCTTTTTTGGTGCTGCGCGAAATATCGAAGAAGGCGGTAGCTTAACGATTATTGCAACTGCATTGGTCGAAACCGGTTCGAAAATGGATGATGTTATTTATGAAGAATTCAAAAGTACGGGTAACATGGAATTACATTTGGATCGCCGTATCGCTGAAAAACGAGTATTCCCTGCAATTAATATTAATCGCTCAGGTACGCGTCGCGAAGAACTGATTATTAAGCCTGATGAATTAAAGAAAATCTGGATTCTGCGTAAAATATTGCATCCCATGGATGAATTAGCAGCTGGCGAATTCTTAATTGATCGCTTGAAGCTGACTAAAACCAATGGCGAATTTTTTGATAGTATGAAGGGCTAGGTGAAATAATCGTGATTATTCGTGCCCACACATTAATTAGCTAGAAAGTTCCCTCTCTCTTGTACTCAAGGGAGAGGGGCAGGGTGAGGGTTTTTCAGGCGATCGATTTTTAATTTTGCGACTTAATCATAAATATTGTTCATCACACTTTCGGGCTGAATTAATTCTGCTTTTGTTTTCATAACGCGAATACTAAAAAGTTATTTTTGAAAAAGAAACTTCGTGTTTTGTGATTTTTTTTCAAGAAACCCTCACCCTGTCCCTCTCCCGCGCGCAAAAGCGCTTGCGGGAGAGGGGACTTTCTAGCTAATTAATGTGAGAGGCTGAATGATTACGACTTTAGCAAATACGCAAGAATAAAAATAGTTAATTCTGCGTATTGCTTATCGGAAGACGCCACAGTTACATTCTGACTTAAAATTGATTATGATTGCAGGTCAAATTAACGCAAGAGCAATAATCACATGACAGACAGTTTAGCGCAACGACTTAAAACCAGACATGTCAGCATGATCGCCATCGGTGGATCGATTGGCACAGGGATTTTTTTAGCAAGCGGGTATACGATTTCAGTGGGTGGCCCGGGCGGCGCCTTATTTGCTTATGTGATGATGGCTGTTATTGTTTATTTCCTCATGACCAGCTTAGCTGAAATGAGTGCGTACAAGCCCACTTCTGGTACTTTCTGTGATTACTCAACGCAATTTGTCGGAAAACCCTTTGGTATTGCGATGGGTTATAACTATTGGCTGAATTGGGCGATCACGATTGCAGCTGAATTATCAGCCGCCAGTATCGCAATGGATTATTGGTTTCCGCATGTGAATCCCGCTGTATTTCCCACCATATTTTTTCTATTAATTTTAATTACTAATATTTTTTCAGTTAAAATTTATGGCGAAATAGAATACACGATGTCTTTTGTGAAAGTCGCTGTTATTATTATTTTTATTGTTTTAGGTGCAGCCTCTCTTTTTTCAGAGCCTGATTTTGGTGCACACAACTGGAAAGTAGGTGATGCGCCTTTTCACAGTGGATTATTCGGCTTTATTTCTGTGTTTCTATTGGCTGGATTTTCTTTTCAAGGCACAGAATTAGTGGGTGTTGCATCGGGTGAAACTGAAAATCCCAGGGTGACTATTCCAAAATCCATTAAATATGTTTTTTGGCGCATTGCTTTATTTTATATTTTATCCATCGGCGTTTTAACTTTATTGGTGCCGTATAACGATGCGAATTTGGTGAATCAAAATAGCGTAGAAATGAGTCCGTATACCTTAATTTTCTCAAAATATATTTCGCATTACGCAGGCGATGTGGTGAACTTTGTTATTTTGGTTGCAATATTATCAGCGGCGAACGCGAGCCTTTATTCTTCAACGCGCATTCTATGGTATTTAAGCAAAACAAAACAAGCGCCAAAAATATTCAGCAAAACAAATCGATTTGCAATTCCCGGCGCGGCATTATTTGCAACAGCGCTTGTGGGTTCCGCTGTATTTTTCTCATCATTTGTGGGTAATGGTGTTTTATTTTCATATTTAATGCAGATTTCAGCGTTATCAGGATTTATTGCGTGGTTTGGTATTGCGCTTAGTCATTATAAATTTAGAAAAAATTATTTGCCCCAAAATGGCGGAGTTGATATCTTAACCTATCGCGCAAAATTTTATCCTTATGCACAAATTTTTGCGATGTTTATGATTGTGTTTATCGTCGCCGCGCAATTTGTGCCGATTTTAAATACCACAAAACACCCCGTTTCAGATTTATTGCTCACCTATTCTTCGCTGATATTGTTTGGCCTGCTTTATTTCTTTTGCAAGATTTGGTTTTATTATAAAAAATAAAAATACAAGCCACAGTTAAAGCCTACTATTGGTTTGAAGGAACCGCGAATGCAGCCTTGTACTCAAGGCTTCATTCTCGGATTCTCTTTTTTGCACCCACTCTGCCGAGTGGGTTTCTGTACTATTGGCACTGGTGAGCAATAAGTTGAAACTCGGATAGCGGCCATAACTTCACTCAAGTGGGTCGTAAATAACAATAAAAATCAACATATTAAAATTTAATATTTTTTAATGACGTTTGTGCACTATACTTCAAAATAGGCGTTATTCAAGACGATGAGGAGTTTTTATGCGAGAAGATAGGTTGCTGGAAGCTTTGGAAAGTGATGATGAAAAAAAATTAGTAAGATTGATAGATCAGATGGATTATGCTCGCGGCAGAAATCAGTGCCCGCGCATTGAAAATTTAGTAAAAATCCTGCAAGCATATCCAGCACACAAGGAGAGTATATTTCAAAAAATAAAACAGGGATTAAGACTGGAAGGATTGTTTTATGACTATGGAAAATTAGTGGAATTATATCCGGAACACAGAAAAGATTTTTTTCAGATGATGCAAACAGACGATTATTTCAATTTTTCTGAAAGAGAGTATAAAAGATCTCAAATACAAGAAATTAATGATTACATAAAAATATTTCCAGAATTCTCGGAAGAAGTTTTTAATGCCTTTCTACCGCATGGATTGGATTTGTAAAGAGACAAGAAAATTTTCATCGTCTTTTGAATAAAGAACCAGATAATTTTATAAAATTACTCGAGCTATTTCCTGAAAAGAAAAAAGTTTTGATTAATCTAGTTCTTGAGCATGCATCTGATTTTCCGATTACGAATTTCGATCAATTTTTCCGATTTTTTTCTGAATTTAAACGTGTTTTGCCAACAGAAAATGATAAAGAATTGTTTCGGGCAATATTGCTATATAGGAGAATGCCTGACAATGATGGTACTGATCGTCAAACCAGAATAGCTCATTTGTTCAAAGAACAGCTATATGAAAAATTCCCAAAGCGGATAGAAGAACTATTTCAAATAGAAATATTAGCATTAGACACAGAAAGAACAGCTAATTTTATAGCTGATTATTTTCAGCATCCGGATTACGCAAGTATTCCGGAAGCCAAGATAATAATCCCCGCCATCTTAAAAGACCCCGTAGTTTTTGATAAAGTCATTATCAGCGATGCCGCACTTGCGATTTTTAAAACCTATTGCCCAGAAATGACTTTTCTTGCAGGCAAAAATACCGTTGCAGAAGCACGTGCTGCAGTTAAAACAGAAATGTTAGAAAGAAATAAAATAGCCATGTTTTCAAAACTGAAAGCGCTTGATCGACATGGGCTTTTTAAATCCAGTGACAAATCATCTTTACCTATGGATGCAGCAAAAAAAATTGCCGCGGATTCTGTAACTGATGCTGTTCGCAAAGTAAAGGCAGCGCATCCGCAATCTAAAAAATAATTTTCAAAAGCCCTCACCCTGACCCTCTCCCGCTGCGCAAAAAGTGCTTGCAGGAGAGGGAACTTTCTAGTTAATTGCCGTGAAAAGCTGAATAACAGCTATGGTCTTTTTTAAGATGAATATGAAAAAAAACTGTTCCGACATTTATAGAATTTTATCCATGTCGGAACAGATTAGGATTAAGTCTTTGCATTTTCAGAGTCAGTTTCAAGATATATTTTATTTAGGTTTTTTATGATCACTTTGTTTTTAGGGTATTTCGCCAAAAGTGCCTTTAAAATAATTGACGCACTGTCGTACTCTTTATTTTTGATTTTAAGGCGCGCTTCGGTAATTAAAACAACCAATTCATCTCTGTTTTTACATTGCTTTGCAGATTCGATATATTGAATGCGTTTGTCGATATTACCTGATTTTTGTGCAGCTTTTGCAGCCTTTAGATAATCTAGAAATGCATAAGGATTATTTTCAGCGGATTTTATAAAGTATTTTTCAGCCTTTGCATAATTACCTTTTATGTATTCGCAATAGCCTTCGGCTGCATATTCACGCTGCTTTTTGGCGCGATTATTGTCAAATAAATTTGAAATAAAGCTCGGAATATTAATAATAGCCTTTAAGATTCTTAATAAAAAATACAGCACAATAAAAATTAAAATAGCAGAAACTGCAGCAACCCAGAAGCGCGCCGAAATCATCCAATGCCCAAATGTAATAACGACAGTGCCGGGATTGTCATTGATAAAAATACCAAGGCCCAATGCGATCAGTAAAATTAAAAAAAGCCAAAGTAAGAATTTCATATTTTAAATCTCCACAGGTGATTGAGCAGGTAATGCTGGTTTGGGCTGATTATCAGGAGCTTTAGGTGGTGTTTGTACAGGTGTAACGGGATTTCCTGAAACCGCAGGCTGCGAAGTAATCGGCAAATTAATAGAAGCGCTTAATTTAGTCTGCGCTAAAACAGCAAGCGTAGCGTTAAGAGAAGTGATCGTTTGTGCAATATTAATTTTGGCGAGTTTATTAATCTGATCATTGATTGGCAAAACGGCTTGAGAAATTGAAAAATCAATAGATAAAATTTGCGATAGATTCTGCAAAGTTGCGCTATAAACAGTTTGATTTCGATTGAGCAAAGCTGCTTTTGCCAATGTAATTTGTAAGCTGAAATTGATTTTTAAGTCTTGCCAATGTTCCAGTGACGGCGGAGTCGTGATGGGTTGAGATAGATTTTCAATTACAAAAAGATTTTTGAGATTTTTTATTTTATACCAAATATGTTGATACCAAACATGATTTTCTGCATCATGTGTCAAATCTAAATTAACTTGATTAACTTGGGGCAAGCTTTTAGGCATCATCGATAATTTTTGCACTGATGCATTAATAGCGTCAAGTGATGAAAAAATTTGGTTAATATCAATCGGCGGAACTGATTGCAAAGCTTGAATATTGGCTGAAACAGCTTGTTTTAAAGCGAGTATTGAATCATCTTGTGTTGTGCTCAATGATTGCTGTGCTAGTAACAGTGTTTTTAAAGCAGCTGATTCATCATGATTAATAGTCAATTGTAAATTAGCAAAGCGAATCCAATAGGCAGCTTGTACAAAAGCCTTTTGGGAATCAATTTGATTATTATTTTGAAGTTGCATAACCGTATTTTGCAATTGCTGTAGCTGTTGCGATAACGCAGTGTCATCCTGTTTTAATGCACCAATTCTGCTATTTTTTTTCATATCGAGTTTCCACGACAAAACACCCGAAAGCAAAACAGAAATAACCAATATCACTGTTAATACAACTATCCAAGCAGTCTGAGATTTTGTTTGCAGTTGTACCGGTTTTGATTGAGGTGATTCGGGTGGCGTTAAAGCATCAGACATAATCATTATCCTTTGATATTACTGTTGATATTTCTGTGAAGCACTATTGTACGTGAATAACGAGTAAAAATGCTAGATTAGCGATTGAATAATTGCCTTATCAGTTGCATTTGCTGCCAAAATAATTTCGGTAAAGCCCTTTTTAGTTGCAAAATCACGCATTTCATTGCTAATAACGCATAATTTTTTTTCTAAAAGCCACTGCAAGTGATCTTTGAAAATCAATAATAAATTCTTTAGGTTTTCTAAGCTAGTACTGACGATAATATTAATATTTTTTTGAGTTAATACTGAGAAAACAATATCCATATTATATTTCGGACAAATGCGCTTGTAACAATAAATATTACTAACATTCGCACCTCGGCTTTTCAAATTTTCAAATAAAATTAATTTTGGATTTTCACCTGAAATAATTAAAATATTTTTATGATTTATATTGTTTAATATTGCCAAATCTAGAATGCTATTTGAATTAAAATTATTGGGAATAATAATATTTTTAAAACCTAATTTCTCAAGAGCCATTTTTGTTGCAGGACCAATGGCAATTAGTTCACATAAAAAATCTTTTTGATTAGCGTGATTAAAAAAATAATGCACAGCATTGGCGCTTGAAAAAATTAAAAAATCAATAAGATTTAAGTCGGGTTTTTCAAAAGAGACGGGAATAATTTCTATTGCAGGTAAGTTAAAAAAATTGCCACCGCTATTTTTAATTAATGCATTAAGATTATCTGATTGATTTTTAGGTCGCGTGTTTAAAATAAACATAGCTTTTTAGCACCTTGGTTTAACAGCTCATTTGCTGCATATTCACCTAATTTTTCAGCTTGATTTATTTCGCCTGAAACACAACTTCTTAATATAATTTTTCCATCCAAGCTTGCAACCATTGCGCGCAATAAAATTTTATTATTGAGTATTTGAGCATGTGCGCCAATGGGCGTATAGCAATTACCACCTAAAATTTGATTGACCGCGCGTTCTGCTGTTACGCAATATTCTGATTCCGCATGATTTAAAAAGCGAATTAATTCACGTGCTTTTAAATCATTGTGACGACACTCTATGCCAATGGCGCCTTGACCAATCGCGGCCGTAAAGATTTCTGATGAAAAATAAGATTTAATATTATCAGTTAAATTTAAGCGCTTTAAACCAGCAGCCGCCAAAATAATCGCGTCATATTCGCCGGATTTTAATTTTAAAATCCGCGTGTCGACATTGCCTCGCAATAATTTAATATGAATATCGGGTCTTAATGATTTTAGTAATGCCGTTCTTCTTGGGCTTGAGCTGCCTACAATTGCATGACTCGGCAAATCATTTAAATCATGGTATTTTTCTGAAATAAAAGCATCTCTTGCATCTTCGCGTTGACAGATTGCGCCCAATAATAAACTATCAACAGGAAAAACAGACATATCTTTAATGCTGTGTACGGCAATATCCGCTTGATTATTTAACAAAGCTTCCTGAAGTGCTTTAACAAAAATAGATTTCCCATTTATTTTTTCAAACGAATCCGTTTGATTTAAATCACCTTCCGTGCTGATTTCAACTAATTTGATTTCAAGATCAGGATACTTTTTTTCCAACTCAGATTTTACAAAATTCGCCTGCCACAGCGCTAATTTGCTTTTTCGAGTTGCTATTTTGAGTTGATTTTTTTGCATAAAACACTTACGCCCAATTAACCACCTTTAGATTTTTCACGCGCAAAAATTCTTTTGTATTGTTTGTTACTAATGTGGCATTGATGCTCATCGCATGAGCTGCGATCATCGCGTCCAATTGACCGATAGGTGTCCCCAGCTTTTTTAAGTGAGCACGAATTTCGCCGTAATAAAAAGCAGCATCTTGATCATAGGGCAATACTTTGACGGGGATAATAAATTTACTCAGCGCCACCATGTTTTTTTCTAGTT
This sequence comes from Gammaproteobacteria bacterium, assembly GCA_023266215.1. Lineage (GTDB taxonomy): Bacteria > Pseudomonadota > Gammaproteobacteria > Coxiellales > Coxiellaceae > JAHFRQ01. Next base: position 196,377 of record JAHFRQ010000002.1, on the reverse strand, counting down.
GCGCACTATTTTGAACGCCAAAAGCAAGCTCGGATAAGACAATGGATGAAATTGCAACTCCATCATTGTAAAATTTTTTGAACTCTTCTAGCACATGACTGGGGTGCTCGTTAATAAGATAAATACAAATATTTGTGTCTAATAAATAAGTCATGGAAACATATCCTCGCGTTCTTGATCGGGTAGCAGTTCTCTGCCGTTTGCCATAAAATCAGAAGAAAATTCATTCAGGCTTTCAATCAGAAGCTCCCATGGATTATCCATTGGAATTAAGATAATGCAGTTGCCTTCTCGTTTGATGTAAACCTGTTTTCCGCCGAGTCGAAATTCCTTTGGAATCCTAACCGCCTGGCTTTGACCGTTGGTAAAAATTGTTGTCGTACGCATTGAGCCCGCCACATTCTTTGATTTTTTTGATTTCTTTGTTTTTTTGGCATTTTTATTCAATTTCTTAATGATTTTCATAGCAATGGGCCTCGCAAAAAGTATATACTTATAAGTATATACTATGTTGGCACTATTTCAATAAAAACAATAAAAAATTGAATCGAGCGGAATTGTAGATGATGTTTAAAGAATTGGGAATACCGTATTTTTAGATTTTAACAACAGCTTATCATTCCCCTGCCAAATCGCATTAAGCCATTGCTGTAAATGCGTTCTGTAAGCGCGATCATTTTCATAATCACCCAATAAATCCTTGGTGATATTAATTAACTCATAATGCACGTTAATTTTTTGAATTTTTCCGCTGGCAAAATCCCAGAGGCTCGGTGCTTTTCCAGAATAATGTATGGCAACGCTAATAACGCCAGATAAGATATCGCTCATTTCATTTAATACAATGGCAACGCCACCAGCGCGCGGCTTTAATAAATAATTAAAAGGCGATTGCTGCTGCAATCTTTTTTTCTCTGAGAACCTGGTGCCTTCTAGAAAATTAATTAATGTGATGGGTGATAATTGTTTTAATTTCTTGCAGGCCGATTTGGTTGTTTCGATATCTTTGCCTTTAAGGCTGGGGTTTTTGCGAATTTCAGCATGGGTGTGTCGCGACATAAACGGATAACCTAAAACAGAGCAAGCAATACCCGCGAGCGGCAATTGCCACAGTAATTCTTTTTTCATAAAAAATTTAAGCGGTGAAATTTTGCCTTTAAATGCAACGCAAAGTACTAAAATATCTATCCAGGATTGATGATTTGAAATCATTAAATAAAAATTGTCCGGATTTAATTCACCGGTTCCTAAAATTTCCCATTTTTTTCTTGTTGAGATTTGCGCAATCCAAAAATTAAAAACCATAAACCAGATTGGAAAATGTTTCATATAGAATAGCCGAATTTTTTGCCTCATTGATTTTTTCGGCAAAATGCAACTGATGGCATAAAATAATAATGATAAAATAGCGAGTAATAATATACTCACCAGATATAAAATCAGCGAAATAATGCCTTGAAAAATGCGAATTAGAAAAAACATAATAAATAAACTCGAGTTAATAATTAGGACCTTGATTAGCCGCTTTCTTTTTGACGGATTCTGCTTGTTGCAAAATATTTCCCGTTGTTGGCTGCATATTTACTTTAAAAGGACAGTCGTGACGCGTAATGGAGTTGCAATTTCTCACGCCGCGTTTAATGTGTTGCCATAACGCGCCGCTCGGCGCAAATGCTAGCGTGTGAAAAATAAGTAAAACAGGCAGCGTTGCTTGCACAACGGGTTGTCCATCCATGTTGAATCGCTGCTCTGATTTATAAACACACGTAATTTGCCCCAGATTTTCACCAACCCATTGCGCACCAACAAATTGCGTTAGATTGGTGGCGAAATCCATGTGAAAACTTTTAAATTTCCCATATTTTGTCGTGGAAATCCAATTTCCCTTGGCTGGATTTTTATGAATTTCGCTGATAGAGGGGCAAAAAGCCATTGCGTTTTGAGTGACCGGTTGATTTACAGTTTGATTCACGGTGTCGGCACGTGTTGATCGATGCCAGACAACCGCCACAACAGCCACAATTAAAACAGCAATGATTAATATTTTTTTCATTAAGAATTCTCTTTTGTTAGCTCTTTGGCTCTTAAAAATGCAGCCTCAATCGCATCTTTAAAAATACCTTGTACTTGATAACGGTCCAGCACATCGAGCGCAGCGCGAGTAGTGCCTTTGGGTGAAGTAACAAATTCGCGCAGTTCATGAAACGTGTCATCACTTTCAGAGGCCATGGTGGCAGCACTAATGGCCGTTTCACTCACTAGCCATTTTGCAATATTTTCAGGAATATTCAGCGCCATGGCAGCGGCTTGCATTGCCTCAAAAACATAAAATAAATAAGCAGGGCCTGAGCCTGAAATCGCCGTAATGGCATCCAGTTGTAATTCGCTTTCAAGCCAAATAGTAGAGCCCACGGATCGAAATAATCCTTCGGCCCAGTTTTTTTGTTCGGTCGTTACGCAAGATTTGGCATACAAGCCCGTCGCGCTGGCAGTCACAGCTGCTGCAATATTGGGCATTGCACGAACGATATTGCATTCTGTTGAACCAAGCCATTGCTGAATAGATTCAATTTTAATGCCCGTTGCAATGGAAACAATCATGGGAAATTTTTCAGGAATAATTTTTTTTATTTCTTCGCAAACTTTTTTTACATTGCCAGGTTTTACGGCAATGACAATAATATTAGCGTGTTTTGCAGCTTCAGCATTGTTAGATGTGACGTGAATTTTAGGATGGATTTGTGCGTAGCCACGGTTTTTAACATCAGGGCTGCTGACCCAGATATGGTCTGCTGGAAAATCCGTTTGAATTAATCCTGTGATGAGCGCGCGCGCCATATTGCCAGCGCCGATAAATGCGATTGTTTTAGGTGTATTGGACATAAGCTTTCTCTCACTTTGTTTGAGTTAGTTTATGCTATAAAAGATAGTGTGTGCAATCCTTAATGCTCGCCTCAGAAAATCCTTTTTTGCGATACGTACAGCTATCGCAATTGCCGCAAGCCAAGCCTTCTTCTGTCGCGCGATAGCAAGACACTGTTAATGCATAATCGACGCCTAATTTCACGCCTAGCCGAATGGTTTCTGCTTTGCTTAAGTGAATTAAAGGCGTTTCAATCCGAATGATTTCGCCTTTAATGCCTTTTTTGGTCGCCAGGTTAGCCATATTTTGAAATGCGGCAATATATTCCGGACGACAATCTGGGTAGCCTGAGTAATCCACAGCATTCACACCAATAAAAATAGCATCGGCATTTATTATTTCAGCCCAGCCTAATGCAATAGATAAAAAAACGGTATTTCTGGCGGGAACATAGGTTATTGGTATTTCTTTCTTGCCCGTGTAATCCGGAACATTTATTTTTTTATCTGTTAAGGCAGAGCCGCCCAAATTTCCAATCGATAAATTAATTACTTCGTGTCGCGCTACTTTAAAATGAACTGCAATTTTTTTCGCGGCATTTAATTCCGCGCGATTTTTTTGCCCATAATCAAAGCTCAATGCGTAACATTCGTAATTTTTGCTTTTTGCATAGGCCAAACAAGTTGCTGAATCCATCCCGCCCGAGAGAAGAATAATTGCTTTTTTCATACTGCTTACCTTTTATTTGTATTTCACGCGCTGCCGGTTATTTTAGCAGCTTGCGTAATAGTAAACAGTCTTGCCACCCATCTTAATTACACTGTTTTACACAAAAATAAATGGATTGTATTATTTATTTACAAAACAAGGAATTAAGGTTATCATGTCCTTGCATACAAGGACAATAATGCACTATAATGTACTTACATATAAGGACAATAATGTATGCGTGAACTACTTGAAATTATTTTAGCCGCAAATTTTACCATTGTCGAAGAGGCGCGTGCAGCGCTTCCTCGTTCATTTGAGTTTGCACAAGCACAAAATATGATTAAAGTGGCAATTGGTATTAGACGTTGTGGCAAAACCTATTTTTTGTATCAAACGATTAATGAATTGCTAGATCAAGGGATTGCCAAAGAACAAATTTTATTAATCAATTTTGAAGATGATCGTTTGTTACCTATGGACAGCAAAACGATGGGAAAATTACTGGATGCGTTTTATAATTTATATCCAGAGAACCATTCTCGTACCTGTTATTTATTTTTAGATGAAGTACAAAATGTTACAAATTGGCATTTAGTCGTGCGTCGATTTCATGAAAATAAAAATGTGCGGCTTTATTTAACGGGCTCCTCTGCAAAATTATTAAGCCATGAAATTCACACAAGCTTGCGTGGGCGATCTTTATCACTTGAAGTGTGGCCGTATAATTTTCAAGAATATTTGCAATGTCATCAAATAAAGTTACCGAAAAAACCATTTGGAAATGCCGGTTTTGATTTAATGCAAAATAAGCTGCTGGATTATTTTCAAATGGGCGGATTTCCTGCCGTGCAAAATATGCCTGAAAACGAGCATGTCGAGACGCTGCAAAATTACGTCGACACGGTCATGTTGCGCGATGTCATTGAGCGTCATAATATTAGTAATATTCCATTATTAAAATATTTGACGAATGCGTTATTAAAAAACGCTGCCAGTATTTTTTCAATTCATAAATTCTACAATGACATTAAAAGTCAGGGTTATAAAGTCGGAAAAGATACCATTCATCTTTATTTAAGCTATATTCAGGATGCTTTTTTAGTTTTTTTGGTACCGCGTTATTCTGATTCCGCGCGCTTGCAACAAAGTCAGCCCAAGAAAATTTATGCGATTGACAATGGTTTGGTGAACGCAGTTTCTTTTAATGCGCATAATAGTCACGAAAAATTATTTGAGAATCTAATTTACTTAGATTTTCGTCGTCAAAATAAAAAAATTTATTTTTACAATACTCAAGATGGATTTGAAGTCGATTTTCTAACTATAGATAAGAAAAATAATCGCGAACTGATTCAAGTCATTTTGGATGCAAGTGATCAAGCAACTTTGGAGCGCGAAGAACGTGCTTTATGGCAAGCTGAGAAAGAGTTAAAAATTAAGGGACGGATAATCACCGCAAGAGATTACCTTAAAACTTTTTCACTATAAATGCTATTGGTTTGAGTGAGACGCGCGTGCAGTTTGCAACGCAAACGTAACAAGCGGATTCTTTTTTTTGATTTAGTTCCGATCCATTTTCAAAAACCCTCACCCCGTCCCTCTCCCGCTGCGCAAAAGCGCTTGCGGGAGAGGGGACTTTATAGTTAATTTCTGCGAGAGACTGGATAATTACAAAATATTTTAAACGCTTCGAGAAAGTAATAATTCACAACCCAAAAACAAGTCTGAAAAGGCATGCCTGGCATTGCAATCTGGATCGGTAAATAGCCTAATTAAAAAAATGCTTGATACCAATTTGCCATGGATAAATCATCACTTCATCTATTTTCTTTTCTCTTGAATCACAAGAAAAACAAACCGATTCGCACTCTTCAAAATCACTGGCAATACTCATTAACGATTTTAAATCTTCCTTTTCTACGCAAGCCTTACTTTTAATTTCAATTAATAATAATTTTTCACCGGGCCGCTCAACGATTAAATCTACCTCAACATCACCCTCTGTCATTAAGTAAGAAAATCGATATTCTGATTTTGTATAGCCAGCTAATTTAATGCATTCGGTAACAATAAATTGCTCAAATAATTCGCCATAATAATTTGTTGACGGCACCGGTGGAACGGACAACGTTCTGCTTAGTGCGCGCGCAATACCCACATCAATAAAATAAAATTTAGGGGAAAGGCGCAGGCGTTTTCTAAAAGAATGTCGATACGATTCCAGCGTAAATCCAAGCAAAGTATCTTCTAAGATTTCAAAATAAGCAGAAACCGTCTTGGCATCAACACCAACATCTCGCGCAATATTGGCGTAATTAACAATTTTACCATTCGCTTGTGCCGCAACCTCCAGAAACTGTCGAAACGCATCTAGATTTTTAACTAGTTGTTCACCCCACACTTCTTCCTTTAAGTACACTTGCGCATAAGTTTGCAAAAATTTTTGCTTTGCAGTCGGTGTCGCAAGGCTCACCGCTTTGGGCAATAAGCCCCACGATAACGCTGCCTCAAATTCAAAACGAGAACCTAATTCGAGATAAGTGAGCGGATATAAATAATAAACAAACGCACGTCCTGCAAGTAAATTAGCCCCGCCTGCTTTTAATTTTCGAGCGCTTGAACCTGTCAGAATAAAAATCTTTTTTGATTGTTTGCTTTCAATAAGCAAATGAACAATGTCCAACAGCTTGGGCACTTTTTGGATTTCGTCTATGACGACATATTTTGCTGAAACGGGCATGGCCTTAACCAAGCTGATTAATTCATTTGGGTTTTTTGCGAATTTTGCCTCTTCCTGAAAATCCAATAGATCGATATATAAATTTTGTGTGAGCTTAAAGTCTTCCTTCAGTAATGAGCTTTTTCCGACACCACGCGCTCCGAATAATAACAAGCTATGATCGCGCGGAAGCTCGATTTTGCGCTTCACATACATGGACATCACTCCCGATTTCGGACGTAATTACGGAACTCACTCCCGATTTACGTCCGAAATCGGGAGCACGTTCAGTGTATCATAAAAAATATACCTTGTTATACCTTGTCAGACATCGCCTTGATTACCTTGTTTTAACTTTTTCAGCACCGCTTGAAAAACAGAAAGCGATGCCAGGGATGCTTTTTCAGACTTGTTTTAAATTAAGGATTTTTACATAGCAAAGCACTATGAGCAACGATTTGTGCAACCTAACGTTTGAAACGTTAGGTATGATCTTGCAGCATAAATTCTTCCAAAGTCATCCCATTAATACAATCAGTCGAGAAAGATTTTGTATTGATCACGGTTAATTTTTTATGCGGAAATTGTTTTGCAAACCAGGCAAACTCCAGCGGAGAACTTTGCCCGCGCTTTACTTCAAGATAATTATCTGCTGATATCACAAAATCAATTTCATGATTTTTATCTTGATAAAATGCCAGAGGTGCTAAAATTTCTTTTCCAGAAATCGCAGCGCGTCGATTTATTTCTTGCGCCACTAACCATTCATACCATACACCTTGCTGTTCTTGTGATAGCGCAAGAAAATCAGCGCAGCTTCGAAGTTGTCCGGGATAATAACTCACCGCGGCCAATAAATTCATAAAATGATATTTGCATTCTTTGCGTAAAATTAATTGGTGGCGATTTTGATCCCATGGAAAGCTCGGCACAACACAGCCTAAATCTTGTAAAATCTCAATGTAATTAGCAGCAATAGTATTATTAGCAAGACCTGATTCACGTGCTAATTTGGCTTGCCCAACAGGTGTGCCACCAAATCGAAATAACACGTTTAAAATATTCATCACAGCAGATTGCGATCTGCCTGAACGCGTAATTTCGCCGTTAATCCAGTCGCGCACCAATTCAATCGCATATGCAGGAATCGCGCCTGTTTGCGCCAATTCCGCGCACGCAACCGGTGAGCCACCTGAAATTAAATAAGCTATTAATGTATTTGCACCTAATTTTTTTCCGCAACGTTTTTTAAATTCGCGATAAGAAACGGGTGTAAACAAATAAGTACTGCGCGATAATTTTCCTTTACGGCCTGGTAATCGCTCTGCGCCACGTCTTAAATCAGTTGCTTTAGAGCCCGTTGTAACCACCAATATTTTTGAGAGCTTTCCTTGATCGGCTAATCGCTTTAAAGCCAACTCCCAGTTTTGAACAGCTGTGATTTCATCGATAAATAATCTACGAATGTTGGTATCTTTTGGAAACGCAGTAATTAATTCATCAATTGCTTTTGTTAACACACCCACATCAGGAATATAATCACCGTTAAGATAATAAGCCGTTCCTGCGCCAAATTGCTTGATGGTTTGACATACCTGTTGTTCAAGCCAGGTGCTCTTTCCATATTGTCTTGCGCCTCGAATTAATAAAATACCAGGTTCCATTGGTAAAGATTTCAGGCCAAAATCCATGTCGAAAATATAGGGTGATTCTTTCAGCCAGTCCAAATGGGGGAAAACATGAGGCTGATCAATCTCTCCCCGCGCTAGAACTGTGTTAATCGTATGATTATCCATGTTTTAAGCCATTTTTATCTAACGTTTATAACGTTAGTATATCTAACGTTTCAGACGTTAGCAAGATTATTATACTTTTTACAACATCACTCACTCACGCCTTCCAAAAATTGCCGTTCCAATTCTCACCAGGGTGCTACCTGATTTTATTGCTGATTCAAAATCACTCGACATACCCATCGATAAGGTATCGAGCGAAAAACCATGATGAATTAATTGTTGCTGAAAATCAGCTGTTCTTTCAAATAATTTTTCTGGCATCGTCATGCAGCCGCGCAATGTTAAATTGGGTAAAGTTGCAATGTGGGTGGCGAGTTTTAATAAATCATTGAATTGCGTATCTGCATTTATTTCTATTAAAATATTGAGAGCCAATAAATTTTTGGGCCTGTAATGATTTAATTTTTCAGCAATGGATAATCGATCAACGCTGTGCACCCAAGTAAAATTTTCAGAAATTAATTTTGTTTTATTGGATTGAATATTGCCTATAAAGTGCCATTTTATATTATTGATACCTTGGTTTAATATTTTTTTTTGCTTTAGGGAAGCTTCTTGCGCATAATTTTCACCAAAGGCGATTTGACCCGCTTGATAAGCCTCAATGATTTTATCGACAGATTGCGCTTTGCTAACAGCTAATAATTTTACTGAATTTTCCGGCCGCTGATATTGTTTTTCAGCGGCGCGGATTTTTTGAGTGATCTGTAAAAGCTGCTCAGCAATCATATTTAAATTTTGACAGGTGCCGCTTTTTGAATTAACTCAGATACAGTAAATTGCTTAAAGTTATTGTTAAATAATTCAATTAAGCCATTGGCTTTTTCTAAGTAACTGCTTTGACCTTGCCAATTTTTGCGTGGATCTAGCAGGTTTGCATCAACGTCTTTCGCTGCTTTTGGAATGCGAAAATTAAATCCAGGCAATATTTCTGTCGGCGCATTCATTAATTCACCTGAAATCGCAGCTTGAACAACAGCGCGCGTTGTGGGAATAGCAAAGCGTTTTCCGCCTTCACCATAGGATCCACCTGACCAACCTGTGTTAATTAAATAAACTTGCGCGCCAGCTTCAACAATGCGTTTCATTAATAATTCAGCATACACATGAGCTGCGCGTGGAAAAAACGGCGCGCCAAAACAACGACTGAATGTTTGTTTGATTGCAGAGCCGCTGCCCATTTCTGTACTGCCAACCAGCGCTGTGTAACCACTTAAAAAATAATACGCCGCTTGTTCTTTTGTTAATAAAGCCACAGGTGGCAACACGCCGTATAAATCACAGGTTAAAAATATCACTGTTTTAGGAATACCACCTTGATTGGTTTTCGTGCGTTTTTCAATGTGCGATAAAGGATAAGCCGCTCTTGAGTTTTGCGTTAAGCTCGTGTCAGCGTAATTAGGCGCGCTATTATTATCTAAGACGACATTTTCCATGATTGCGCCGCTAGAAATAGCACGCCAAATCACAGGTTCATTTTTTTCAGACAGATCGATGCACTTTGCGTAGCAGCCACCCTCAAAATTAAACACACCTGTTTTGCTCCAGCCGTGTTCATCATCACCAATTAAATAACGCGTAGGATCTGCTGATAAAGTAGTCTTGCCGGTACCTGATAATCCAAAAAATAATGCGGTGTCGCCATTTTCACCCACATTCGCAGCGCAATGCATTGGCAGCACATCGTGTTCTGGCATCCAATAATTCATCACAGAAAACATGGCTTTTTTCATTTCGCCGGCATAACGCATTCCTAAAATTAATACTTTACGTTCTGATAAATTAATAATAACAACACCGTCAGAATGAACACCATCACGTGCAGGATCTGTTTTAAAATGTTGCGCGGATAACAAAGTCCAAGATTTTTTGTCGTCGAGTTGCTCGGTTGGCTGAATAAATAAATGCTGACAAAATAAATTTTGCCACGCGGTTTCAGTGATCACTTTAACAGGAATAGCAAGATGCGAATCTGCGCCCACTTGTAAATGTGACACAAAAGAATCTTTTTCGCTGAGATAATTTTCAGCGCGGTTCCATAATTGATTAAACTTTTCAGTTGAGATGGGTTGATTGATTGCGCCCCAGTCGACTGTTTTTTCTGTCAATGCATCTTGAACAATAAAGCGATCCTTGGGGGATCGGCCGGTTCGAGCGCCCGTGACAACGGCCAGCGCGCCATTTTGACTCAATACGCCTTCTTGATTTTCAAGTGCGATTTGAGTGAGTGCTTCTGTAGAAAGATCGATGTGTTGCTCTAATGCCATTTGCATGCCCTGCCCTTTTCTCTGTTAAAACGCGAGGCTCATCTTACAAAATTAATCGCATTTGGTAAACGAGATTAAAGATAAGATTAAAAAGGATGACAGACGATGAAAATGGCTTTATAATCTCTTCGGCCTAAATATATGCTTTAAGTATATAAATTGGGATTTTTGCTAACAATCTATGTAGAGTTATAAAACATGAGTCAACCTAAAATTTACGTAGGCAATTTGCCCTACAGCACGACCGAAGACGCATTACGCAGTATGTTTTCACAATATGGCAGCATTGAAGAAGTGAAGCTGATTGTGGATTTTGGAACTGGCCGCTCAAAAGGCTTTGGTTTCATTACATTTGCGAATGCTGAAGCTTGTGAAAAGGCAGTGAAAGGTGCCAATGATCAAGAAATGGATGGTCGTAAACTGAAAGTTAACGTTGCAAGAGACAACCCACGTCGCGAAGGCGGTGGTGGTGGTCGCGGCGGACGCGAAGGCGGACGTGGTGGCTTCGGCGGCGGTCGTGATGGCGGTGGCCGCGGCGGTCGTGGTGACGATCGTTACTAGAAAGTTTTCAGAAAGCTTTCAAATTGAATCCGTTGCGGTAGAGATACCTCAACGGATTTTTTTTGCCTTCAAATTCAAATTCAAATTCAAAATGGAAACTGATCATTTTTTAAGCTATTCTTAAAGATGAAGCGAGCTGAATGCATTAGAGTTAAGGAGCGGCCTTATGAAAAAAATCAATAAAATCAAGGCTGGCTTTACGCTGATGGAATTTTTGGCTGTGTTGGTTGTAGTTGCAGTCTTGGCGATCATTGCGGTTCCCATTTATGATAACTATGTCAGAAAAGCACGTTTTCAAAACGCGGTTGTATTTGCACAAAGTCTTAAGGTTTCTGTTAGCGCTTGTGCGTTATCACTGGGGACATTGACTGGTTGCAGCAGTGGATCTTATGGAATACCCACCACGGCCATTTCAGGTTTAACCCATGTGACAGCGCAATCTGTTTCAGACGGCGTGATTACTGTAACGGGCGCCGTTGATACGGCAGATACAGTCACTGCTGACTACGTTTTGTCCCCAACGCTCATTACAATCGGCGGCAATCAAAAAGTCCTAACGTGGGTTGCCAGCGGTTCTTGCTTAGCGGCAGGATACTGTGACGCCGGCACATAAGGCAAAGTTAAGTCAAAAAGCACGGTAATGCATTTAAGAAATCCTTAATATTTTAAGCCTAAAATAGAAATCTGAAACAACAGAGAAAATTCATGCCGATAGAACGCTCAGAAAAATGCTCAGACAAAAATCCATGGAATATGGCCTGTCATGATCGCCTGCGCGCTATTTATGAGTCAATTCCTCTGACAGAAAGTGAAAAACACTTTCATGAAGCTTGGTATTCAAGCCTGCAAAATTTACATGACACACGTTATCAATCAAAAGAAAACTATGGTGATTTATACGCGAATTTTATGCGTGATTTTAAAGTGTATGTTGAGACAGAGCTGCAAAATGAAAATAATAATAATCTTGCAAAGCTAAAAGAAGTTTTTAACGCGATTTACATGGGTACCAATCCGCTTCCACACTTTGCAGAAAAGAAAAGATCTACTTTATCACCACAGCCTGAATCATCAGCGGGTATCACGCCTGCTAGGTCGCCCATGATATCACCACAGCCATCACCACAGGCATCACCCTATTTGCAGCCGCGACAAGGGCCTGCACTACAAAATTTAGGGACGCTTGACCCTGAAAATAATGGAAAATATACGCCGCGAAAATCAGGGTCTATGCTAAATCTAGCGCGTGAAAGCACAGCCGATTTTGTCGATTTTCAAGATGGCACCAATATGCCGCATCTCGTGGTGCATCAATTTTCGGGAACAAAAAATAATGCTTACGTAGAAATTCGTATTGCAATGCAGACAGAATTAATCGATAAAAAAGCAAGGATTAATCCGTTGTTTAGAGCGTGGATTCAGTATTGTAAAAATCCAGACGTTATCACGCATGTTTATTTTTGCCATGCAAATTATAAACGCAAAAATTACGAAGGCAGGCGTGAAACGAAATTAACACAAGCGCTGATCGATTTTGGAAATGAAGCGGGCGTCCAACATAAATGCGCAGTCATTGTTTTACCATCGGCGCATGGCATTATGTCACAGAAAAAAATATTTGAAACAGGAAGAGATACAGCCGTCTATAAACTATTTAATTCATTGCGACGCGTTTTAATTAATACTGATCAAAACACGGTAATGCGACACGATTTTGCTGTCAGCGATTACATGAAAACGTATTTGTGCGGCAACCCTGATCAGTATAATCAAAAAATAATTGAATTACTGAAAAAAAGTTTTGAAAAATTTGGATTTCCAGACGTAGAAAATAAAAATATATTTATTTCAACCGCAGAAGCCCAGGCTATCTTTTTTTATTTTATTAATAATGAATTTAAAAATTTTGTGTTAAAAACAGTTTCAGAAAAGGCTGCCAACAAAATAATTACGCACAATAGTACGTGCAAACATGATATTGATCGCGGTTGGTCGGCTTCACTGTATTTTAATTTGATTGGCTCGCTTGAAAATAAAAATCCCATCACCGAAAAATCGTTTACTGAGTCTATTCATGCTGCGGCACAAATGGTGAAAGGTCGCGACATGAACTCAAAATTTTTAACACTCTGGAATGCGATTCATTATTATATTGAAAATAAAGATAATAACAAAACAACTATTCCGGATTGGTTGATCGATTGGCGCGATTTACACTGCCCCAAACATCGCAGAGCAGAAATTTTTGAAAGGGCTTTTAATGAAGCAGAATTAAAAATACAAAATAATCGTTTTCGTCCCGACAATACAAGAATACCGGATTTTTTTGATTCATGCAGCAATGCCGTGAATATAGCAAAAGATTGCATGTCAGTTTTGCCCAGCAATAAATTAATTCAAGTGGTTCGACAAACAGGCAGGCTAGCGCAAGAGCAAGATAAAGCCAAGCAAGTTATTATTGCTAAAAAATTAGAGGAGTTAGCTCTTAAATTACAAAATAGAAATCCGACATTTGATTTGTTGGTGGTTTTTATAAAACGCATGATACAAGCAATTAATGGTATTCTGAAAAAAAATACCTCAGAACAAACCTCGCGCGCGTCTTTTTTTCAACCCCGACATGGGGTGATTGGGCCAATAAAAAAAGCGATCCGTGCATATCAAGAAGCTAAGGCATAACTCAGATCATCTTTTAAATCATCAAGTGATTCAATACCCACTGATAATCGAATCAAACCATCTGAAATACCGAGTTTTTGGCGAGTTTCAGCTGGAATAGAAGCGTGCGTCATAATAGCAGGATGTTCAATTAAACTTTCAACGCCACCTAAACTTTCAGCGAGCGCAAAGATTTTGCAGCGCGATAACATGTTTTTGGTTTCTGCTAAATTCATTTTTAATTCAACGGAAATCATCCCGCCAAAATTATGCATTTGTTTTTTGGCTAATTCATGCTGCGGATGACTTTTTAATCCAGGGTAAATAACTTTATTTACTTTAGGATGCGTTACAAGCCACTCTGCTAATTTTAAAGCATTTTCGCCATGTCGATCCATTCGAACCGCCAATGTTTTTAAACCACGTAGCGCTAAAAAACTATCAAACGGCCCCAAAATTCCGCCGACCGCATTTTGCAGATAAGCCATTTTTTCAGCGAGTGATTTTTCTTTGATAATGACAGCGCCGCCTATCATATCAGAATGCCCATTTAAATATTTTGTGAGTGAATGCACAACAATATCAAAGCCAAAATCCAGCGGTTTTTGCAGCATTGGCGTTGCAAAAGTATTATCAGCCACCGACATTAAATTATTTTTTTTCGCTATGCCACTCATTAATTTTAAATCAATTAATTTCAACATGGGATTGCTGGGTGTTTCAATCCACAGCATCTTAGTATTTTTAGTTATTTCTTTGGTAATGTTATCTGGGTTTGAGCAATCCACAAATGAGAAATTTAATCCCGCAGTTTTTTTTCTCACATTTTCAAATAATCGATAAGTGCCGCCATATAAATCATCTGATGCAATAATGTGATCACCGGGTTGCAATAATTCTAACACCGTTGAAATAGCAGCGAGTCCTGATGCAAATACAAATCCGCTCATGCCATTTTCAAGTGCAGCCAGGCAATTTTCTAATGCTAATCGCGTTGGATTTTGCGAGCGTGAATATTCAAAACCTTTATGGTTACCGGGAGATTCTTGTACATAAGTTGATGTTGCATAAATCGGCGTCATAATCGCGCCAGTGCTGGGATCAGGTTGTTGTCCTGCGTGAATGACTTGTGTTTCAAAATGATATTTTTTATTCATATGCAATCCTATTGATTAATTCAGGTGATTAATTCAGGTGATTTTCTATCATCCATTTATTATCAACAAATTTTGTTAAATAATTTCGAATGGAGTCAGGTAAGATAACGACGCAATTTTGGCCTTTTTTAAGTGTTTTAGCCGCTTGTAATGCAGCCCAAACTGCAGAACCTGAAGAGCCACCAACCAGCAATCCCTCTTCACGAATTAATTGTCGCGCCGTCTGAAAAGAATTTTTATCATTAATTTTAATATAATAATCAATTAAACTATTATCTAATACAGCAGGAATAAAATCATAACCAATACCTTCAACCAAATAAGATTTAATTTCTGTACCGCCGCCTAAAATAGACCCTTCTGGATCAACGCCAATAATTTGAATAGTGGGTTTTAATTCTTTTAATTTTTTGGCAACGCCCGTGATAGTGCCGCCTGTTCCCGCCGCAATAACAACCATATCAATATTGCCTTTTAAATCATCCCAGATTTCTTGCGCGGTGGTATTGTAATGAATATTAGGATTTTCGGGATTGCCGTATTGATCTAGAATATGCGAATTTGGAATTTCTTTTTGTAATTTTTTCGCGAGTGAAATATGACTTTCAGGTGCATCCCACGCAGCCTCTGTTGGCGTGCGATAAATTTTTGCACCCAAGGCTTCCAGCACCACTTGTTTTTCATGCGACATTTTTTCTGGCATCGTGATAATAATTTTATAACCTTTGACAGCGCCTGCGAGTGCAATGCCGATGCCTGTGTTGCCAGAGGTCGGTTCAATTAAAGTATCGCCCGGTTTTATTTCTCCGCGTTTTTCAGCTGATTCGACCATGGCATAGCCAATGCGATCCTTTACGGAGCCGCCGGGGTTCATAAATTCACATTTGCCGTACAGTGTGCATTCAAGCGCTTTTCCCACGCGATTTAATTTAACGAGCGGTGTTTTGCCGATGGTTTGTAATATATTGTCAAATAGCATTTTTTGGTCCTTGAGATAATTAAGTATGCAAGATCCTAACCGAAAAAGTGACTAAATCACAAGAATCAATTATTTTCTTGTGCGATTGTTTACTTTTAGTGCTAATATTACCGTTAAGCGCTGTATTCACCACCAGAAGGTTTGCATGAATATCAAAAAGAAATTAATTACATTGACTTGTTTGATAGTGGCTGCTGCTGCTTTTTCAACCGCGGTGCATGCTTTTAAGTGGCATCTGTTTGCGCAGAATGGCGCGGGGCAAAGTGCGGCGATGCCTGCTGTGCCGACACCAGTTAAGCAGGGTGCGCAATTAACACAGTATATGTCATTGCCTTTTCCGCCCGTACCCGCAGTCAATTATCCTGTCTATGTTTATCAAGCGCAAGCGGGGCAGTTTACGCAAATTGCTATTTCTAATGCAACTGCACAAGTCCCGATCTTGGGAGAATATGTATCTGGGCAAACTAACGCCGCTTATTATCTTTATTATTCAATGGGCGGAAATCAGTGGGCAGCCTGTAGGATTGTGTTGAGCTCTGGCAGTGTTAATAACCAGCAAACAACTTGTCCGGGCGTAGTGATTAATCCACCCCCAAAAAAAGATGGGAATTCTTCAAATATCTGGAGCATCGCATTTCAAACACCCTGGCCAACGCCAAACTGGGTTAATGCACCAATGTCACCAACAACACCGCCAAACCCCAATAATCCTTATGCAAAACCACAACCTGGTTTGCGAACGATTACTTTTTATAACAACACCCCTTATTCATCAATTACCATTGGCGAGACATGTACGCCGCCAACACAGCCTGCGAAGTCGAGCTACGTCGTTTGCCAAACAGGAACTGTTGCAACCATTGCAAAAAAGGCGAGTCAGACATTTAAAATCGATAACAAAGGTCTTAGCTCAGCTAGATTTTATGTTACGGAATATGTGTCGGCAAGTGGCGCGACCGTGAAAACCGGCGATGAGTTAACTGCCTATCCTTATGCAACACTTGCTGAATTTACGTGGAACTCAATAGATTCTCTTTCGCAAACAAACCTGGATACTTCAGCGGTTGATGGATTTAATTTTGGCATTAAAATTTATCCGACACCTTCTGGCTACTGTACCTATACTATTGGGGAAATTGTCGGTGTGTCTGAAGCGGGGCTCTATAATGCCCAGTCGCCAATGGCAAGTTTGACGCCTGCCCCAGGTAATTCTCTCCAAGATTTATGCCAAGCCGCTAGTCAGTCTAATTTGACTGTCGATGGTTTTACGTTTAATTTGAATTTGCCAATAACATCAGGAAAAGGTGATTTTAAAGGTTGTTATAGCCCAAAAACACTTACTTACAAGATGAATGTGGAAGGCAATTTGGGGCCTAATGGAGTTGATATTGCCAATAAGTACGGCTGCGCAGGATCTTATAATACAGCCACAACATGCGATGCAGTTAATCCTGGAGCAAGTAACTCAAACTATGTGAATGTGCTGACCCACAATACAAAACATGTTTATACATTCCCTTATAGTGATTCAGGTGCAGATATGAGCTGTCCTGTATTAACCAACTTCACCGTCGAATTTACGTCGGGCAGCACGCCTCAGCCACCACCTACTTGCACCATCACACCACCCAGTGCAATTAATCCTGTTAGTTCATTAACAGCAAATGGCGTGACTACAGCAACTATCAGCTGGCCAGCAGCAACTACCAATTGTAATGGCGGAATTTCGGGTTACAACCTAACAGTTACGTCAACTGCAGGCGGCTTGCCTATTTTTAATCAAACTGTTGGTACGGCTTTAACAGCAACGGTTCCCAATATACCCGCTCAAACCAGCGCGTCTTACACCATCACCGTCACAGCCAATGCGGCTGGTGCACAACAACCCGCGTCAGTTTCTGCTACTTATCCAGCGCCAGAATTTTCAACTCCCGTTATAACCA
Source organism: Gammaproteobacteria bacterium (assembly GCA_023266215.1). Classification (GTDB taxonomy): domain Bacteria; phylum Pseudomonadota; class Gammaproteobacteria; order Coxiellales; family Coxiellaceae; genus JAHFRQ01. The sequence continues at coordinate 178,723 of JAHFRQ010000002.1, read as the reverse complement.
ATGTAACGGCAGGCAAACAAAGCGCGACAATTACCTGGAATGCTTCCACAGATACTTATCCCAGCGCGGGTAAGTTAAACTATTTTTTAGCGGTGGGGTCAAATCCTCCTATTGAAGTTGGCAACCCAACTGGTAATGCCCTTGTTACTTACAAAGTTACGCATTTGGCTCAAGGAACTTATACTGCAACTGTGTATGCCGTGGATGCTCTGGGTAACTCGTCTGCGGTCAGTGCGCCGAGTCAATCGTTTGTAATTAACACCGTACCAACAACACAGTGCGTCGTAAATCCTGGCACCACCACTTTCACAAACGTAAAATCAACCAAGGCTACTATCACATGGGCTGCGGCAACACCCGCTTTCACAGGTAGTTGCAAAGGAACGCCAACCTACACAGCAACAATTACTGCGTTCGACGGTGCGAATCTGCCTTCACCGGCGAGTTATACAGGCACGGCATCTGCGTTCACGCCTCAACCAACAGGGTTTTCTGCCCGCTCGCGTTATAATGTTCAAGTAGTTGAAACTTATCCCGGCATCAACGGTAAACAAAAAACAGCAGGTAGTGTTTCTTGGAGTGCCCAATTTACAACTAATAGTGGAAAATACGCTTGCTCGATGGTACCGTCGAATTTTAATCTGATTTCACCCAAGGCACATTCGGCAGCTGTTACTTGGTTGGAGCCAAACGGACTGAATTCATGTACTGGCGGTACGCTCAGTTATACGGCTTCGCTTCAAAGTTCAGATGGCGGCAATATACCAGCAAATTACTCAGGAGTTTCTTCTTCGTGGTTAGCTGAAGGATTGACTGCAAATTCAACCTATACTGCATTGGTCACGGCGACTTATATTTATTCCGACGGTAAAAAACCTGCAGTCAGTGTGACGTACCCGGTTTCGAATCCTTTTACTACAGCTTCTGAAACCCCGGATGTATTTACGCCTGCAACATTGAATGCAGCAACCAATGTTACAACCAATAGCGCAGATTTATCTTGGATAGCAGCATCAGACTCTAAGAAAAACGCTGGCGATATTACTTACTCGGTCAATCTGACGGGCGGTCCCGGAAATGTTTTAATCAACGGAACTAGCGCGACACTAAGCAGCTTGTCTGCAAGCACGTCTTATACGGCCGTGCTTTTAGCAAGCGATAAGTTTAATACAGATGTTGCATCTGTGCCGGCGTCAGTTACTTTTTCAACGCCTGCTGCACCAAAGCAAAAATGCGTGATGACAGCTGGCACAGCAAGTCTTGTTGGAGCGCCAACGCAATCTAGCGCGACGATTCAGTGGTCACCAGTAAACACCGTGAATTGCTCGACAATTCAAATTAATGATATTACGTATAACGTTAATGTTAATGGCACCACTCAAACAGGCGTGACTTCACCCTTGGTGTTAACTAATTTGAATCCAGCGACTACTTATTCAGTCGTGATCAGCGCGGTTAAGGGCAAAGAGAATAGTCCTGTTACTTACAATACGGTGACATTCACAACACCTGCGGCACCGCCACCACCCACATTTAATATTTCGGCAACATGGACAGGCCAATTTATTGTTGCAACATGGCCGAGCTCGAGCGCTTGTTCGTCAAGCCAAGTTAATCTAGGAAGCGGCATGAGTTTGCGTACCGGGCCGAGTGTATTCGGAGGTATGTGTCAAGCTAGTATGTCAGTCAATGACATCCGCTCTGGATCATATACCTTCAGCGTTTCGCAAAATAGCATGCAATCAAATTCTGTGACATGTAATGCGAGCAGCAAGACCTGTAATTAATTCTTCAAAGTAGTTAAAGCAGTTAAAGCAGTTATCGATAATAAGATAACTGCTTTTTATTTTTCACACTAATTCAAAAATACGGTATTCCAATTTTAAATAAATGCGATATAGTGTCGCGAGTATTAATTTAATTAATGGGAAAAATATGATTGATGCAAAAAATATAAACCAGATTATTCAGAATATTATTGAAAATCTACCAGACGGCCTAAAAAATATGCCAACTGAGATAAATAATAATTTTATTGCAACGCTACATAACATTTTTGAGCGTTTAGATTTGGTGACGCGCGAAGAATTTGACGTGCAGCAAAAGGTATTATTACGCACGCGTGAAAAATTAGAAAAATTAGAAAAGAAAATAGTTGAATTGGAAAAATAATTCTTTATTCCCTCTCCTGTAATCGGGAGAGGGCTGGGGTGAGGGTGAGGTTTTTTATGTCATTAGCTATTGTCAACAGTCGCGCCAATTTGGGAATGTCAGCTCCCGCAGTGACCATTGAAATTCATATTTCACGCGGATTGCCCGGTTTAACTATTGTTGGACTGCCTGAAAAAGCCGTCAAAGAAAGCAAAGAGCGCGTGCGATGCGCGTTAATTAATAATGGGTTTGATTTTCCTGTCAGTCGCACCATTATTAATTTAGCGCCCGCTGATTTACCCAAAGAAGGCGCGCGATTTGATTTGCCTATTGCGTTAGGAATTTTAGCTGCGACCGGACAAATTCCCAAAAATAGTTTAGAAGGTTATGAATTTGTAGGTGAATTAGCGCTGACAGGCGAATTAAAATCCGTGAAAGGGGTGTTGCCAATGGCGTTGGCAGCGCGCGCTGAAAATCATCGTATTTTAATTCCAACGGACAATGCAAAAGAAGCCTCATTGGCAGCAGGTTTGGTTGTATATGCAGCGGAAAATTTACAAGCTGTGTGCGCACACTTAATGCAGCATGAAATATTACCCGCAATCACAACAGAGAAAATAAATATCGCACGTCTGGATTATCCTGATTTAGAAGATGTGCGTGGACAAACACACGCCAGACGCGCACTAGAAATTGCAGCAGCCGGTGGACACAGCTTGTTATTAACGGGGCCGCCCGGCACGGGAAAAACCATGTTGTCGAGTCGATTGCCAGGAATTTTGCCAGACATGACAGAAGTTGAAGCGCAGGCAACAGCAGTAGTTTATTCGGTTAGCAATAAAGGATTTGATGTAAAAGAATGGTCGAAAAGGCCTTTTCGCACGCCGCATCACACAGCATCGACTGTTGCATTAGTGGGGGGCGGTAATCCGCCGAAGCCTGGCGAGATTTCACTCGCGCATCACGGTGTTTTATTTTTAGATGAACTGCCTGAGTTTGATCGTCGTGTGCTAGAAGCCTTGCGTGAACCGTTAGAAGCAGGCGTCGTGTCTATTTCGCGCGCGAATCATCAGGTGCAGTTTCCATCGCGATTTCAGTTTATTGCAGCGATGAATCCTTGTCCGTGTGGCTATTATGGTGATACCAGCGGGCGTTGCCGCTGCACCAATGAGCAAGTAATGAAATATCAAAATCGCCTATCAGGACCGCTTTTAGATCGAATTGACTTGCATGTTCGCGTGCCGCCGTTATCGCCATCATTAATGTTCAGCAGTCAAACTGAAAAAGCAGAAAGTAGTTTTGTTGTGCGTGAACGTGTTTTAAAAGCACGAGAAAAGCAGATTAATCGTGCCAATTGTACGAACGCTGCGCTCACCAGCGATTTAATTACGCAGCATTGTCAGATTGCAGAAAAAGATCATGTTTTTTTGGAACAAGCTTTAGTAAAGCTTGGATTATCAACGCGCGCCTATTTTCGCATCTTAAAATTATCGCGTACGATTGCGGATTTATCAGATGAGGAGAATATTATGTTGCCACATATTCACGAAGCGCTAGGATATCGCAGAGCAGTGCTTCAAAATAAATAAATTTGAGTTACACTACACCGATTGCGCCCGTAGCTCAGTTGGATAGAGTGCCGGTTTCCGAAACCGGAGGTCACAGGTTCGAATCTTGTCGGGCGCAGTTATTTTTTAAAGCTGACTCATCACACCAATGGTGTGACATCGATGGTGTGACACTACTGGTGTGATGAGTTGCTCAATTATTAAAATTCTAATTAATAGATTTAAAATTTGCCTTCGCGCTTTGTCCAATAGCGTACGCTTCAACGACCATGCCTTTGAAATGATCATACGACATATAATAATCACCTTGATCGCCTGCAAGTGCACTCCAAGAATTGCGAATGCGCAATAAACCGCACTGCTTTTCATTCTTGCCATCTTGATCTTGGTAAGTTGCGCACGCCTTATTATCATATCCATCGATAATAATTTCATGACCTTCTGTTAATCCATTTTGAACATCTTGCTGAATTTGCGGTGTCATAACCCAAGTATCGTGTGCAACACCATCATAAGTACCCAGCGCACCGGCATCCATTTCATCTACATTGACATCAATAATCGAACCAAACACCACGCGATCACCGGCATTTAAAGCAGTTTTAACAGCGGTGAGCAAGGTTGTTGCTTGATCTGGTGTAATAGGCATAAATGAACCGTCATATTGCCAGAGCGCTGAGTAATCATTTGATGAAAAATCATGATTGCTGTGCGCTGTAAAATCTGCAATTGACATGGGCTGTCCATTATCGCCGCCATCAAGTGGATATTGCGTTAAACCACCGCAACCTGATTGCGTTTGGTATTGCATATTAATATAACCATATTGCGCTATTTGGCCTAAAACAAGATAACCAAGCGATCCATTCCAGCCACCATCCGGATCAGGGTTTTCCAAAGTTCTACCCAACTGCAAATTACACAATTGGCTGACACTCGCATCATTTAATAACGGATAAAGCGCATTAATCGCACCCGTTGATGCAAAGGTTGCGCACGTGCCCCATTGTCCTTGATCTAAAACAGGCTCACCGTTCATGCCCACATAATGAGACGCAGGTAAATTGTCATCTTGAAGATTATTTTGAGCCGGATGCGAAAGAATCTCTGAAAGATTATGTGATAATTGCAGCGCCACTTTTTTTGACAAAACAATATTCATAAACTGAATATATTTCGGTTGTTGATTGCTTAATATTATTTTTATCGGTACTGAACCACGCACTTGTAGACCTTGCTGCTGCAATAATTCATTTTGCGAAACAACTGGATTAGCGAACGCAGACATTGCTATGAATGCACTCGACAATGTCAGTAAATACATACTTTGATTTTTTGACATAAAAACTCCTGTTAAAATCCAAAAGATTAAAATTAGAATTAGAATACCATTAGATCGTAACAGGTTGAGTGGCGAGTGCAATACCGTATTTTTGAAATTACTTTACTTATAAATACAGAGAATTACTACAGTATAAATCAACAGCGCTATAGTAAAACCAGCGCAAAAGTAGCGAATTTTTTTTGATAAGTGAGGCTTGCTTCGCACAACTGATGCAGATTCTGTCAGCTGTGTCTCTTGAATTTTAAGCAAAACAGAATAAGCCAAGTTAGGCAGTTTTAGTAATTGCTCTGTATTGGCACGCCAATCCTGAAATGCTGATTTTGCCAGCGTTTTTAAACTATATTGTTTTTTCATCCAGCGTGTCATAAAAGGTTTTGCGGTTTCCCACAAGTCTAATTCTGGGTATAATTTTTTTCCTAAGCTTTCAATATAAAATAAAGTTTTTTGCAATAAAAATAATTGTGGTTGAACCGTCATATTAAAACGTTCCGCCGTTTGAAATAATTTTAATAATAACTGCCCAAAATAGATTTCAGAAAGGGGTTTTTGAAAAATAGGCTCGCAGACAGTGCGAATAGCCGATTCAAATTCATCCACACGCGTATTTTGTAAAACCCAGCCTGATTTAATGTGTAATTCTGCAATGCGCTTATAATCTCGAGATAAAAAAGCCAGAATATTATTGGCTAAATAATGCTGATCTTTAGTTGATAAAGATCCCATAATGCCAAAATCAACGCCCAAATAGACTGGATTTTCAGGGTCTTTTACATCAACAAATAAATTTCCAGGGTGCATGTCTGCGTGAAAAAAAGAATCTCTAAAAACTTGCGTAAAAAATATTTCAACACCGTGCTCTGCTAATTTTTTTAAATTAACATTGAGTAATTTTAATTTTTCAATATCGCCGATAGATACACCATAAATTCTTTCCATCGTCATGATATTTTCAGTCGTTAAAGACCAATAGATTGTCGGAACATATATGGTTGTTGAGTGTTCAAAATTTCTTTTAAGCTGTGCAGCATTCGCAGCTTCTCTCACTAAATCAAGTTCATCGTGAATAACTTTTTCGTACTCAGTTACCAATTCAATTGCTCGCAGTCTTTTTCCATGACGCCAATATTTTTCTACGCAAGTGGCCAAAAATTTTAATAGCGCAATATCCTGACGAATTATTTTTTTAATATTGGGACGTATAATTTTTAAAACAACCGATTCGCCTGTTTTTAAAACCGCTGAATGCACTTGCGCAATAGAAGCTGAAGCAAGCGGTTTTTCATCAAAATGTTCAAATAGATCCGCAATTTTTTTCTTAAAGTTATTTTCAATAATTCTGATGGCCAATTGACCGTCAAATGGCGCCACATTGTCTTGTAATCTTTGAAGTGCGGTTGCAATATCTTCTGGAATTAAATCACCGCGCGTTGATAATAATTGGCCGAATTTAACATAAATTGGACCCAAAGATTCTAGCGCAACACAGATCATTTCGCCGCGGTTTTCTGCATTTTTTTTAAAGCAAAGCGGCATTAAAACCGATGCTGTTTTAAATAATCTTAAAAACTTAATCATTGTTTCTCTTATTTAATAATAAATTATCAATGCGAATTTCCGCGCGCTCCACATCATTGCGCAATATGGCAATATCCGTATATAAATTTTCAACTTGTTTTTTAGTGGGAAAGCTTTTAGATTCAAAATAAATAAATTCTTTAAGATTACTTTTTAATTTTTGTGACATATTTTTAGTAGTATGCAAAGTTTTATTAACATGAAAAAATAGTTTATGAGCTGCAATATCGCCCAGGATTTTTGACACCTGTTCTTCCAAATCACAATCCAAATTTTTAAAAATATCGCGCAAAACTTCTATCGTGTGAGTATTGCCATTAATTTCTACGGGATATTGAAACAATGCTTTTTGATCTGCACCATTTAACACTAATTTAAAAAAATGATTCAAAGTTCCCGCTATTTCAGTATTTATTTTTCCGTCATATTTACTTTCAAATTGCAGGCCTGATTCGTTGGGCAAAATAAAAATACTGATATTCCAGTCAGCGCAATTTATTTTAATCACCTGATTTTTAAGCGCTGAAATTTTTCGAAGCGCATCAGGATCGCTCTGGATCGCTCGATTAATCAGCGATTCGATTGGGGGTAATAACAATGTGAGCATTAAAGTCGAACGCCTCAAAAGCCAATTTATAGAAATGCGCAATGATAACGTAGTGTGCGGGTGGAGGGCAAAGCATTGCTTTTTTACGCAAAAGTGTGTATATTTAGAAACAGATATTCTAAATATGGACTGTTTTTAGAAACATGGTTACTAGAATCCTTCATAAACCGCTCGAGCAGCGCAAAAGTTTCTTTTTGCTGGGTCCGCGCGCCACTGGAAAAACATTTTGGATTAAGCAAAATTTGCCTAATGCCATTTATATTGATTTGCTAGACATGGAAATTTATACCCGGTTATTGGCCCACCCAGAAAATTTAAAAGATTTTATTCCAAAGGGTTATCGTGATTGGATTATTTTGGATGAAATTCAACGTGTTCCTGCGCTATTAAACGAGGTACATCGGTTAATTGAAAGCGAGGGCCATATTTTTATTTTAACAGGATCCAGTGCGCGTAATTTGAGAAAAAAAGGGGTGAATTTATTGGCGGGCCGTGCGCTTGTTTATCATTTATATCCGCTGTTACCGCAAGAGGTGGGCGAATCATTTAATTTAAATCACACATTAACTTTTGGATTGCTGCCGGCAATCTTAAGTGAACTTGAACCTGCCATCTATTTAAAGTCATATGTCACCACTTATTTGCGCGAAGAAGTATTACAGGAAGGCTTGACGCGTAACTTATCGGCGTTTTCCCGCTTTCTTGAAATCGCTAGTTTTTCACATGGGCAAGTTTTAAATATATCTGGTGTTGCAAGAGAGTCTGGTTTAAATCAAAAAAGCGTCAGTAATTATTTTGATATCTTAGATGATCTGCTGATTGCTTATCGCCTGCCCATTTTTAAAAAACGCGCAAAACGCCAAGTGATTCAGCATCCAAAATTTTATTTTTTTGACGTGGGCGTCTATCAAACTTTGCGGCCAAGGGGATATATTGATTCACGATCAGAGATCGATGGTGCAGCGCTTGAAGGTTTGCTTTTACAGTCTTTGCGGGCAATCAATGATTATTATAATTTGGATTATCAGCTGTCATATTGGCGAACGACAGCAGGCGCTGAAGTTGATTTTATTTTATATGGCCCTAACGGCTTTCATGCGTTTGAAATAAAGCATTCAAGTCAGGTGAGCCGAAAGGAAACCAAGGGATTGCTTGCTTTTTATGATGATTATCCCGAAGCAAAATTATATTTAATTTATGGCGGAAACCAGAAGCTTTATTTTGATCATATCGAAGTATGGCCAATGCGTGATTTATTGTTTCAGCTACCCGCTATTTTAAAACTTACACCCTCTGTGCACGGCCACAATCCCGCCTGATAAATTGTGCACATCTACGTTTTCAAAGCCTGCGGCTTGCATCATATTTTTTAAAGTAGCTTGATCAGGATGCATGCGAATAGATTCTGCTAAATATTGATAACTGTTTGCATCATTTAATATTTTTTTGCCTAGCCACGGTAAAATCTTAAAAGAATATGCATCATAAATAGGCTTTAAGCCTGGAAAAACAGGCTTTGAAAACTCTAAAATAATTAATCTGCCGCCCGGTTTTAAAACTCTAAACATGGATTCCAAAGCGGCATCTTTATTTGTCACATTGCGCAAACCGAATCCAATAATAATGCGATCAAAATAATTATTTTCAAAAGGCAATTTCTCCGCATCAGCTTGAATTATTTCTATATTATTAATTAATCCCAAATCGATTAATCTATTTCGCCCCATTTTTAACATGCTGCTATTAATATCAGATAAAAATACCTTGCCATTGATGCCGACAAGTTTTGAAATTTTGGTTGACAAATCACCTGTTCCGCCGGCCAAATCTAAAATAGTTTGATTTTTGTGTACGCTTAATAAATCAATTGCTGTTTTTTTCCACAGGCGATGAATCCCGAGAGACATTAAATCATTCATCAGGTCGTATTGACTCGCTACGGAGTGAAAAACATCAGCGACGCGCTTTGCCTTTTCATCAACGTTAACTTCTTGAAATCCAAAGTGTGTTTTTTTCATGCGGCAATGATAGCGTAATGTCAAACTCTATGCAAAAATGGCAGATAAATTTTAATCAGGAGTGGGTGGTGGGTAAGCAATTTGGGGCGATCTATTTGATTTTAGGCACTTGTGTGGCGGCGGGATTGCTGGGGTTGCCGGTTGTGACGGCAGAGCATAATTTTATGATCACGACGCTCATGATTTTTTCAGCCTGGATTTTAATGACGGTAGGTGCCTGGTGTTTATTACAAGTCACCTTGTCTATGCCAGCAGGCTCGAATTTGATCTCCATGTCACAAAAAACATTGGGTCATACTGTTAAAGTAATCACCTGGTTTGTCTATCTATTATTGCTGTACAGTCTGATTTGTGCTTACTTAGCAGCCAGCGGTGATTTGCTGCAGCATCTTTTAGCTGACATAAAAATTACTCTACCCCGGTTTTTAGCGACCATTTTAGCCGCGTTTATTTTGGGTGGCATTGTGACGCACGGTATTCGTTCTGTTGATATGGTTAACCGATTATTAATGAGCGCAAAAATTATTATTTGTTTGTTGTTAATTGGTTCTGTTATGCCTTTTGCACATTTAAAAAATCTATCAATCAATGTAGGTAATTCAAATTGGAGCGGTAGTTCATGGCTCGTGATCATTTGCGCATTTGGTTACGCGATTATTTTACCCAGTATTCGCGATTACTTAGGCAATAATAAAAAAATATTAACGCGCGTTGTGATGATCGGCAGTTTTATTCCGATGATTTTATATTTCATCTGGATTGCTGTGATTCAAGGTGCATTATCGCGCAACGAATTAATTGTAATGAATAATTCTGCGCATACCAATTCATTATTAATGATGAGCATTGCTGCTTTAACGCACCATGATATAATTAAACTACTTAGTATTGTTTTTATTTCCATTTGCTCCATCACCGGCTTTTTAGGCGTGTCTTTATGTCTAATAGATTTTTTAGCCGATGGCATTAAAATAATAAAACAAGGAAAAAATAAATTAATATTAGCCGCAATGGCATTTGCTCCACCGACCATTATTGTGATCGCTGACCCTGCCATTTTTATTCACGCTCTCGCCTACGCCGGCATTTGTTGCTTATATGTTTTAATTATTTTACCCGTCGCGATGTATGGGGCGATGAAATTTAAGCGGTAGGGTTTTGTAGCGGGAGAAAATAGATGACTGGCACTTTAACGCATGATAAACAGTTTTTTATAGACATCAGCGAGATTCTTCGTTTGGGTCGCGATACCGCTTATCGATCTGTCAATTCTGCAATGGTGAAAACTTATTGGCAGATGGGTAAGCGTATTGTTGAGCAAGAGCAGCAAGGTAACGAGCGTGCCAATTATGGAGAACAACTCGTTGTGAATCTATCACGGCACTTAACTGATTGTTTTGGAAAGGGTTTTTCTGAGGGAAACATACGAAATATTAGGCAATTTTACTTACGATTTCAGGATTTTGAGCAATTCGCTACGCACTGCGTAGCGAATCTAGGGTGGACGCATATTCGCTTGATTATGCGTTTAGATGATGAAAAAGAGCGTCATTATTACGCGCAAGAAGCGAGCGAGCAAAACTGGAGCTCTCGTCTTTTAGAGCGAAATATCAAAAGTGGCTATTATCGACGATTACTTTCATCGCAAAACCATGTTGCCATTTCGTCAAATCCAACAGAGAATTTATCGGCATTTATTAAAGATCCTTATGTCCTCGAATTTTTAGATGTACCCGATGATTTAACAGGCAAAGAAAATATTTTAGAAAAAAATATTATTACGCACCTGCAAAAATTTCTTTTAGAAATGGGTAAGGGCTTTTCATTTGTTGCGCGACAAATGCGCGTCAGCACTGAGACATCACATTTTTATGTTGACCTTGTCTTCTACAATTATCTTTTAAAATGCTTTGTCATTATTGATTTAAAAAGCGAAAAGTTATCGCATCAAGACATTGGTCAAATGGATATGTATGTGCGCATGTTTGATGAGTTAAAACGTGGCGCGGGCGATAACCCGACACTGGGCATTATTTTCTGCACAGATAAAGACGAAACAATTGTGAAATATTCCGTTCTGAAAGAAAACAAGCAAATTTTTGCATCAAAATATAAAACGATCTTGCCGACTGAAATTGAGTTGGCAGCGATGATTGATCAGCGCTCTTATTTATCAGTAACAGGTGCCAATAGTTCAGAACCAGAGCGCGGGCGAAGGGGGGAATGAAAGGTTTATGGAAGCTGAGTTAACGGGAATTTTAGAATAATTCCAACAGCGAGAAAGAGCAATGTGTAAAAATTTGTTTAGAAAAAATCGTATTGAGGTCAATAAAATGGAGCTTAATGAGTTTATAAAAATAAGCCTATTGGATATATGCAAAGGTGTTGAAGCGGCTAAGCGCGAACGCGAATTGGATGATAATTCAAATCATACAATCTTGCCTGAAATGGGCCATGCCTTTGCTGACAAGTTCGGTGCAAAACTAAATACCCATGATAAAAATTATTATCAGGAAGTTGAATTTGATATTGCAGTGACCGTTGAAAATAAATCCGATGTGAGCGGAAAGGCAGGCGTGAATGTGTTTTCTGTAGGAGCGAATATCGGAAGTAATCTTTCTTCAAATAATTCTACAATCAGCCGCTTGAAATTTCGTATTCCAATTGGGTTGTCTTGCAAAAATAATAATACAATTCAGACCAAAAAGGAAAATATAGATGAAGAATAATTTCAAAGGGAATGCATGACACATTCCTGGAAGTATTTTTTTGATGTACCGGTGTATAGACTAAGCGAATCTCAATACGAGAGTGATTGGAATTGCTCACGCGAAAATGCCACTCTTGTTTCGAATAAGGAGATTTATTCTAAGAATCCGGAAATGGAGATGTCGGCACATATGGCTTTAAGAAAATCCTTTGGTGGAAGCTGGAGGTATAATGAAATTATAGGATATATTCGCCTGTATTTGCTGGGACTTCAAATACGCGGAGAATATCACGCAAACGATGTGCGGAGAAATTACAAAACTAGAAAAAAAATATTGCGATACAAAACACACAAGCTTGCAGATGAATTGGATTTTTCCTTAAAGCAAAACAATCATGAAATATTTTCCATTATCCTTAAGTATCTGCATAATTGTAGGCGTGAATTAAACAAGAAATCTAAAGTTAAAAGATACATTGATTCTTCCTTGCTTGAGGCTATTGGCCAGCATGTTGATTGGAAAAATTTATTTTTTGACAATGCTAAAATTTTGGATGAAACATTGAGCATGCAAATAAAAATCAACGATTAAAAAATACTTCATAACATAAAATCAGATAAGAATTGAGTTATTAGGAATTTCCGAATAACCGCATTCCAATTTATTGTTCATCAGTACTAATAGTATCGAAATTTTCATTTAATAACTGTTTCAAAAACAACTGTACTCTAACGCATTACAAGCTAGTGACAATAAAACAGAAGACGAGCGTTAGCGAAGTCGAAGTACATACAAAAAACATCAAAATACGATAGTGTTTTAAAAAATCTATAATTTTTTGGTTGCTGAAAATAAAGTGCTGCAAGATACTCATCGGTTAATTACTTTCGCGTTCGCTGACGCTCCGCTTCTGTTTTATTGTCACTAGCGCGCGGTAAGCTGAAGGCCGGTTATCTTTGATGCTTGATTTATATATATAAAAAGCCAATAGCTAATCAAAATCGTGGTTTGTGTTTTATTGTTTTTTTCACGACAATTATAACCAATTGATTCTAAACATATTTTATATTTACTCTTTACTCAACTCCCGATAAGTGAGAGAATTTCATATGTATGGTTCGGATAAGTAAGCGAAATCGGAAGTTGAGATATGTTTAAGCGGTTACTAAAACTAGTATTGCCTGAGCGAAAGTCCGCCTTTTTGTGGGGCGCAAGGCAAACAGGAAAATCGACTTATCTGAAGCAGCATTTCCCCGGTGCGTATTGTTATGATTTATTAAAATCAGATTTGCATGCGCGGCTTGAAAAAAACCCGCATCAATTGCGCGAAGAAGTGTTGGCAATGGCGGCGAGTCAATTGAAAAGCCCGATTATTATTGATGAAATTCAAAAAATTCCGGCATTGTTAGATGAAGTACATTGGCTGATTGAAAATTCAAGCGCGCAATTTATTTTATGTGGATCTAGTGCACGAAAATTAAAACGACTTGGGACAAATTTATTGGGCGGCAGAGCGCTGCGTTATCATTTCTATCCACTGACGTTTGCTGAAATTCCCGAATTTGATTTATTAACCGCTTTAAATAACGGATTGATTCCGTCACATTATTTAGCAGCGCCTTCACAGGTTAATTTATTATTTGAATCCTATGTCTTAGATTATTTAAATTTTGAAATACGCGAAGAAGCGTTAGTGCGTAATTTGCCGGATTTTTCACGATTTTTGGATACCGCGGCCTTTAGTAATGCACAAATGGTTAATTATTCTAATATTGCACGTGATTGCGGCGTGAGTGCAAAAACGGTTGAAAATTATTATCAAATTTTAATTGATACGTTGCTAGGTTATTTTATTCTGCCTTACCATAAAAAAATAAAACGAGATATTATTAATAAGACGCCTAAATTTTATTTATTTGATGTGGGCATCGTGAATTATCTTTCAAAACGCAGCATCACTGAATTGCGTGGCTCTGCAGCTGGCGAAGCGTTTGAAAATTATATTTTAATGGAATTAATTGCCTATATTGGATTATATAAAAAGCGCAGCGAGATTACTTATTGGCGCACTAAAACAGGGTTAGAAGTTGATTTTGTTCTGGGCAATGCAGAAATTGCGATTGAAGTTAAAATTAGTCGCGCTGTGCATAAGCAAGAATTAAATGGATTAATTGCATTTTGCGAAGAGCATCATCCCACAAAAGCCATTGTCGTCAGCCTTGATGCAGCGCCGCGATTACTTAAAATAGATGAAGAAACCAGTATTCACATTATGCCATGCGAGCATTTTTTAAAAGCGCTGTGGGAAGGTGAAATTTTATAAGCTACAAAATCGATCGACTTAAATCTTCATCAATTGCCAAATCCATTAACTGTTTGTCGACATATTTTGCGTCAATAGAAAATTTCTTACCGGATTTCTCCGTCGCTGAAAAAGAAATATCATCGAGCAATCTTTCAAGCACCGTGTGCAAACGGCGTGCGCCAATATTTTCAGCTTTGTCATTCACGAGCGTTGCAATTTCAGCAAGTCGCAAAATACCGTCTTTGGCAAATTTTAATTCAAAGCCTTCTGTTTTCATTAATTCGCAATATTGCTCAGTGAGTGACGCGTTGGGTTCTGTTAAAATGCGCACTAAATCTTCTGTTTTCAGCGCTTTTAATTCAACACGAATGGGAAAACGGCCTTGTAATTCGGGCACTAAATCAGATGGCTTGGCCATATGAAATGCGCCGGAAGCAATAAATAAAATATGATCAGTTTTGACAATACCGTATTTTGTAGAAACAGCGCAGCCTTCAACCAGCGGTAATAAATCGCGTTGCACGCCTTCGCGCGACACATCACCGCCGTGCTCGGAGCGCTTACAGATTTTGTCGATTTCATCTAAAAACACAATACCATTTTGCTGCACATTATCTAATGCGATGGCGCGAATTTCATCTTCGTTAATTAAGCGCGACGCTTCTTCTTCTTGCAAAGATTTTAATGCTTTTTTTACTGTCATGCGACGAGATTTTGCGCGTTTATTCGTTAAGTTTTCCATCATGCTTTGGAGTTGGCCGGTCATTTCTTCCATGCCAGGTGGTCCCATGATTTCAACATGTGGCGCGCCAAATAATAAATCAATTTCAATTTCTTTATCGTCTAATTCACCATCACGTAATTTTCTGCGAAATAATTGACGTGTCGCAGAATCTGCTTTTTCTTCCGTTGTCACTTCCGTCGTGATTTCTGAATTTTCTGCTTGTGGTTGATTGGGATCTGCGAATTTCCCTTGTGGTTTTGGCAGTAACGCATCTAAAACACGCTCTTCCGCCGCTTCTTTTGCAGCTGTTTCAACTTTATGCGTGGCTTTTTCACGTGTCATTTTAACCGCCATATCGACCAGATCTCGAATAATTGAGTCGACATCGCGACCGACATAACCTACTTCAGTAAATTTAGTGGCTTCCACTTTAATAAAAGGCGCGTTAGCTAAATGTGCAAGACGTCTTGCGATTTCTGTTTTACCAACACCAGTTGGTCCGATCATTAAAATATTTTTCGGCGTAATTTCTTTGCGCAATGCTTCTGGTAATTGCATACGGCGCCAGCGATTACGCAGTGCAATCGCAACGGCGCGTTTTGCATCATTTTGTCCAACGATATATTTATCTAGCTCGAGTACAATTTCTTTGGGTGTTAAATTGCTGTTTAAGTTATTGCTATTTAATTCTGACATGATTATTTTCTCAACTTAATATAAAAATTAAACTTCGGAATCCATTTCTTCAATGGTGAAATTTCGATTGGTGAAAACACAGATATCAGCGGCAATGCCTAAGCTTTTTTCAACTATATCTCGCGCGCCCATCTCTGTGTTAAAAAGTAATGCCAGCGCTGCAGATTGCGCATAATTTCCGCCGGAACCAATGGCCATGATGCCGTGTTCTGGCTCAATCACATCACCGTTGCCCGTTAGGATTAAAGACGCTTTGGGATCAGCAACAACTAATAATGCTTCCAAGCGACGCAGCATTTTATCCGTGCGCCAGTCTTTTGCTAATTCAACAGCAGAGCGCACTAAATTACCTTGGTGTTTTTCTAATTTGGCTTCAAAGCGTTCAAATAAAGTAAAAGCATCGGCCGTGCCGCCCGCAAAACCCGCGATCACTTTATTGTTAAATAATCGACGTACTTTTTTGGCATTGCCTTTCATGATGGTATTGCCAGCAGAAACTTGACCGTCGCCGCCAATCACCACTTTTCCATTGCGGCGAATAGAGAGAATCGTTGTACCACGATATTGTTCCATGCTTGCACACCCCTTGGTTAATTGGCATTCGAAGCTAAGTGGGGGTTAAATTAAGGTTTTCAAGGGTTTATTTTAGATAAAGCTGAGTCAACCAATCTCGAATATCGATAATTTCTTTTGTGCAAATTTCGTGTGTCATGGTGTATTCATGCCAGAGCGTGTTGGGATGCGTGTGTTTGATCGCATCATAAGCCATTTTTCCTGCAAAACAAGGCAAAACATCATCGTGCGTGCCGTGTGCCATAAAAATGGGTGTGTTGGTATTTGCCGGATTGAGAGATTTTTCGTGCATATGAAATAAAGGCAAGTAACAAGAGAGCGCCATAATGCCCGCTAATTTTTGATTAAATCGTATTCCCGTAAATAGCGCCATCGCGCCGCCTTGTGAATAGCCCGCCAAAATAATCTTATCTGCTGGCATGCCTTGTTGAATCTCTTGATTGATCAGCTGATTAATATGCTTTTGAGATAAAACAATGCCGCGCTCATCTTCGCGTTCTAAATCCGTCAAGCTAAAAATATCGTACCAAGCGCGAGTATGTTGGTGGTTGTGAATGGTGACAGAACGAACGGGCGCATTCGGAAAAATAAATTTAAGCGGATTTTTTTCGGGGTCATATAATTTTGGAACCAGATCATCAAAATTATGTTGATCAGCACCTAAGCCGTGCATCCAGATAACGGTGCCCACAGGTGGTTTTTTGGGTGAAATGGTGTGAAGTTCGAGCGCAATGGTTTGAGTCATATTTTTTCCGTGTTATATTGGCAGCACATTATATTAACATACGAGCGTTACTTTGAAACTCGCAGGCTGCATTTTACTGATTACTTTAAGCAGTTTGTTATTGGCGAGTTGCGGACAATACGGCCCACTGTATTTACCGCCTAGTGAAAATGCAAATGCGCCCGTAAAAAACCACACACATAGACAAATATATGCACATCCCGTTTACTAAAATGCAAGGCCTTGGAAATGATTTTGTCGTGATTGATGGTTTCACGCAGCCTATTCATATGACATCGGATTTGGCGAAAAAAATATCAGATCGTCATTATGGTATTGGCTGCGATCAAGTCCTATTGATAACATCCCCTGACAATAATCAAGCTGATTTTGGTTATCAGATTTTTAATGCCGATGGCAGCGAAGTGTTTCAATGCGGCAATGGCGCGCGTTGTGTTGGTTTGTTTATTCAGCAAAAAAAATTATCAGATAAAAAAATAGTTGTTTTAGCCACAAAACGCAGCAAGCTGTCGGTCAGTGTTCATGCTAGCAATCAAGTTGAAGTCACGATGCCGGCGCCTAGTTTTAATCCTGATCTCGTGCCATTTGTAACGGAAACAGAAAATCCGCCTTATAATTTATTGATAGACGGCCGAGAAATTATGTTCAACGTGGTCAATGTGGGCAATCCGCATGCAATTATCACGGTAAAAGAGCTAGATTTATCTGATATTGAGCGTTTTGGAGAAAAACTTAGCCAGCATAATGCTTTTCCAGAAGAAACTAACGTCGGTTTTATGCAAATTCTATCTCGGGATCAAATCAGCCTTGCGGTTTATGAGCGTGGCGCAGGTTTAACGCAGGCTTGTGGCAGCGGCGCGGTTGCGGCGGTTGCGGTGGGTCAAAAAAATAAACTGCTGAGCGAAAGAGTTTGTGTGCGCCAATCTGGCGGCGATGTTTTTGTGATAGCCAAAAAGGGTGCCTTGAGTTTATTGGGCCCCGCTGAATTTGTTTTCGAAGGTGTTTTCTAAAGATGCCGTAATGATTGCTCATTTTAAAAAATCATATAAAATGGCTGTTCTGGACGGAGTGCTAGAAATTTTTAACTAAATTGGGAGTGGATGACGGTGGCAAAAAACAAGAAAAAAATCATAAAAAAAGCGGTGAAAAAAGCAGTAAAGAAAATCGCCAAAAAAGTGATTAAAAAAGCTGTCAAAAAAGCAGCTGTAAAAAAAGTTGTTAAAAAGCCCGCGGTCAAGAAAGTCGCGAAAAAACCAGCACCCAAAAATAAAGCTGCGGTGAAAAAACCTATTCAAAAAATAGTTAAAAAAGTAGCGGTAATTAAAAAGCAAGCAGCAGTTGTTGCAAAGCCTGTTATTATAAAACCAGCTGCTGCAAAACCAATTAAAATTGCTCCTGAAGCTCCAGAAATTCTTCAACCTATCACAAAGAAACAAATTATGCTGAAAAAATCTCAGGCAGTTTTATCAAAATCAAACAGACCAAGATCATTAGCGGAAACTATTATGATCGATGTTGATCCCATGACGATTGAGCCCACCAAATCAACAACATTGTTAGGTGCGCTGGAGTTTACGCCTTATCATCCGCAAGGAACGGAAGGATATATGAGCGATCATCAGCGCGAGCATTTTCGAAAAATTTTAGCAGCGTGGAAATTGCAATTAATGCAAGATGTAGATGCTACTGTCGTCCACTTAAAAGAAGACGCGGAATTTTACGCAGATCCTGTGGATCGCGCAGCACAAGAAGAAGGCTTTAACTTAGAGCTACGTGCACGTGATCGCGAACGTAAATTAATTAAAAAAATTGAGCAGTCACTTGATTTAATTAATACGAATGATTATGGTTATTGCGAAGATTGCGGTGCTGAAATTGGCATTCGTCGCCTAGAAGCGCGTCCAACCGCTGTTAAATGCATTGATTGCAAAACCTTTCAAGAAATTCGCGAAAAACAAGTCGGTGGTGGATCGTAATAGCGTTAATGCACACACTCACCATTCAATCGCTCAAAGTGCCAACGCTCATCGGTGTTTATGCGGCTGAGCAAAACAAAAAACAAGAGTTGCTGGTCGACATTACTTTTTCAATCGACTTAGAGAAAGCAGCTTCAAAAGATCTGCTGGCTGACACAATTGATTACGCTGAAATTCGACTCGCTGTTTTAACATTCGCCGCTGAAAATCATTTTAATTTATTGGAAAGCTTTACTCAAAAATTAAAAGATTACTTAAAGAGTAAATTTAATTTAAGTCATTTGATCTTGTCTGTTACTAAATTCCCGAGTGGCATGCCGGATACAGCAGGTGTGAAAATCACAACTGGGCTGTAGTAGCGCCGCTTTGAAAGAGCATCACTTGTAGATCAACATTATTTAATAGCGCTGAAAACTTTTCTTCCTGTTTCTTTCTAGAAAAAGCGTTGCGTGAAAAAAAGTCTTGCGCTTGACAGAGCAGAGAAGTTCCTTGGGAAATTGGGGAGATGCCCTGCGTTTTACGGCCAAGCAGTTCGTTGATTCGCTCGTACAGAGCATTAAATTCCGGGCCATTTTCATCTCCCAGCAGTTCTTCGTAAACAATATCGCTCGGTAAATGGCATGGATCATCTGTTTTAAGTGCCATTTTAGAAATTAGCCATTGAAAAATATTATTTGGAATTTTATCTGGCGAATAATGATGCATGACGGTAATAATAAATCGAACCGCAAAGTGATAATTTTCAAATGCAACAATGAATTCCCAGATTTTAAGAAGATCTTGTTTTTGCAGGTGGTCTTTTCCCTGTCTACTCGAGATTAAATTACAAGCAATTCTGGATGTGTCATCGATATGCTGATCAAGATTGCGTGTTAATAACTCCAGGTAATCTTCGATCGATTTTTCTAATTTCGTCAAAATACCCCCTACTGAAAATTTGCCTGTTTTTCCTTCATTGAAAAAGGAGTGACGGTTGGTATAAAAACCAGCTAAAACTTCAGCCTTCTGAGGATCTTTTACTTTTAAGTGTTCATACTGTAAGTCTAGGATTTCTATACTTGAAAAATGAGTTTGAACTAACGCTTTTAAATCGTCAATATTGCTTAATTGAGTGATATAGGCTGCATTAAGGTAGGAAAAAATATTTTTTTCCCTTTCGATTCTTTGCGTTTCAATTTGGATGAGCCTTTTTTCTCTAATGTATAATTCAACGGATTCTTCTTTTTTAGCTAAATCACACAATCTACTTAAATTTATTTTTATGCTATCTATTTGAATAACTCTATACGCTTTTTTTGGTTTTATATTGCCATGATGATCGCAAAATGATTGATTGTATTGTTTAATTTCCTCTAATAATTCAGGCATCAGGGTTTGTAGATGGTTTTTTAAAAATTCACGATATTCCGGCATTGAAAGCAAGGTTTCTTGAATTGATTTTTTTCGATCTAAAAGCCACTTTTTAAGCTCAATTTCTTTAACATGACACTCTGGAAAATCAACGCAATGATCTTGAATAATATCATCCAAGGTATCATCGGTCAGCAAAATTAAAAACTTAGTGAGATAAAAATATTTCCATTGATTAAATGTTTTGTCATCCGTCAATGTTTTGCGTTGCAAAGATGTAAAAGGATAAAGTGGATCATTAAAGGGTTTGCTAACAGGAAACAGAGGAAGAAAAAGAATTTCTTCTGAACAGATAAGCTCAAATGCTTCTTTTGGGTGATAAATAAGATTGGGCCATTGCTTTAATAGTGTTTTGCTTGTTTCGTGGTTAAATTGTTTTCGTTTTGCATGAAGCTGATTTGAAAACTCAGCAAATATTCTGTCGTGATCAATGATGACAATTTGTTTTGAGTGTTGATCAATTCCCCAGTTGTGAGTATGCAAATCGCCTTCACCAAAGCAAAATACAGTTAATAGTAATTTTGCAAGACCGCGCTGTTGTGTGGTAATTAGCTGTTGGCGATAATAGCCCGTGTAGTCGATTTTCGGCGGAAGCAATTTTGCCGCTGCTGTGAATTCAATTTCTTTTGATATAACACAAGGCTTGAATTCTTGATATGGGTCAATGGCGACGCGCACTTTAGGTGTAAAGTCGACTCCAAAAACTAAGCGCAAAAGGTCGCCTGCAATTGCTTCGGTTGATGCAAGAAAGAAATTAGGTTGCTGACTTAACTCGATTTGCCTGTCCGCATCCTTTCTTTTATAAAAATACGATCGTGGACTTCCTTTCGCTGTTATTTTTGGAAATTGGTAGACAGTATATTTCTTGGTGTCTGGGTTATCGGGATCGAGATCAGGCGCTTTGGGTGGCGTGATTACCTTAACAAGCCCACCTCTTGGCATTCAACCCCTCGAATAAAAACCACCCAGCTTTTATGCTAACAGAAAATGGGATTGAAAAACCAGATGAGCTTAAGGCGCTGAATGTGGCCTGATAGCCATGAGTACTTTTGGAGAAGTGCCAATCAGGTCGTGCGTGGGCTTTCTAAAAAATGACGCTGAGCAGGTCGCGCTAGATTTTGGCTCTCCGGTATCAAGCTCAATCTCGATGTCAAATAATTTGTTTTGTATTGATTTATCTAAAAACAAATTTCCAGTGTTTTTGCAATAAAGATCACTGGTTGATTTAAAAAGTTCTTTTGTGCTTGCCAATAACAATTCACTCTGTATTTTTAGTTTTTCAATTGCGCTCGAATGCAATTCTTGCAGATATGAAGAAAATTCTCCGATCGTTGCGTTGGGATTACAAGAGAAGAAAGCACTGTGCGCATCGGGTAGTCCAATATTTTCAAGAAGCCAGCTTTGAATACCAGGGAAAATTGTCTCAAGGGAAGAGAGCGGCAATGCTGCTTGCTCAATTTCAACTAGAATAGAATTTAAATCAATTTGAGGTTTAAGAATAATTTCCTTCAATTTTTTAAGCGCAGTTAAATCACGATTGATAATGCGAATATTTGTCTCTATTTTTCTGGCAATTAAAACTTCATCTGTGTTCTGAAGATTGGTCTTTTCTGCTTCAATTTTTAGATCATTTAGCGTTTTATGCACTTCGTTAATATCAATTAAAAATTCCTGCTTTTGAAGTTTTGTTTCGCCAGATTTTGTCTGATAACCCTGATTGTATTTATTAATTTCTTCTTCAAGATCAGGCATTAATATTGGCATTGTATTATTTAAAAAATTTATGTATTCCTGCATTTCAAAGAATGCTATTTTAAGTATCTCTCTGTGCTTAATAATAATATGTTTAAATCTTTGGTTTTCCTCATCGAGATATATTGAATGTGCCTTAAATAAAATGTCTATGTCGCTATTGGTGTGCAAAATAAAGAATAATGTAAAATAAAAAAACTTCCACTTAATATATTCAGAATTTTCAGATAAGAGATCTCTCTTTTGGTTTTTGTCTTTTTCGCCCAGGGAGATTAATGGCGTGTTGTATGCTTTTATGTTAATAAAATTAGGCATCGCTTTAATATCGTCCGATGTTATTGTTGAAAAATATTCACTGCCTGGGTAAATTAAATTAATCCATTCTGAGCGAATAGTTAATTGAAATGGGCTTGGTTCGTAGTCATCCTGGGAGAAAATACTTGAATACGCGGCCCCTGTATCAATCCGACATACTGTTTTACTAATATTAAATCCCCAGTTTTGATCATGGAGATCTGGATCTTGAGTACAAACTTGTGATACATGAAGTTTTGCTAAATCGCGAGGGGTGAATACGTACGCTTGTTGTCTTTCAGGTGCTAATTCCAGAAAGCCGTCAAATGATAGAAAGCCTGGGATGGCTTTTGAAAGCACAAATGATCGCTGGCCCTCACTGGTGTTCATGATGCCGACGCGAGTTTTTGGCATAAAGTCAACGCCGCATATTCGTCTGCATATTTCGCCTGCGATCACTTCTACGGATGTCGTATAATCACAAATACTTATCTTGGCAAAGTAATCTTTCGTTAAGCCGCGCTGTGTTTTTTTTACTACATTCGATACGTGATTAAATAAGCCGTTATTACTTGGTGCAACTGGCTCATATATTTTAACAAAAGGAGGTATCGCATCTTTATGAAATTTTAAAAGAACGGGTTTTTCGCGCATCAAAAAAATCTTAGTGAGTTATTTTTGAGAAATATTAACAGATAAATCTTAAAATAAACTGAAAAGAAATAATTAATGTTCTGTTAAGCTTTATTTTTTCCCACCATCCACCGTAATGGTCTGTCCTGTCATAGCAGCATTGCGTATTAAAAATAAAACGGCTTGCGCAATGTTCTCCGGCTTAACTTGTTTTTTTAGCAGGGTTGCAAAACCTGCATTTACAGATTATGTGACGCAAAATACATTGACAAAACTCGTCACATAACCTACATTTACATGTTATGTGACATATTTAATTGTAACCTATTGAATTAAAGGTAATAATATGAGCGCCCCATTATTCGCAGGAAGAGAATTTGAGTTAAAAAGCTTGCGCAGCTTAGTCAAGAAAAAGGTATCCAGTCTGGTGGTTATTAGAGGCAGGAGGCGTATCGGAAAAAGTAGGCTTATTGAAGAATTTGCTAAAAAATATCGTTTTTTAAGGTTTTCAGGGTTGCCGCCAACAGAATCCACAACGGCCGAATCACAGCGCGCTGAATTTGCAAAACAAATGTCAGAGGAGCTCGGCGCACCCATGCTAGATGCCAGCGATTGGAGTAATTTATTTTCATTTCTAGCGCGCGAAACATCAAAAGGTAGGATCGTCATTTTGTTTGATGAAATCTCATGGATGGGTAATAAGGACGCTGACTTTCTAGGTAAGCTTAAAAATACCTGGGATATACTGTTCAAAAAAAATCCTGAGCTGATTTTGATTTTATGTAGTAGCGTTTCAGTGTGGATTGATGAAAATATTTTAAAAAGCACAGGCTTTGTGGGGCGAATATCGTTGACATTAGATTTAGATGAGCTGTCTTTATCGGAGTCTAATTTATTGCTTGATGAGGTTGGTTTTCGTGGATCAGCATATGAGAAATTTAAAATATTGTCAGTGACAGGCGGCGTTCCGCGCTATTTGGAAGAAATCAAGCCAGATCAACCTGCGGAAGAAAACATTAAAAATCTGTGCTTTCAAAAAAGCGGTATTCTGTTTCGCGAATTTAAAGATATTTTTACAGATATATTTTCACGGCGAAGCATGCTTTACAAAAAAATTACCGAAACATTAGTGAACGGGCCAAAAGAACTGTCAGCCATTTCAACAGCGCTTGGCCTGCAAAAAAGCGGGCATTTAAGCGAGTATCTTAATAATCTTGTGATATCAGGATTTATTAGTCGCGATTTTACGTGGAGTGTAAAGGATGCCAAAGAAGCGCGCCTGAGTCATTATCGACTCAGTGATAATTACCTGAGGTTTTATTTGAAATATATCGGGCCATATCAAGGGCGCATTGAAAAAAACCATTTTACTAATAAATCGCTAACAACATTGCCAGGATTTGAAAGTATTATTGGGCTACAGTTCGAAAATTTAGTTTTAAAAAACAGAGCTTTTATTTGGAAAAAATTAAATTTATATCCGGAAAATATCATTAGCGATAATCCTTATTTTCAACGCGCTCAAGTGAGGGCCAAGGGCTGCCAGGTTGATTATTTAATTCAAACTAACACAAATGTGCTTTATGCATGCGAAATTAAATTTTCGAACCAAGAAATTAAACCCGGTGTCATTAAAGAGATTCAACAAAAATTCAATCATTTGACAAGGCCGAAAGGCTTTTCATTAATGCCAGTATTGATTCATGTTAACGGAGCAAGTAATGCTGTTGTCGAGAGTGAGTACTTTTATCAAATTATTGATTTTGGCGAGCTATTAAATGTAGATTAATCTATTATTTTATTTTTTCCCACCATCCACCGTAATGGTCTGCCCTGTCATAGCAGCATTGCGTATTAAAAATAAAACGGCTTGCGCAATGTTCTCCGGCTTAACTTGTTTTTTTAGCAGGGTTGCAGACAGAATTTCTTGTTTGTAAGCCTTTGAATAAGTATTTTCGCCTTCTGGCCAAATCACACTACCGGGCGCGACGGCATTAACGCGAATATATGGCGCTAACTCTAAAGCCAGCGATTTGGTCAGCATGGATAATCCGGCTTTTGCGATGCTATACACAGGATAATTTTTCATGGGATTTTTGGCATGAATATCAGTGATATTAACAATATTGCCGCGAGATTTTTTTAAATAACCACTTGCAGCTTGAGATAAAAAATAAGGTGCTTTAAGATTGCTATTTAATAATAAATCCCAAGCTTTTAAATCTGTTTTTCCAATTTTAGTAGACTTAAAAGCCGACGCGTTATTAATCAAAGCATCTAATCTGCCCCATATTTTATAAGTATGGGTGATTAATGATTTATAACAGTCTGGATGATCAAGATCTGCTTGTAGTATTTCAGCGGAGTGGGAGCGCAATTTATTTAACGCCGCTTTAAGTTTTGCTGCGTCTTGTTTTGAATTTTTGTAGTGAATAACCACATTAAAATCAGCTTCATGCAGTGCTTTGGCAATAGATGCGCCGACACGACGGGCACCGCCGGTGATCAACGCTACTGAAATTTTATTGTTTTTCTTCAACATAGTGCGCACTTTACCCTAAAATTCCAGAAATGGGAAATGAGCGCACCTTCCGTTTCAGATATCATTCAATGTTGAAGGTGCGTACAGAGGTTGATATGAACAATTTGGTCGTGGGTAGAGAACCTGAAATTCAGACACTAAGAAAAATGGGCTCGTTTGAAAAATTCGTGAGTCAGCTTATTCAAATTTTCATCACAAATTTTTAAAGCAAGCTTCTCGCAGATTTTACTATTGGCACTGAAGGAACCGCACGCGCAGCCTTGTACTCAAGGCGCAGCAAGCGGATTCTTTTCTCATTTTCCATCATTTGGAATAGCGCGGTACTGAAATTCAACAAAGCTTAATAACAATAAACTAATGCCAAAAAAATGATCAAAACAAGGCGATTAGGGTTTGTCTGACAAACCTTAATCGCCTTAATTCTTACATTGCTTTTTGTAAAGCCATGTCTGGCATGAGTTGATACGTGAATCAAAAAAAGAATCCGCTTGCTGCGCCTTGAGTACAAGGCTGCGCGTGCGGTTCCTTCAGTGCCAATAGTAAATCTTGTATAAAAGTAGTGATCAAAAAAATCAATATTCAGAGGAATTAATTAGTCAGGTAGTTGTTGCGGATGATTTATTTAAAGGCGATTAACCTGGTTTTCTCAGAATTTCTCGCTATAATCTCGTCTTTGAATATAAATGGCTAATCACAATGACCGTTACTTTACCTGCTAAAGACCCAATTGCCAAGGCGATGTCGGATCGTCTATTGCAGCAAATTCAATGGGAAATTGAGCAAAAAGGACCGATGCTGTTTTCGCGCTTTATGACGCAGGCCTTGTATGCGCCGGAGTTGGGCTATTATCGCAACCCATTTCAAAAATTTGGCAAAGCAGGTGATTTTGTGACGGCACCTGAATTATCAAGCTTATACTCCTATTGTATTGCCAACCAGTGTGCCCAAATATTAAAAAAATTAAAGGGCGGCGATATTCTGGAGTTTGGCGCAGGCAGTGGCGTGATGGCAGCGGATATATTAATTGCGCTGCAAAAAATAAATTTATTACCAAAGCATTATTATATTATCGAACTTTCAGCGAATTTAAAATTATTGCAACGCGAAACTATTCTTAAAAAAGTTCCCGAGCTATTAGACCGCGTTGTGTGGCTTAATCAATTGCCGACTGAAAAAATCAACGGCGTGATTTTGGCCAATGAAGTGTTGGACGCCATGCCGGTTGAATTATTTACCTGGCAAAATGGCCCGAAAGATAATCGCGTGGATTATAAAAATCATGAGTTAATTTTAATTCAAGATAATAAAATTAATTTTAAATTAAAATCTTATTTAGATAAATATGAAATTAGCTTTAAAGATAATTATACTTCTGAAATTAATTTAATGTTATCAGGCTGGATGAGTAGTATTTCGGATATGCTCGCATCAGGGCTGATATTAATCATAGATTATGGATTTACGCGTGCAGAATATTATCATCCGGATCGAAATAAAGGCACATTGATGTGCCACTTTAATCATCACGCACACAGTAATCCTTTGATTTATCCTGGAATACAAGATATTACTGCGCACGTTGATTTTACGCATATTGCAGAGGCCGCGAGCGATAGCTCCCTTGATGTCGCGGGATTCACCAATCAAGCAAACTTTTTAATTAATTGCGATTTATTGTCTTTTGCAGAAAATTCAAATAATAATATAGCACACATCAATCAAAATCAAACAATATTACAGTTAACATCACCCAATGAAATGGGTGAATTATTTAAAGTAATTGGATTAATTAAAAATATGGAAATTGATTTACTGGGTTTTCAAAATAATAATCAATTGGTAAAATTATAATGAATAAAAGAACAATGACACTACATTTAGATCGTGGAAAATTAAAATTTTCAGCGGGACATTTTACGATTTTTTCAAAAACAGAGCGCGAAACGTTGCATGGTCATAATTATACCTTGAGCGTGAGTGTCACGGCCGAGCAAATTGCGCCCGGAATTACATTTGATTATCGGATATTAACCAAAAAATTAATTGAGCTATGTCAATTATTGCACTTAAGATTTTTAGTACCAACGCTGTCGCCTTATTTAAAAACACAAGAAGATGGTGAGCACATCGAAATTATTTTTAATCACGAGTCAATGTGGCTGTTACAAAAGGATGTCGTGATGCTGCCGGTTGAGAATATTTCTTTAGAAGATTTATCCCAGTGGTTTGTCGATCAGATTAAGCAAGATACCTTATTTTTATCAGAGCACCGCATTCACAAAATGGTCATCACGGTTTATAACGGCCCGCATCATGGAGCTGAGGCGGTAAGTTAAAAAAGGGACATTCTGCTTGGAAAACTTATTGCACCAGTGATTTCACATCAAATAGTGCTGCATAACTGAACGCCTCATCATAGCACTGATGTCACACCACTGGGTGATGGGTCAAGCTAACAGTGCGTTAAAAATCGGCTGGCTGAATTTTTGCAATTCTAAATAGGCGACATCAAATTCTGGCTTATGTTCATCATAAACCATCTGCGTTAAAAAATAATTCCAATGATCTTTCCATTGAGAATCATTATTTAAAATTGCTAAAGCTGATTCAGAAACAGCCATTGGGTTTTCTGTGTAATCAGCATTGTATTTATTAAATTGCACTCGATCTTTTTCCATGATGTCATCAATCAGGGAAATATATTCGCCGGTTAAATATTGTTTCGTTTTTAAATTAAATAAATCATAAATATGACGCACTAAATGTTTATCTGATTGTCGAAATCGAATCGCAGAATTGGCAACGCGCCTTGTTAATGCAACCCATTTTTCAGCTGCAGTTTCATCCAACGCAACGCAAACAACTGGAAAAGAAATATGTTCGCATTCTTTCCCCAAGGTTAATTTAATTAAAGTCGTTACTTCTCGCGTATTGGGCTGTAATTTAATGTCACCTAAAAAGCACTCGACAGCAATATGTGGTTTTAAGTAAGTCATATTTTCACCACCATCAAATTTTGCGGTTATTTTCATAAATCGACCCTCAAAAAAAACTTTGACTGCTTCTTTTGGAATCTCAAATTGAGCCTGAATTAAAGCATCAACTAACGCATATCGAAATTCGCGTAATCGATCTCGTCTTGCGTTTTTCCCAAGCTTTAATCCCGCGGGTTTTTGAATCACTCTAAAATCAATGTCTTCAGATAAACGTTGAATAATTTGATACGCTTTAGACAAGCTCGTTCCGCCTTGAAAAATTAATGCAAAATAATCACTTTCAACACGCGTCATGGCGTAAATAGCTTTGGTGACATAGAAATCTTTTTCAACCGAAAGTGGATTTAATCCGAGCATGAATCCCACTTCCTTCGCTTGTCCTTTTAGTTTTGGATCATCGAGCATTAATTTCTCCTTCGTAATAAAGTCGTAATTTTAAATGACTCATCTTGCACCGAAAGCGCGATTCTAAGCGTACAAAATTATGTACAGGTACTTGTTGTGAGAGACCGGCATTGTATTCGCTTTCTGCTGTGCCAGGCAGCCACCTTACATTAAATCGATCTAATGCGTTTCTCGAGACAGTGACAAAATCCTTTTTTAATAAAACATGACTCATGAATTCTTCTGCTTCACCATAAATCCCCAACCCAATTCTAATTAATTTTTTCTTTTCAATTAATCGATGTAATGCTCGACTTACTTGACGGTAACTGCCAAGATGCAAAAAATCTTCGCGCAAGATCGCCGCGTGCTTTGTGTGATTAATCACCTGCAGCGCTTTGTATTCAATACTGTTCTCATAAGTTTTTTTCATATTTCACATACCGCCAAACTGGGACGTATAAATTATGACTAATTGCCAAAATACTTGCAAGCATTATTCGCCAAACCAGGACATAAAATAAAAAAATTGCATATAAACAACAAGATATGTTATTCCGTCGCGTCGATCTCTTCTTCTAGCTGGTTCTGCTACTGATGCATGCCCGCTGTCTCGTTTTACAGAAATTATGTCGAGCAAAAACACCAGCTTTGGAAAACTTATTGCACCAGTGATTTCACACCAGCCACACCGTTGCTTTGATTGCGTGATGAGTTAAGCCAATCGCCTTGAAATATACATCCCAATCGGCAGCGCGACTAGAATATATATGCAGCATAAACCAGCATAAGCCAGTGCGTCGGTAAAAATTGCGGGATCAAAAATAACTATCAACGTTGGTGGTAAAAATGCGAGTAAAGCAATCCAAAAACGATGCGATCCCTGTTTTTCTTTTTTAAAGCCATCGGCTAGCACATCCATTAAAGAGGTCGCGACACTTAAAAATCCGGTGATTGAACAAATAGACACAAAAGTAATGCTGATGGATTTAATAATCGTATGGTGCGTTAACGCGGCCATTTCAGACATCAATAATGAAATGGTATTTGGCGAATTATTCATTGCGGCTAAACCATTTGCACCAAAACGCGGCAACGCGCTTTGAATGATCGATACCCAAATAAAATATAAAATCATCGGAATAATGCTACCTAAAAAAACCACGCGAATTAATTTTTTCTTATCATTATTTAAGTAATCACGAATGCTTGGCAAAATGGAGCCATATCCAAACGACGTAATTACAACCAAAAAGGCGCCGCCTGAAAAATGCCAGTTTCCTTGTGATAGTTTATTGAAATGCGAAAACGGCAAAACAGAACCAATTAATAACATGCAAATAATAAATTTGGCGCTCATTAAAAAGCGGTTGGTTAAATCAACCGAGCGAATCCCTAAATAAACAATATAGCCTAAAATAAACGCGGCCAGGCAAGTTGCAACAGCGCGCGGCGTTGCAATTTTCATATCCAAAATTAAAGTATGTAATAAATCGCCGCTGGCTGCTAAATACGCGCAAATTAAACTGTAGAGCAGCATAAGATAAACAAACCAAGTAATGATTTTAACGGTTTTACCCAGCGTCGCTTCAGACATGCTGATAAAATTAGCATTACGTGGCATTTGCATATTGACTTGCAGCAAACACCAGGCGCCAATGGACATAATCAGCCACGCCGAAAAAATCATGAGGGCTGTGAGCGTAAAATGGTATTGCGCTGTTACAATGGGGAGGCCTAGCATGCCGGCTGCAATACAAGTTCCCAAAATAAGGTAAATCGAACCAAATTGTTTTAGCACAAAAGCCATCTCCAGCCGATAAAAGCGATAGAATAGCACAGAATCCTTGACATCCCCTCTCAAAATCGCCAGAATTTCGACTCTTGTTTATATCAGAACGGCTATGTAGCTCAGCTGGTTAGAGCACGGCATTCATAATGCTGGGGTCGGTGGTTCGAGTCCACCCATAGCCATACTTATGTCAAAAATTGTGGTAGATCACGAGATTCACCCACCGCTTGTTTCATGATGTGATTTTTAATAAGCGGGCATTTTTCAATAAGACTCACTGACAACCCACGCAAATAATTTGACAGAAAGTGATTGTCCGCAAAGCTATTTTTTAAGTGCTGCATTGTAAAAATCATTTCGGCATTATCTGCTCGTCGCCATCTTGCATAACGACGCAAAACACGTAAGTCGCCGATTGGTTTTTTGGAAGCGCGGGCGTCCATTAAAACTTGTGCTAAGCAGGCTGCGTCCATTAATCCTAGATTCACACCTTGACCTGCCAGTGGATGAATCGTGTGCGCCGCATCACCAATCAGCGCCATTTTATCTGAAACATAATTATCGACGTGACGCATTTTAAGTTCAAACTGCTCTCTTGAAAACATTATTTTTAATGCGCCTAATTTGTAATCAAAACTTTCTGATAATTGTCGATTGAAATTATTCTCAGGGCTTAAAAGCAATTCATCAGAAATGCTGCTATCAGCAGACCAGACTAATGCTGATAAATTTGGCTCAGACAAGGGTAGTAACGCAACAGGACCCGAGGTTAAAAATTTTTGATACGCTGTGTTTTTATGCAGTTTTTCAGATTGAATTACTGCAATAATTGCTTTTTGATTATACGCTCGCTCAATTAATTTAACGGGCATTTGCTTTCGCACCCAAGAATGCGCGCCATCGGCGCCAATGATTAAATCAGCTTCGATAGATTGATTATTATCTAATACTAAATTAACTTTATTATCTTTTATAACAATGTTTTTTGCTTTATGGGGGCAAAAAATCTGAATATTTTTATTTAATTTTAAAGACGCCCACAGTGATTTTATTATTTCGCGATTTTCAATAATAAAACCGAGCTCAGATTGACCAATATTCTCAGAGTCAAAATTAATTTCAGCGCCCGCGTAATCCCAAATATGCATTTTACTTAAAGGCGCGAGGGATTGTTGATTAAAATGCATATTTAAATAATTAAATAATTGTATTGATTTTAGATTAATAGCAGAAACGCGCGCGGTTAAATTTTCCCAAGTTAACTCAGGTTGATGAGACTCAATAATCGCTACTTCAAAATTTTCTTTTGCTAATAATGCCGCCATGGCTAAGCCGACAATCCCGCCGCCAATAATAATAATCATAATCCCATCGCTCGCTCTGCAAATTGATTTTTAAGGGGAGTGATTAAATCCAAGCCCAACAATCCCAACCCGCGTAGTTTTCCAAGACAGGGGACATTCAATTCAAATAAACCCGCCAATTGATTGGTTATTTTATAAATTATCTTTTGGTGTTCCAACGCCTTTTTTTCATATTGCTGCAACAAAGAAAAATCATTTATATTCTCAGTACAATTTAAAATTTTGCTTAACATAAAAGCATCGCGCAAGCCTAAATTAAATCCTTGCGCTGCAACGGGATAAATCGTATGCGCAGCATTACCCAATAGAACAGCAGATTGCGTAATTTGTCTTTCAGCAATAATGGTTTGCAATGGAAAACAAGCTGATTTTGTAGCATGTGAAATAAATAGTCTTCCTTCAAAGACTTCTTGAAAAAATAATAATAATTTTTTCTCATCCCAACTTTCTATTTTTTCTGCCTGTATTGCTGAAATAGTCCAAACCAAACGGGCTGTTTTTTGATTGAACAATGGCAAGATGGCTAATACGCCTAATTTTGTAAATCGCTCGTAAGCAGTAAAATCATGATTTTCAGATAAGATTAAATCATAAATTAACGCTTGATCACCGGAGTTTTTTTTAGTTGTATTGATATTTAATAAATCACGACAAGTTGAATTGGTGCCGTCTGACGCAACTAATAATTCAGCTGATAATTTTATTTTATCTTCATGCGTTTTAATATCAATATCTGCGCTATTTTTATTTAAAGTAATATTCTCGATAGATTGGATAGACATAAATTTAATATTTTTTTGCTCAGCTGCATTTTGATATAAAATATTTTGCAATAATTCAACTGGCACAACAAATCCCAGCGCCTTTACATCTTGCTCTTGCGCTAAAAAACGAGTAACACCGAATTTTCCCATTTCAGAAATATGCACAGATAAAATAGGGCAGGCGAATTTCTCTAACGTCTCCCACACACCCAATTGTTTTAAAATCAAGTGGCTGCCATAGGAAAGGGAAATGGGGCGCGAATTGGTGTTTGATTGGGTGAGCAGGTCAGGCAGATGCGTCTCTAAAATAGTAATGTGTGTATTAGGCATGCACAGCGCAAAGGAGACGCCTACTAAGCCCCCGCCCGCGATCACGATGTTTGATTTTAAGTGCTTTTTTTGCATGCCGGGTATGATAGCATAAGATAGATTTTTTGCGAAAAATAACAAGGTGTACTATGACCATCTCATCTTCTAAAAAGCTCAAAAAACTGCGTGAATTAATGCGCGAAAAGAACCTGGATTATTATTATGTACCTACGCGTGATGCGCACAATGACGAATATGTGCCCGCTCATTGGGATCGCAGATCGTGGCTGACTGATTTTACAGGCTCGTACGGCGAAGTATTGGTAGGCTTAGAAAGCGCTTATTTGTGGACAGACCCGCGCTATACTTTGCAGGCACAAGCGCAATTAAACCCTGATGATTTTCAACTAATGAAACAAATGCAAGGTGTATCAGCGCCAGTGAGTCATTGGCTTTCTGAAAATGCGTTTAATGCAACCGTGGGTGTTGACCCAAAATTAATAAGTCTTTCAGAAAAAAAGCAATGGGAAAGTGCCTTAATGCAAGTTCACGGTGCACTTACGTTTGTTTCAGAAAATTTAATTGATTTGATGTGGGAAAATCGTCCTGAATTACAGCTTGAAAAAATTATTATTTTAGATGAAAAGTACACGGGCTTATCTGCTGAAAGCAAGCTTGAATCCATTCGTGAGCAGATGAAAAAAATTGGCGCAGATGCATTAATTGTGTCGCAATTAGATGAGATCGCCTGGCTTTTTAATATTCGCGGAGATGATATTCCGTATAATCCATTGGTGATCAGTTACGCCGCTATTACTTTAGAAAACTCAGTTTTATTTACCAAACTAGACCGCGTATTGGAAAAAGACTTTCCGTATTTTGCAGCACAAAATATTGCTTTAATGCCCTATGATGCTTTTGAGAATTATTTGAAAAATGTAACGGGCATGGTGTGGGTTGATCCGCGCACAACCAGTTGTTGGGTTGCATCAAAATTAATTTCAGCATTGCTGATTGAAAAACAAACGCCCATTGCATTAATGAAAGCATTAAAAAATAAAACAGAGATTGCAGGTGCGCGAGAAGCACATCGCTTAGATGCAATTGCGCTTGTGCAATTTTTTCATTGGCTAGACAATAATTGGAAAAATGGTGTGGATGAAATAACGGCTGCAGACGCACTTGAAAAATTTCGACGCAATAATCCCAAATGTAAGAATCTGAGCTTTCCAACTATCTGTGGCTTTGCGGATCACGGCGCGATCGTGCATTATCGCGCAGATGAAAAAAGCAGCTATAAAATTGATGATAGTAATTTATTGTTATTAGATTCTGGCGGACAATATTTTGAAGGCACAACCGATATCACGCGAATGATTCATCTGGGAAAACCAACAGACAATCAAAAAAAGCATTTTACCCTAGTTTTAAAGGGTCATTTAGCATTGCGCCACACGCCTTTTCCAGCGGGCGTGTGTGGCGAGCATGTCAATACGTTGGCGCGTGCGCCACTGTGGCAATACGGATTAGATTTTGGTCATGGCACGGGTCACGGTGTTGGTGCTTATTTATGCGTCCATGAAGGTCCGCAGCGCATCGGTTATGGAGCATCAAACGTCCCATTGCAGCCTGGCATGCTCGTGAGCAATGAACCTGGATTATATTTTGAAGGCCAATATGGCATTCGCATTGAAAATGTATGTGAAATTATAGAGAAAATTCCTGCCGGCCCATTTTACGGCCTTGCTGATTTAACCGTTGTGCCTTACGCACGAAATTTAATTGATATAAATTTATTGTCATCTGATGAAATTAAATATATTAATAATTACCATGCACACATTTATCAATTATTAGAAAAAGACTTAACGCCCGATGTGCGCGAATGGCTGAAAAAAGCGACAGAAGCGTTGAAGTAGAATTAACTCACATCCGCATGGGCATGACGACAAAGATGCTGTGCGTTTCACTCGTCGGCTCATCGATGCGCATGCTATGGTTGTTGTCGATTAATGTTAGGCGGATTAATCCTGGCTCTACAACATTTAAGACATCAAGCAGATAAGTAATATTAAATCCAATATCAAAATGAGCACCTTGATAATTAATATCCACTTCTTCTTCTGCGGCTTCATGCTCTGGATTGTTGGATAATAACTTTAAAGAATTATTTTGTAATTCAAATCGCACGCCGCGCGCCTTTTCATTGCATAAAACAGACGTGCGTAATAACGCTTGTTTTAAGGTGTCGCGATCAATCGTTAATACTTTATCGCCCATTTTAGGAATAACGCGCTGATAATCTGGAAATTTTCCTTCCACTAATTTTGATGTAAAGACAAAATCTTGACAGGTGATCCGAATATGATGATGACTAATATTCACCGTGACGATTTGTCCATGATCTTTAAGTAATCGCGATAATTCACTCACTGCTTTAAAGGGCACAATCACTTGTGTTTTTTCTGTTGGCGAAATTGAAATTTTAGCTTGATTTAAGGCTAATCGATGACCATCTGTTGCAACAGTTCGTAAATGACAATCAACCACTTCAAATAACATCCCATTTAAATAATAGCGCACATCTTGTTGTGCCATTGCAAAAGCGGTTCTGTGCAATAAATTTGATAATTCTTTTTGTGATATTTCAAACATGATGTTATCAGATAGTAATTCTGTGCTGGGGAAATCATCCGCTGGCATCGTTGACATGGTAAATCGGCTGCGCTCTGACTTTAAAATCACACGGTCTTTTTCTTGGTATAATTCAATCGCTGCAAAATCAGGCAGGGCTTTGCAAATATCCATTAATTTTCGCGCAGGCAGTGTCAACGCAGAATTATCAGTTGGTTTGGTTAAATTAGACTGACCAATTAATTCTATTTCTAAATCAGTCCCCGTAACAGAGAGTTGATTGTTATCAACGCGTAATAAAACGTTCGCTAAAATAGGCATGGCTTGCTTATGATCAATCGCGCCGATGACCATTTGTAAAGGCTTTAAAAGTTGTTCGCGTTGTAAAGTTATTTTCATTTTGTTCCCTCACGCCAATTTACGCCGATAAAATCCGCATCAAGTTTTTCCAATCTTCCTGAATGTCTAACTGAGCTTCCATCAATTCTTTCATTTTACGACATGCATGTAAAACTGTCGTGTGATCGCGGCCGCCAAAGGCATCGCCAATTTCAGGCAGGCTGTGCGTTGTTAATTCTTTTGCGAGCGCCATGGCTAATTGACGGGGCCTTGTGACTGAGCGATTACGTCTTTTTGATAAAATGTCCGCGACTTTAATTTTATAATATTCTGCAACGGTGCGCTGAATATTTTCAATGGTGACTAATTTGGCTTGCAGTGTTAACAAATCTTTTAACGCTTCGCGAACAAAATCGACCGTAATATCGCGACGCGTAAAATGCGCATTGGCAATCACGCGTTTTAGTGCACCTTCTAATTCACGCACGTTAGATTGAATATGTTTTGCAATAAAAAATGCAACGTCACTAGATAGCGCAATTTTAGATTGCTCTGCTTTCGTCATTAGAATTGCCACACGCGTTTCTAATTCGGGTGGCTCAATGGCAATCGTCAAACCCCAGCCAAAGCGCGATTGTAAACGCTCTTCTAAACCCGAAATTTCTTTAGGATAACGATCGCAGGTCAACACAATTTGCTGATTGCTTTCTAATAAAGCATTAAACGTGTGAAAAAATTCTTCTTGCGATCTTTCTTTTTTAGCAAAAAACTGAATATCATCGATTAATAAACAATTCACAGAGCGATAATAGCGTTTGAATTCGTTCATTGCGTTGTGTTGCAATGCTTTGACCATGTCGGCAACAAAACGTTCTGAATGCAAGTATAATACTTTGGCATCGGGATTTTTTTCTAAAATATAATTTCCCATGGCTTGCGCTAAGTGCGTTTTACCCAAACCAACGCCGCCATATAAAAACAAGGGGTTGTAAGCTTGGCCCGGATTCTCAGCCACTTGCTGCGCTGCAGCGCGTGCCAATTGATTGGATTTACCTTCAACGAAATTATCAAATCGAAAAGTCGGATTTAAATTACTGCGATGGGGTGTATACGCTTTTTGTGACGGCTGTAAATTTTGCGAAAACGTGGGTTGAGACATGCTGGCAGAATGCATCACAGTTTGACCGCTGTTGTTTTCATCACTGCTGCCTTGTGATTTTGTGCCGATGCGTAATTTAACCACCGGCGCATCATCTTCTGACAATTCGCGCAGTGTTTCCATTATTTTTACTAAAAAATGCTCGTTCACCCAATCTAAAACAAATTGATTGGGCGCAAGCAAGATGAGCGTGTTATCTTTTAATTCAGCATGTAGTGGGCGAATCCAAGTATTAAATTTTTGCGCTGGAATTTCATCGCGCAAATAATTTAAGCATTTCTCCCACAGTGAGAGTAAGGTTGTTTCAACCAGTCCGTCTGTCATAGCCATCCCTGAAAATCTGAACTATTCATTTTATACCGATTTGGTTATTAGAAGAACGATTATTAATTACTAGCGGTTGATCAATAATGTTTCAATGACCGCCATACGAACCGCGACCGAATTTCGAGTCTGCTGCAGAATAACAGATTGCGGGCCATCTGCAACATTCGATGCGATTTCAACTCCGCGATTCATGGGGCCAGGATGCATGACAATCGCGCTGGGCTTTGCCAGCATTAAGCGATCTTCTGTTATCCCGAAACTTTTAAAAAATTGATCATCGTTGGGGTGCAGCGTTGCTGCCATGCGTTCCTTTTGGGTGCGCAGCGCATAAACAATATCCACTTCTTTTAAACCAGCCTCTACATCATGAAAAACGGTAGCGTTGAGCGCTTCGGGATTGTCGATCGCCAGATTCTTGGGTGTAATAAGACGAATTTGCTGAACGCCCATGGTGTTTAACCCAGAGATCAGTGAGCGCGCTACGCGAGAGTGTTTTACATCACCCACAATGGCAACAGTAAGCTTCGAAAAGTCTTTAAAATGCTGTCGAATGGTCATTAAATCGAGCAAAGTTTGTGTTGGGTGTTCATTGCTGCCATCACCTGCATTGACAATTGCTGCGCTTGAACGTAGCTCTGTTGCTAAAAATTCAGCTAAATTATTATCAGGGTGACGAATGACAAAAAGAGACGTGCCCATGGCGGTTAAGTTATGCAGCGTATCGACGAGTAATTCGCCTTTGGTAGTCGATGATTCGCTCATGCTAGGTGATAATATAATTGCACCCAATCGCTTTTCAGCAATCTCAAAAGAATTTCGTGTGCGTGTGCTGGGCTCAAAAAATAGATTAGCAATGACTTTGCCGCGCAGGGTATCTAAAACCGCATTTTTAGCGATGACGTTTTTTAAAAAATATTCAGCGCGATCTATTAAATAAGTGATTTTCGCTGCATCCAAAGATTTCATAGTCAGCAAATGTGATAACTCGGGAGGTTTGGATTTGGTTAGCATAAAAATCTCGTTTACTGTGATTGCATGAAAGATTCTACAATCAATTTGGCGGCCATGCTATCGGCTTTTTCAAAACGACCCGAACCTGTGCGTTCTTGATGCATTTGAGACTTGGCGGCAACGGTCGTTAATCTTTCATCCGTAAAAAATACTGGCAGTTTAAAGCGCTTTTCAAGCTCATAGCCAAACTCACGCGCGCGATTTGTCAGCGGCTGCTCGGATTTATCCATATTAAAGGGTAAGCCCACCACCAGCGCGTCAGCACCCCATTCGTCAATAAGATTTTTGATTTCCCGCCACTCTGGCACGCCGTTTTGCGCGAGTAAAATAGCGAGCGGGTTGGCAGAGTTTGTGATTTTCTGCCCAATGGCAACGCCGATGCGCCGCAAGCCGAAGTCGAAGCCTAAAATAATATTATGCATGCCCAATCTGATCTGACAGTGTGTTGATATCAATTCCGAGCAGTGTGCCGGCAACTTTCCAGCGCTGCGCAATAGGTGTTTTAAATACAATTGATTTTTTAA
Source organism: Gammaproteobacteria bacterium (assembly GCA_023266215.1). GTDB lineage: Bacteria > Pseudomonadota > Gammaproteobacteria > Coxiellales > Coxiellaceae > JAHFRQ01. Next base: position 139,495 of record JAHFRQ010000002.1, on the reverse strand, counting down.
AGGGCGTTACCAGCCAATCGTTTCTTAGAATTTCAGCCTCAAGCTGACCCGCTGTCCAGCCGGCATAACCTAGGGTAATCAGATAGTTATCCGGGCCATTGCCTTCTGCAATATCGCGCAGCATTTCACGGGAAGTCGCGATGGTGATTTCTTTATCGTCTGGGTGCTGCGCCATGCTCATGCGGTCGTGGAGCACAAAACCTTGATCAGGGCCGACAGGACCACCTGAAAAAACGGGTAAATCGGTGATAGCATCATCAGTGATATCGACTTTTAAGTGATCCATGACGTTGCCGAGCGTTGCAGATAAAGGCTTGTTGACTGTAAAGCCAATCGCGCCGTCTTTTTGAGAATGCTCGTAAATGAAAATCACGGCTTTTGAGAAGAATTCGCCTCGCAAAGTCGGGACTGCAACCAGAAAATGATTTTTGTAGCTTATAAATGCCATGGTGTTATCGTTGGTAGTTGTCTAATTGGAAGGATTCTATCATAGCAATTTAATTTAATCATTGACCCAGTGAGGTCAACCTTCTATGCTTTTGTTGGAGACCCATTTTTACAAGGATGTTATATGAACTTAGCTGAACTTAATCATTTAGGTACGCAGGTCGATCAGCTGATGCATGCGGTTGAGTCATTACGCTTAGAAAACGCTTCGTTGCGACAAAAAATCGCTGTGCATGCGCAGGATCGTGCGAGATTGCAACATAAAAATCAGCGCGCATCGAAACAAATCAGACAGATCATTAAACAGATTCAGGAGGAGATAGCATGAGTGATCAAGACAATATCGTTTCAATTAAAATTTTGGACAGGACTTATCAAGTTAAGTGTCCACAGGATGAGGCGTCGCAATTACAAGAGTCCGTTCATTATTTAGATGAGCAAATGCGGAAAATTCACCAAGCGGGTGGCGTGAACACGACCGAACGTGTTGCCATTGTTGCGGCACTGAATGTGTGTCGCGAATTGATGGTGTATAAAAAGCAAAACAATAGTTATATCGATGTCGTGCACGATCAAATTAAATTACTGCAAACGCGCATACAGAAATTTATCGGTAGCAAAGATGAAGTGATTGCGTGAATCGACAACAAATTCGTGCGCATCGCAAATCACTAGATGCGCAATTTATTCTTGATGCTTCAACTAAAATTTCTGAAAAAGTGATTGCGCTGCCAGCGTTTATTCAGGCTCAAAAAATCGGATATTATATTTCACATGAAAACGAATGTGATCCTGCATTAATAGCAGTCACCGCAAGAAAATTAAAAAAAGAATTATTTCTTCCTGTGATATCAGCCGATAAAAAAAACATGCAATTTTATTCGCACACAGTTTCAGATCTGTATAAAAATCATTTTGGTATTGCTGAAATTAATTGTCAAAAAGAAAAACCTATTGAAACAAAAGATTTAGATTTGATTATCGTACCCATCGTTGCTTTTGACAAAAATAACAATCGCTGGGGGCGCGGCGCAGGTTTTTATGACCGCTGTCTTGAATTTAAAATAAAAAATAAATCAAAAAAACCCATCCTAATTGGCCTTGCCTACGAATTTCAAAAAATAGATTTAATCACACCGGAAGCCTGGGATGTGCCGATGGATTGCGTGGTGACGGAAGAGTCTTGATTTTAATATTGGTGCCGTGACTACATTTGCTAATGGTTTGAAGGAACCGCGCGTGCAGTTTGCAAAGCAAACGTAACAAGCGGATAAAAAGAATAAAGAAGGAATAGTTTTTATGCTGCCTGACTACACTCATTTATTTTTTTTCTTAACGGCAACGCTATTGTTAAATTTAATTCCGGGCAGTGACGTCTTGTATATCGCAAGTCAAAGTTTGCAAAGTCACAAAAGCGGTTTGTTAGCAGCTTTAGGGATTAGTATAGGAATATGCTTCTATGTGGTCGCAACTGCATTTGGCTTAGCCACCATTCTTTTAAAATCACCACTTCTTTTTCGCTGGATTAAAACAGCAGGAGCGATTTACATTATTTATATTGCTTGGCAAATTTTTCATTCGCCATTTGGCGAACTTGGGTCAATAAAAAAGACAACAATGTCAGGGTTCAAAGCGCTTTATACCGGTGTCATCAATACACTATTAAATCCAAAAGTGGGTATTTTTTTCTTTACCTTTTTACCACAGTTTATTGAGCCGACTCGCGGAAAGGTATGGCTACAATTACTGTCTCTCGGTATCTGTTTTGTTATTTCAGGCGCATTAATTAATTTAATGTATGCGCTCACATTTTCAAAACTCAAACAAAAAATATTTTCACATGTTTTTATCAAAAAGTGGCTGCACAAAATTTTAGGCGTTACTTTAGGCGCGATTGGAGTCGCTGTTTTGTTCACTTAAAAATCAATGCCTGATTTCCGGCGATGCAATCTAAATAAAGCGGTATAATCAAAGCGATCTAAAATAACTGGTAACTGGCTATGTACTCATCAAATCAGAAAAAACAATTTTACAAAGCATTAATAGAAAAAAATTCAGAATATGAAGGGATTTTTTATGTTGGAGTGAAAACAACCGGTGTTTTTTGCAGGCCTACTTGTTCCGCCAGAAAGCCAAAATTTGAAAACTGCGAGTTTTTTAATACGACAAAAGAAGCGTTGGTTGCTGCATTTCGACCTTGTCAGCGTTGTCGTCCATTATCACATCCCAATCAGGTTTCATTTGTTGTACAAACACTGGTTGATGCTATTGAAAAAAATCCAGAAAAGCGCTGGAAAAGTAGTGATTTTCGTCAATTATCAATCGATGAATCCACTGCCAGACGTCAATTCAAAAAGCGCTTTGGCATGACCTTTGTTGAATACGCACGTGCAAGACGCATGGGATTGGCGATGAAGCAAATTAGAAGTGGTCACGCAGTGATTGATGCGCAATTATTAGCAGGATATGAATCTAGCAGCGGATTCCGTGATGCATTTTCACGCACCATGGGAAGCGCTCCAACACAATCCAGCAACCTTATTTTAAAAGCAGCATGGATAGATACCCAGCTTGGACCCATGATTGCCATTGCTGATGACATGGAACTTTATTTATTAGAATTTGCAGATCGCAGAGGATTAGAGCGCGAGATTGAACGGTTAAGAAAAAGAATGAAAGCCGCTATTATTCCAGGCGAAACACCGGTCATTAAAAAAATTACAAAAGAATTAATGGATTACTTTAATGGAAAAAACGCTGATTTTAAAACACCATTAAAATTAATGGGGTCGGATTTTCAAAAAAGTGTTTGGGCTGCACTGCGAAAAATTCCGCCGGGTGAAACGCGATCTTATTTAGATACGGCAAAAGCAGTTGGAAAACCCACTGCATTTCGCGCAGTGGCCAATGCTAACGGCGCGAATCAACTTGCTATTATTATTCCTTGTCATCGTGTTATCAATAACAATGGCGAGCTAGGTGGTTATGGTGGCGGTATCTCTCGCAAACAATGGTTAATTGATCATGAGAAAAAGCATTATGAGCGAACCTAAAAAACGTTGCGCGTGGGTAACGAATGATTCCATTTATATTCATTATCATGATAATGAGTGGGGCGTGCCAATTTATGATGATCGATTATTGTTTGAGTTTCTCATTTTAGAAGGCGCACAAGCCGGGTTAAATTGGCTGACAATATTAAAGCGACGCGACAACTATCGTTTATCTTTTGATAATTTTGATGCTAAAAAAATAGCGCTATATGATGAGAAAAAATATCAAGCATTATTAAATAATACTGGCATTATTCGTAATCGCTTAAAAATACAATCGGTTATTACCAATGCGCAGGCTTATTTAGCTATCAAAAAAGAATATTCCAGTTTTTCACAGTATATTTGGCAATTTGTTGATGGCAAACCTGTTCGCAATCATTGGAAAAAACACACTGATATTCCCACCACGACTGCGCAGTCAGATGCCATGTCAACAGATTTAAAAAAACGTGGATTTAAATTCATCGGTAGCACAATTTGTTATGCCTACATGCAAGCCGTTGGTATGGTCAATGATCACTTGGTTGACTGTTTTAGGTATTGATCCAGAGCGCCGATATCAGTTGTGCCTTTTCAAAAGAGCGCCTTTTTAAAATTGAAGTATTATTTTTTCGCAAAAACTAGAAGATCTGGTTTTAATATGCTATTTTGCATCTTTGCGAAAAAAAACCAATTTAAACTTAGCTATCGGATGAATATTATGATGAAAAAAATTACATTTTTATTTTTTGCTACGCTTTTTTGTTCACCATTGGTTTTTGCCAAGGTTCAATACGTTCCAACGCAGCTGAAGCAATTTCAAACTACAGGCAAATGTGAGAGTTGCGATTTAACAAATGCCGGTGATGATTATTATGGTGGATTAGTTGCAAATAGTGGCGTTGAAACACCTTATGACTTAAAAGGCTCCAACCTATCGAGCACAACCATTGGGATGAGGAACGATACCCTGTCTAATTTTTCAGGTGTGATAGCTATTAATACTGTGTTTTCTGGCAATGGTTATTCTCAAGCAGATTTCACAAATGCAACATTGCTCAATGCAAATTTTCAAAATGCCAACTTAATTTACGCTGACTTTACTGGCGCAAATCTGACGGGTGTCAATTTTGCAAATGCGGATCTTTATGGTGCAAAAGGAATTGATTTGTCTGTTGTTGCTTCTGTTTGCGGCGCCGTGCTGCCAGATGGTTCAAAAGGTGCGTGTAAATAAAAAGTGGTTATGTGCGCATGAAAAATTGCTTTGCACTTGATTTCTAGTTTTTTATGCTGCTATTAGTTTCAAAAATAACTGTGCTCTAACGCACTACAAGCTAGTGACAATAAAACAGAAGACGAGCGTTAGCGAAGTCGAAGTACAAATGAAAAGCATCAAAATACGATGGTCTTTTAAAAATATATGTTATTTTTTATGAAAAAAATGTAATTATTCAGCCTCTCACGGCAATTAACTAGAAAGTCCCCTCTCCCGCAAGCGCTTTTTGCGCAGCGGGAGAGGGACAGGGTGAGGGGTTTTTAAAAAAGTCAGAAATAAATCAGAAAAAGCTTGGCATGTTTTTCATATAAATTTTAATAAATTATTTGATTAGCATGAATGAGCTTGCATAATACGAAGTTACATTTTAACATGCCAAAGCCACGGCGTTAAAATAACGGATGCATTGGGTTTATTGTTTCAAGGAGAAATGACATATTTTATCAAAAAAATTTTATAAATCACTTATAAAATAAAAAATAATTTTCAAAAACCCCTCACCCTGTCCCTCTCCCGCTGCGCAAAAAGCGCTTGCGGGAGAGGGGACTTTCTAGTTAATTGCCGTGAGAGGCTGAATAATTACATTTTTTTCATAAAAAATAACATATATTTTTAAAAGACCATCGTATTTTGATGCTTTTCATTTGTACTTCGACTTCGCTAACGCTCGTCTTCTGTTTTATTGTCACTAGCTTGTAGTGCGTTAGAGCACAGTTATTTTTGAAACTAATAGCTGCATAAAAAACTAGAAGATCGAGTATGCAGTACTTCATGCGTGCGGTTCATCAAAATTCATTCTTCTTTTTTTACCCACAAAAAAACAGCAGCTGCGCCTGCTAAATAAAACAGTCCGCCGATAATTAAAGTATCATGCATGCCACTCATAAAATTTTTTGACAAACTGATGATGGTTCCAAAAATGGCAACGCCCATGAGGCTGCCGATTTGTCGGCTTGCATTTAATGCGCCAGATGCAATACCCGCACGACCTTCAGGCGCAGAATGTACCGTTGCAACGGTGGCCGCTGGAATCGTAAAGGCAACACCAAATCCCATCGCGATTAAAGGCAGTATCATCATAAAATATGGTGTGTGATTATTTAAAATTAATAAAATAAAATAACCCATTGCACCAACAAATAATCCAATGATCATCGGTAATCGCGCACCAATGTTACTGGTTATTTTTCCGCCCAAATAAGAACCGATTGAATTGGTGCCTATGAATGGCAAAAATGCAAAGCCCGTTGCAAGCGCAGAATAGTTGCGAATATGCTGAAAATAGAGTGTTAATACAAAAAATAAACCATAGCTGCTAAAGCTTAAAATCCATCCGACGATAATTGAAATAGAAAACGTTCTGGATTTGAAAAAGTGAAGTGGAAACATGGGCGATGATGATCGATCTTCAACAATGAGGAATGCGACAAATGTAATAATAAAAAGCGCGAAAGAAAAAATAACAATAAGCGAAGCAAAACCCATTCTGCCTGATTCGATTAAACTAAAAGAAAGTGTTGCAATGCTAATAATGGCGAGCAATTGTCCGCACAAATCAAAATGTCCCTTGCCAGAGGGTTTTGGATTAATCACATATTTTTTTGTTAATAGAAAAACAGCGAATCCAACGGGAATATTAATAAAAAATACTGAACGCCAACTTAAATAATAAACCAATACGCCACCTAAAATTGGGCCCGCTGCACCGGCGATGCCGCCAATCGCGCTCCAAATGCCCATTGCATAAGCACGCTCTTTTTTGTGTTCGTAAGAAGCGTTAATTAACGCGAGTGAAGTAGGAACTAATAATGCTGCGCCAATGCCCTGCAAAAATCGCATCAGTGTTAGCATTAAAAAATTAGGTGCTAGCCCGCATGCAAGAGAGGTAATTGTAAATAAAGCCAATCCGATTAAGTAAGTTGATTTGGCTCCAACGCGATCTGCTAGATTTCCTGCGGATAAAAGTAAGCACGCAAATGTCAGTGTGTAACCATCAACAACCCATTGCAACCAGGAAATATCGCCACCCAAATTTTTCGACATACTCGGAAGCGCCACATTCACAATGGTGACATCCATGATCACCATAAAAAAACCGAGGCACAGCGCAATCAGTGGAAAATGTTTTTTAGTGATCATAATATTTCGGTACTTGCTTTTAAACTGGAGATTTTAAGGCAGAAAATAAACACAGCAGTCCACGCCAATGATCCCAACACGGCATTGCGCAAAAAGGGCAGCGCGGCAATATAACATTGCGCCAAGCCGTTTAATGTGTGCGGATATAATCCGAACGAAAAACAAAATGCGCCCAAATTACTCCACAGCCAAAAAATAAATGCTGAAAAGACAGTAAAATAAATACTGTTTTTAAAACTAGGATTTTTTGCAAAACCAAATCCAATTAATATTACTAAAAACCAGCCAGAATAATCAAATAAGCTCCATAGGCCAAACATCGGCTGTTTGAAAATCAGTTGTAATAAAAAATCAGATAAAATTAAAGTAATAAAAATAATTCCAATAGAAATTCTTTTGGAAAAAACAGTGCTGGATAATAAACATAAACTTGTTAAAGGCGTGACGTCCGGAATATGAATGACCAGACGTCCCATTATTCCAATAGCAACCCAGATTAATAACAAATTGATACGATAAATCATGATTCGCTATTCACTTTTTTCTTTCTGATTAATGCAATCAATCCCATTAATAATAACAATGGAATTAAGAGTGGAAACAAAAGAGGGAATAAAACAATAGAGACAATCGCAATAATCCCCGCGATAATGGCAGTCACTAAAATAGCAGCGCCCGTGAAAACAAAAAATAGCAATGAGGCAATGCATAAAACAACGACAGCAGAAATCGCCACTCCCCACATTCCAGCTGTAACAGCAATGGTAATGCCCAGCAGGGGTAATACTAAATGAAAGCCAATCACCAGAATCAGCATGGCGATCAGCAAAATAATTACCGCGTTCTTGGTCGAATTTGTGTTAGACATACGTTTTCTCCTTTTGAAACAATGGGTTTGACTTTTCTATGATAGCAATTTGATTTTCAAAAGAACATCTTGTTAACTTCGCGGTTTTTTATGTTAAACTTGCCCGCTTATATTCACAGTAAAGAGGTAGATGATGATCACCAGCGCAAGTAATTCCTATGCAATTCGCATTTCCACACCCCAACAAGGCACGGGTTTCCCTGAAGTATTGGCCATGATCAATCAATTAGAAGGCAGAGTCGGCGCGATTGATATTGTGAGCACAGAGGATGGACAAATCATACGTGATATTACCATTGAAACGCAAAACGAGCAGCACGCACAGCAAATTTATAATGCGCTTGAAAAAATCCAATCGGTTGAATTGCGACACATGTCGGATCGTACTTTTAAGCTGCATTTGGGCGGAAAAATTGAAGTCGTTGGAAAAATTGCAGTAAAGCATCGCGATGATTTGTCTATGGTGTATACACCCGGTGTTGCGCGTGTTTGCATGGCTATTCATAATTCGCCTGAAAAAGCCTATAACTTTACGATTAAGAAAAATATGGTGGCGGTTGTAACCGATGGTACAGCTGTTTTAGGACTAGGCGATATTGGACCTTTGGCTGCAATGCCGGTGATGGAGGGCAAAGCGATGTTGTTTAAGCAGTTTGGTAACGTCGATGCGTTCCCGATTTGTTTAGACACAAAAAACATTGAAGAAATTATTCGAACCGTCAAAATTATCGCGCCTGCATTTGGCGGTATTAATTTAGAAGATATTTCATCGCCGCGTTGTTTTGAAATTGAAAATCGATTAAAAGCAGAATTAGACATTCCTGTTTTTCATGATGATCAACATGGCACTGCTGCTGTGATGACTGCCGCATTAATTAATGCATTAAAAATCGTGAATAAAAAAATGTCGGATATTAAAGTTGTTTTCAACGGTGTTGGTGCTGCAGGAACAGCTTGTACTAATATGTTATTAGATTTAGGTGTTAAGAATATTATTGGCTGTGATCGAAAAGGCGTGCTATCAACATCACGGACTGATTTGGATGAGGTTAAGAAAAAATATGTTGCGCGAACTAACCCCGACAATCAATCAGGAACGCTTTATGATGCCATTAAAAATGCCGATGTATTTGTAGGATTATCAGCACCTAATATTTTACAAGTGGAAGATTTAAAAAACATGAACAAAGACCCAATTGTCTTTGCGATGGCTAATCCAGATCCTGAAATTATGCCTGAAATTGCAGCGCCCCATGTGGCTATCATGGCAACCGGCCGCAGTGATTATCCAAACCAAATAAATAATTTACTTGCCTTTCCGGGTATTTTTCGCGGCGCCTTAGATTGTCAGGCCAGTGATATTAATATTGAAATGCAATTGGCTGCAGCGTATGCCATTGCCAATTGTGTCGATGCCGCTGCTTTATCGCGCGATTATATTATTCCCAGCGTCTTTAATCCTGAAGTTGCCATTAAAGTGGCAGAAGCTGTAACAAAGGCGGCGCGTGAAACGGGTGTGGCGCGAAAGTAGCTTTTTAAGGTATGATAAACGCAGAGTAAAACAACAGGGAAGTTTTCTATGCGACGATTTATTCTTATCTTAATCACCACTATTTTTTTAGCTTGCACATTGAGCGCTTTTTCTGATTCATGCTATCCCCAAATCGATGGCACAAAACCACAATATATCGTGGGTTATGGCAATTTTATGAATAATCACGCTGTGAGACAAACAGATTCAAACGCAAGCGCGAACATACCTGTTGAGTTATTGGGGTATCAACGCACGTGGGGCGTGGTGCCGGCACGATCACCGCGCGAAATGTTAGTCGGCATTGTTCAGCATCCAGGCTATTTAATTAATGCTTCTGTTTTTCGCTTATCTAACTCAGAACTGATGGAAAAACTGGATCAAAGAGAATATGGATTCTGTCGAAAAGCAGTGACGCGCGATGAACTGCGTCAATTAGCAGGAGCAAAATTATCAAGCGGGCAATTTTGGATTTATATTCCGAGCAATGATTTATTTCGTGATCCAATAAAAGACGCGCCGATTTCTCAGGGATATGTTGATGTGTTTTTAACAGGCTGCATTGCGCTTGAAAGAGACTATCACTTAGATGGATTTGCAAAACAATGCATTGTCACAACCAGTAATTGGCACGCAGAGTGGATGCAAGATCATTTAATCAAACGACGCGCTTACATTACTGCATCCGATATTCAAGCGGTAGATATGCTGCTGCAACAAATGCTACCCTCCGTCTATCAGACTAAGCCTTCACAATGATGCATGCGCTTGAAATAAAAAATTTGACAATAGCCTTTGCGTCACGAGAAAAAACGCAAGTAGTTGTTGATCAGTTTAATCTGATATTAAAATCAGGTTGCTGCATGGGTTTGGTGGGCGAATCAGGAAGTGGAAAAACCCTATCAGCATTAGCTATTCTGCAATTATTACCTTATGGCGCAGGTGTTTCACCAGAAAGTGAAATATTATTTCAAAATGAAAATTTATTAAATTATTCTGAAAAAAAAATGCGAGCCATTCGCGGAAAAGAAATTGGCATTATTTTTCAAGACGCCATGTCTGCTTTAAATCCCGTTTTAACCATTGGCCAGCAATTATCAGAAATAATTAAATTACATTTAAAATTGAATAAAAGAGAGAGACAAGCACGCTGCCTTGAATTATTGCGTGAGATGGGAATTGATGATGTCAAAAGATGTTATGAATCCTACCCGCATCAATTATCAGGCGGTATGCGACAACGCGCGATGATTGCTATTGCGATTGCAGCAGAGCCAAAAATTATTATTGCAGATGAACCCACGACCGCATTAGACGTGACTATTCAAAAACAAGTATTAGATTTATTGCGAAAACTAAAAGAAACCAGAAACTGCGCTTTATTATTTATCGGCCATGATTTATCCGTTGTTGCGAGCATTGCAGATGATATTACAGTTTTAAAAAATGGAAAAATAATAGAAGAAAATAATACAAACGATTTTTTTAATAACCCAAAAGAAATTTACAGCCAGCAATTAATTAACGCGGTATTGCCTAATCTAGCGCGCATTCACGCCGTTAATCCTGAAAAAAATAAGCCTATTTTGGCTGTTGATCAGCTTAAAATTTATTTTCCGATACGCAGCGGATTTTTTAAAAAAATTAAAAGTTATGTCAAAGCAGTGGATAATATTTCATTTGATATTAAATCAGGTGAAACACTGGCCATTGTGGGCGAGTCAGGCTCTGGAAAAACAACGACAGCCAAGGGTATTTTACAATTAATTAAAAATACTTCTGGCGACATCAATTTTAGTAATATTATGCTTAATAAAATATCCAGTAGCAAGTTAAGAAAATTGCGCGCTGATATGCAGATCATATTTCAAGATCCTTTTAGCGCATTAAATCCACGCATGTTAATTTTAGATAGCCTGAGTGAAGGATTGATTATTCAACAGAAAATAAAAAATAAAAAAGAAATAATCCCTATTATTTCTAAAATATTAGAACAAGTAGAGTTGCCCGCAGATATTATTTATAGATATCCTCACGAATTTTCAGGCGGTCAAAGACAGAGAATATGTATTGCGCGTGCGTTGACGTTATCACCCAAGTTATTAATTTTAGATGAACCCACGAGCGCTTTAGATGTTTCAACACAACAGCAAATTTTGGAGCTGCTCGATAAATTACAGCAATCTCAGGGGATTTCATATCTATTAATCACGCATAATTTATCTGTTGTTGCGTATTTGGCACATCGTGTTGCTGTTATGTATCAGGGTAAAATTGTCGAAACCGGATTTACTCAAAATGTGTTACAATTTCCACAGCATGATTATACGAAGCAGCTATTAAGCTCAGTTCCAGAATTGTAGAGACGCGATTTATCGCGTCTTGAAAGGTAAAAATTGACATGAAAACTCGAAAAATAGATATTGAAACACAAAAAGCCATTCAATTTTTTATTGAAAAAGCTGCTTTAAATTATACGGTTACGGACGTAATACTTTTCGGAAGCCGAGCTCGTTTGTCTCATCGACCAGACAGTGATGCAGACTTGGCAGTTTTGCTCAAAGGCATTCCCGGAAAATTCGTTACGGTGAAGCTTTCTATGGATGATATTGCATATGATGTACTGTTGGATACTGGTATTCGAATTCAGCCTCTTCCAATTTGGGAAGAGGAATGGCAGCATCCGGAAAATTATTCGAATCCGCGCTTGCTTGAAAATATTAATCGCGAAGGAATTCGACTATGAATTTTCAGGACTTGCTTGATAAAGCAGAGCGTGCAGCAGAGTCGGCAAAGATATTACTTAAAGCTGGCGATGTTGATGGTGCTTGTAACCGCGCCTACTATGCGATGTTTGATGCAGCACGAGCTGCGTTACTTTTAAAGAATCCGAGTGTGCCACTTGAGACCATTAAAACACATGGTGGGTTAATCACATCGTTTAGCATGCACTTGGTCAAGACAAAAATTGTTACGGTGGAGCTTGGCAAAACATTAAATAAAGCAGAAGATTTAAGATTAATAGCCGATTATAAAGGCGACTCAATTGAGGTAGAGCAAGCTGAGTGGGTTGTAAAGCAAGCCGCAATATTTATTAACGCAATGAAAGATCTTGCTTGAACTTGGTTTGTTCGGAGTTATTTTGCAAAACAATATTTTATTTGAAATAAAAAATAATCTTGGAATAATTACATTAAATCGCGCTGCGGCATTAAATGCGATTAGCGGTGAAATGTTTTCAATATTATTTTCGGAATTAGAGAAATGGAAAAATGACGCCTCTATTAAAGCAGTTTTAATTAAATCCAGTTGCGAAAAAGCATTTTGCGCCGGCGGTGATTTACGCGAAATTTATCAAAACAGACATGAGTCGATTGAAAAAACCAGCGATTATTTCGCCTTAGAATATGCAGTCGACAGCTTAATTTATCATTATCCCAAACCTTATATTTCTTTTCTAAACGCCATTACTATGGGCGCAGGTGTCGGCATTTCAATTCATGGCTCGCATCCTATCGGCACGGAAAACCTTAAATTGGCGATGCCAGAGACGAAAATTGGCTATTTTCCCGATGTGGGCGCATCTTATTATTTGAGCAGGTTGCCGAATGCAATGGGAATATATTTAGGATTAACGGGCAATACTATTAATGCCGCCGATGCTAAAGAGTTAAATTTAATAAAGCATATTGTACCGAGTGAAAATTTACATAATCTTGAAAAAAAATTAATTGAAACTGATTTTAATTTTTCTGATAAAAATAGAGTCACTGAAATAATTAATGCTGTTGAGATTCAATCTGAGCAAACTAAGCAAAGTGATTTATTAAAAAATAATGACATAATACAAAATTGTTTTTCACAAGAATCAGTTGAGAAAATTATAAATACTTTAAAAAATAATCAAAATAATTTTTGTGCTGAAATATTTGATCAATTACAACAGCGCTCACCCACCAGTTTAAAAGTAACATTGGAGCAATTTCGTCGCGCGAAATCCATGAGTTTTGATCAGGTGATCGAGATGGATTTTTTCATTGCAAAGCAAATGCTGTTGGGACATGATTTTTTTGACGGCATTCGCGCCATGGTGATCGACAAAGATCATCACCCGCAATGGAATCCGTCGGAATTAAATAATGTAACAGATGAAATGGTTTCTCAGTATTTTAATGCTTAGTGCTGTGACGTGCTCAACGGGGCCTTGTTAAAGCTTGAATAATATACAAAATACGGTATTGCACTACTGAAATATCAGCAGTATTATTTCTCATTTTATTAACTTGACATTCGGACTATTTCGTCCGAAAATAATAGGTGAGGGTATTGCATGAAGGGATCTGAATTTTTTAGGAAACTTAAAGCGCTGGGAAAAAGAAATAATATTTCTGTGCGGCTTTTGCAGCGCAGAGGAAAAGGCAGTCACAGTACTTTGTTTTATGGCGAGCGCTTTACGATTATTCGTAGCTTAAAGGATGAGTTAAAAACGGGTACTTTTCATGCCATGCTAAAGCAACTTAATATTAAAGAAAATGATCTGAGGTAATATATTATGAGCGTTCATAGATTTACATTTCCGATTCAATTAAAAAAACAAAAATCAGGCGGTTACACTGTCATATTTTTAGACCTGCCTGAAGCAATTACACAGGGCGAATCTATCGAAGATGCCTTGAGTGAGGCAGTTGATTGCTTAGAAGAAACTATTGCTAATCGAATGATAATGAAATTGGATATTCCAGAACCAAAAAAAATAGCAAAGAATAAGCACTCTGTTTCATTATCGGCGACATTATCAGCTAAGGCCGCGCTTTATGTTTTAATGAGAGAAAAACATTTGACCAATATTGCGCTTGCCAAAAAAATTGATTGCGATGAAAAAGAAATAAGACGATTAATTGATCCTTATTACCAATCAAAAATTCCACGCATCGAATTTGTGCTGCACGCTCTGGGACAGCGATTAGAAGTGAGTATGGTGCAAATCTAAAGTTGCACTTATAAAAACACGACAAGGTAATCAGCGTGTTACCACAACGAATAATCTTTATTGTCTGACTTGCTGGTATCTGCCATGTATTTTACAGCGGCGATTAACTGCGCGTCATCGCATTGTTTGCAGCTGCCGCGTGGCGGCATATTATTTATGCCATTGACCGTATTTAAAATCATGACATCCATGCCTTGTTGTAAAATAGGTGCCCACGCAGCTTTGTCGCCGACAACAGGTGCGCCGGGATAGTGACCATCATGACAAGCTGAGCAATATTGTGTGTACAGTGCCTTTCCATCTGCCATCGTGTATTGCTTTGGCGCATCACCGACTTTTTTCGGCGCGGCTATTCCATTTTCGCCTTGAGTTTCACTCACCATGTATTGCACGGCATTTTGAATGTCTTGATCAGAACAAGAAGAGCAAGCACCTTTGGCTGGCATGCCGTTAATCCCTTTGATCGCATTTTGATACAATGCTGGCATGCCTTGTTTTATTAAAGGCGCCCATGCCGTTTGATCGCCTATTTTAGGCGCGCCACCGGCACCTGTCATGTGACAGCCTGTGCAGTATTGATTAAAAATCGCTTTGCCGGCAGATAAGCCTTTGCCTGTTTTGGGTTTGGGCGGTTCAATGCTTTTCACTGATTTTAAATAAGCCGCGATCGCAACGACATCATCGTCGCTTAAATATTTCAAACTATTTTCATTGGCATCTAACATGGGGCCTTGTACAGCGCCGCCACCAATCATTTTATTTTGTTTGAAAACAGCGCTGATATCTTGCACGCTTGCGTTTTTCAAACCAGAGCTAGAAATATTCGGCGCGAAAAAATTTTCAACCATGCCACCTGTTAGATTATATTTTTGAATCGGCGCTGCCAGCGGCAAGTTTTTTGAAAATAAATAATACGATGGCGTGTGACACATCGCGCAATGTCCCAGGCCTTCTACCAAATAGGCACCGTGATCAGTTTGAAATGCACCTGTTTTATCAGGATGGAAAAATAGTATGCGCCAGCCCAATTGCAAAAAGCGCCAATTAAACGGAAACATCATGGTGTTTTTCGGCGGCGTATTATTCACCGCAGGAATAGCATCTAAATAAGCTTTAATGGCCAATAAATCCGCTGTGTTAATTTTATTGAAATATAAATACGGAAAAGCGGGGTAATAATATTTCCCTTCTGGCGAAATACCTTCGCGCATGGCTTTAATAAATTGCGCATCTGTCCAATTGCCAATGCCTGTTTTTTTATCGGGCGTTAAATTGGGTGTATAAATAGTGCCAAAAGGCGTTTTGATCGAAAATCCACCCGCTAAAGCTTTGCCGCCGTTTGGCGCTGTGTGACAGGCAACGCAGTCACCCAGTTTCACCAAGTATTCGCCGCGCTGTATTTCAGCCGATTTTGCAGCATCAGATGGCAAAGCGGGCGTTGGATAAGCGGGATAATTGTCAGCAAGCGCTGAGCAAGATAGCAATAATAGACTTGCGAAGATTAATTTAACCAAAGCCATTTGTCTTTCCTTTCCATTTGCAATTGCGCTACGATACTAAACTATTTTCTAAAATTTTCAATATGAATATGAAGCTATCACTCATCGTTGCCAAAACAAAAAACAATGTCATTGGTTTTGAAAACAGCATGCCGTGGCATTTGCCCGCAGATTTAAAGCATTTTAAGACGATTACCATGGGCAAACCGATTGTGATGGGTCGTAAAACGTATGACAGCATTGGTCGCGCTCTGCCGGGTCGTCGCAATATTGTTATTTCGCGCCAACAAGATTTAAAAATTGAGGGGTGCGAACTATTTTCATCGATTGAAGATGCAATGAAGGCATTGCAATCTGAAGATGAGGTGATTATCATTGGCGGCTCAGAAATTTTTAAGCAAACCTTGTCATTGGCTGATTATGTTTACTTAACGCTGATTAACGCTGAATTAAAGGGCGATGCTTTCTTTTTGGATCTCAATTTAGCCGAATGGAAATTAACGTCTGAAGAAAAGCACGCAAGCGATGTGCAAAATAAATACGCATATTGTTTTCAGATGTGGCAGCGTTGTGTATGATGAATTGTCTTAACCAAAAAGGAACTTTTTATGAAAATGAAACATTTATTTAAAATTTTTGCTTTTGTTTTGGTGTTTTTTTCTGTAACAACCTTTGCGGGTCCTAGTATTTTCCCAGTATCGTCTGGATTGCAAGACGCGCAGAACTGTTCGGTGGCAACAGATGCTGTTTCTACTTTTTGTGTAGATTTTAAAAACGCAGTACAAGGCTGTTGTCCACTTGGCAAGCTCCCAATGCAGCAAATCTATCATTTGATGATCGCAACTTATGGCACTTTACAAACTGCTTGCGCTAAAAATGCGGCCAAATACGGCGGCACGGCACAAGCTTGTATCGATCAATGGAATTGTTACTGGAACGGCGGAAAAGATTCGCAAGGCAATCTATGTGATGCTGATGGCAACAAGTGCGAATCCTTGTAAGTACACAAGTAAGTAATTTGAGATGCAGAAAACAGCGGTATGTTTTATAAAATTATTTCTATCTGCACTGCTGTTTTTTGTAGCTAGTCTTGGTGTTGCAGAATCAACCGATAATCTCTTTCCTAAAAAAACCGTCTATTTTGGTGTCAATGTCGGTGGCGGATCAACTGAGTGGAAGTACTTAGTAGATACCACTGATCCAGCTGATGATGCCGCGGATACAACATTACCGACAAGCGTGACTGAGGGCGGCCCGTCCTGGGGCGCGGTATTGGGTTACGATGTCAGTAAAAATTTTGCCGTTGAATTACAGTATATGCAATTTGCCAATGCACATATTAATTTCTCGCCCGTTGATAGTATTTATGCATTGCCGCCATACAATTTTACCAGCATGACTTCGCAAACTTCTGCTTACTCACTCAGCGGAAAATATTTAGCGCAGATTGCAAGATTGCCTGTTCGGGCATTTGCAGCCGTGGGCGCGGGCGTTGTTCAGAGGCGCGACATACTTTTCAAGGGCGATTGCGTGACACCCTATTTATCATCAGGTTTAGTTTATAGTGCCTCGCGACACTGGATGATCGAAAGTGGATTTCAATATTATACGGGTTTTGGTGATTCAGAATTGCGACCTGTGAATAATTACATTCCCTTTGCGTGGGATGCTTATGCGCGGATTGCGTATCAGATATAGGGACATAGCCAGCGGATTTATTTGACTTTTTTGTTAGATTCTGTAAAATTTACTTCATAGACGGGTAAGGCCTAATGCGTGCTTGCTGGTTTCCTCCCATCGGTTGGATTAGAAGGCAAGAGTGACACCTTGTAGGGACCGTCTTTTTTCTGCTCCAGAATAGTTTGATTCGATTAATGTCAGCCTACTCTCAAAGATTGAAAGCCAGCTATTATCCTGGTGTTCATAGTATTTTTGCATTCCCCAGCAAAATAGATCAACTGATTGTAGCATTGGGTTTTGGTGTGAATCTTGATGAGAAATATCACACGAGATTCCAGACGGGATCATGCTGATGAGTTGATTTGAGATATATTTATTGAACTCGCTTGCTTCATGCTTGTTTTTCTTTTTGTCAGCCACTAATAATATATTTCCAGTGGTATCTGCTAAGTTAACGTGCGCCAATATCTCCATGGATAAACAATTGTAGATTATATTCTCATGCGGCAGTGACTTAGTTTTGCTTTTAAGTTTATGTTTGTCTAAAACAACGCCGTATACATGCCAGTCTTTTGATGACTCAACCTGATTGTAAAAATACTTTTTGGCAGATAGCGTTGTGTCAGTGCCCTTGAGCTCAAGTGAGCCGGCTGTCTTCGGACTAACTTTATGCTTGAGTGTTTTTCTGACCGCTTTTTTAAATTCATCGACGGCATATTTATTTTTACAGACGAGCAACCCAATGGAAAAATACCGTGGTGTTCCTTTATTCGCAAAATTAAAGCCCAAGTCACCCGATTCATCCAAATAAATTGATATAATTTCATTCATGAAAAATCCTTATGCGCTGCTTGAAGTTGGCTGGGATCATACACCAGAAACTAAAAAAATAAACCTCGTGTTTTCAAGAATTTTTGAGTGAAAAAAAAGTTTTTATAAGATATGTGATTCACCCCTTGCATTTTCCAAACCCATCTGTCACGATTTTGCTTTCTAAAATCACGATAGGGATTGTTCGTGTCAAAAAAAACACCGCTCTATGATCTTCATGTGGATGCTAAAGCATTAATCGTTGATTTTTCAGGCTGGCAAATGCCGCTGCATTATGGATCGCAAATTGAAGAACATCATGCCGTGCGAAAAAACGCGGGATTATTTGATGTTTCGCACATGGGTGTCATTGAAATTTCTGGTAAAGATACGGTTTCGTTTTTAAGAACTGTTTTAGCAAATGATATTAATAAATTAAAAAATACAGGTGATGCTTTATACAGTTGCTTATTAAACCATCAAGGCGGCATTATTGATGATCTGATTGCGTATAAATTTTCTGATGATTACTTTAGATTAGTTGTCAATGCGGGTTGTCGCGACAAAGATTTTAATTGGCTCAAAACACAATCAGAAAAATTTAATATTAAGCTTAATTGGCGCTCTGATTGCTTATTGGCGTTGCAGGGTCCCAATGCAATTGATTATTTAAAAAATATTTTCGATGAAAAAATTATTAATCAAATAAAAAATTTAAAAACATTTCAATCTATTTATTTAAAAGATCAAGATATGGTGATTGCAAAAACAGGCTACACCGGTGAGCCGGGTGTTGAAATGATGCTACCAGAAAAATGGGCGATTGAAGCTTGGAAAAAATTAATAAAAGCCGGCGTTAAGCCGTGTGGTTTAGGTGCGCGCGATACGCTAAGACTAGAAGCCGGTTTAAATTTATATGGCGCGGATATGAATGAAAAAACTTCGCCGCTGATTTCTAATTTAGCGTGGACGGTTTCTTTTCAAGATGAGTCGCGAGATTTTATTGGCAAAAAAGCGTTGCTGTCAGAAAATATTACACAAAAATTAGTCGGCTTAACATTAGAAACACGCGGTGTATTGCGCAATCATCAAACGGTTCGTGTTGATGGTGCAGGGTTAGGTGAAATTACTTCGGGCAGTTTTTCACCGACTTTAAATTATGCGATTGCGCTCGCTAGAATACCTATCAGTGATAAAACAGAAGCTACGGTTGAAAGACGTGGCGAATGGCTGCCGGTTAAGATTACGAAAACGAAATTTATTTAGTCCTCTCTCCTGTAATCGGGAGAGGGTTAGGGTAAGGGTTTTGTAAAACAGGAGAAACACAATGTCAGATTGTCCACGTGGTTTATATTATACAGAGAGTCATGAATGGATTCGTTTAGAAACAGACGACACAGTTTATGTCGGCATTACTGATCATGCGCAACACCAATTAGGTGATTTAGTATTTGTGGAACTACCTGATCTAGATCACGACGTAGAAGCGGGTGATGAAATTGTAGTGGTCGAATCAGTTAAAACAGCAGCCGATGTTTATGCACCACTTGACGGAAGAGTGATTGAAGCGAATCAGCAATTAATCGAGCAGCCTGAATTAATCAATCAAGATCCTTATGGTTTAGGCTGGATTTATCAATTAAAAATTGCTGATGCAAAACAATTGGATGATTTAATGGATGCGGCGGCTTACGAAAGACATATTGCCGAAGAGGAATAATTTTTATGCCATTTATCCCGCATAATCAAAGCGATATTGATCAGATGCTAAAAATAATTGGTGCAAATAGCATTGATCATTTGTTTGATGAAATTGCAGCAGAAATTCCAACGACAGAATTATCTAATTTACCCGCAGGATTATCCGAGGGTGAAATAACACGGCTCATGTTAGATCGCGCGCCGCATTATAAACCGGGTAGTTGTTTTATTGGTGCAGGTGCTTATGAGCATGATATTCCCGCCGCAGTTTGGGATATTGCAACACGCGGCGAATTTTATACGGCCTACACACCCTATCAGCCTGAAGCAAGCCAAGGTAGCTTGCAATTAATTTACGAATATCAAACCATGATGTGTGAATTAATGTGCATGGAAGTCTCAAACGCATCTTTGTATGATGGCGCATCTGCATTGGCCGAAGCTGTTTTAATGGCGCTTCGCATTAAAAATTCACCCAAAATTTTAGTGCCAGATAATTTGCACCCGTTTTATAGAGATGTTTTAAAAACAATTCTTAACGATCAAATTGTTAATTTAGTTTTTTTAAAAACAGATTTTCAAACAGGCCAAGTTAATTTAGATGAGCTTAATAATATTGTCCAAAATGAATGTGATGAATTTGCCGCAATTATTATTTCACAACCTAATTTTTTTGGGTGTGTTGAAGAAGTAGATATTATTACTAATATGGCACATGAAAAAAATGCATTGGTGATTGGTGTCGTTAATCCTATTGCGATGGCAATGCTCAAACCGCCGGGAAAATGGGGTAATTTAGGCGCAGATATTGTGTGTGGTGACGGACAACCATTGGGCGTGCCATTATCAGGTGGCGGGCCCTATTTTGGATTTTTATGCTGTCGCAAAAAAGAAATTCGACAATTACCAGGAAGACTGGTCGGGAAAACAAAAGACAATCAAGATCGCATCGGTTATGTTTTAACACTACAAGCACGCGAACAACATATTCGACGTGCGAAAGCGACATCGAATATTTGCACCAATCAAGGCTTATTAGTAACAGCCGCCACTATTTATATGAGATTATTGGGCGCAAAAGGTTTACAACAAGTGGCAAAATCCTGTCATGAAAAATCAACTTACTTAAAAAAATTATTATCATCAACCGAGGGTGTTTCCATTGTTTTTGAAGCGCCGACTTTTCATGAATTTGTGATTAAAATCAATAAACCGATTGAACTCATTATAGAAAATTTTAAACAAGCGGGTATGCAACCAGGATTATTGCTCAATAAATTTTATTCCGAATTACCCAATTGCTTTTTGGTCTGCGTCACAGAAACTAAAACGCAGGATGATTTATTGAAGTATGTAGGAAATTTATCATGAGCACGCAATTAGCATGTCAAACTGACATATCAAAAGATTTGCTTCGCACCACACTGCCCAATATTCCCGAAACAGCAGAGCTTGATGTCGTGCGGCATTATACTTTATTGTCACGCAAAAATTTTTCGATCGAAACAAATTTTTATCCGCTGGGTTCTTGCACGATGAAATATAATCCGCGTGCGGCAAAAGCCTTGGCGGCGATTCCAGGTTATTGGAATTTGCATCCATTGACAGATTCAAAAGACATGCAAGGTCATATGGAAAATATGTATGAGCTGCAAGAATATATTAAAGAAATTACCGGAATGAAAGCAGTTTCTTTAACACCCATGGCAGGTGCACAAGGCGAATTTGCAGGCGTTGCGATGATTAGAGCTTATCACCGCGATCGCAATGATCTAGAGCGCACGGAAATGATTATTCCCGATGCAGCGCATGGAACGAATCCTGCGTCAGCACGCATGTGCGGATTTACCGTAAAAGAAATTCCAACGAATATTAAAACAGGCGATATTGATTTAGAAGCCTTAAAAAAAGCCGTTGGCCCAAAAACGGCCGGCATTATGTTAACAAACCCATCTACATTGGGTGTTTTTGAAAAACAAATTTTAGAAATTGCCAAAATTGTTCATACAGCTGGCGGATTATTGTATTACGATGGCGCGAATTTAAATGCGATTATGGGACGCGTGCGACCGGGTGATATGGGTTTTGATGTGATGCATTTAAACTGTCATAAAACATTTGCAACACCGCACGGTGGCGGCGGTCCTGGCGCAGGCCCCGTTGCCGCTGGCGATCGACTCAAAGATTATTTACCTATTCCTATGATTGGAAAAAATGAAAAAGATTATTTTTGGTTAACAAAAAATGAGTGTAAAAAATCCATCGGCAGATTATCTTGTTTTATGGGTAATACCGGCGTCTTAACGCGCGCATTCGTTTATTTAAGATTGCTAGGCCAAGCAGGCTCTGTTCGCGTCAGTCAATTTGCAACTTTAAATGCTAATTATTTAATGAAACGCTTAGAAAAAATTGGTTACACATTGGCATTTCCAAAACGCCGCGCGTCACACGAATTTATTGTTACTGCAAAACTCATCACACAAAAAACCGGTGTGACGGCTTTAGATATTGCAAAAAGATTATTAGATTATGGTATTCATGCACCAACGATTTATTTCCCCTTGATGATTTCAGAATGTTTATTAATCGAACCGACTGAAACAGAAAGCAAGAAAACATTAGATCAATTTATTGATGCGATGCAAAAAATCTATGACGAAGCGCACAATACTCCCGAAATACTCAAGTCGGCGCCAAGTACCACGCCAGTGGGTCGCTTAGATGAAGTATTGGCAGCGAAACAGCTGGATGTCAGGGATGTTTGACTGTCAAAGAAATCGCGAAATGCGCTACTTAATATTCTCGATTATATTCATCAATAGGTGAATATTTTTAAAATTAATAACGTGGATATTATTTATCGTCATTTCCTGCTCACCGTTGTAAATCAAAAAACCAATCGGCGCACGATCACTCACGACTGATTGAAAATAGTGAACCCCTTTTAGTAATTCGGGACGAAAAGTTGCGGTTGATTTAATTTCAATCGGGATTAATTTATCATGCACTTGCAAAATCACATCCACTTCATTTTGATTGCTATCGCGATAAAAGTAAATATCAGCATCTTTTCCGCGATTGTAATAATTTTTTAAAATTTCTATGATAACCATATTTTCAAATAAATGTCCGCGCAATTTGTCAAGATTCATTTGATCAACCGATCTAATTTTTAATAAATAACTCGCAATACCCACATCTGAAAAATATAATTTGGGCGCTTTAATAACGCGTTTTCCAAAATTTTCAAAATAAGGCTGTAATTCAAAAGTCAAATAAGATGCTTCTAATATTGAAATCCAGCTTTTAATGGTGTTGAGCGCAACGCCTGCTTCATTGCTCAGGCTATTGTAATTTATGGTGCTGCCGATTCGCGCTGCGCACAATGCAATGAATCGTTGAAAAGCATGCAAATCTTTTATGTTGATTAATTGACGTACGTCTCGCTCAAGATAGGTTTTAATATAATTGCGTGAATGCGTCATAGAATCTAAATTGTGCTGATAAATCGCGGGGAAAAATCCATTTAATAAATATTCATCCAGCGTGTAATTTTTTTCATTTTGTTTTAATTCATTAATGGAAAGCGGCAATAATTCCAGTAGCGCAGTTCTACCGGCGAGCGATTGCGAAATCGCTCCAGATAATTGCAGCTGATGGCTTCCCGTTAAAACAAAAGAACCTGGCACTCGATTTTCATCTACGATGCCTTGAATATAAGACAGTAATTCCGGCGCGCGTTGAATTTCATCTAAAATAACGCCTTTTTGCAAATCAATATTACTTAAAAATTGCTTAGGATCAGCTTCGATAATTGATCGAGTATCGGGATTTTCCAAATTGTAATAAGGCTTATTTGGATACATTGTTTTGACGATCGTGCTTTTACCTGACTGTCTGGGTCCTGTTATGGTAACGACTGGATACTGCGCCATAAGACGCTCAAATTCTTCGGAAGCGGTTCTGTTAAACATATGTAAATCTGCAGTTCAATTGCATATTTACATAATATTACCGTTAAATTTAGTTAAAAACAAGACATTTCTATGCAAATCTGCAGTTCAATTGCAGATTTGCATAAAAATATCCAAAAAAAACGCTGAAAACCTTACGGAGAGTAAGGTTCCCGGCGTTTCGATGTTGCTTAGAATTATTTCATCGATACTGTGCATGTCGCGTTTGTAAAGCTGGTACCTTTGATCGTATAAACCAATGGGTTATTACTACCCACGCTACCAGTTGCTGGACAAGCAACTGAATGATACCCGTTGAGCGAAATTGTGATCGATGCGCTACTTATAAAGGGGGTTTGATGAGATGCCGGCAATCCGTTAATAAAATTAACAATATTGCTGTCTGCGATTGTTCCGCCATATACGGCAAACAATCCGCCCTTATTAGCAGTTCCTTGTAAATTCATTTTAGTCTTCACGCCAGATGGCAATTCAGCATAACAATTACCCTGTATGCCTGGACAAGGCTTTGAAGAAACAACTACGTTAGGATAAACCGTGAGTTTTTGTGGGACAGCACCCGTATTCTTCATGCAACCCGGTCCTGGCTGTCCAAGCAAGCAATAATCTACGTTGACAGTCAATGATCCTGCAATTGCCCCCATCAAAGGCATCGCACAAATCGCAGCTGCTAAAATAATTTTTTTCATAAAAACTCCTTGTTGTTTTTTTTAGATAAATATTTTTTAAATAAATAAGAGAATAGTGATTATAGCTGCTTTTTTATTTTTCGCACTTAATCTTTTAACTATTCGAAATTATTGCTATGATTTCGCATCAAAAAATAATCAGGAGCGATTATGTCGGATCAGCATGGAACCTATTATCTTCCCGAACCCAGTTATTGGCCCATCACAGGATCAATCGCTTTATTTTGTACGCTAGTTGGCGCTGCCAATTGGTTGCATGACAAGTGGTTCGGCCCTTATTTATTCGCAACAGGTATTTGTATTTTAATTTTTATGTTATTTGGGTGGTTTGGAACTGTTATACGCGAAAATCGCGCGGGATTATTAAATGATCCGCAGGTGGATCGCTCGTTTCGATGGGGAATGGCGTGGTTTATTTTCACTGAGGTCATGTTTTTTAGCGTATTTTTTGGTGCCTTGTTTTATGCGCGCAATATTTCTGTACCGTGGCTGGGCGGCGTAGGGCATGGATTGATGACGCACTTATTGTTATGGCCACATTTCCAGCCTACCTGGCCTGTGTATCACACGCCTGACGGCAGTCAGTTTGCAGGGCCTATTTCAATCATGGAAACTTGGGGCATTCCTGCGGTCAACACAGCACTCTTATTATCATCAGGTGTCACGATCACCATCGCGCATTGGGGTGTGTTAAAAAACCGTCGTAAACAAATGATCATATTCCAAGCGCTCACCATTTTGCTCGGCATTTCTTTTTTATGCATGCAAGCACACGAATACTGGACTGCTTATACAATCAAAGCGTTAAGATTAGACGCTGGTATTTATGGCACGACGTTTTTTATGCTCACCGGCTTTCACGCGTTTCACGTTACGGTCGGCACAACGGGATTGATTGTGATTTTATGGCGCATGATCAAAGGCGATTTTAACAGCCACGATCATTTTGGCTTTGAAGGGATCGCGTGGTATTGGCATTTTGTCGACGTAGTCTGGCTTGGCTTGTTTATTTTTGTGTATTGGATATAGGGATATTTTCATAGCCATTCCCACAGAGAATGTATATGGTTACCGTATTTAATACGGGTAATGATCCTAGTTGATATTGCATAGAATGGCGAGTGAAATTTCAAGATGAGTAACATGCAAAACATATGCGTTTTTCTTGGAGCGAACAGCGGTTCAAAAATTACCTATGATGATAGCACTATTTTTTTAGCCAAAGAAATTGCGAGAAGAAAACTGAAATTGATTTATGGTGGTGCAAGTATTGGTCTAATGGGGAGATTAGCTGACACTGCGCTTGATTTTGGCGCGGTAGTTATTGGCGTTATCACAGAATCACTTGCTAACAAAGAAATTGCACACAGAAATTTAACTGAGTTGCATATAGTTGAATCAATGCAAGAGAGAAAGTCAATGATGTCAAGCATGTCAGATGCCTTTATTGCGCTTCCCGGCGGAGTCGGAACTCTCGAAGAGGTGTTTGAAATTTGGAATGCAATTAAAATCGGGATATATAAAAAACCGCTTGGATTATTAAACATCGACGGATATTTCGATTTATTAATTAATTTTTTAAAGCATGCATCAGCAGAGGGCTTCATAAAAAGGGAACAGTTAGACTTGATTGTAATTTCAGATTGCCCAGCTGCACTTTTAAATATGATGACCTCAATTTTGGATAAACCATGTCTGGACTAGACTTAAAAAATCATTTTTCATTAACTGCCAGCAAGGAAGTTGATGATATATGCTCCCCAGCTTTAAATAGCATCGGAGTAACCTATTTTAACTACATAAAAATTTATCATAATGATTCATCGAGAGAGTTGCTTACAAATAATGCACCATGGATAGAGCACTTTTATAAAAACGGACTGTATAAATCATCTGGCGCGGTAGACATTGAACATTTGTTACCAAAGGGATATTTTCTTTGGTCCGAGTTGAATTCAGATGATCCAATATATGCTCAAGGCAGGGAATCATTTAATATTGACAATGGAGCCAGTTTTGTAATAAAGCGTGAAGATATTACATACCTATACATATTTGCATCCACAAGGGATAATAACAGCATAAATAATTTTTACACTAAGAATGTGGACTTATTTAAGAGATTTATACTCTATTTTAATGATAAAGCTTCTCCGCTTATAAAAACAGCCTCAAAAAATAAAATTTATCTTCCTGATAGTCGGGTGATATCTCTAGAAAAAATTAAAAGATATCAGATTACGGATTCTGACAAGGATGAGTTTTTTAAAAAAACAGACATAGATAGATTTTATCTTTTAAGCGAATCCGACGATTTATACCTTACTAAAAAACAAGCTCAATGCGCTGCGTATTTTATTGAAGGCGCTACCGCTAAGCAATGCGCAATCGCACTGAAAATATCGCACAGAACTGTTGAGGGCTACCTTGACGATATAAAGAAAAAAGTTTTTGAATTAATGGGATTGAATTTTACTAAAGATGAATTAATTGATTTTTTAAAAAGCACGGGTATTAAAGATGCGGTTTTTTCAAAGAAAATTAAGATATTCGAGTGAGTGCGAAGTTGAAATAGGAAGAAAATATATATCATGGGTGGCCTGTTTGGTTTCGTCCTTGTTTTTTCTCTATGAATTTATACAGATAAATATGTTCAACTCAATTGATTCATATGTGATGGATGCATACGGATTAAGTGCAAAAGGTCTCGGCTTTCTTTCATCTATTTATTTTTATTCAACTGTAGCATTTCTGCTTCCCGCAGGACAAATTCTGGATAGGTTTCCTCCAAAAAAAATTATTACGCTAACTATGTTTTTATGTATTTTGGGAATATTTGGATTTTCCATAACTAGCAATTTAATTGTTGCTGGTATGTGTAGATTTTTAGAAGGAATAGGAAGCGCATTTTGTTTTCTAGGAAGCTTTAAGATAGCTGCAAACTGGTTTCCAAAAAATAAACTTCCTTTTGTGACTGGAATCATAATAACAGTTGGAATGCTGGGGGGAGTAATAGCCCAAACCCCTTTAACTGTGTTAATTTCAAAATATGGCTGGAGAGAAGCGCTAGTTATGGATGCATTTTTAGGGATTCTTATTCTTGCAGCAATTTTTTTATTCGTTATAGATGGATCAACTAATTTTAAAAAAGCACAAGGAGATGAAAAAAATAAAACATATTGGCTGGAAATGAAGAGTGTATATCTTAATAGGAGCAATTGGTCATGTGGAGTGTATACATGCTTGATGAACTCGGCCATGGTTCTGTTAGGAGCGCTATGGGGAAATTTGTACCTGGAGCAAATACATCATTTTTCAAAACAGGATTCTTCTATAATTTTAAGCATGATTTTTATTGGTTGTATAATAGGTTCGCCAATTTTTGGATTTCTATCCAGCGCTATGAAAAATAAAAAGAAACCAATGATTTTTGGCGCTATTTTATGAAAATTGGCGAGAGGGAAAATGAAGAATAAAGCAATACACGTTGTTGGTAATAAATTTTGCGCAATATCAAATGGCGCCAACATAATTAGCTACAGTGAATTAATTGAAAAAACCATCAATAATGAGCTTTTGCAATATGATATTTTCTTCGAACAAGGAATTTCAGAAGACATTGTTGCTGAATATAAAAAACTATTTTGTCAGCCTGTAGATAAAAAAATAGCTAGTATTTATAGCTATTTCGATGAAGATAGTCGCTGTGATAACAAATTAACTCACAAGCATTTTTCATATAACACTCTGATTTCAGACCCCAAGAAAATATCTGATGAAAAATATTCTAGCATTCTCATAATCGATGAGCGATGTGCTGAAATGAGTGATCATGTTACAGGAAAACATATACAAGGAATGGTTTTGATGGAGGCGGCAAGGCAGATGACAATTGCTACTTTAGAAAAATATTTTATTAAGGGCAGCCAGAATCATGCGGTAAAATTTGTGATGAATGAATTTCAAAGTAAATTTTACAATTATGCCTTTCCTATGGGTCTGGTGTTATGTTTGAAAATAATCTCAAATAGCGGCATGACAAATAATAATCGTGCATTTACAATTAGCATTGAAATTTATCAAAATGAAAAAAAAATCGCCGAAATTTTTAGAAAAGTTTCTGTTTATGATTCCAAATTTATAAAATATAAAGAAAATTCCGCGTTACAGGATTATATAAAATCATGCATTAAAACTGAGAATAATTTACGAACATTTGAGAGCGTGTATGAAAAAGCAGCTTAAGAGTTATGCATTTTTTGACGTTGATAATACGCTTGTAAAAATTAAAACAATGCGTAGCTTTTTAAAATATTTTTATAATGCCAAGCATAAAATATTTGGAAAGTTGATTTACAAAAAATATGAAATGGGCGGAGATTTGTATAACCTTTTCGGCGCAAGCAGAGAGTTTTTAAATAAACGATACTATAAACAATACCGCGGTTATCGTGAAACTGATGTCAAGATGCTGAGCCTCGCCTGGTTTTTTGATTTGGAAAACAGAACTAAGGATTTGTATATAAAATGCGTGCTGCAAGAAATTGATGTGCATAAAAATAATGGCGTGGAAATAGTATTGGTATCTGGTTCGTTTGAACCATGCCTTTTTCCAATAGCAAAAAAACTCGGAATTAAGCACGTATTATCAACATCGCAAGAAATTAAAAATGGAATTTATACTGGAAATGTATTGTCATCTCAAATTATTGGCGAAGGCAAGGTTTACGCAATAAAAGATTTTTTAAGCAGGCAACAACACCAAGAGACAAGTCTTAGTGATTGCTATGCTTATGGCGATCACATCAGTGATTTGCCGATGCTGAGTTATGTGGGAAAGCCGCATGCAATAAAGGGCAATAAGGAGCTCGAGTCCTTTGCTGTGAAGCAGGGATGGCCGATATTGCCAAATGATTAAATGTCATAACAAAAGAGAGGATAAAGCTATGAATAACGCTACATGTCAATTAGTAGAGAACAAATATATGAATCTTGATAATTTTATCAAGGATGTTGCTCTTGCGCTTGAGATTAATGCAAGTGAATTAACTCAATGCTTTGAGCTGGAAAGAAGTCAGGGTTGGGATTCTATGGGATTGGTGTCAATCATGAGCCTGATTGATCGCTACTTTCAAGTTTATCTCGACTATATTGATGTTTACAGCTGCAAAACTTTTGGTGACTTGTTGAAATTGGTGCAAAAATAAAAATTCCAGCATATGAGATATATAATGAAAACGTTAATTTCAAATTTGAAACTTTCTGGTATCGCCGCAGCACTGCCTAAGCAAACAACCAATTTGCTTTCTCTCGCCGAAAAATTTGGTGTGCGTGAGGTTGGTCGAATTATTCAAGGCACAGGAATTAAATCAATTCATACCGCTCCTGATTATATGAAAGCATCTGATTTGTGCGGCGCATCAGCAGAGGTGCTACTGAAACATTTACAAATTGACCCAAATACGATAGATGGCATTGTCTATATTACGCAAATGCCGGATCGAGTTGCGCCACCAACAAGCGTGATGTTGCAACATAAGCTGGGTTTAACAAAACAAGCTGTGGCGTTTGATATTAATTACGGTTGCTCGGGATATATGTGCGGCCTTTATCAGGCGGCGCTATTAATTTCTTCAAATAGCTGTAATCGAGTATTGGTTTGTGCTGGCGATGTGATCACAAAGTTAGTTCATGAAGATGATATCGGTCTGCGGATGCTGCTAGGTGACGCCGGTACTGCCACAATCGTGGAGAAAGGTACTGATGAATGGGAAATTGCTATTTATACCGATGGTTCAGGAGCCGATCATTTAACAGCGGGGGCACTGTTACCTACTCAAATAGCGCAGAAGTCTGAGCGTCACAATTATTATTACATGGACGGTAAAGCCGTTATGAACTTTGCATTAGGACCCGTGGTTCATGATGTTGTTCAAGAAGTTTGTGCGGCAAAAAATTGGCCAAAACACGACATTACGCTTTTCATGCATCAAGCAAATGCTTTTATGGTAAATTTATTGCGATTGAAAATTGGTTTAAAAGAAGATCGAGTACCTATAGCAGTTGAAACAACTGGAAATACTGGCGCGGCGTCAATTCCCTTAATGCTCTCTATGACCGGAGATTACTTTAAAGAGGCTGGCAAACTTACTAAATCAATACTATGTGGATTTGGTGTTGGATTATCGTGGGGAGCAATTGGTTTAGATTTGAGTCAAACACAAATTATTAAACCAATCGAAATTGAGTGATAAATTAAAATGGGTTTTTATGAGTGCAAACAACATGGCGGAATCTGAAAAAAAAATCATAGTCGCATTAATGTTATGTGGCCTTTTTGTGGTTTCTCAGGTCTATCTGTTTATCCCGCTTGTTTTGTTGCTGCAAAAAAATCTTTTTATTTCACATAGCAATGCACTTTGGGTTATTAGTGCATTTAGCCTTTCTTATGCGAGCGGCTTTTTGCTGCTTGGGCCGCTATCAGATCGATTTAGCAAAAAAAGGTTGATGCTTATTGGGCTAGTATTACTAAGTGCTATAACATTTGTCATTGGTTTTATACACAATTTCACGACATTGATCATCTTTCGTATTCTTCAAGGGTTGGCAGCATCAACGTTTGCGCCGACTGCAATGGCTTATGTAAGCGAGCTATCATCAGAAAATTCCAGGGTAATCGGTTTGTCATTACTGATTATGTCATTCGCTTTAGCTGGTATTTTTGGTCAGGTGTATGCAAGTATCGTTTCTGAAATATTGGGTTTGCAATGGGTGTTTTGGCTTTTGGGGAGCGTTTATATAATAATGACGTTTTTTATTGCTCCAAAATTAAGTGCTGGCAAAAAAATAAAAACATCAAGCCCAGTTTTTGATACTTACAAAAATATGTTATTACATTTTAAAAACCCAGCTTTGGTTCTGCTCTATGTTATAACTTTTATTATCCTGATGAGCTTTGTTTCTGTTTACGATATATTGGGCGATTATCTAAATCAACGATTTGGCCTTGCACTTCAGAATGTATTTTACATTCGTATGGCCGGTATTCCATCAATGTGTTTATCTCCAGTTGCAGGCTATTTTGCCCGAAAGATAGGCGGTAGCACCATTACAATTATTGGATTAATTATTTTAATTCTTGGTTTATTGTTCGAGTCATTATCGTCTTCGCTACCACATTTCACTTTATCAAGCGCTCTATTTGATGCAGGGATAGCCATAACCACGCCAGGGATTGTGATAATGATCAATAAGGCCGCTCAACAAGCAAAAGGCTCGGCAATGTCACTGTATACATTTTTCCTATTTTTTGGAGCTGGCCTAGGCCCGCTAGTTTCTTCAGAGCTATATAAGCATGGATTTTCAGGTGTTTGCTATGCTTTTGCAGCATTGTTTTTTGTTTGTATTTTAATGTTATCTTTTGCATCCAAAAAATTAAAAAATAACTTGATAGGGAGTTTCAATTTTACACCCAAGCAGTCAATGACAAAATAAAAATAACAATTTCATTGAGAGTACCGCAGCGCTTTTTCTCCTCTGGGCAAGTGTCAGGTGGTTTAAAGTTGCGCTTGGTTACGATTCATTGTTTTTAGGAGCCGTTTCCTTATCTAATGTGGCGCTTATTATATTTTTCTCAATTTGGATTTTATTTTTAGCTGGTGATTTATGGTTCGGATTTTGGATTAAAAACGGCGCTTTTGCTGGAGTGCACTCTACTTGGGTAATGATTTCATTGTTATTGTTTATTTTTATTAATCACAAGGATTAGATTTTATTAATACGCAGAAAGAATGTCATTGAGAATTCTAGATATCAGTATAGGCCTAGTTGCTATGCTGTTACGGGTAGAATGGCTCGGGAGGTCGACTTTAGATGTAAGAATATTTATCGCAAAATCAAATCGTTGCATTTTTAACATCAAATGTCAAAAATGTATGCGTTTTTTAACATTTGATGTTAAAATTGCCTTTATTTTAAAAGGGAAATTATGAATCAGCGCACCCATTTAATTTTGATTATCCCTTGTGTCATTATTTTGTTTGCCTTGCCATCGCTTATTGCGCGATTTGTTTATCATCATCCGAATTTAATACCGATGGAAAAAAATAATGCTGGGCAATTAATTACACCGCCTGTTTCCATTGCGTTATTTTCCATTAAAAATTCCGCAGGGCAGCTATTAGATAACTCGCCACCCAGCAAGAATAAATTAAAGCCTGCAGAGAATAGGACGACAAATTCAAAATGGATGATATTGTTATTTAATCCAGGACAATGTGACACAGCCTGTTTAAGAAAAATATATGATATGCATCAATTGTGGATTGCAACCGGTAAAAATCAAAATCGTGTTGAGCGCGCTGTATTAACTTTCCAAAATTTTCAACAGCCCTCAGAAAATACCAAAATTTTATTAATAACCCAAAAAGCGTTATCAGAAAATAAATTTACTTTTATTCCAGGCGCGTTTTATTTGGTAGATCCGATGGGTAATATCATGATGGTGTATCAACCTAATCAAGATCCCGTTGATATTTTAAAGGACCTTCAGCATTTATTGATGATTTCGCAGATTGGATAAAAAATAATTAACAGCAAATAACAAATTATCAAAAATTTTAACATCAAAGTTAAAGTGTAATAATTCTTTTAGTGTTGTTTCACCATTTCCTGTTTTTACTAAAACTAATTGACAGCCTATTGTTGACGCTGCTTGTAAATCTCGCAAGCTGTCACCAATTGAAATCACATCGGTTGGATTGATTTTAAAATCACTAAAAATTTGCTTAAATAAACCTGTTTTAGGTTTTCGGCAATCGCAATTGTCATCAGGGTGATGCGGACAAAAATAGATTTTAATTATTTTTCCACCTGATTTTTCAATCTCGCCCAGCATTTTTTCATGAATTTTTTCTAATGCTTTTAAAGAAAATATTTTTCGACCAACACCGGCTTGATTGGTTGCGATAACAATTTGATGACCTGCCTTGGTTAGCTTTGCAATAGCATCAATACTGCCCGGTATCGCCCGCCATTCATCAGGCGACTTGATATATTCTGTTGATTCAAAGTTAATAACACCGTCGCGATCTAAAATAAATAGCATTAATATGCCGCTCCAAAATGAATTTCAATATCAGCAGTGTCGTAGAGTACTGTTGGAATTAAAGCCGTTCTACCACTCGATTTTATTTTACTTTTATTGAGCTCAACAAAACCATAGCCCTCCATCATTCTTAATGTTCGCAATAAATTGTTTGCCTTTCTGCCGGTCAGTGGCTCAAGGTCTGAGATAGATTGGGGACTTTCTTGAATAATAAGACGCAACAACTTTTGATTCTCTTCGGAAAGGGCGTTGGCCAATGATTTAATAGAGTTAAACCATATTTTTGGTTCATCTGGTTTACGCTTATACTCCCCCTTGACAATAGCTAGGGTGTATTTCTTGAAGTCCTCATAAGACATAATACCTATTTTTACCTTTCCGAGTGGTTTACTCATTGAGACACCTCTTCTAATTTAGCAATTTTTTTATCTACCTCAATCCAAAAATCTTCAAATAATTTTGATATGTCCTGATAGCTGTAGGGTTTACCCTCATCATTTTCGTCCGAGTGCCAGTGGTCATATGTTTTCATTGGCGCTACATTCTGTTTGCCACCATATTCGATTTCATGTGCATTATCAAAACCCATAATGCGCTGATTGTGACGATTATGCAGGCTCATCGAGTATTTTATTCCTTGCGGTCGGATACTCTTTGTTACGCGTTTTGCATCAAATTTAACCCACAATCCAAAGATTTGATCAATTACAAATCTGACGCCATTCATTTCAAGTAGATACTCTAATAATCCATCTTCACGCATGATTATATCACCTTATGATATGTTTGCAAGACTTTGACAGTGTGAAGATATTAATTGAATATTGAGTTTTTGCAATACCGTGTTTTTGAAAGAAATTTAAGAAAATATTATTTTTCCAACCACCAGCGTATCTTTGTGTCCATGTATAAAATCCGCTGCTGAAATTCGTTTTTTATTCGGCAATTGAACTGATTTGATTTCTAGTATGCCATCACCCGTTGCAATGCAAAAAGAGTTTTTGCTAACAGAAATTAATGTGCCTGGGAGCGCATTGGTTTTTTGATTTAAAGCCGCCGCTTCAAAAATTTTTATTAATTGATTTTGAAAATTAGCTGTACAAATTGGCCAAGGATTAAATGCGCGAATTTTATTATTAATTTCCAATGCTGATTTTTTCCAATTGATTATAGCCTCTGATTTCTCTATTTTTTTGGCATGAGTTGCAGCTTGATTATTTTGTTTAATGAGTTTAATTTTTTTATTTTCAAATAAATCTAATGTTTTTAATAATAATGTTGCGCCTAATTGACTTAATAAATTATGAGCCTCAAAACTATTTTCAGTATTATTTAAAGCCATTTTTTCTTGCAATAAAATATCACCGGTATCCATGCCTTTGTCTAATTGCATAATGGTAACGCCGGTTTCAATATCACCTGCTTCAATCGAGCGCTGAATGGGCGCCGCACCGCGCCATTTTGGCAATAATGACGGATGAATATTAATGCAGCCTAAACGAGGAATACCCAAAACCGCTTCTGGTAACAGCATGCCAAAAGCAACTACAATTATAATATCTGGATTTAATTTTTTTATTTCTTCTTGAATTGCATTATCTTTTAAAGTAGCGGGCTGAAAGATGGGAATATTATTTTTTTCAGCCAATACTTTTACGGGAGATGCTTGCACATGCTGACCACGCCCTGCGGGACGATCTGGCTGCGTTAGCACAGCCAGTATTTTATGCTCTGAATGCAATAGTTTTTCTAACGCGGGCACCGCAAATTCTGGCGTGCCGGCAAAAATAATATTAAGTGGCATAATTTTTCTCTAAAGTCCCGCAATTGATTTCATTGATAAAAATAATTTATCTTTTTGCATTTCCAAATTAATAAAGCCATATTTTCTGTAAAACTCAGCTGCTTTTTGATTGATCGCATCAACTACAACAGCATAAGACGCAATGTCTTGGCTCAATTTGTGCGCGCGATGTAATGCATCAATGAGCAATAACTCACCCTGTCCTTGTTTTTGATAATTCACATCAACTGCAAGTCGACCAATTAAAGTCGCGGGTATTAATGAGTAATGCGGTAATTTACGCGCAATGTCAGGGGGCAATTCATTGAGCGCAATGGTCATTGAAGATAAAGTGTAAAACCCCACGATTTTTTTTAAATGATCGTCATGTAAAATATAAGTAACGGCAATATGTCGTTTTTCATCTTGCGATGCAGATTGATGAAGATAGTGATCTAGTGATGAAATGCCACAAGAAAACGCTTGGCGTGCATGAGTGCGATTTAATTTTTCAATGGAAAAACAAGCTTCCACAATGGCTGTCATTTTAATTTTTTTCCATTTGATTTTTCTCCATAGAATTGCCGATATTTTTTTGCTGCTTTTCGCAGAGCCGCATTGGGTTTAGCGGGATTTAATAATAGCTTTGCAAATTGAGCAGATGCATTGGCATTTAACATCAGAATTTCATAATCATGAATGACTTTATTGGCCGCTTCTTGCGAGGCCGCAATAATAAAATCAGTTAATGAACGACCCAGCAAATCGGCGGCGTGCTGAATTAATTCTTTTTGATCGTAACTTAGCCTTGCTTCAAGGCGAACCGCTTTTGAAGCAGAATAAAGCGAATGCTGTGGTGTTGGCGGCATAATGAAACTCTCTTTACCATCAGTAAAAGTTTATTATACGGCAATTAGCCGGGTATTTCAAACTTTAGCATGCCGCGCTATTTAATAAACTCGCACTTTCTCCTGTGCCAGCATTAGCATTATTGCCACGTAAAAAACCAAGGCCATGGCGCACAAATTCTTTAAATTTTACTGAATATCCCGCATTGTGGACAGGCTGATTAATATTGTTAATGCCATTGGTCCAAATGGCTATTAAAGCAATCAGTGACAATAACATAGAAGCCGTCAAGCCTATTGCCAAACCTTGCACTTCCATTTTAAATGCAAAAGCAAGCAGGCATCCAATTAACGCGCCAGCGGTGAGACAACCTGCAAGAACAACGGCAGAAAAAAGTCCGCGATTAAAAAGCCGCGTTTGAAATAATAGTTGAGAAACAGTTCCTGCTAGAACACTATATAATGCAATTGGAATAATCAAAGTCTCAGCTTTTTCTCTCACGACTTGTGTGCAATTAGGTGAGATTAAATTAAAAAACGAATTGGGCCGCGCGATTAATAAAATCGGCAGTATTGATTCAACTAGCGTGCCGACAGCCACCACTATTTTTCCAAATGAAAGCAATTGACGTTTTCTGTCTTCCGTTATGTTGATAGGATCTGCGCCAATTTCACCCCCCATTAAAATTAAACCGCCAATGGCAAAGCTAATATTTAAAAGATTATTCAGTGATAAACACTGTATTGCGAGTGTCAATGCCGCTTGCGCGTCAACGCCAAAATAAATACTCATGGCAATGACAAAAAATCCCAATCCAAATTCACTCACAATCGTAATCATGGGTACAATCGAGGATTTCAGAAATTTCAAAAATGCATCTGTCTTTCCCTTTAAGCTATTAAATAAATGTTTCGCTAAGCCCAGCTCTTTAAAATCCCGATGAATAAAAAGCGTTCCAGCATACAAAAAGGTAGTTGCCCATGCGCTTGCAGAATAAGAAATTAAAATTCCATCCATATCATATTTAGGTAAGTTTCGAAGACCAAAACTCAACGCGATAGTCGACAGCAGTCCCAACGCAACGAAAACACCGCCTAACCACAATGTTTTGGTATTACGATTGGCTAATAAAAATTGCATTGAAAAAAATGCAAGAAATTCAGCTGGAATGGTATTGGAAAATATTCTTAAAAAATAGCCCGCTATTTGTGCTGATTTTTCATTTTGACCGATTAATGAAAGCAATGATCCAGAATAAATCGATGGAATAACAGCGGCAGGTGCTGCAATAAAAGCAATATAAGCGCAGCCTAGCTGAAAAACAGATCTAATTTTACCACGCAATATTTCTTTTTGATCTTCAGCTGCATTGTCGTGATGCAATTCACCAAACCACTGTGCTATATTTGGCGTTTCTCCAAATAAAGGCGCTACAAAGGGAACATACAGAAGATTAAGGGTTGTTAAAATCAAGCCATACGCCGCGACGTGATCTGGATCGTCGCTTACGTGATTCAAAAGAATGGGTAAGGCAAAAAATATTTTAGTACCCCAGCCATCTGAAACAGTTTGCGCAAACCCATTTTTCAATGCCATTGTTAGAATGCGTACGGCTTCTTGAAGAGTCATGAAATATTCCTTAAGTTAACATAAAAATACGGTATTGCATTATTATCAATTTTCACTAAGATTGCCACATGAAAAAACTAAATTCAGAATTAATATATTGGTTACAATTAGTGCATGCGCCGAATGTGGGCATTAAAACCATTCGGCGATTAGTGGCACAATTTAAAACAGTGGGTCATATTTGCAGTGCGAGCAAAGCCGATCTGCGCGCTTTTAAATTAAATGAGGCGCAGATTTACGCAATTAAAAATCCAGATGAAAAATTATTATTGATTACGGATAACTGGCTTAATGAAAGTGATCGCAATCACCTCATTGTTTTTACGGAGCCAGATTATCCAACATTATTATCACAAATATCTAGTTTGCCGCCGATTTTGTATGTCTCAGGAGATCCTAAATTATTATTATCAGCTCAAATTGCCATGGTTGGCAGTCGCAATCCTTCTAAAACGGGTTTAGAGATTGCGACGCAGTTTGCATTTGAGCTCGCAGAAAAAAATATGTGCGTCACCAGCGGCTTGGCGCTCGGCATTGATACAGCCTGTCACACCGGCGCGCTTGATGCATCTGGAAAAACAATTGCGGTGCTGGGAAGCGGCTTTCATTATATTTATCCTAAAAAAAATGCAGCGCTCGCAGACAAAATTATTGAAAATGGCTGCTTGGTTTCTGAATGGCCTTTAAGTACACCGCCAAAAGCAGAAAATTTCCCAAGACGAAACAGAATTATCAGTGGTTTATCGCTTGGCACGGTAGTAATTGAAGCGGCATTGCAGAGCGGGTCTTTAATTACGGCGCATTACGCCACAGAACAGAACCGGGAAGTCTTTGCTTTGCCGGGCTCGATTCGCAATCCGATGTCGACAGGATGCCTGGCTTTGATTCAACAAGGTGCCAAATGTGTGACCTGCGTTGAAGATATTATCGATGAGCTCAAACCCCTGCTATTGCAAAATACTGAGCCAGAAATCCAAAAAAATGCTTTAAATTCATCAGCTTTGGAAAACCTTAACCTTGATCCTGAGCAACAGCTGGTGTTAGCCTGTATCGAAGGTGAGATGACAGGTGTTGACCAAATTTGTGAACGCAGTAAACTATCTGCGCAATCGGTCACTGCCATTTTGCTGATGTTGGAGCTAGATGGATATATTTATTCAGAACTGGGCGGATACAGCAGAGCATGAATAGTCAAAGCGTATTGGGCGTGTTGATGTACTTATTTCATAATCATATGGAAAAGGACGATCGGCTTGATCTAAATGATGTGAAAATGATAGATAAGTTAAAATCAGCGGGTTTTCATGCGCATTGCATTGGTCGCGCTTTTCGTTGGTTGCACCACTTGATTGAGTTGGCAGATAGCATGCCGCAGGCGTCAGAGCGCTCTTTTCGTGTTTTCAGCGAAAATGAAATGAATTTAATTGACGAGGATTGTAGGCGGTTCATTTTTTCACTTGTTCAGCAGGGAATCTTGACTCCAGTTACTCGAGAAGTAGTTATTCACCAAACCATGGAGTTGATTAACGAAGGTATTGATCTACATCTTATTAAGTGGGTTACATTAATGGTATTGTTTAATTTGCCGAACTGTGAAGAAGCGTTGACGCACATGGAGTTTTTGGTTAATTCTGACGCTTATGATACGGTTCATTAAAATGGATTTAATTTTTTATGTCTAAATTTCTGGTTATTGTCGAATCTCCCGCGAAGGCTAAGACAATTAAAAAATACTTGGGAGCTGGCTACGAAGTCATGGCGTCGTATGGTCACGTGCGTGATTTGGTGCCCAAAGAAGGCGCGGTCGATGTCAATGATGATTTTCACATGAAATATCAATTAATCGAAAAAAATGAAAAGCATGTGGACGCCATTCGAAAAGCATTAAAAAAATGCGATGGCTTATATCTTGCGCCCGATCCGGATCGCGAGGGTGAAGCGATTGCGTGGCATATCGAACAAATTTTAAAAGAAAAAAAAGGTTTAAAAGATAAAACTGTTGCGCGCATTGTGTTTCATCAGATTACGAAAAAGGCAGTGCAAGATGCGGTTGCTCATCCACGCGAAATTTCGATGGATCTGGTGAATGCACAACAAGCACGTCGCGCACTGGATTATTTGGTTGGATTTAATTTATCGCCCCTGTTGTGGCGAAAAGTAAGACCAGGCTTATCAGCAGGCCGTGTTCAAAGCCCCGCTTTAAGATTAATTGTTGAGCGTGAATTAGAAATCGAAAAATTTATTTCACAAGAATATTGGACGGTTCATGCTGCTTTGTCAGGCTCTGAAAAAGACCAAAGTTTTCAAGCGCGTTTAACGCATTTAAAAGGCGAAAAAATAGAGCAATTTACGATTCAAGATGCTAAAAAATCAAATAAAATTTGCGATGATTTAATTAAAAAGTCAAAAGGCAAATGCACCGTTTCAAAAATTACTAAAAAAGAACGCAAGCGAAATCCCGCAGCGCCTTTTACGACATCTACTTTACAACAAGAAGCAGCGCGAAAATTAGGTTTTTCAGCGCAGCGCACGATGCAAATCGCGCAGCAATTATATGAAGGGATTGATATTGGTGAAGAAGGCTCAACGGGTTTAATTACTTATATGCGTACCGATTCTGTCGTATTGGCGCAAGAAGCAATTGTTGAAATTCGCGAAACGATTGAATCACGCTTTGGAAAAGAATGTGTTCCCGGTGAGCCGCAAGTTTATAAAACCAAATCTAAAAACGCACAAGAAGCGCATGAAGCGGTTCGACCCACTTCTGCAGCGCGTCATCCTTCAGAAATAAAATCTTTTTTATCGCCCGAACAATTTAAATTATATGATTTAATTTGGAAGCGAACGGTTGCCTCCCAAATGATTGAAGCAACGATGAATACGGTTGCAATTGATTTTGATATTGCTGATAGTATTTTTCGCGCGAATGGTTCTGTGATTGTGAATCCCGGCTTTATCGCCGTGTACCAAGAAGACTTTGACGACAAAAAAGTATCAGATGAAGATGCTGAGGGCGTATTGCCTGCATTAGAAGAAGGTCAGATTGTTCCGATTGAATCAATTGTCGGTGAGCAACATTTTACAGAGCCACCACCGCGATTTGGCGAAGCGAGCTTAGTGAAAGCGCTGGAAGAATTTGGCATTGGCCGACCGTCGACGTATGCATCGATTATTGCCACATTAAAGCATCGCGAATACGTTGATATGGATCAAAAGCGATTTAAGCCAACCGATGTGGGCCGCGTGGTGAATTATTTTTTAACGACGTATTTTACGCAATATGTTGATTATGATTTTACGGCAAAATTAGAAGATGATTTAGACTCGATTGCCAGCGGCGAAAAAGCATGGATTCCAGTTTTAAAAGAATTCTGGTCGCCGTTTATTGAGCGTGTTGAAGATGTTAAAACCAATGTGCAGCGCAGCGATGTCACGCAAGAAAAAATGGATGAGTTATGTCCTAAATGTCAAAAACCATTATCCATTAGATTGGGAAAGCGGGGGCGATTTATTGGTTGTACGGCCTATCCAGAATGTGATTACACACGCAACTTAGCGGGCGATGATCAAAAAGATCAAGAAATTATTGAAGG
This sequence comes from Gammaproteobacteria bacterium, assembly GCA_023266215.1. GTDB lineage: Bacteria > Pseudomonadota > Gammaproteobacteria > Coxiellales > Coxiellaceae > JAHFRQ01. The sequence goes on along the minus strand of JAHFRQ010000002.1, from coordinate 97,896 downwards.
CCGCGTTTGTCCTGATTGCGAATCACCCGTTGTTGTTCGTTATGGAAAATACGGAAAATTTATTGGTTGTAGTAGCTATCCGAAATGTAAATTCATTGAGCCTTTGGAAAAACCAGAAGATACTAACGTTGAATGCCCCAAATGTCATCAAGGAAAAATTTTAAAGCGCAAATCACGCCGTGGAAAAATATTTTATTCATGCGCGCGTTATCCTGATTGTGATTATGCATTGTGGAATCCGCCGGTTGCAGAAGCGTGTCCCGAATGTCATTGGCCGATTATGATGATTAAAACAACAAAATCCAAAGGTGAAGAAAAAATGTGTCCGCAAAAAGAATGCGGATACACGGTTTTATTATCTGAAAGCGAAAATAATCAGGATGAGTAATTGTTATGGTAAAAATCATTCAGCCGCAAGATATTGATATCGCTGTTGCTGATTTAAGACAAGGAAAAGTGATTGCTTACCCAACCGAAGCGGTATTCGGGTTGGGTTGCGATCCTGATAATGTCGATGCGGTATCTCGTATTTTGCAAATCAAGCATCGCGCACTCGACAAGGGTTTTATTTTAATTGCGTCAAGTTGGGAGCAATTAGAGCCGCTCATTATGTATATTCAACCTAATTTGCTGACGCGTGTTTTTGCAACATGGCCAGGCCCTGTAACGTGGGTTTTTCCGGCATCCGAACAAGTGCCGCATTGGATTCGTGGTGATCATAATAATGTTGCAGTGCGCATTACCTCGCATCCTATTGCAAAAGCACTGTGCGAAAAATTCGGCCGGCCGATTATTTCAACGAGCTGTAATAAAAGCGGCAATCCTGCCGCGCGCGATATTCGCACGATCGAATTAACGTTGGGCGATACGGTGGACTGCGTGATCGATGGTCAATTGGGTGGGCGCATTCGCCCGACAGAAATTCGCGATGCATTAACTGGTGAGGTGATTCGGGCATGAATAAGAATCATTGTAACTATTCAGCCCCACACAGCAATTAACTAGAAAGTCCCCTCTCCCTTGTAATCAAGGGAGAGGGTCAGGGTGAGGGTTTCTTGAAAAGAAATCATAAAATACGAGGTTTCTTTTTCAAAATAATTTCGTAACATGTCTGTTATGAAAACAAAAGAAGAATTAATTCAGTTTTGCAAAGCGCTTCGTCAAAATAGTACTGACGTTGAAAAAATACTGTGGTATTTTTTGAGAAATAGAAATTTATTAAATTGTAAATTCAGAAGACAGCATCTAATCGGAAATTATATTGTTGATTTTATTTGCATAGACATTAAGCTTATAATTGAATTAGATGGCGGACAGCACAACTTACGTCAACAATATGATAACAATCGCACCAACTTTTTAAACCAGCAAGGGTTTAAAGTATTGCGCTATTGGAACAATGAGCTAACAATGCAACTAGAAAGCGTAATGAACGATATTGTCAACGAAGTTGAAAAATTAAAAATTGATTGCCTGAAAAACCCTCACCCCGACCCTCTCCCTTGAGTACAAGGGAGAGGGGACTTTCTAGTTAATTGCTGTGTGGGGCTGAATAGTTGCAAATTATTTAAAATTAATCAGTTACCATTTTATGGGGTCAAAAAATAATACGTAGAATATGCATTTACATATTCTACGTAGTAATTGCAATTCTAAAAAAGCTACGCAGAATATGCATTTACACATTAAAAATCTTGCCAAGTTGACTACATGATTCAAACTCGATCCAATGTGCTGTATATTTGCGAAATTAAATTTTCTCGTGATACTATTAGAAAAGAAATTATTGATGAAATGAAAAATAAAATTGCTAAACTCAATATCCCAAAAGGCATGTCCTGTTGTCCGGTGCTGGTTCATGTTAATGGTGTGCACAATAGTGTTATTGATAGCGGATATTTTACAGAGATTATTGATTTTGCAGATGCGTTAACTAAAAGGGAGTAATATATGCCAGCAACTATCAGTCGTGAACAGAAATACTGGTTTCGTTTTATGCGCAGCACATCTGTGCTGATTGCAATTAAAGCTACTTTAGTTATCGTGCTTTCTTATTACGCGGGATTTTATTTGAGTCAGCAGTATCATTTTGTAATGCCAGAAATTGCAGGCTTGTGGTGTGCGATTTCAGGTATTTTGGTTTTACAAGTGACGCTTGAAGATTCGCTTTCATCAGCCTGGCTGAGAATATTAGGATCGCTGCTTGGCGCGATCACCAGCTTTATTGCCTTAATTTTAATGGGCTATACTGTTGCAGCTCTGGCGGTTTGCGTTTTTGCAACGGTGATTTTGTCTTCACTTTTAAAAATTAAACATACTTTTAGATTAGCGTGTTTAACTGTGTCGGTGATTATCATTGTCGGTATGATTTCAGATGTTTCGCCGCTCTCCAATTGCGTATCGCGATTTGCTGAATCGGCTGTCGGTTCTGTCATCGCCATTATAATCACAACCGTTTTTCTACCGCTGCGGAAAAAACTAGGGTTGATGAATAAGTAAAATCTGCATCAAATTCTACTATTGGTTTGAAGGAACCACGCATGCAGCCTTGTACTCAAGGCGAAATAAGTGGATTCTTCCATCCGTTCAAATCCAACGGTGAGATTAATAATTTGCGACCATTAACTAAATTAGAGCAAGAAGCATTGAATTTATTTGGCAGAAACGGCTTAACAGCAGAAATGCTGATTAATTTAAATTTGCCTGATCAAAAAAGTTTTTGTGAGGGGCATTTCAAAGCATTGCTGCATTTAATTAACAATGGATTTTCCGCTCAGCAAGCCTGCGATGAAATTAAAGAATTAAATCCAGATCAAGCCGGTGTAATTAAAAATTCTCATGAAATCCATCAATTCAGGTTGCGAGGCTCGGATTTAAGAAATTTGAAAATGGGTGATTCATTTGATATTGAGCATACAGTATTGGTGAATTATTTTCTTATTCTGGGTATTTCTGCAGAAGAAATTTGTGAAACAATAAAAGGCTTAAGCTCAGAGAAGGCCGCAGAGATAAAAAATACATTTTTTGAATTAGAGTATTCGTTCCTCCATCCCCGTCCGACAAGCTTGCAGTGGCAATGTATCCGGTTTTTTAGCCATCCGGATATCTCACAAGAAACTCGAGAACATCTTATGAAGAAAATGCCAGAGTCAAATGCCAAAAAAGTCGCATTGGCTGTTAAGTTTTGGTATCCATAAAATCATCAGGCTTACCATTACCAATAGTACCGAAGCCCATCGCGGCAGCGTGGGCGTAAAGAAAAGAACAATAAAAACACAAACTACGGTATTTCGTTTTTATTAAAATCTGTTATTTTGGTTCTCGAGACCAAAAGCTTAAAGAGTACGGCTTTTGCAATGCGAAGTCGCATGAGATTTACCTTTATCTTGGGTAATTTACAAATATACGGGAATTCCGTAGAGTATATATATGAAGTTTGAATGGGAAGATATCCGGAAAAATTATGGTGAAGAAAGATATATCACGATAGGTGAAATTGAAAATAGTATTTATTCTGTTGTTTACACGTTGCGTGGAGAATATTACAGACTGATCTCAGCAAGAGGAGCAAGAAAAGATGAAAGGCAAGCGTATTACTCGTACTTTGAAGGTAAATGCTAAACCCAAGTCGGGTAAAAAAAATATGGCTCGCATTAGAAAAATGAGCGAGGCCGATCTGGATGCGAATGCGCTAAGCGATGAAGATAATTTGCCGCTCACAAAAAAACAACTCATGCAATTTAGACCTGCGCGGCACACTCAGCATGTAGATGTTAAGTCTATTCGCGAAAAACTAAAGCTATCGCAAGAATTATTTGCAAGATACTTTGGTGTTAGTGTTCGAACTCTTCAAGATTGGGAGCAGCACCGTCACGAACCTAGCAACACAGCGCGCAATTTTCTTTTAGTGGTCGCAAAGGAACCAAAAGCCGTTCAGCGTGCGTTAAGTTAATTTATCCCACATCAAACGATGATAAGAACCGGATTCAAACAATAATGAGAACCAAAAAAAATAAAAAATTTGCACGTATTGAAGATTGTTTAATCACATATTGGTTCAGCAGTTTTGCTATTGATAAAGCAATGATTTTTTTGATCACTACTTTTATACAAAATTTACTATTGGCACTGAAGGAACCGCGCGCACAGCCTTGTACTCAAGGCGCAGCAAGCGGATTCTTTTTTTTGATTCGCGTATCAACTCATGCCAGACATGATAATAAAATCTTCAAATTAAGGTGATTAGAGTTTGTCAGACAAGCCTTAATCGCCTTAAATAAGCTGACCCGCAAATTTTTCAAATAGGTCATTTTTTTCCAGACAAAATTTCGAAGAGACGCGATTTATCATATCTCTTACAAGTAATATGAAAAACATTTTTTATATTCAAATTTTCGTTTATGTGTTTCAAAATAATGGGTTTAACATCTTTTTCAAAATTCCAAATTATTTTAAGCAATTTTTTAACAGCCAGAATTTCAGAGCAATTTTCTGGTAATTCTGGACGTGATCGAAATAAATATTTTATATTGCGACAAAAAACACGCCAGTAGCAGATAGTGCGCGGATAATCTAAAAAGATAATGGTATCGGCGGCTTCAAGAAGAGTTTTGGATACGCCATCAACAATCCAGTTTTGCGTATTGGTAATTTCTGCGAATGCCAGCTCTCTTTCGCTTTTTGTTGACAATACCCAACCTGGTTTCCAAACGATTTTATCAAGACAGATCAATTTATGCAGGCATAATCGTTTTGCTATCTGATAACTTAATGTTGTTTTTCCGGATCCGGCATTGCCCGTAATTAATATTTTTTGCATTTTTAATTTAAATCAACCACTGCTTTTAACACCGCCTTAACATGCCCCAAAACAGATTGGAACGGGGTTGTTGATCGATACGGTTGTCATAAGCTTGCTCCATTGAAATGAGAATGAGAAAGTGAGTGAATAATAGCATAATCCTGAGGGGGGCTTAATAAGCTATTGCGCAAAAAACACAGATCAGTACAATAGAAAGCTTATAAAACAAGAGTCGGATCAATGAAAGAACAGTTAGTTGCGCTGCTTTTGCAGGCGGTCAAAACATTACAGACGGATGGCCTGATCCCATCAGATTTACCGATCGATATTCAATTAACCCGTTCAAAATCGGCTGATCAAGGCGATTTTGCAACCAATATTGCCATGATTTTGGCAAAGCCAGCTGGTCTGAAGCCACGGGAACTTGCTGAAAAAATCATCGCAAGCCTGCCTCAATCCGATCATATTCAATCTGTTGAAATCGCGGGTCCTGGCTTTATTAATCTATTTCTCAAGGCCAACACAGAGAACGATGCACTTACGCGGGCTATTGCACAAGGCGATGAGTATGGAAAATCAGCACTTTTTAAAAATAAGCGCATTCACATTGAGTTTGTCTCAGCTAATCCAACGGGACCATTACATGTCGGTCACGGCCGAGGCGCGGCTTTTGGCGCGACAGTTTCAAATTTATTAGAAGCGATTGGTTATTCTGTTCATCGCGAATATTATGTCAATGACGCAGGGCGTCAGATGCGAAATTTGGCTATTAGTGTTTGGTTGCGCTACTTAGAATTATATCAGCGCCAATTTGATTTTCCGCAAAATATTTATCGCGGTGATTATGTTGTTGATATCTCAACATTACTTCAAGAAAAATACGGCGAGCAATTTTTATTATCACCAGAAAAAGTAAATGCGGTTTTTCCAAAAAATATAGATGCTGAAAAAGATCCTGAAAAATATGTAGATCAATTAGTTGAAAATGCAATTCAAGCTATTGGCAACAATAATTTTGAAATCATTCGTCAGTGTGGCATTGATGAAGTACTGTCAGATATTAAAAATGATTTGTCAGAATTCGGCGTTCATTATAATAATTGGTTTTTGGAAAGTGAGTTATATCAAAAAAAATGGTTAGAGGCGGGTTTGGCCTTATTGAAAAAACACAACTTTACGTATGAAAAAGACGGCGCCATATGGTTTCGCGCAACTGATTTGGGTGATGAAAAAGACCGTGTTTTAGTGCGTCAAAACGGCCAGCCAACTTATTTTGCATCGGATGTCGCATACCACACTTATAAATATGATCAAAATTATAATTTAATTATTGATGTGTTTGGCGCTGATCATCATGGCTATTTGCCGCGCATTAATGCTTTTTTAAAAGGCCTGGGTAAAAATACAGATCTACTTAAAATTTTATTAGTGCAATTTGCTATTTTATATCGCGGCGATCAGAAAATTTCTATGTCAACGCGTGCGGGCGAATTCGTCACGTTGCGTGAGTTGCGCAATGAAGTTGGCAATGATGCTGCGCGCTTTTTTTACATTATGCGAAAACCGGACCAGCATTTAGATTTTGATTTGGAATTGGCAAAATCGACTTCAAACGAAAATCCTGTTTATTATATTCAATATGCGCACGCTAGAATTTGCAGTGTGTGGCGTCAACTGGCTGAAAAAAATATTGTTTTTGATAAAGCAGATGGTTTAAAGCATTTGGATTTATTAACACAGGAAGCTGAGAAAAATTTAATTACTGCGATTGCAAGCTATCCTGAAATAATATTAAGCTCAGCAGAGCAATATGCTCCGCATAAATTAGCCAATTTTTTGCAAACTTTTGCACATCATTTTCACCAATTATATAATTCACATAAATTCATTATTGATGATGAAAATTTGCGAAACGCAAGATTAAGTTTAATTTTAGCAGCTCAAATTGTGTTACAAAATGGATTAAAATTATTGGGTGTTTTTGCACCCGAGTCAATGTAACTTTTTATGTAATTTTTTAAAAAACAGGAAATGGTATGCGTAAATTAGTTAGTATTTCAGTCGGCATTATTGCTTTAGCAGTCATTGTATTTTTGCTGGCGCCATTTGTAACAGGCGCTTTGATTCAAAAAAAATATCCTGACTTACTCGCGCAATTTTCACGTGTTTCAGGCGCGAATATTCAGATTCAGCGCTATCATCGCGGTTGGTTTAAATCAACAGCGCAACTTGAAATGACCATCCCTTCTGCGCCACCGATTTTAATTCATCAAAAAATTGTGCATGGGCCATTTGCTTTTGTAAGCACCAATTCAGGTCAAAAAACTTTATATTTCGCTTTGGCTGTTATCAAAGAAGCTGCGCAGTCGCAAGGTACCGCGTTGAATACGATTTCTGTTTGGCGTTTCAATAATGATTTAAAAATGATGGCAAAGACAGATCAATTCAATATTCAAACTGCGATGGGTAATTTTGCACTGTCAAATTTAAATTCTGCCATTTATTTTACGCCTGAAACGCAGCATTTTTCAGGTGATTTTTCATTGGCGCATTTTGTTTCTGTTTCACAGGCTGCGGCAATGCCGTCAATTGATTTAAAAGACTTGCAAATACATTCAAATAATAGCGGAAAAGTTACGTTATCATTAGGTGATTTAACAGCAATATCAATTAATAAAAAATCCACTGAAATTCAAAACGCCGCTTTTTTGTTTCAACAAACAGAAACAAAAAACACAACGGACATGACAACTACATTCGATGCAAAAGTATTTAATACGCCGGAGGATTCGCTCAGCAATCTGCATTTTTCATTGTCGATTAATCATCTTTCAACGGCAGCAGTGCAACAATATTGGCAGCAAATGCAAGCGGCGCAAATGACCTCGCAAGCGAATTTTGGGTTGTCTTTCGTTCAGCTCTATGGATTGATGCAAGTGGTTGATAAGGGATTGTCGATCGAGCTTAATGCTTTAAATGCACAAACAAAAGATGGCGCTATTCAATTACAAGGCGGCATTACTATTCCTGCGCAAAGCACGCAGACTTCAAGCATTGCTGCCACATTGGCGCACATTACGGGTCACGCAACTATTTCGTTACCATATCAGTTTGTATTAAACCAATGGGCTTTGCATTATGCGCAGGATCAAAAGCTTTCACCCACTGACGCATTGGCAGAACGCATTAAATCTGGCGAGTTTATTCAGCAGGGTAATCAATTAACGATGCAAATTGATCTAAAAAATGCGACTATCTTAGTGAATGGAAAACCGTTATCAGCTTATACACATTAGGAATATGCATGAGAGATTACGCAAAGCGAAGACCGCCTGCTCAAAACAACAAAGTATTATTGTTTTTGGCATTACTGATATTTTTCTTAGCGCTGGTGGCTTATATTTATCCGCATATTAAATTAATGCGCGCGCATGCTGAAACACACTTGATGCACAAGGCAGATTTGATTAAACCAGTGATTATTCCTACTGTGACACCTAAAACAAAAGCAGTTAAGGCAAAGCCTATTATTCAGGTAAAAAAAACGGGCGATGACATGCAGTATGATTTTTATAAATTGTTACCTGCGATGACCGTGACAGTGCCATCGGCAGATGATCAAGCGAAATCACAGGGATTGCCAACACCTGCCGCCGCATCGGCTTTTATATTACAAGTTGCTGCAGTGCAAAATCAGAATGATGCCAAAACATTGCAAACTCAGTTATCACAAGCAGGTTATAAAGTTTTTGTTCAGCCTTACTTGGTCAATAATGCAACGTGGTATCGAGTAAACGTGGGTCCATTTGCTTCGCTGTCAAATGCACAAGCGCAGCAATTAAAACTAGATGGCCAAAACGTCGAGGCGATGTTGCTGAAGGTGAAGTAGAAAAAGATATTATTAATCGCGCAGCCGAGGATCAAATGCATCGCGAACCACATCTGAAAATAAATTAGCGGCGAGCACCAAAAAAAACATCGCAATTAACGCGGCTAAAAGTGGCCACCACACAACGGGCTCGCGCGCTAATTCTAAGCGCGATGTATTAATCATGTTTCCCCAGCTAGCCGTTGTTGGGTCAACACCCACGCCCACATAAGATAAAACTGCTTCCGCTAAAACTAATCCGCTAAAATCTAAAACAATAGTAATTAAAACAATATGCATCACATTCGGTAAAATATGGCGAAGAATAATAGGCAATTTTCGCGCGCCCATGGCAATGGAGGCCGTGACAAACTCCTGTTCTCGCAGCTTTAATGTTTCTGCGCGCAGCAATCTACATAAACTTGCCCAGCTCGTGATGCCTAAAATAAAACAAAGCGCTAATAATCTGGCATCCGCTCTTTCTGCTATGCTCGGAAATAAACTCGGATGATCGGTGATATAAATTTGCATCACCAATACCATGGCAGAAATTAATAATACACCCGGAATTGAGCTTAATGTGATATAAAAATACTGAATAATATCGTCAATCATACCGCCAAAATAACCCGCAATAGTCCCGCAGAATAACGCCAGCGGTAGCATGAAAACCGTTGTTAATGTGCCGATTAATAAACCCGTTCTTACGCTTTTAATGCTTTCGTAAAAAACATCTTGGCCAATTTTATTAGTGCCAAAAATATGAAGATGTTGCGCAGCAGAATCAAATGGTTTGGTATACGTTTTTTCATCTTGTGTTCCCAAAGGACTGACTAATAAATCCAGTGCGCTGACTTGTTGAAATTTTTTTTCAAAATGAATTGAATCCAAGAGCCCAACGGCAATATAGCAACTTAAAATTATTGCCGTAATCACACCTATTTTATTTTGAAACACCGTTTTCCACGGCAGATTTAAGTGCGGCTGTTTTCGCGCATAAAAAATAAAAATTAATACCGAAAAAAATAATATAAAAATAAGATAATCAGTTGGCATTAAAGCAAGTTTCATATTAATCCCTAGCTTTTAAGTTAATGCGCGGATCTGCTAATACATAAGAAAAATCAGTTAAAATTAAACCTATAATATAAAATACCGTGCCTAAAAAAACCATTGCGCGCACGATGGAAAAATCTTGCTGTTGTATGGCTTCAATCGTGTAGCTGCCCAGTCCCGGAATGCCGAAAAAAGATTCCATAATTAAACTACCCATAAACAACATGGGAATAATAACAACAACGCCGGTTAAAATGGGCAGCAGCGCGTTTTTTAAAACATGCTTAAACAACACAGCAATTTCAGATAAACCTTTTGAGCGTGCGGTTCGCACATAATCTTTTTGCATTTCTTCTAAAAAAATAGCACGATACCAACGTGTGCCAGCGCCAATACCACCGATCACACCGACAATGACTGGCAGGATTAAAAATTTAATGGCAGACAAGCCGTTTTGATAGCCTGATATGGGCACAAAATTTAATAATTTTCCCAATAAAAACTGCCCCAAAATAATATAAAATAATCCTGAGATAGACATCATGATGACACAGAGCATCATTGAAAAAGTATCAAAAAAAGTTGCGCGGAATAAAGCAATAAATAATGCAAAAGTAATATTGACAGCAAGACCGATCAGTAAAGTAGGAATGGCAAGTGCCAAGCTTGGCCACATGCGCTGCGTGATATCATGACTGATATCACGACCATTGTCGGACCGACCAAAGTGAAGCGTAAATAATTTAACCGATTCAGTAAAAAATAAAGTATGTGAGAACTGTTGAATAATGCTTCCTTGTGAATTATAAAATAGCGGTTGATCTAATCCGTGTGATACTTCCCAATTGGTGATTTCTATTTGAGTGACATGCTTTTGGCCTAAATGCATGCGCGCCATGTCATCAGGTGAGTTGACCATAAAAAATAGCGCAAAAGTAATGAAATTAACGCCAATTAGGATTGGAATAGCATATAAAATACGGCGAATTAAATAACTTATCATGAAAAATCCATTTTTTTTCAGAGAGTGTTGCATTGCGTAGCTTATTGTACTATTAATATAGCGGTATTCAATTAATTGATTTATTCACCCCAAGGAGATTTTATGAAAAGTATTTTTAATCTAAAAACAGCAGCTGCGCTGTTGCTTGCGACAAGCGTTGTAGGGTTTTCGTCAAGTGTGGTGGCAGCAGCTTCTCAGAACATCTATCTAACAAACAGAGGAATGAAGATTGAATCAGGCACAAAATATGTCTTTACTTACCAGCTTGTTGGTGCAAATGGGCAGTCACTTCATGCAATAGGAACGCAAGCAACTTTTTCAGCTTCCCAGGGTGGTGACATTATGATTTCTGCAAATCAAGCTGTAGCTCAGGTGACGGGTAATGTAACCATTACAAATCCACACATTAATGGTTCTGTCACATGCGGATACACTTATTTTGTTGGAAAATCGGGCCAGGTGCCAATGACCGGATGGAGCACTGTATGCCGGAAACCCTTGTATGCTAAGGTAACATCAAACGGAGTTTCTATTTACGTCAATACGAGTGATGCATTTAAAAAAGCGTCCTACGTAAATCCAGGGCAAGCTAAAAAACCAAATTAGGAGCTTTTATGAAAGGTATTTTTAATCTAAAAACAGCAGCTGCGTTGTTGCTTGCGGCAGGCGTGACAGGATGTTCGTCTAGCCAGATGACAGCGTCTTCTCAACCAACCATGAGCGTCAATAACTTTGTGTTTGCCTATGGAAAAGGCTATAAGTCAGGCATGAGCCCAACTTATCACATTAAATATTGGGCTAAGAACAGCATAGGCAAAAATATTGCGACAGGTGCAAATTCATTGCCGGCTATGCACAATGCCACTTCTTTTGCGGTATCGATGGCGCAACCTTCCATGCGCATGATTGGCTTTGAGGTTATGGCAAAAGGCGCAAACGGTATGGCACTTGGAACCTGCAATGCTTTCTATAAAGTAGGTGGAAAAATTCATACACATGTTCGTCCACACACAATGCACGGCTCATTTAACTGCAAGAACATTACTGTGATGGCAGAACCGAACGACACCTATCAATTTACTTTTCCTGCAATGATGACAAAGTAAATTTTAAGTGATCACAAAAAAAGGGGCGTTCGCGCCTCTTTTTTTATGGCAATTTCTTCACCGCCGGCCTATTTTCTCGTTTGATATAAGTAAAAACGAGCGGCAGGAAAATTAGAATCAAAAATCCCAATAAAATCCACAATGGCCATAAAATCGGTTGATTCCATTTTTCTCGAAGGAGGGCGCGCATGTCCGGATTTATTTTTTGATACTTTAAAATATTGTTTGCAACACCGCTAGGCTTAATCGGATCAAGCCAAGTGTGTGTTAACGTAAAATCAACGGGATGTACACCCCAAATCCAAGGGGAATCTTCCTGAATAATCGCGAGCAGCTGATTTATTTTTTCTAATCTCGCAGGAGAATTTGGCATAGTCTTAAGCTCTAAAAATAATTTATCAACAACTGGATTTGAATAGTTCGCCGCATTCTCACCGCCCTGTTTTACTTTTCCACTTTGTGTAATCATGAGAAATAAAAAATTTTCAGGGTCTGGATAATCCGCAAGCCAGCCCCACGAAAATAATTGCACTTGCCCTGTGCGTACTTTTTCTTGAAAGCGATTATATTCTGTGTGACGAATATTTAACTCAATTCCTAATTTTGCAAATTGCTTTCGCATCCAATTAAATCGCGACTTATCATCTGGATTTCCCGTGGATGTCACGTCGTAATTTAAAACCAATGGCTTATTGGTTTTAGGATCAATGCCGTTGGGGTAACCTGCTTCTGATAGCAATTTTTTAGCAACATTCAACGGTTTTCGTTGCGCACGATTATTTTCCCAAACATAAACGGTTTTGTTAATACCTGCTTTGCCAGAAGTATAGCCAAAAATACCTGGCGGTATAGGACTTTGCGCTGCAATTCCGCGACCATTCATGAATAAACTAATATATTCTTCATAATCCAATGCAATTGAAATGGCTTGTCGCAATTTTTTATTTTTTTCATCCAGGCCGCCGACCGTGCCATCTTGCATATTAAATCCAATATAAAAAACAGATGGATTAACCGTAGTTTGTAGGCGAATGCCTTTTTGCTTCATCGATTCTGATAAAACAGGCTGACCATTTGAATTTAATTTAATTGCTTGATCAAAACTATCTGCGCTGATGCCAGACTGATCATAATAACCTTGCAAAAACTTATTCCAGCGCGGAATATTTTCTTTATCCAATGTCAAAATTACTTTTTCAATAAACGGAATGGCTTGCCCCGCATTTTTTAAATAATTATTTTTTTGATCAGTTGACTCGCCACTGATTGGAAAGGTTTCACCATGAAAATTGGGATTTTTAGCCAATACCATTTTTTGATTCGGATTATTTTCAAATAAATAATAAGGCCCTGTTCCGACTGGATACCAGTCTAGCGTAATATTTTTCTCTCTTAAGCCAGGCCTTGAATAAAAATAATCAACCTCCCATGGAATGGGCGCAAAAAAGGGCATGGCCAGCCAATACGAGAATTGCGGATAGTTATTAATAACTTTTATTTGATATTCATATTTATTAATTATTTTAACGCCTTCTAACGGATACTTTCGCAAATCAAAATAAAAATTCTTATTATTTTTATAAGCCGCTTGAAGCGTTTTTGCATATTGCGCAAATCCTACAATGTGCTCACTCATCACGCCTAAAATGGGAGAATTCACTTCAGGACTGGCTAATCTTTTAATTTCATAAACATAGTCATTCGCCGTTAATTCTTTTGTGCCTGCTTGTTTAAAATCATCTAAATTATAAATATTTTTTAAGCTAAGATTATTATTAGATGCAATAAACGCAGGGTGCGGCTGATAATAAATTCCCGGCTTTATTTTAATATTATAGATTGTATAAGCAATATGATTATTTTGATATACAGAAGTAATAGTGGGCATTTGAGTCAGCGTTAATGGCACCAAAATATAGGGACGTTTAAGATAGTGATATTGCAATGGCGGCTCAACAATCTGAGCAATAATACTCATCTCATCAGAAGAATAAGCCTTTGCTGGGTCGAGTGTTTTGGGACTGCCAGCAAAAGAACTGTGTAAAATCGCTTGATTGGGATTGTCGGCGTGCGGATCATTCCATTGCGCCAAACCACTTTGAAAAACAAGAATCAGAATAAAAAGCAATTTTCGCATAAACAATAAAATCCATTTCGCATTTAAAACAATATATTGTATAGTTAAAGCATTCAAAAAGCACTTTTATTAGGCCGATAGTTATGATCGAAAATTATTTTCTAAGCGCGGTGCATTTGAAAAACATACCAGAGCGAATTGCCTATTTTGGCGAATTATTTTTAGGAGCGCCTTATGTCAATGGCCCGCAAGGTGAAGGCGAAGATGCTGAATTTGATCAATCACCGTTATATCGCTTTGATTGCTTTGACTGTGTTACGTATGTCAATAATGTTTTAGCATTAAGTTTTTCGAATAATACATTAGAATTTAAACACAATTTATTAAAATTAAATTATTATGATTCAAAGCCGGAATACCAAAATCGATTTCATTTTATGAGCATTGATTGGAATAGCCAAAATCAAAAAAATAATTTTTTAAGAGATATGACAGCTGATATTGCAGAACCAGAATATGCGATTGGGGAAATTGATAAACCCAATTGGTTTTTAAAAAGATCGTTAGATGACATTAAATTAGTCAATGCTGTTAATACCACTGTTAAAAAAAATCTTGCTGAAAAATTAAAAAAATTGCAAAATTTATCTCAGCATTTTAAAAAACAAACTGCAAGATTAGCTTATTTGCCCACTCAGAAACTATTAGAAAGAAATATTTTAGAAAAAATTTCGCATGGCGCTATTATAGAAGTTGTGCGGCCCAACTGGAATTTAAAGGATAAAATTGGAACCAATTTGCATGTGTCTCACATTGGTTTTGGCATCCGAAAAAATAATAATTTATATTTTAGACATGCGTCGTCAGAGCATAAAAAAGTGGAGGAGGTATTATTAAAAAATTATTTACAGAATTTTTTAGATAGCGCAACGATCAAAGGAGTGAATATTCAGTGCGCAATTAACGATAATATATCCCACCTAAAATAACGGATTTTTTAGCACCTGTAGCGCTGATTAGATTACCCGATTTTTTTTCCATAGTTTGTTTTGCAAGCCACGCAAAAGCCATGGCTTCTATCCATTGCGGATCAATATTCATCTCGCTTGTTGATTGAACTAAAAAATCAGGACAGTGCTTTTGTAAGCGGTCCATTAAATAAGTATTTTTTGCACCGCCACCGCAAATCCATAGTGGCATTTTATTTTTTTTGGTTTTAATAATTTTAAGTAAATCATCCGCAATGCTTTTTGCGGTTAGTTCAACTAGGGTTGCTTGAATATCAGCGGGCTTTAATTTTTGTTTTAATTTTTCGAGTTTATTATTTAGCCAATTTAAATTAAAATATTCACATCCTGTGCTTTTAGGATAAGTTTTTTTAAAGTAGGGATCTTTTGATAAAATGGCTAATAATGCAGTATTAATTTTTCCGCTTTTCGCCCACCGTCCATTTCGATCCATTGCTTTTTTTAAATTTAAAAAACACCATTGGTCTAATAAAGTATTGCCAGGGCCTGTGTCAAAGCCAATTACTTTTTGAGTTTTATTTTTAGGTAAATAAGTTAAATTTGCAATGCCGCCAATATTTACTACAAATTGATCATATTTTTTTTTAAAAAGTAAACTGGAAAGTAAGTAGGCGTGAAATGCGGGAACCAATGGCGCGCCTTGTCCGCCTTCTGCAATATCACGACGCCTAAAATCAGCCACTGTGGTGATATTGGTTTTTGCTGCAATAATATTGGGATCTGCAATTTGCAGCGTAAAGGGATGATTTGAATTCGGCTGATGATAAATAGTTTGACCGTGCGAACCGATCGCCGTAATTTGATTAGATTTTATTGTTGATTTTTTAAGTAATTTTAAAGATACTTTTGAAAATAAATGACCCAGTTTTGTATCAGTTTGACCCAATAAATTAATACTAAATTTTTGCTGAGATAATTCTAGAATATTTTTTTTAATATCCAGTGGCATTTTGATAGAAGCCGTATCAATTAATTTAATTTTATTTTTATCAAAACTAACTAGCGCTGCATCAACGGCGTCCATGCTGGTGCCAGACATTAATCCGATGAATAAATTTTTATTTTTTTGGTGTTTCTGCATCTTCAAACATCGTCATCTCAGAAAATAATTTTTTCTCATCAGCTGAAAAAGCGGAGCGATATTCAAATGGAATTTTTGAACTGCCGCTGGATAAATGCACTAATTTAGGATTAATGGGCACATTATTTTTATAAAGCTCAAAGTGTAAATGGGGACCTGTTGCCCAGCCGGTGCTGCCAACGTACCCAACAATTTCACCCTTCTTTACCAATTCACCATGGCGAAAATGTCCCGCAAATTTTTCAAGGTGCCCGTATAATGTTTTGTAAATATTTCCGTAGCGAATCACAACGGCATTGCCATAGCCGCGCATCCATCCCGAAAAAACAATGTGACCATTACCTAGTGCTTTGACAGGCGTGCCGGGTGAGGCTGCGTAATCAATCCCTAAATGTGTGCGGAATTCGTGTAGAACTGGGTCAAATCGATGATAGGTGAAGCCCGAGCTGATGTGATTATAATTGAGCGGTACGTTTAAAAAAGTGGAGCCAATGCCCTGTCCGTCCGGCATATAATAATTACTTTGATGATTTGGTGCGGTAAAGCGCACTGCGCGATAGGTTTTGTTGTGATCAACAATTTCTGCTGCAACAATATTGCCGGGGCGATCTTGCACGCCATCAACGAAATATTCATGATATAAAATATTAAAGCGATCACCCGTGTGTGAGCCTTTTGATAAATTAATTTGACCTGCGAACATGGCTTGTAATTCTTTTGTCATCGCAGGCGTTAAGCCAGCTTTTTCTGCAGCTTTTGCTAGACTACCTTGAATGACACCCGACTTAAATCGAATTGCTTTTGTAATGGGCTTTTCTTTTACGACAGAAATCAACATGCCGTGTCTTGCTTGTACAATTAAATATTTTTCAAGATCGATGTCATAAGTAAGCTGTTGAAATTGATGTGTCGCGCTGGTGGTGAGTTGCAGTGTATTGCTTGGCTTTAAATGCCGCAGATAATTTCCGGCATTCGGTAATTTTAACATTTGCATTAATAAAGTTTGCGGCAAATTTTGTTGTTGAAAGATTTTCGCAATAATTTCGCCTTTTTGAATGGTATATATATTTAGAGTAGAATTTCTGCCGGGCTTTTGTGGCTGAAGCTTTGGCAATGCGATAGATTCTTGAATGGTCGGAATGTGTTTGGGCGATTTGCCCTGCTCAAAAAAATGCGTCATCACAACGCCGACAATTAACGCCATAATGGTAATGCCAATATTGCGCAGCTGTCTGTCATCACTAGCGGGATCACTGGAATTGGTTTTGATGTCGGTTGAAAAGTCCATTTGAGCTGTATCACTTGGCAATAATCAGTAATAACCTTATCATGCTGACTGCAAGGGTCAACTTTTTTTTATCGCAGGAGCAGTAAATTTATGTCATCAGAAAGTGATGCGCTAAAGATAATTCAGCGCGGAACGGTGGAAATCATCGGCGAAGACGCATTATTAGAGCGATTGAAGAGCAAAAAAACATTGCGTGTCAAATTGGGATTTGATCCCACGGCGCCTGATTTGCACTTGGGTCATACGGTTGCGATTAACAAATTAAAGCAGTTTCAGGATTTGGGACACGACGTGCTGTTTTTGGTGGGCGATTTTACAGCGACCATTGGCGATCCCTCGGGGCGCAATATTACGCGAAAGCCATTGTCAAAAGAAGATGTGTTAGCGAACGCAAAAACTTATTCAGAGCAGGTTTTTAAAATTCTAGATCCCAAAAAAACAACCGTCATGTTTAATTCTGAATGGATGGAGAAACAATCTGCCGCGGATTTAATTCGCTTGGCGTCATTGCAAACAGTTGCGCGCATGTTGGAGCGAGATGATTTTAATAAGCGATATAACAATAACCAATCAATTTCAATCCATGAG
>JAHFRQ010000002.1:0-75000 GCA_023266215.1 Gammaproteobacteria bacterium | reverse complement strand
TAAGATGAAGCCCCTGATCGAAGCCCCAGTAAACGGCGGCCGTAACTATAACGGTCCTAAGGTAGCGAAATTCCTTGTCGGGTAAGTTCCGACCTGCACGAATGGCGTAACGATGGCCACACTGTCTCCACGCAAGACTCAGTGAAATTGAATTTGCTGTGAAGATGCAGTATACCCGCGGCTAGACGGAAAGACCCCGTGAACCTTTACTATAGCTTTACACTGAACTTTGAATATATCTGTGTAGGATAGGTGGGAGGCTATGAAGCCCAGGCGCTAGCTTGGGCAGAGCCATCCTTGAAATACCACCCTGGCGTGTTCGGGGTTCTAACCTAGACCCGTTATCCGGGTCAGGAACAGTGTATGGTGGGTAGTTTGACTGGGGCGGTCTCCTCCTAAAGAGTAACGGAGGAGCGCAATGTTACCCTCAGCGCGGTCGGAAATCGCGCAATGCGTGTAAAAACATAAGGGTGATTGACTGTGAGACCGACAGGTCGAGCAGGTACGAAAGTAGGCTTTAGTGATCCGGTGGTTCTTCATGGAAGGGCCATCGCTCAACGGATAAAAGGTACTCCGGGGATAACAGGCTGATACCGCCCAAGAGTTCATATCGACGGCGGTGTTTGGCACCTCGATGTCGGCTCATCACATCCTGGGGCTGTAGCCGGTCCCAAGGGTATGGCTGTTCGCCATTTAAAGTGGTACGCGAGCTGGGTTTAGAACGTCGTGAGACAGTTCGGTCCCTATCTACCGTGGGCGTTCGAGATTTGAGAGGAGCTACTCCTAGTACGAGAGGACCGGAGTGGACGTACCTCTGGTGTTCCGGTTGTCATGCCAATGGCAGTTGCCGGGTAGCTATGTACGGACGGGATAACCGCTGAAAGCATCTAAGCGGGAAGCCTCCCTCAAGATGAGATCTCGCACCCGTGCTTCGGCACGGGTCTAAAGGTTCGTTGAAGACTACAACGTTGATAGGCAAGGTGTGGAAGTGCAGTAATGCATGTAGCTAACTTGTACTAATTAACCGTGAGGCTTTCCATACAACCTTAAATGGTTTCTGTATGGTACTTAAGATCACAATATGTAAATCTAAAAAACAGAACAACGCAAATAAAATTGTAATTACTTAATAAAATTTCTACCTTACCAATTTATGATGTTTTTAAAAATAAATATAATAATAAAATTTATTTTAAAAATATCGACAGTTTCCTGGCGGCAATAGCGAGCGGGAACCACCTGATCCCATTCCGAACTCAGAAGTGAAAACGCTCAGCGCCGATGATAGTGTGGTGTATTCCATGTGAAAGTAGGACATCGCCAGGATTTTAATCTAAAAACCCGCAGTGATACTTCACCGCGGGTTTTTTTTCGCCTCCATTTTTATCCCCGTTCCTATAATTGTGAGATTGCTTTTCTATTTTTATCCCCTCTCCCGTAATCGGGAGAGGGTTAGGGTGAGGGTTTTTAAAAAATTATATATGTATTTCATTTGAGAGTAAGCAAGCGTAAAATTTCAGCCATTCAATATTTCGGATTTTCTGGGTCATAAAAAATAAAGTGAATTTTTATGCGCGCATTAATATTTTTAATGTCAATATTTTTTATACAAATTTCGCTTTCTCAAGAAATGCAAAATATTTTAGATAGCATTGCTTCACCTGATGGAAAATTAATTGCTTTTATTAAACCGACTAAAAAAATAATACCTGACCGTTGTTTTAGCACTTTAAATCCAGATGATGCTATTGAAGCAACGGCTGATCCAGATACCGGCTTATCCACCGAACCAGATCAAAGTGAAAATTTAAAATACGCAAACCAAATCTGGATTTATAATGCTAAAAGCAAAAAGGAAAAATTATTAGTAGATGTCAATTTTGATTGTGATAAACCTGAGAGGCAAATGGTAGATCCAGGCCAAATAAAATTTTCTCCTGACAGTAAAAAATTATATTTCATCGCAACAGGCTGGGTGACATCAGGAGCTCTGCATGTCGTGAACATTGATGGAACCGATGAGCATTACCTTATTCCAGCAAATTCATATCAATTTGTTAAAAATGGACAATACAAAGGCGATCTCATCGTCTATCAACACCGCTATCGTTTCAAAGGAGATACTCCGTTAGGTAGCTATGATTGGGATTGGCTGTTTACACCCGAAGGTAAGGAAATTAAATTATACAAAAAAGAAGATTAAAAAAATTTTACTATTGGTTTGAAGGAGAAATAAGCGGATAAAATAAAATTGAAAAAATAATTTCATGCCAGGCTAACCTTAATTGCCTTGTTTTGCATAAAATTTTTGCAATGAGGCGCTATGAATGGCGTCTCTACGAAGAGGAGTTCAATATAAAATTGCGCTAACTTTGTTAGGCATCGCCTCGATTACATTATTTTTGAAAAACACAGTATTTCAATTATAAAACTCAGCGCAACAATGATATCTTTTTTAAAAATTATTTTATATAATTGTCAATTTGAGATAAATTGAGAAGTAAAATGAGACGAATATATATTTCTGCTGAACCTGGCATGAAGCATTCGACTATCTATATGGATGAAAGCGGAAAATATTATCGTTTTTCAAATGGCACATGGACATGGCGAAATCACAATCCTGGAAATATTCGCCCAAGGAGTCATGGAAAAAAATGGACCGCTCAAATAGGTGTTGTCGATAATTTTGCCGTCTTTCCAAATAATGAATTAGGTCATTCTGCATTAATCGAACTTTTAAAAACAGTTTATTTTAAAGCGAATATTTATCTAAGAACAAGCGGAAAAAATAATTTTCAAGAAAAGCTGGATGATCTGATTGTTCATGGATAAATTTTTATTTTTTATATCAATATTATCTTTTAATGTTTTTGCGATTCCGGTTTCGTGGAATTTTTTAAAATTAGAATCAGGCCATGATCCCATTTTATCACCCGATGAAAAATGGGTAATATTTTTTAAACCTAAGCAGTATATTGTTCCTGAGAGCTGCGGAGAATCTGTAGATCCGGGAAAACAAGCGTTAGATGATATGTGGATTTACAATATAAGGAAAATGAAATCAAAATTATTAGTTTCAAACAATTTAGCATGTGATCATCCAACCAAGATGATTATTATCAATTTATCGCAATTACAATTACAGTTTTCCTCAAATAGCAAAATAATATTTTTTGAAACAGATGCCTGGACAACATCTGGCGCAATTCACAGCGTCAATGTAAATGGGAAAGACCTACGATTTGTCACAGACGGAAATGACTACCATGTTGTTTTAAGTGGAAAATATCGCGGCGATTTAATTGTAAATCAACATCGTTATCACGATCAAGGCGGAAGCTATAATTGGGATTGGCTGTTTACACCCGAAGGCAAGCAAATTAAATTATACAAAAAAGAAGATTAAAAAAATTTTACTATTGGTTTGAAGGAGAAATAAGCGGATAAAATAAAATTGAAAAAATATTGATATAAATTCAGCAGACAGATGGAGTCCAATATGCTTAATTTGACTAAAAAACAAAAACGACTTGCCAAAGAGCTCCTTAGTAAAGCTTATGGGCGAGAATTAGATTATCACCTAGAAGAATTGGCTAAAAAATTTGATGCCTGGCGAGAACATAAAATAGCAGGATGGGAATTGAGTGATTTAATTCACGAACACCATGACGGAATTTCAAGAGAGCTATTTAAAATTTATAATTATTTTCCTTGTATAATTTTTCCAATTGCACGCGCTGTAAAATTAAGATTTCTGAAAAAAGATGAAATACCAAATGAGCTCTCAGAATGTGTAAACAAAACATTGGAGATAATACCACTGTGAAAATCACAGAAATACGCCCTATCCGTCTATTAAAGCTATTTTACATAATAACATTTATCCTCTTATTTTTATTGGCGCCATCGTTTGCGTCAGGTTATGAAAATAAAATCATTAAGAAAGAAGGTTTTATTACAGTTCCAAATTTCATGCCAGGCTAACCTTAATTGCCTTGTTTTGCATAAAATTTCTGCAATGAGCTTCCGAACAAAAAACTAAAAACATGGTATTGCAAAATAATTTTATTCACTCGTTTTTCTGGTTCTTTTATGCGACCATCAGTTTAGAAAATAACTGCGCTTCAATTTATTGCTTACCAGTACCAATAGTGCAGAAGCCCATCGCGGCAGCGTGGGCGTAAAAAATAGCGACAAAATAAAAACTACCATTTTATTTACTATAGGTTTGGAGGAACCGCGCGCAAAGCCTTGTACTCAAGGCGTAGCAAGCGGATTTCTTATTTCCAATTTGCAATGCCACGCATGTCTTTTTCAATACATCGATGAGCTTAATACGAATGGATTGGATAATTTAAAATCCACTTGATTTTAAATTTTTAATCTGTAACGATGACTTATAAACAGAGCAATATCAGACTGAACGATAGATCAAGAATTTAGAAAAGGTTTGTGCACTTCCCGCTAGATTCTTTATTTTTAAAGCAGTATTGGCTGCATGGCGGACTGTAGAAGATAGTGGTTCATCAAATGATTTGACGGCATGCTTTTTGAATGTGGCAAATAGGGCAGAAAATTTTTTATAAAACGCTTGACCCTTTAAATATGTGGATGCGCGATATGAAAAAGTACGGGAGGCTGGTTGCGTAATGGATTGCACGGCCAACAATTAATTATTAGCGATGCACATGCGGGATTAAAAGCAAAGAAGTAGCCGAAACAATTCGTGCCATTTTTAATGCAGAAAAACTGTTTTTAATTTTTCTTCTGATCAAATGTCAATTTCCTTACAACACAACTTTAAATGTGACATCCAGGTCATTAGCAATCCTCGCTCCTCACTCCGCCGATCAAACAGTCGAATGGACGCGCTGCGGGCGTTTATCTTGATGTCAATTTTTGATTAGACTCCAAAACACAATAAACTGCGCCCACAGTGCGCAGATTTTGGTTTTGTGGCTCCTCTAATTCTTCAAATTCCTTAAAAAATCGAATTGCAGTTTTATATCCTGTTTTCAATTTAGGGGTAAGCCTGCGGATATTGCGAGCATTAATAATTAAACCTAGCTCTCTAACATAGAGATCGCCAGGCACCAATTCAACTGCAAAAAAAGGCAGGCTCAGTACTACAACGATAAAATGAAGTAGATTTAAAAGAAAAAGTCCTATTGTCTCCATAGCACCCTTTGGCTCCCACGAACACGAAATTTTCCAGCTTAAGGCAATAGCAGAAAAAAATAGTGCTAACAGACACGGTAGCTTTTGAAAAAAGGGTATTCTATAGACAAAAAAGATCTTTGAAAGTTTTTCTTGGTAGTGTTGCATTTGTAGCGCTGCTCCAGGAATATCTGCATCACACTTTATTGATCGCAAAATAGCAGACACGTCACTTAATGTGCTATTTCCTCTAGGATCGTAAATATAATATTCTCCTTTTTTGCTGCTCGACACGAAAGCAACGGGATCTTCGCGTCGATAGTATGTTGTCACGTTCCACATGTCAGCTTTCCCAGAAATAAAAGTATGCGTATCAACAAGTTTAGCAAAAAAATTCAATACCTCGGGTATCTGATTAGTCAAGCACTCACCGGGTATCTCAATAGCCACATACTTCAAGCCTAATAGCGGCTCTTTGTCTTTAGGGTCTTCATGCTGAAGTGCCAGCTGCCGAATACCGTCAGTCCCAAAAAGATTTAGCACTTTATCACTATCACTTCCACTTCGCATTTTTTCTCCATTGATAATAAAATTTAGTTATACTATATCAACCTACTTACTATATGCAACTTGGATTTTTATGCAAAAACGGCATTTCTATTTGACTTACCTTGTTGCTTTGCACGTTTTAAGTTTAATTCCCCTGCTATTTTTTTATGCTGGCGCTGTTATGGCAATGGCCATGAGTTTTGACTCAGGAATAAAACTTGGCGCCATCGCAATGGATCTTGCAGGAATTATTCTGCCGGCCTTGCTATATGGATTACCTGTTTATTTTAGTTATCGATTTTACAGAAGACAGAAATATCGCGCGATGTTTTTTGTGAGTTTAATCAATTGGTTTTATTTATTGCTGTTTTGTTATTATTTTTTGATTCGCTGAGCTTGCGCAGATATTGGTTTTTGTCGTTCCCCTAATTCTTCAAATTTCTTAAAAAATCGGGTTGCATTTTCATATCCTGTTTTCAATTTAGGCGGAAGACTGCGGATATTGCGATCATCAATAATTAAACTTAGCTCTCTAACACAGAGATCACCAGTCAGGAATATAATTGCAAATGCAGCCGAGAAACTTTCAACCAAGATAATATATAATGCATTTAAAAGAACAAATCCTATCTTCTCCATATTACCCTTCGGCTCCCACGACCACAAAATTTTCCAGCTTAAGGCAATAGCAGAAAAAAATAGTGCTAACAGACACGGTAGCTTTTGAAAAAAGGGTATTCTATAAACAAAAAAGGTCTTTAGAAGTTCTTCTTGGTGGATTTGAATTTGTCGCGCTGCCCTAGGAATATCTGCACCACACTTTATTGATCGCAAAATAGCAGACACGTCACTTAATGTGCTATTTCCTCCAGGATCGTAAATATAATATTCTCCTTTATTGCTGCTCGACACGAAAGCAACGGGATCTTTGCACCGATAGCATGTTGTCACGTTCCACATGTCAGCTTGCTCAAAAATAAGAGGATGCGTATCTTTAAGTTCACAAAAAAAACTCAATACTCCGGGTATCTGAATAGCCAAACACTCCAAGCGCCACAGCACTTTTGTTTTTATAATTTTTTCCTTGCTTGGCAACAACAATGTTCGAAATTTTTTATTCGTCCAGAGTAATGCCAGCATATCATTCAAGCCTAATGGCAGCTCTTTGCCTTTATCGGTAAATGATGAGACATCTGCGACATACTGAAGTATCACCCCCAGAATATCTTCTGTCTCAAAAAGGTTTAGTACTACTTGACTTCGCATTTTTTCACCATTGATAATAAAATTTAGTTATACTATATCAACCTACTTACTATATGCAATTTCGAATTTTATCGAGCCGTAGTTTTGATTGAAAAATTTGCATCTAAAACAGACTTAATTGTATTATCATCACACGGAATAATTAAATTATAATTACATTTTGCATATAGCCTAACTTTTCCTGTATTTTCACCGTATAATAATGCTTTTATAATGAAAAACTAATTTACGCTGTTAGGAAATTATCGCAAGCAATAAAAACAGGGTCATTAGGGTTGGTCCGCATGAAATAATTACTTTCTATTCATAGCCTGAGCGCCCCATTCTCTAAGAGATAATAATATGGGCTTTAATTCTAAACCATAAGATGTTAATGAATATTCAACTTTGGGCGGCACAACAGGATAAATTTTTCGTGAAATAATTTTATCTTTTTCTAATTCGCGCAGCTGCAGTGTCAGCATTCTTTGCGTTACGCTCGGAATTAATTTTCGTATTTCATTGAAGCGTTTTTTACCGTCGAGCAAATGAAACAAAACAACACCCTTCCATTTATTTCCGATCATATCTAACGCCGCCTCAACTGAGCAACCATAATGACAGTTTTTGGTACGACGCGCGCCTTTTGTTTTCATTTTATTCTCGATTGTTTTAAAAATTTGTCATAAAAATCAATATGTTTTCTACAGTATATTTTTTGATACTATACTACAAAAATGTGCATACTTACAATATTTACTTAAAAAAATTATACTGATGAAACTTAATAACCCACAAGAGAGATTTCATTATGTTTTTTCAACGATCTGGAATGAGCAACACGACACGTGAGCTGCAGATTTCTTATTACGAAAACTATGTCGCTAATGAGGAACTAAGACAGCGAGTTAATCTAGCAATACAGCAAGATAATCTTCGGTATCAAAATCTCATTGAAAAATCAGCTAACTGCATGATTGCGGATCCGGCAAAACTAAAAAATATTCTTATAACAGCTGTTTCAGAATACTTAGATGCAATTAAAGATAAATATTTCCGCAATGAAGGACGCAAACGTGCAAATGAATTATTAAAAAAATTAGATGGGGCAGATAATCCTAAAGAACTAATTGATGCGCTAGCATCTGTTATCGATAGCAATAAGGGTAATGAGAATAAGGACTCCTTAAAAACGTTTCTTTTTAAAAATATTAATCAATCTTTTTGTGAAAATAAAATTTTATATTATTCTGGATATAGAAGACCTTTAATGCATATAATAAATAAAATAAGAAAGCTGCTTCAAAACACTGAGATTGAGCTACGTACTATGGAATTTAAATGAAAGCACAAGTGATTTATTCGTTTGGTGATCCATCGGTTTTCACGATGGTCAATGTTCCAATACCAGAAGTAACACCTGAACACGTATTAATTAAAGTTTATGGATCCAGTGTTAATCAAATAGACTGTAAAGTACGCAGTGGTGCTGTATCGAATATTGCGCCTGAATTTCCCGCCATATTACACGGAGATGTTGCAGGAATTATCGAAGCAGTTGGCAAAGATGTCACGCAATTTAAAAAGGGTGACGAAGTGTATGGCTGCGCAGGTGGTTTTCGTGGTTTAGGCGGTGCTTTAGCAGAGTTTATGTTGGTGGATGCAAAATTAATAGCTAAAAAGCCTCGATTATTATCTATGCAAATAGCCTCGGCTTTACCACTGGTCAGCATTACAGCCTGGATAGCCTTATTTGAGAAAGCCAAACTTACTAAAGGAATGAGTGTATTAATTCATGGCGGAGTCGGTGGTGTGGGGCATATTGCGGTCCAGCTCGCAAAATCAATTGGCGCAACAGTTTATACAACAGTGAGAAGCAATGAAGATTTTTCTGTTGCAAAATCATTGGGTGCAGATGAAATTATTAACACTCAATACGAAAGCGTTGAGAAATATAAAAAAAGGCTCACTGCTGATCATGGTTTTGATATCATATTTGATACTGTAGGCGGTGCAAATCTAGATAATTCTTTTTTAGCTGCCGCCATAAATGGAATCATTGTTACGATAGCAGCAAGATCAACTCACGATTTAACACCACTGCACAGCAAAGGACTCAGTTTGCGTTGCGTTAATATGTTATTACCATTGCTGAATAATCAGCATCGAGAACATTACGCAAACATTCTTGAAAAAATAGCGAGTATTGTTGACGAAAGAAAATTAAAACCGCTGATTGACCCGCATCAATTTACATTGGGAACAATAGTTGATGCGCATGTTTTATTAGAATCTGGAAGGGCAAAAGGGAAAGTTGTTGTATCTGTAGGTGATATTTAATTAAAGGATGATTTAAATGAAACAAAAAAACCAATCATATAAAGCAATTATTTTGACATTATTGAGCTTATTCGGAATTGCTCAAATTGCTCATGCCAACGAAAATAATTTACTTGCTGGAACCTGGTCCTCACAATGCGCTCCAAATGATACTGGAAATTTTATGATTGAAACTTTCAAATTTACAAAAAACTCTGCAAATTACAGTGTCAAAACTTATGATGACTCGGTTTGTAAAAAACATATTTCTACTTTAACAACTTATCGCGATTTTAAGCTAGGAAAATTAACAAGCAAATCGAGCAACACTAGAAACTTGGATTACACTTTTAAATCAGTAACAATGATTTTTACAAATCCATCCGCTGTTGCAGACGCTAATAAATTACCTGGCTATTATGGTTTTACTAATTGGAAATTAAATCAGTCGAAAGAGATTTTGGGTTTAAAGCGAGTAAATACCAGTAACCCAGAACATACTCAAGGCGAAAAATTTTATACTATTGTTAAAATAGATCAAAATAAACTTTACATGGGTGATTATAGCTCTGGTGCTGGTACTTCGGACAGAACTCGACTTTCTGTTATTTATAGCGTTCCATTTATTAGCGAAAATCGTGAATAAATATAATTCTTTAACAGCAGATGCACTGGCTATTTTAAAAAATAAGCATACCGAAAAGCCGTTCAGTGGAAAATATCACAATAAAATATTGCAAGGCAGTTATTTATGTCGCGGCTGCGGCGCTGTTTTATTTCGAGCTGATTCACAATTTCAATCCGGTTGTGGTTGGCCCAGTTTTGATGATGAAATTCCAAATAGCATTGAACGAATTTTAGATGCGGATCACATTCGAACAGAAATTATTTGTAATAATTGCAAATCACATTTGGGACATGTTTTCAGAGGTGAAAAATTAACGGCAAAAAATATTCGACATTGTGTTAATTCTCTTGCGATTGAATTTGTTGCTGACACAGCTGTTCTAAAAACAGAAGAAGCCATTGTCGCCGGCGGCTGTTTTTGGGGTGTAGAATATTTATTTAAAAAATTACCTGGTGTTTTGTTAGCAGAAGTGGGCTACACGGGTGGCACGGCATTAAATCCAACCTACAAACAAGTTTGCTCGCATCAAACAGGGCATGTTGAAGCGGTTCGCATTGTTTTTGATTCTGAAAAATTATCTTATGAAAATACCATAAAATATTTTTTTGAAATTCATAATCCCACACAAATTGACGGACAAGGTCCTGATATTGGTTCGCAATATTTAAGTAGAATTTTTTATTTTAATGAGCATCAAAAAAAGATTGCAGAAAAAGTGCTAAAAACATTGGAAAAAAAGGAGTTTTCTGTTTCAACTAAAATATTGCCTGTCAAAACTTTTTGGCCCGCAGAAGAAGATCATCAACATTATTATGAAAAAACAGGGCATACGCCGTATTGTCATCGATATGAAAAGCGTTTTTAGTAATTTATTTTTTCACGTAAATTTCATTGGCGTATTTGATTGCAAAAATTTTACGACTTGTAAAATTGAAAATTATTTCTTCCGGTTTTTTTTGCCTGGTACATTGCTTTATCGGCACTTTGCGTCAATTGAGCTGCCGTTTCTCCAGCGCCAGGATATACTGCGATACCAATACTCGCAGTGACTCCCACTTTAGCGCCACCTAAAGAAAAAGGCTCCCGCAAAATTGAAAGTAATTTTTGTGCGAGAATCTCCGCATCTTCCGTTTTAATAATTTCTTTCATTGATATTGCAAATTCATCTCCGCCTAACCTTGCCAATATATCTTCTTTTCGCATTACCGATTCCAGTCGCTTGCTCACTTCTTTTGGCTGGGTAAGTTAAGAGTTCGATATTAATCGATCTGGACATTTCAATTGCTTGCATAATTGTTGAAAAAGCTGTCTGATATTGTAAATGTTGATGGCGTCTGATTGCAAAATTTTAAACGTAATTATTCAGCCCCTCACAGCAATCAACTAGAAAGTCCCCTCTCCTGCAAGCGTTTTTAGCGCAGCGGGAGAGGGACAGGGTGAGGGTTTTTGAAAACTCCGCGATGGATGAGCCTCATTCGCGTTAATTATGCGATTCGCAATTTTTCCCATCATGCCAATTTTTCCACCGCCATAAACCAATGTGATGTGTTTTTCACTTAGTGCGTCAGCGCATTTTTCTGCAAGCTCACCATAGCAATCTAAATTGCCAGCGCTAGAACCACAATAAACCGATGCGCACTACTCTTAAATACTATCTGTTGTGCGATCTAATTGATCAGCAATATATTTATTAATACTAACGTGATGCTGTGTCGCAGCAATAGCGACTCTTCTGTGCAGTTCTGAACCTAAGCGAATATTTAAACTGCCTTTAAATGGAATTTCAGGAGTAATTTTTTGTTTTTGACAGGTTTCAAGATAATCATCAACCGCTTCATGAAATGCTTTTTTTAATCCAACCGCATTAGTTGCTTCGAAATTGACAAGCGCTCGAATAAATTCTATTTTTCCGTGAAAGATAAGATCTTGTTCATCAAAATGAACCGAGCCATAGTAACCATTGTAATTCATAAAATCTTTCATAATAATTTCTCCTGCTTTAAGAGATTAATAATATCCTCTAACTGATAGCGCTTTAGTATGGGTCTTGGGTGCGGCTTGTGCATCATAATTGGCGGACAACTTGAATGTATAAACCTAACTCGAGACCCACCGGTTTTTCCAGCGCTAATTTGCTGATACCCAAAGCTATTTAACACAGCGCAAAGCTCATTCCAAGTAAAGTCCGTTGGTCTTCTTAAAAATCGATCCAATAATTTTTCGCGCTTTGCCATAATTCTAAGTCACATATTAACAGATTATTTTACGTAATGCAACTATTTTTAGTTGCATTTTGTTTCAGCAATCACAAAAATTATTAGCTATCATAGTGATTTTTACTTGTTTTGCAATACCATGTTTTTAGTTTTTTGTTCGGAAGCGCATTGCAGAAATTTTAAATAAAACAAGGCAATTAAGTCTAGCCTGGCAAGGATTTAGGATTTTCTATTTTAAGTTCGATTTGCAAGAAGTGGATTAGGTGAATGACAAAGCACACCTACTCTTTTTTTGAGTATGAGAGTTACTTCCGCTATTTTTTTATCAGGACAGGATTGCGTTGTGATTGGCCAAAATTGTAATCCTGAATCCAGTAACTTAAAAAATTCTGCTGGAAAATAATCCATATTGGTTTTAAATTGAGACCATGTTTCAGATAACTCAAGTTCTGAAATGATAATATTCAAGCATTTCAAATCAGCCACTGAAAATGCATTTGCAAATGTAGCGTCTATTTTTGTTTTTGAGAAAAGACCACAGCATGTGATAGTCGTAACCATTTTTACATCGTTGGAATGATAAGGAGCGCGACGTGCTGCGCGAGCAATGATTTGAATTTGCTCTGGTGTGCGCATAGAAGGTAGGGTGCTAGCCACTTCAATTAACCATTCAGAAGCTGTTTTACCATTCAGCGCACCAAATTTTGTATCGCCATGCAGCGAAAGTAATTTTTGGTATAAAAGATAAAACTCCTCATCTTGAGCGGCCCCACGTAAGCACGCCGGAGTCATTTTTTTAAACCAGCCTTCTGAATGATTGAATCTGCATCCTAATTGGATGCTGACATACAAGATGAACACATTGGGAGGAAATTTTTCCTCTTTGGCATAAGTAACCGATAGATCGAGATCATTGAGCGCGTCGATTGCTCTTGATGCATTTTCTTTTGGCCATGCCGAATAAATTGCGGGCATTAAGACCTGAAATAAAAATTCATATTCTTTTTTAGTAAAAATATTGGCAATAGCGCCATGATAGTAATCATGCAGTGTTATGGGAGTAATGGATGTAGAATCATGTGCTTTTTTTAAATTTGAAGCGATGTGCGGTGAATATAAAGTAAGTGGATGAATCCTATTTTGATGTAATTCGAGCAGTGTTTGAGGTTTAATAGAGCCAAATATAGGTTGAAGCTTAACTATATTCATATCAGCAGGATTGATTAACGCGTATAGTTTAGAAATAAATGGAAAAAAAGTGTAGAAATAATTTATAATTTTTTGATCTTCTCGTATTGTAAATTCTGAAACAATCCAAGGTGAAAGCGCGAGGATAGTTCCTGAAAATTTAAAATCATCTTTATCATCTTTCGCATTATTTTCATTTAGTTCAATTTTTACAATCCATTTTTCGCAGCCGCGCAACTCGCCGGATAGGGAAGTGAGCTGATCCAAGGAAATATTAAGCGCAGATTTTTGTAAAGAGACAGCAAGATTTTTTAAATGATCAGCAATTTCTTCTTTTTCGCGATGAGAAATAACCGTTATTATTGCATCGGTATTTTTAGTGCTACCCGTAAATACTTGTCGATTAGTATACTGACGTAAAATTTGAAGATATTCTAAAAGCGTATAAGCTTTAGTCTCAGGTATTTTTTCTTCTTTTAGTAAGTGCAGGATGTATAATTCGCAATCAGGATCATTGAATATAAGATCATCTGGATTCAGCGAGTCATTTTTTATTTTTCCACAAAATTCTTTGATTTTGATTGCTTCATCGCGCGCAACTCTTTCTATTCCTTTTGGAATAACGGTATTTTTAGAGACAAATTGCATTAATTGTGAATAAGGTCTCATTTCGGTGCTTCTGAGGTAGTTATTAAGCGGGACAGTATATCAAATGCATATTAAGGGAATATTAAGTCACGCATTGCGTTGTGTTACCAAAGCGAAAATGTCCCCTTTATTACCAAAGCAGTAACCCGATGCTAAGCATGACTTTTCAGACTTGTTTTGAAAAAAGCGTGCTTGATATTACTCGTTATGCGCGTTTGAGATAGATTTAAAGCTTGATAGCAGATTAGAAAATCTTCAATACGTTAACAGCGCTGGGCGATTCTATTTTTGTTCGCGTCGATGTTGGGCATTTGGCAGGTGTTTTATAATTTGCCATTTTTATAAGCAAAACAAAGCAATTAAAGCTAGCCGGGTCCCAAGAGTTCTGAAAAATTAATAATCTTAAAAAAATAGTTACTGTCAATTACGTTATCATGCACACCGTTAACATGAATTAATACGGGCAAACATGAAAATCCTCTTGGGACAGCTAAATTGGATAATTTTAGTTTCATGTCAGTGATAATATCTGATTTTACTTCGTTTCGGCTAAATTTAATTTCGCATGCATATAGGGTGGCGGTTTTTGTTTGTATCAGATAATCAATTTGGCATCCTGCAGTTTTGGTCGTCTTATTTTGAAAAAATGGATTGTCTCTTTCCACTTCGTCATGATTAATTCCTAGCAATTTCTGAATTACTTCTCTGTTCGATAAAACCAAATTTTCAAATTGCAGCGCAATGATACTAGACCATCCCGTCAAATTAGACAGTGAGTCTACTTTATATTTTCTGGATTTAATAACGCCATAGTGCGGATTAATATATTTTAAATAAAAACGCACATAGTTGTCTGATAATCGATATCGACTTAATTTTGAAGTTGTTTTATTTTTAATATTCCAAAGATAATCTCTAGAAATAAATCCAGCAACCATTAAATTATCTAAATAATCACTAAATTCACCGTCCGGTGATCGCATCACTTTGTTTGCTAATGCGGGTCGCTCCATTGGACCATCAGCCAATGCCATTACAATTTCTTTGTATATTTTTGCATCAGACGACAATGAATCATTAAAAATTTGATCGAATTCATTAAATAATATCCCACTTGCATGAAAGCACATTTGATTAATATTGTTATCAATGCTGACATTCGGTTTCCATTCTTCTAAATATCGAGGTATGCCGCCGGTAACCGATAAAAATTTAAATTTATCATAAGAAGATAATTGATTAGACCGTTCGTTAAAGAATTGATTGCACACATCCAACGGAAGTTCTGTTAATGTAAGTTGCAATGAAAGCCTGCCTACAAAGCCAGTATTATTTAAAATATGCTCGTTAATCCAAATCGACACTGAACCACATAACACCAAAATCAATTTTTTATTTTTTTTGAAACACGTATCCCACACTGTTTTTAATTTTCCCAAAAAATCAGGGTCCTGAGTTCCCATCCACGATATCTCATCAAACAGAATAATTACTCTGCCGGTTTTTGTTTTCTCAGCCAAAAACCACAGCATGTCCCACCAATCACGATTTTCTATGCGAACTTTTTTAAAATACTTTTCTAATTGTTTAAAGAAAGCTTCTTTTTCTGTTGCGTCAGTTGTTTTCTGATGCGGCGGAACACCTGAAAAACTATAAAACTGATGATGACGCGCAAACTCCTCTACCAGCCTGCTTTTCCCAATGCGTCGGCGACCCTTAATGACAACAAAACTGGCTGTTTTTTTGAAAAGCAGGCTATTTAGCAGCTCAAGCTCATATTCACGACCCAAAAAATCAGACATGACATCCTCTTTTGCAAACCCCTAGAAACAGCATTATAGCTGTTTTCAGGGGTACGATCAATACCCCTAGAAACAGCATTATAGCTGTTTTCAGGGGTTCTGAAACTCGATGCCAGGCATGACTTTTCAGACTTGTTTTGAAAAAAGCGTGCTTGATATTACTCGTTATGCGCGTTTGAGGTAGATTTAAAGCTTGATAGCAGATTAGAAAATCTTCAATACGTTAACAGCGCTGGGTAATTTTATTTTTGTTCGCGTCGATGTTGGGCATTTGACAGGTGTTTTATAATTTGTATTTTTTATAAGCAAAACAAGGCAATTAAGGCTAGCCGGGCAAGGATTCCTAAACACCACCATAATTTAATAATTTGCTAGAATCTGGATTTGTAGTACTGCGTCTTGACTCAGAAAAAAAAGCGCTCTTTAATTCAGACGTGCGTTGCAGTATTTTTTTATTGCGATAACGAAATTCAACAGCGGAGTTGATAAAAACAATGATCAATCCAAAAAAAATCGCACCATAATCACCCATCGTATTTTTTAATAACTGATGCATTGAATAGATAGATAGCAATCCTGAGGTTGCTCGTCCAAATAAATTTAATAACACCGCAATTAATTTATTCGCATGAGAGTAGATATCATGATTGCTTAATAAATTATTATTATTTTCAGCAAAAATGATCGGAAATCGCGTAAATAATGAGACAGAAAAACTTGAGGAAATTCCTGCCGCAACACCTGTTGTTATATATTTTGGTGATTGCAAAATTTTCTCAACAATCAGCGCGCCAATAAATCCATAAGTGACAGCGCGATAAATAGCAGAAATAAGAAATTTTAGCAGTGTTGCCATAAAAATTAATTTTGTTTCGCATAATTTGTTTTTGACAGCTAAAAAATCTAACTTTAAAAAATCATTGGTGTTATTGATCACATCTTTTGCGGAAAATAAAATATAATATGAAAATCCAATTATAGTTAATAAACTACCCAGCGTATAATTTAAAGCGGGATAAAGTGAGAGTAAATTATAAAATCCCAGCCAAGATGACGCGCCACCAATGGAAAAATTAATAATCATGGCGAAAACAGAAATAAATTTAATTGTATTAAAATTTTCAGATAAGTGAGTATGATTAAGCAAATCATCCGTATTTTTTTTAGGCGAAATAACAGCAAGAGACGCCATTAAATTCAATCCAGATAGTGTTGCTGCAACACCAGAAACAGTAGAAGACGCAAACTGAGTTTGAAAAAACACAGCAGATAAGTCATTGATGCAATTTTGCGTGACATCAAAAATAAATTTAGTGTAAGTCGCTTCACCCAGAAGAGTGCAGTACGCTAAAAAAGAAAAAGATCTATGTAACATTGTCGGACTCGCAATGCCGGAGGGCATTCCTTGCCTTAATTGAAGCTGGCAATAGGATTTGAACCTACGACCCTCTGATTACAAATCAGATGCTCTACCAACTGAGCTATGCCAGCAATTTCAGAACCGCAATTCTATGTAATCTAAGGCGGCACGTCAATCGCTAATTGTATTGACTTTTGAGCGAGATGAAAATACGATCAAGAAGATTATTCAGATGGCTCGGGGTGCCGATTATGTCGGCTGAGACAAACCCGTAGAACTTGAACTGGGTTATACCAGCGTAAGGAAGCCTACCAAGCTGCAAAATGTATTTTCGCGCTCGCTTGCCATCTCCCATTATGTTTATTTTAAGGAGATTTTGGCAATGCGTTTACTCAAATCAAGAACGACCCTGCTTTTAAATTGGTATGCAAATCCTTACCATACGCCTATTTTTGTGGCAAAAGCACTGGGATATTATGATGAAAAAAATATTCAACTCGCGATTTTAGAGCCGACCGATCCCAGTGATGTCACTGAAATTGTCGGTTTGGGCAAAGTGGATTTTGGTGTCAAAGCCATGATTCACACCGTGGCAGCGCGTGCAAAAGGCTATGATGTCACGTCAATTGGGACATTACTGGATGAGCCACCAACGGGTCTGATCGCATTAAAATCAAGCGGCATTAAAACATTTCAAGATATTGCAGGAAAGCGCATTGGCTATATTGGCGAATTTGGCAAAAAAATTATTGACGATTTAGCGAAGCTAGCGAAAATCCCAGCTGATAGTTATGAGACTGTGCGAATCGGCATGAACGTCACAGATGCAATCTGTCGCAATATAATCGATGCAGGCATTGGCTTTATTAATTTTCAATGCGTTGAGCTTGAATATTTGCGCGGTGAGATTAATTTTTTGCGAATTGATGAGTTGGCTGATTTAGGCTGCTGTTGTTTTTGTTCGGTGCAATTTATTGTACCCGATGAAATGTTAAAACAACCTGAATTAATTAAAAACTTTCTACATGCAACGCAACGTGGCGCAAGGTTCACAACAGAAAAACCGGATGAAGCATATGAATTATTGTGTCAAATGAAACCTAATTTGCGCACTGAGATGTACCATAAAATTTTTATCAGAAGCCTGCCGTTTTTTTCTCGCACGCTCTTGAATGTAGATCGTGATTGGAAAAAAGTAGGCGGTTATGCGGGGCATTTAGGTATTGTTGATAGCAATTTTGATATTAAAACATGCTACAACAATGATTATTTTCCCATGAAATTACATGCTGATTTGGAGCCGGTCGGATGCTCTGTTTAATTACGCGGATGGAAAACACGCCGCTTGATCAATATGAAAAATTGATACGCCAAGCTATTGCAGGCGGCGTTTCAATGATTCAGCTACGAGAAAAATCTAAAAATTTAAACGAACTAAAAGAAATAGGATGCGCTTTGAAAAATATTCTAGCGCCATTAAAAATACCGCTTATTATTAATGATCACATTGAGCTTGTAAAAGCGATTAATGCGGATGGCGTCCATTTAGGCCAATCAGATTGTTTGCCTGATATTGCCAGAAAAATATTGGGGAAAAATAAAATAATCGGCCTATCGATTGAAACACTAGAAGAATTACTGATTGCGAATAGTTTAGAGTGCATTGATTATGTTGCCGCCAGCAGCATTTTTGAGAGTAAAAGCAAAGCAGATTGCAAAACGATTTGGGGATTGTCTGGTTTAAAAAAAATAGTAGCACTTTCAAAACATTGTGTGATGGCCATCGGCGGCATTAATGAAAATAATATTCACGATGTGATTAAAACAGGCGTAACCAGCGTTGCAGTAATTAGCGCTATTCATGATGCGAATAATCCAAAAAATACGGCGAAAAATTTATGCTTAAAACACTGAGAACATTAAGAAAAGAAAAACCTCTGATATTAAATATCACAAATTTTGTGACCATGGATTTTGTTGCCAATGGATTGTTAAGTTTAGGCGGATTACCCATCATGTGTCATGCTGAAAATGAAATAGAAGATTTAGTAAAATTAGCTTCTGCTGTCGTAATTAACTTAGGAACGTTAAATTCTGAATTTATTTTACTGTGCAAAAAAGCATGTGAAGTAGCCAATCAATTGAATAAACCAATTATTTTAGATCCCGTTGGTGCAGGTGCCAGTCATTACAGAACTGACAGTAATTTATTTTTTCTTACGAATTATAAAATTGCTGTCATACGCGGTAATGCCAGCGAAATAGAAGCATTATCAATCAATTCACATGAAACAAAAGGCGTTGACAGCACAATAGAAACAGAAGCGGTAATTGATAATGCAATATTAATTTCACAAGAATATAACTCAGCAGTTGTAATAACGGGAAAAACAGATGTGATTATAGATCAAGATAATTTAATAGCTTTAAATATTGGATCAGCGATGATGAAAAAAGTAACGGGAATGGGTTGTTTATTATCCGCTGTTATCGCCGCCTTTCATGCCGTTGAAAAAAATAGATTTGAAGCTGCCAAAGCGGCAGTGAAATTTTATGGTCGATGCGGTGAAATTGCTGAAAAAAAATCTCAGGGCCCGGGTTCTTTTAGAGTTCAATTTTTAGATGCACTGCATAATTTATGATTAAACAAGTATTAACGATTGCAGGAACTGATCCTACGGGCGGCGCGGGAATTCAAGCGGATATCAAAACAATTTCTGCAACCGGTTGTTACGCAGCTTCTGTCATTACAGTGCTGGTTGCTCAAAATACACAAGGTGTGCAAGCAATTGAGTCTATAGCTTCAGATTTTGTGACACAACAATTGGATTCTATTTATACTGATTTAACTATTAGCGCTGTTAAGATTGGCATGTTGCACAATAAAGAAATAATCAAAGTTGTTTCTGATTTTTTGAAAAAAATAAAACAAAAAAATATTGTGCTCGATCCTG
The DNA here is from genome assembly GCA_023266215.1 of Gammaproteobacteria bacterium. GTDB lineage: Bacteria > Pseudomonadota > Gammaproteobacteria > Coxiellales > Coxiellaceae > JAHFRQ01. Next base: position 54,931 of record JAHFRQ010000002.1, on the reverse strand, counting down.
TCATGATTGCAAAAGATGGCTCTCTACTAATGCCTGAAAAAATAATTTCATATTTAACGAAAAAATTATTTCCGTTGGTTAATTTAATCACCCCAAACTTATTTGAAGCAGAAAAATTATTAAAGCAGAAAATAAATAATAAATTAGAAATGGCGATTGCTGCTAAAAAACTTAGTAATTTATATAATATCAATGTGTTAATTAAAGGTGGGCATTTAAATACAGCCCAATCTTCCGATGTGCTTTATTCCAAAGAAGATAGTAAGCATTACTGGTTTTATTCAAAAAGAATTAACACTAATAATACGCATGGCACGGGCTGCGCATTATCATCTGCCATTGCCTCTTATTTAGCTCAACATTATACTTTGAAAAAATCGATTCAACTGGCTAAACAATATTTAACCTATTCCATAAAATCAGGCGTAGAATTCAAGATAGGCAAGGGCTGTGGCCCAGTGAATCATTTTTATTTTTTAAGTAGAGATAAATTATATGATCTTTCCTGAACTATGTGGCGCTGTTTCGCATCTTTTGCCAAAAATACATGATCATCAGTTTAATAAGAATCTTTGTTTGGGCACATTGCCAAAAAAAATATTTCGATTTTATTTGGAGCAAGATGCTTTGTATTTGAGTGATTTTTCAAGAGCGCTTATGTTAACATCCAATAGGCTTTCTACTGATAAACATATCACACAATTTAAGAGGTTATCACATGAAATTCTTGATACGGAGCGAAATCTTCATTTTAAGTATTTGGGTGAGCTAAGATCACCCGGGTTATTTGGTGCTAGAAACATATCATTAGAAAAAATTTCTGTCGTGGCGGATTATACGCAGCATCTTCTTCGAACAGCCAGTGACTCGCCAGTTGAAGAAGCGGTGGCTAGCTTTATTCCTTGTTTTTGGATATACGGCGATCTTGGTAAAAAAATGCTATCTATGCCAAATTATAATGCGAGCAATCCATATCATGCCTGGATTTCTTCGTATTCCAATAATCAGTTTACATCGGCAGGAAAATCAATCGTTGAAACAGCAGAAGAACTCGTCAGCACAATTTCATGTGCTGTCAAAAAAAATAATGTAGTATCAGCATTTGTTAAGTCGACTGAATATGAATTATTATTTTTGAATCATATTTCTGAAAAAATGGAAGATGCGAATGCATTACAGAGAGAGCACCAATTTAAAGCTAGATGAGTTTAGCTTAATCGAAAAGTATTTTAAGAGCAAAACTATTTCTCGCAAAGATGTATTGCTAGGCATTGGCGATGATGCGGCGTTATTAACAATACCTCAGAAGCAATTATTAGTTTCATCAATAGATACACTGATTGAAAACGTGCATTTCTTAGCATCAACAAAAGCGTTTGACGTAGGTTATAAATCATTGGCGGCTAATTTAAGTGATTTAGCGGCGATGGGTGCAAATCCCGCGTGGTTTTTATTGGCATTAACGTTACCAACAATAAATACTGCTTGGCTAGATGAATTTACTCAAGGATTATTTGAGTGCGCCACTCAATTTAATCTGCAATTGGTGGGTGGAGATTTAACGCGCGGGCCGCTGAGCATCACTATTCAAATTAATGGTTTTGTGCCAGAAAAAAAGGCATTGTGCCGCAGTGGTGCAAAAGCAGGCGATAAAATTTATGTGAGCGGCACATTGGGTGATGCGGGTTTAGGTTTGAAAATTGCAAAGAATAATGATCAGAATTTTTTCGAGCATTCAGAAAAATTATTTCTATTAGATAAATTAAATAAGCCTATTCCGAAAATTCAATTGGGAATTTTATTAAGAGAATTGGCAAGTAGTGCTATTGATATTTCTGATGGATTGGCTGCTGATTTAGATCATATATTAAAAAGCAGCGACGTAGGTGCGTGTATTAATGCAGAAAAAATTCCACTGTCATCTGCTTTAAAAAAATTATCCCAGGCAGAAGCGCTCCAATTTGCCATGACAGCAGGCGATGATTATGAGCTGTGCTTTACTATTCCGAGCGAAAAGGAAGAAGAATTCATTGCATATATAAAAAAACATGCAGTAAACTGCACTTGCATTGGGGTCATTGAAAAAACCTTAGGATTACGCACAATTGGATTTTCGGGGCAATTAGATCAACTTGGATTTCAGCATTTTTGATATTAAATTTATGAGTACTTGGAAAAAATATTGCACAGACTCTTTTTTGCTTAAAGAAGCCGTTGTGTATCTCTGGCGTGCAAAGCTTATCTGTGCTGACAATCAAATTAAATCGCATGAAAAAAACCTATCGTTAGTTGAGCTAGATCGGGCAAATCGTTTTGTAAAAACTACGGATCGAATAAAATATATTCTCGCCAAATCAATTCAGCGCGATATCATGTCGCGTTATCTTAATATCAAACCAGCTGATATTAAATTTGAGTTGGGCGAACATGGAAAGCCTTATATTTCAGGTAATTTATTGCAATTTAATTTGTCTCATGCAGGTGATTGGTTGTTGATGGGTGTGACACAATCAGCCCATATTGGCGTGGATATTGAATGTGAAAAGCCTTCTGCTGATATCACGGGAATTGTCAAACGATTTTTTTCTGAACCAGAATCTCAAGCTATAGAATTACTATCAGAATCAGAAAGAACAAAAGCTTTTTATCGAGCATGGACACGCAAAGAAAGCTTTATTAAGGCTGATGGGCGTGGGCTATCATTTCCGCTTTCTGATTTTTCGGTTGATGTGAGTGAAGCCCCTGTTGATCAAAATACTCTTTTGGAGATTCGGGGTTCGATTTCAGAAGCTCAGGATTGGAATGTGAGATCGGTTGATGACCTGCCAGAAAAATATTACGCGGCATTTGCGATGGATAAGGCCCCAAAAAAAGTTTTTTATTGGGATTGGAGCTTAAAATAAGTTCCTTTTGATTATTTGGCGTATACATAGTTGATACAGTAGAGCGTGGCAGAGCGGGCTAGCGTCCTGTAAAAGAGATTTGGCCTGAAGAAGCCGAATACTGTCATTGCCTAAGTTGGGCATTAAGGGGAATTCACATATGTGCATGATGGATAAAAACAACAAAGAGGTGCTTTTTGCGTTGTTAAGATTGGCCTTGGATGAAAAATATTTTGAAAATAAAGATGAATCTGTTAGCATGTCGGCCGCGCGATCCAAGTTATAGAAAGTGATAGAACATAGCATATTAATTTAAGGCTGGAAGCAAATAATGAACTCTCGTCAGGCGATCGGAAGAGATCTTTTTAAAAAGATACATGGCGGACTTGCTGCTGAAGAAACGTTAAAAGATTTTGAAAGACTGTCGCCAGAATTCTCTCGAATCATGCTTGAATGGGTCTATGGTGATTTATATGCAGATAATAGTGTCATTGATATGCGCACAAGAGAAATTTCCAATATTTCAGCACTTGTTGCTATAGGCGCTATACCGCAACTTCGAAATCATATCCATGCTGCAATTAAACTCGGATTTAGCACTAAAGAAATTGAGCACATCGTAATTAACAATCTTGTGACAGTGGGTTTTCCGTACGTAATAAATGCATTAATTTTATTGCACGAAGTTACGGAAGAGATCAACTCACCATAATAATTTTCTAATAATATAAATCAACCAGCTGAGGGAGCATCAATGCAATTTAAATTCTTAAACACAATTTTTGCGTTATACATTACTATATTGCTTGTTACTGTAGTGTTGGCATATAAGACCATTGCATTTGGCAGTTTTTTGCTTCCCGGCGGAATTTTAGTATTTCCACTTTCATATTTTATTATTGACGTGATATCGGAAATTTATGGCTACAAAACTGCAAAGCAAATGATTTGGTTGGGTTTAATGGCACAAGCAATTTTTGCAATATTGTTGACTTATATTAATAAACTTCCTGCGCCTGCTTTTTGGCACGAGCAGGCTGCATATAGCACAGTGATTAATCCTCTCGTGCGATGTGTTTTTTCAATATGCATTGGATCAACTGCGGGAGCGATTATTAATTCTTTTTGCATTTCAAAATGGAAAAAGATGATGGCAGGAAAGTATTTTTGGCTTAGAAGTATAGGTTCGAGCATAATCGGTGAAACTGTTTTAAGTATATTGACATTTTCAATTGCATTTTCGGGTGTAATCCCAACATTTAGTTTGATTAATTTGATTATTTCTGCATGGGTATTTAAAGCGATTTATAGCATTTTTATAGCAATTTTTGGGTCTGGCTTAGTTCGAGTCTTAAAGGAAATTGAACCCGATACAAATACCTTTGATTACAATCCGTTTGCAATCAAGGAAACTTTAAAACAAAAATAAGATGGGCGAGAGATGATTTTCCCTGTCATTACGGCTAAAAAATGACGCATTGCACTCATTTCACATTTTTTCTCTAAAATAATGAAACCATTTGTTGACATAACTCCGTGATTTAAGCAAAATAAGCGGCTTGATTTTCGCCTGGAGGGGTACCCGAGCGGTCAAAGGGACCAGACTGTAAATCTGGCGGCTCAGCCTTCGAAGGTTCGAATCCTTCCCCCTCCAAGATTTAGGGTGTGTGGGTTCATATATAAGGTAACTGGAATGCGGGTATAGTTCAAAGGTAGAACCTCAGCCTTCCAAGCTGATGGTGTGGGTTCGATTCCCACTACCCGCTCAATGTAATATTGCCCACATAGCTCAGGGGCAGAGCACTTCCTTGGTAAGGAAGAGGTCGCTGGTTCGATTCCAGTTGTGGGCTTAAGAAGTTTGTGTTTAATGAAATTAATTGGTTTTCTGGAGGAGTAGCATCATGTCCAAAGAAAAATTTATACGCGATAAAGAACACGTCAACGTTGGTACCATCGGTCACGTCGATCATGGTAAAACCACGCTTACTGCGGCATTAACAAAATGCATGTCAGAAAAGTTCGGTGGCGAAGCATTGGCATTCGATAAAATCGACAAAGCCCCAGAAGAAAAAGCACGTGGTATTACCATTGCGACTTCACACGTTGAATACCAAAGTGAAAAAAGACACTACGCACACGTAGATTGCCCAGGACATGCTGACTACGTTAAAAACATGATCACGGGTGCCGCTCAAATGGACGGCGCAATTTTAGTCGTGTCCGCTGCAGACGGCCCTATGCCACAAACACGTGAACATATCTTGCTTGCTCGCCAAGTGGGTGTGCCATACATCGTGGTATTTCTTAACAAAGCTGACATGGTCGATGACGCAGAACTATTAGAATTAGTTGAAATGGAAGTACGCGATCTATTAACAACATACAACTTCCCTGGCGATAAAACACCGATCATCATCGGCTCTGCTTTAAAAGCACTCGAAGGCGATCAAGGTCAATACGGTGTTCCTGCTGTTGTGAAACTCGTTGAAACAATGGATGCGTATATCCCAGCACCTAAACGTGACATCGACAAGCCTTTCTTGATGCCTATTGAAGACGTATTCTCAATTTCAGGTCGTGGAACCGTTGTAACCGGCCGTATTGAACGCGGTATTGTTAAAGTCGGTGAAGATATTGAAATCATCGGTATCCGCCCAACTGCACGTTCAACTTGCACCGGCGTCGAAATGTTCAGAAAACTCTTGGATGAAGGCCGTGCTGGTGATAATGTAGGCGTCCTTTTACGTGGTACAAAACGTGAAGACGTAGAACGTGGTCAAGTGCTTGCAAAACCAGGTTCTATTACACCGCACACCAAGTTCGAAGCAGAAGTATACGTGCTATCGAAAGAAGAAGGCGGACGTCACACACCATTTTTTAAAGGCTATCGTCCACAATTCTATTTTAGAACGACAGACGTAACCGGTGCATGTGAATTACCAGAAGGCGTAGAAATGGTAATGCCAGGCGACAACGTAAAGATGAAGGTAGAGCTCATCGCTCCCGTTGCGATGGAAGAAGGATTGCGTTTTGCAATCCGCGAAGGTGGCCGCACAGTGGGTGCAGGTGTCGTCGCTAAAATTATTGAGTGATAATTTAGGCCAGTAGTTCAATTGGTAGAGCGACGGTCTCCAAAACCGTAGGTTGGGGGTTCGAAACCCTCCTGGCCTGTTTGATTCTTGTTGAGGAATTTGATGAGGCAAGATAATAGAATTTCGACGCAGGAAGCGCCTAAGTATAATCGCCTGAAATGGACTTCAGTTTTATTTTTGCTGATAGCGGGAATTGTTGCGAATTCATATTACGACAATGTAGCTTGGGCATTGCGAGCAGCAATAGGAATTATTATTTTTGCTGGCGCTTTGAGTGTTGCGTTTCAAACATCTCAAGGTAAATCGGCTTGGACGTTTATTAAAAGTGCTCGAACTGAAATACGAAAAGTAGTTTGGCCAACACGACAAGAAACCATTCAAACAACATTGGTTGTTGTTGCGATGGTAGTGGTTGCTTCTCTCGTTTTATGGGGATTTGACTATATTTTCTATCACTTGGTCGGTTGGTTAGCGGGTCAAAGGGGTTGATACATGACAGATGAAAAAGAAAAAAGCACAAAGCGTTGGTACGTGATACATGCTTATTCTGGATTCGAAGACTATGTTGTCAAAGCTTTGGCTGAGCGCATTCGTCTAAAAAACTCTGAAAGTTCTTTTGGCGAAATTATTGTTCCGACTGAAGAAGTCGTTGAAATGAAAGCGGGCCAAAAAAGAAAAAGCGAACGAAAATTTTTCCCCGGCTATGTTTTAGTCCAAATGGAAATGAATGAAGAAACGTGGCATTTAGTAAAAAGCGTGCCACGTGTATTGGGTTTTATTGGCGGCACAGCAGAAAAGCCAGCGCCAATTTCTGACAAAGAAGCGACTGCAATTTTACGCAGAGTACAAGAAGGTGAAAATAAACCAAAACCAAAAGTATTATTTGAACCAGGCGAAGTCGTGCGAGTGACTGATGGTCCTTTCGCTGATTTCAATGGCGTTGTGGAAGATGTGAATTACGATAAAAGTCGTTTACGCGTTTCTGTTTCTATTTTCGGCCGCTCAACTCCGGTTGAATTGGAATTCGGTCAAGTAGAAAAAGGCTAGTTAATTTTTATAAACGGGGAGTTGATTTTTAGTTAAATCAACGTTGGCACCCACTGTTCGGAGTAAAGTAAAGTGGCAAAAAAAATAACCGCATATATTAAACTGCAAGTTAAAGCAGGCGAAGCGAATCCAAGTCCTCCAGTCGGCCCAGCATTGGGTCAACATGGTGTGAATATTATGGAGTTTTGTAAGGCATTTAATGCAAAAACTCAAGGTATTGAAAAAGGCATGCCAACACCAGTGGTTATTACTGTTTATGCCGATAGAAGTTTTACTTTTATTACCAAGACGCCACCTGCGTCTGTTTTATTATCTAAAATTGTTTTGGGTGGCAAAAGTGGAAGTGCAACGCCTAATACAGTCAAAGTAGGTAAAGCAACACGTGCTCAATTAGAGCAAATTGCAAAAATGAAAGAACCTGATCTGACTGCGTCTAACTTAGAAGCAGCGATTCGTACCATTGCAGGTACAGCGCGCAGCATGGGTATTGATGTGGAAGGAGTTAAATAATGTCAAAGAATTCAAAGAAACAAAAAGTGGTTCGTGAAAATCTTGATCCGGCGAAACAATATAATTTTCTTGAAGCCATTGAGCTTGTTAAGAAATGTGCAACAGCAAAATTTGATGAAAGCTTAGATGTGGCTGTTTTATTAGGTGTTGATGCATCGAAATCAGACCAAGGTGTGCGTGGCGCAACAGTTATGCCAAGTGGCACAGGTAAATCAGTTCGCGTTGCTGTATTTGCACAAGGCGACAACGCTGATAAAGCAAAAGCAGCGGGCGCAGATATTATTGGTTTTGAAGATTTAGCAGAAATAATTAAAGCAGGAAAACTTGAAGCTGATGTTGTGATTGCAACACCCGATGCCATGCGCTTAGTTGGTCAGTTGGGACAAATCCTGGGACCAAAAGGCCTGATGCCAAATCCAAAAGTGGGTACTGTAACAAATGATGTGACGACTGCAATTAAAAATGCAAAAAACGGCCAGGTTCGCTATCGTACTGATAAAAATGGCATCATTCAGTGCTCAATCGGCAAAGTAAGCTTTAAAGGCGAAGCTATTAAACAAAATATTGAAGCATTGTTGGTTGATTTGAAAAAAGCAAAACCACCTGCTGCCAAAGGAATATATTTGAAAAAAATTGTAATTGCATCAACGATGGGTCCTGGTTTTACGATTGATATTGCTTCGTTGAGCGTATAAAAAAGATTTCGCGGCAAATTTTTTTGCCGTCGAAGACCGTAGGTGAGTTGCTCTTAATGTCGTGCCTACGCAGACGGTGTGTCGCAACAGATTTTGTTGGCGCCCACCTTGGGGGAACTAGATATTAATTTTCTAGTTTTGGTGTAAAAAATAAAGGAGAGTGCTGTGGCATTGAATTTAGATGGTAAAAAAGCAATGGTAGCAGATTTGTCGGCAATCGCAGCCAATGCGATGTCTGCAGTAGCTGCTGACTATCGTGGCTTGACTGTCTCCGCGATGAACACGTTACGTAAATCAGCGCGTCACTCCAATGTGGCCGTGAGAGTTTTTCGTAATACATTAGCGCGCAGAGCTTTAAAAGATACGGAATTTGCTTGTTTATCTGAAGTGCTAACAGGTCCGATTGTGCTGTTTTTTGCAAAAGAGGATCCAGGTGCTGCTGCTCGATTAATTCGAGATTTTAATTCAGAAGATAAGTTAGTGGTTCGCGGGATTGCATTAGGTGGTCTGTTGTTAAAGCCAGATCAACTAAAAGCAGTTGCTAGCCTGCCAACGCTTCATGAAGCGCTCACTCAGTTGGTTGCAGTAATGAAAGCACCGATAGTTAAGTTTGTTCGTACATTGAATGAACCTACAGCGCAAGCAGTTAGAGCGTTTGGCGCAGTATCTGAACAAAAGAAAGCGGCGTAATTTTAATTTTAATAAATTTTTGAGGTAATAAAAATGTCTACAATTTCAAAGAACGATATTTTAGAAGCAGTTGCAAATATGAGCGTGATGGATGTTTGCGATCTTGTGAAAAGCATGGAAGAAAAGTTTGGTGTTTCTGCTGCGGCTGCGGTTGCAGTGGCAGGACCTGCAGCAGCAGCTGCAGCTGTCGAAGAAAAAACTGAATTTGACGTCATTATGACATCTTTCGGTGCAAACAAAATTGGTGTGATCAAAGTTATTCGCGAAATCACTGGTTTAGGTTTGAAAGAAGCGAAAGATATGGTTGAAGCTGTTCCTGCAACAGTGAAAGAAGGCATTACTAAAGCGGATGCTGAAGACATGAAGAAAAAATTGGTTGAAGCAGGCGCGACTGTCGATATCAAGTAAGTAATATATAACTATTTCAGAGCGATAATGTTGATTCTTATTGCTCTGTTATTTTTTTGTTTTTAGTGCTCGACAATGAAATGATATGTAAACCTAAGGGGCGACTTTAATATGGCAAAACAAGTTCACAGAGAAGATCGATATACTGTAACTTCCGGTTCCGAAAAAAAGCGCGTGAGATTGCGCTTGGGCCAAAGTCGTACCGAAGTAATGAAGACGCCTTATCTTCTCGGCATACAAATTAATTCGTACCAGCAATTTTTACAGGCGGGCGTGCCAGAAAATAAGCGAGCAGATGTTGGCTTGCAAGCTGCGTTTAAATCTGTTTTTCCCATTGAAAGCTATTCAGGCAATGCACGCCTAGAATATGTTTCATATACGTTAGGCGAACCACTATTTGATGTTAAAGAATGTAAGTTGCGCGGCTTAACTTATGCGGCGCCATTGAAAGTTAAAATGCGTCTTGTTGTATTCGATAAAGAAGCTGCAAAAGATCAATCTGCGATTAAAGCGATTAAAGAACAAGAAGTTTATATGGGCGAACTGCCTCTGATGACAGAGACAGGAAGCCTTGTTATTAATGGTACCGAACGTGTTGTTGTTTCTCAACTGCATCGATCTCCGGGTGTTTTCTTTGAGCATGACAAAGGCAAAACGCATTCATCTGGAAAATTATTATATTCAGCACGAGTGATTCCTTACCGTGGCTCATGGTTGGATTTTGAATTTGATCCAAAAGACTGTATTTTTGTTCGAATCGATCGTCGTCGTAAATTACCAGCGACTGTCATTTTGCGTGCATTAGGTTACGGCGTTGAAGATATTCTCAGTATGTTTTATGAGATGAACGTGTTTCGATTAGAAAAAGATAAAATTATTTTAGAGTTGGTGCCAAATAGATTGCGCGGTGAATTGGCAACCATGGATATCATCGATACCGACGGCAGTATTATTGTTGAAGCCAATCGCCGTGTTTCTGCGCGCCATATTCGACGTATTGAAAAAGCGGGCACGAAAACACTGGAAGTAACAGAAGATTATTTAGTGGGCCGTAGATTAGCTAAAGCTATTGTCAACAAAGAAACAGGTGAATTGATAGCGGATGCAAATCAAGAATTAACAGTTGAATTGATTGCAGCGCTAAGAGCCCTTGATATTCGATCAATTGATACTTTGTATATCAATGAAATTGAGTGCGGCGCTTATATTTCAGATACATTAAAACTCGACACAGCGACATCAAAAATGGATGCCTTGGTTGAAGTGTATCGCATTATGCGTCCAGGTGAACCGCCTACAAAAGAATCTGCAGAAAGTCTATTTGAAAGTTTATTTTTTACAGCTGACCGATATGATTTATCGGCAGTCGGCCGCATGAAATTTAACCGTCGTGTTGGCAGAGAAGATTTAACAGGTTCTGGCACTTTATCGAAAGAAGATATTGTCGATGTGTTGCGAGTTTTAGTGGGTATTCGCGATGGCGAAGGTGAAGTGGATGATATTGATCACTTGGGAAATCGTCGCGTTCGAAGCGTGGGTGAAATGACTGAAAATCAATTCCGAGTTGGATTGGTTCGCGTAGAGCGTGCTGTCAAAGATCGCTTAAGTTTGGCTGATGTGGATACTTTAATGCCACAAGATTTAGTGAATGCTAAACCTGTTGCTGCTGCCGTGAAAGAATTCTTTGGCTCAAGTCAATTGTCACAATTTATGGATCAAAATAACCCCTTATCTGAAGTGACGCACAAACGTCGCGTTTCAGCTCTTGGACCTGGCGGTCTAACACGCGAAAGAGCGGGTTTTGAAGTTCGTGACGTGCATCCAACGCACTACGGCCGTGTTTGTCCTATTGAAACACCAGAAGGCCCTAATATTGGTTTGATTAATTCGCTTTCCGTTTACGCGCGTACAAACGAATATGGCTTTTTAGAAAGTCCTTATCGTCGCGTGGTTGATGGTCGCGTCACGGATGAGTTGCAATATTTATCTGCGATTGAAGAGGGTGATTATCATATCGCGCAAGCAAACACGAATATGGACGAAAGTGGAAAATTGCTTGATGAATTGGTTTCTTCTCGTCATAAAGGCGAGTTCACATTAACAACACCTGACAATGTAGATTTTGTTGACGTGTCGCCACGTCAAATCGTATCGGTTGCTGCATCTCTTATTCCATTTTTGGAACATGACGATGCAAACCGTGCATTAATGGGATCAAACATGCAGCGTCAAGCTGTGCCGACCATCAAACCCGAAAAGCCTTTAGTGGGAACGGGCATGGAACGTATGGTTGCTGTTGATTCGGGTGTCACCGTTGCTGCGCGTCGCGATGGCATTATTGAAGCTGTTGATGCTTCGCGTATTGTTGTGCGTGTTGATGAAAAGGCTTTAAAAACAGATGAAAACGTGGGTGTTGATATTTATAATCTTACAAAATACACACGTTCAAATCAAAATACTTGTATTAACCAACGCCCCATTGTCAATGTTGGCGATGTTGTTAAAGAAGGTGACGTATTGGCAGATGGTCCCTCGACAGATCTCGGTGAATTGTCGCTGGGTCAAAATCTGATGGTCGCATTTATGCCTTGGAACGGTTATAACTTTGAAGACTCGATTTTGATTTCTGAAAAACTAGTTGAAGAAGATCGTTTCACGACAATTCATATTCAAGATTTAACGTGTATTGCGCGCGATACAAAATTAGGTTCAGAAGAAATTACAGCTGATATTCCTAATGTTGGCGAAGGCGCACTATCAAAACTTGATGAGTCTGGCATTGTTTATGTTGGCGCTGAAGTAAAAGCCGGCGATATTTTAGTGGGTAAAGTAACTCCTAAAGGCGAAACACAATTAACACCAGAAGAAAAATTATTGCGCGCCATTTTCGGCGAAAAAGCATCTGATGTAAAAGATAGCTCGCTTCGTGTTGCGCCAGGCGTATCAGGAACAGTGATTGACGTTCGTGTGTTCACGCGCGATGGCGTGAAAAAAGATGCGCGTGCGCTTCAAGTTGAAGAAGAGCAATTGATTCAAGTGCAGAAAGATTTGGATGATGAGTTGCGCATACGAGAACAAGCATTATTTGATGGCTTGGAAAAATTTCTACTAGACCAAACTGTGGATGGCGGGCCTGATAAATTAAAATCAGGCGCGAAAATATCCGCTGATTATTTAAAATCATTATCGCGTGATAAATGGTTTGCAATTCGTTTGCGTGATGAAAAATCACATCAACGCTTGGAAGCAGCGCAGCAAAAATATCAATCGCTGCATGCCGAAAGAGACGAAAAATTAAAATCAATGCGTCAAAAATTAACGCAGGGTGATGATTTGGCGCCGGGCGTTATTAAAATTGTTAAAGTGTATTTGGCAGTGAAACGCCGTATTCAACCCGGTGATAAAATGGCCGGTCGTCATGGTAACAAAGGGGTTATTTCAACGATTGTGCCTGTCGAAGATATGCCTTATTTAGAAGATGGAACACCCGTTGATATTGTGTTAAATCCATTGGGCGTGCCTTCTCGTATGAACATTGGGCAAGTATTGGAAACACACTTGGGCTGGGCGGCAAAAGGCATGGGTCGTAAAATCGGCGCAATGCTAGAGCAACAAGCATCAATACAAACAATCCGTGATTATTTAACAAAATTATACGGAACCAGTTATTCACAAAAATTAAATGTGGATGTAATGTCAGACAAAGAAGTAATGGAATTGGCGCGCAACTTAAAAGGCGGCGTTCCTGTTTCAACACCTGTTTTTGATGGTGCCAGCGAAGCAGAAATTAGAAATCTGTTAAAAATGGCAGGTCTTCCAGAATCGGGTCAAACTATTTTGCACGATGGTAGAACGGGCAAACAATTCACGCGACCTGTGACTGTAGGCTATATGTACATGCTGAAACTCAATCACTTGGTTGATGATAAGATGCATGCGCGTTCAACGGGTTCATATAGTTTGGTAACGCAGCAACCATTGGGTGGTAAAGCGCAATTTGGTGGTCAACGATTTGGTGAAATGGAAGTGTGGGCGCTTGAGGCTTATGGTGCTGCTTATACATTGCAAGAAATGTTGACCGTAAAATCTGACGACGTGAATGGCCGAACCAGAATGTATAAAAACATTGTTGATGGTGATCATCGTATGGATGCCGGCATGCCAGAATCGTTTAACGTATTGGTAAAAGAAATACGTTCGTTATGTATAGATATTGATTTGGAATCAAATTAATAATGTGGTTTTTAATTTAAGCACGAGGGCGTCATCTTGAGAGATCTATTAAAGCAAGTTAAATCAAGATTAGTGACTGAATTTAATGCCTTGCGCATTAAGCTAGCATCACCTGAAGAAATTCGTTCATGGTCATATGGCGAAGTTAGAAAACCTGAAACGATTAACTATCGTACGTTTAAGCCTGAACGCGATGGTTTATTCTGTGCGAAGATTTTCGGACCCATTAAAGATTACGAATGCTTGTGCGGAAAATACAAGCGTTTAAAACACCGTGGTGTTGTCTGCGAAAAATGCGGCGTTGAAGTAACGCTCGCAAAAGTACGTCGTGATCGCATGGGTCATATTGAATTGGCTTGTCCTGTTGCGCATATTTGGTATTTAAAATCTTTACCATCCCGCATCGGTATGATGCTGGATATGCCGTTGCGCGATATTGAGCGCGTATTATATTTCGAAAGCTATATTGTGACTGATGCTGGCATGACGGATTTACAAGTTGGCCAAATGCTGTCAGAGGAAGCTTATCTTGATGCATTAGAAGAGCATGGCGATGACTTTGAAGCCTTGATGGGTGCAGAAGCAATTAAAAAATTATTGCATCGCATTGATTTGGATCAAGAGATTGCGTCTCTACATGAAGAATTACCTAAGACGACTTCTGAAACCAAAATTAAGAAAATCACAAAAAGACTAAAAGTATTGGGTGCCTTTAAAGAATCCGGCAATCGCCCAGACTGGATGATCTTAGAAGTATTGCCGGTGTTGCCAGCTGATTTGAGACCATTGGTACCACTCGATGGCGGACGTTTTGCAACTTCTGATTTAAATGACTTATACCGTCGAGTGATTAATCGCAATAATCGTTTAAAAAGATTATTAGAATTAAATGCGCCCGATATTATTGTTCGAAATGAAAAACGCATGCTGCAAGAAGCAGTAGACGCATTATTGGATAACGGTCGTCGTGGTCGCGCAATTTTGGGTTCTAACAAGCGCCCATTAAAATCGCTGGCAGATATGATTAAAGGTAAATCTGGCCGCTTCCGTCAAAATCTATTAGGTAAACGCGTCGATTATTCTGGTCGTTCTGTTATCGTGGTTGGCCCGAATTTAAAATTGCATCAATGTGGTTTGCCGAAAAAAATGGCGCTCGAATTATTTAAGCCGTTTATTTATAGCAAATTACAACGTCGTGATTTAGCAACAACCATTAAAGCGGCGAAAAAAATGGTTGAAATGGAAGTGCCAGAAGTGTGGGATATTTTAGAAGAAGTCATTCGCGAACATCCCGTGCTTTTAAACCGCGCACCGACTTTGCACCGCTTGGGTATTCAGGCATTTGAGCCAATTTTAGTTGAAGGTAAAGCAATTCAATTGCACCCGCTCGTTTGTACAGCTTATAACGCTGACTTTGACGGTGACCAAATGGCTGTTCACGTTCCGCTGACTTTGGAAGCACAACTTGAAGCGCGATCCTTGATGATGTCAACTAATAACGTTTTGCACCCAGCAAATGGTGATCCTGTTATTGTTCCAACACAAGACGTTGTCTTGGGCTTGTATTTTATGACACGCGAAAAAGTTAATTCAAAAGGCGAAGGCATGATTTTTGCCAATGTTGATGAAGTGGTGCGTGCCTATGAAACAGGCAGTGTTGATTTGCAAGCGCGCGTTAAAGCACGTATTTATGAAACAAAAGTGACTGCTGATGATAAAGATGCCGCTGAGCAATTTATCATGGTTGATACGACGGTGGGTCGTCTTTTGTTGTGGCAAATTGTGCCAAAAGGGTTGGCATTTGAATTAATTAATAAAGCGATGACGAAAAAAGCTGTCTCGAAATTATTAGACGTCAGCTATCGAAATTTAGGCTTGAAAGAAACGGTTATTTTTGCCGATCAATTAATGTATACCGGATTTAGATATGCGACTTATTCTGGTATTTCAATCGGCATTGATGATTTAGTGGTTCCAGAAAGCAAGCAGACTATTGTTGCGAAAGCCGAAGAAGAAGTGCGTGAAATTGAAAAACAATATTCATCAGGTTTGGTAACGCAAGGTGAGCGCTATAATAAAGTCGTCGACATTTGGTCGCACGCAAATGAAAAAGTGGCTAAGGCGATGATGGATAAATTAGCGACAGAAACAGTGGTTGATGCAAAAGGCAATTCAGTACAGCAAACATCGTTTAACTCAATTTACATGATGTCAGACTCCGGTGCTCGAGGATCAGCTGCTCAGATTCGTCAATTGTCTGGTATGCGGGGCTTGATGGCAAAACCAGATGGCGCGATTATTGAAACACCTATTACGGCTAACTTCCGAGAAGGTTTGAACGTGTTGCAATACTTTATTTCAACACACGGTGCGCGTAAAGGGTTGGCTGATACTGCATTAAAGACTGCAAACTCAGGTTATTTGACACGTCGTTTAGTTGACGTGGCACAAGATTTGGTTGTGACAGAAGTGGATTGTGGTACAACGCATGGTATCGAAATGAAGCCGCATATTGAAGGCGGTGATGTTGTTGAACCATTGCACGAACGTGTTTTGGGTCGTGTATTAGTAGAATCGGTTTTAGATCCGAAATCTGGCGAAGTACTTTTTGAAGAAAATACATTATTAGATGAACGCGCTGTCGATATTTTAGATCGACACAGTGTTGATCGCGTTATGGTGCGTTCCGCTATTATGTGTGATGCAAAGCATGGAATTTGTTCATTGTGTTATGGTCGTGATTTAGGTCGCGGACATTTGGTTAATATCGGTGAGGCAGTCGGTGTGGTTGCGGCGCAATCTATCGGCGAACCAGGAACACAGTTAACCATGCGTACCTTCCACATCGGAGGCGCGGCGTCAAGATCAACGGCAGCAAGCAATGTCCAGGTAAAATCTGATGGTAAAGTTAAATTAAATAACTTGAAATCAGTGCAAAATGCGAGCGGAAATTTCGTTACCGTATCTCGTTCGGGTGAATTGGTTGTGTATGATGCCAATGGCGTAGAGCGTGAGCAATATAAATTGCCTTACGGTGCTGTGTTATCAGTAGTTGATGGTGGCATGGTAAAAGCGGGTCAGATAGTTGCTCAGTGGGATCCGCACACGCATCCTATTATCACGGAAGTCGCGGGTAAGCTTAAGTTCGTTGATTTAGTCGATGGCGTTACTATGAAGCGTCAAACGGATGAGTTGACTGGTTTGACAAGCGTTGTAGTAACCAATGCAAAACAACGTGGACCCAGCGGCAAAGAAATGCGCGCGATGGTTAAGTTAGTTGATGAATCAGGAAATGATATTACCTTGGCGGGTGGAAAAGTGCCTGCGCAGTATTATTTACCTGAAGGCACGTTTATTTCTAAAGAAGACAATGCAGCGGTATCGGTGGGTGACGTTATTGCGCGTATTCCGCAAGAAACATCAAAAACACGCGATATTACAGGTGGTTTACCACGTGTTGCAGATTTATTCGAAGCAAGAAAACCAAAAGACGCGGCTATTTTAGCTGAAATTTCAGGTATCGTGAGCTTCGGTAAAGAAACCAAAGACAAAGGTCGTCTTGTTATTACAGCGCAAGACGGTACTGTTTATGAAGAGCTTATTCCGAAATGGCGTCGTGTCAACGTCTTTGAAGGCGAAACGGTTGCAAGAGGAGAAGTTATTTCTGACGGACCGGTTGACCCACATGATATTTTAAGATTATTGGGTGTGAGCACGTTGGCGAATTATATTGTGAACGAAGTGCAAGATGTTTATCGACTACAAGGCGTGAGAATTAATGATAAACACATCGAAGTCATTATTCGTCAAATGCTCAGAAAAGTGGCTGTTCTTGAGTCAGGTGATACGCCTTACTTGAAGGGCGAGCAAGTTGAGTATATTGCAATGCGCGAAGCAAACGCTAAAGTTGAAAAAGACAGCGGTTTGCGCGGAACATACCAACCTATATTGTTGGGTATTACTAAAGCATCGTTGGCGACTGAATCATTTATTTCAGCAGCTTCATTCCAAGAAACAACGCGAGTTTTAACTGGCGCGTCGGTTGCTGGAAAATCCGATGAGTTGCGCGGATTAAAAGAAAACGTGATTGTAGGACGCTTGATTCCTGCGGGTACAGGCTTTGCGTATCACGTGCAGCGTCGCGAAAAAGCAGTTGGGCTTATTGAAGCGCAGACAAAAACAGTGACTGCTGATGAAGCAGAACAAGCGTTGAGTGAAGCGCTGAAGTCTTCTTCTGACGCTCAAAATCAAGAGGCTGCATCGAAAGAATAAGAATTATGAAAAATAAATGATTTTTATGTGTTCTTGTTCGATAGGTTTGTGTAAGATGTTGCACGCTTGATTTAGAAATGTTTTTTTAAGATTTTATAGGTCAATGTAAGTAAATCTGCTTGACATGAACGGCTGGCTTTCTTTAGAATTCCCGATCCGTTTATTCGATACGTTTCTGTTGTGTTTTTAGTTTGAATACAGCGGGCAGAGTCATCTTAACAAAGTAAGATGATTGATCTGACGCTGTTTTTATTGGAGAAATCTAGATAATGGCTAGAATTAATCAGCTGGTAAGAAAACCACGCGTAGTCAGCGTGAAAAAGACAAACGTACCTGCGCTGGCGGGTTGTCCGCAGCGAAGAGGTGTGTGCACACGCGTTTACACAATCACGCCCAAAAAACCAAACTCTGCATTACGTAAAGTTGCGCGTGTTCGCGTAACCAATGGTAGTGAAGTAACTGCCTACATCGGTGGTGAAGGCCATAATCTACAAGAGCACTCGGTCGTATTGATTCGCGGTGGTCGTGTAAAAGATTTACCAGGTGTTCGTTATCACGTTGTGCGTGGTAGCTTGGATATCGCAGGTGTTACAGGTCGTCGTCGCGGACGTTCGAAATATGGCGCTAAGAAACCTAAAGAATAATTGGAGATGAAGTAATGGCTAGACGTAAAGCAGCCCCAAAAAGAGAAATTTTGCCTGACCCGCTTTTTAAAAGTAAGTTACTAGCAAAATTTATTAATTCTGTTATGCAAGCAGGAAAAAAATCAGTTGCGGAAAATGCTGTGTATGGCGCACTTGATTTTGTTGTAAAACAATTAAAGAAAACAAATAAATTATCCACTGTTGCAGAAACTATAGATTCTCAAGAAGCGATTGCTTCTGCTGCAAAAATAACAGGTGATATTCGCGAAGATGAAGCATCGCGTGCGGCTGCCATTAATGCATTTAAAAAAGCACTTGAAAACGTAACACCGTCAGTCGAGGTTAAATCTCGTCGCGTGGGTGGTTCGACTTATCAAGTCCCCGTTGAAATTCGTGCTGCAAGACGTTTAACGTTGGCAATGCGCTGGGTTGTTGAATATGCAAATACTCGCAATGAAAAAACAATGGTGATTCGTTTAGGAAATGAAATTTTAGACGCAATCGAAGGAAGAGGCGGTGCTGTAAAAAAACGTGAAGACGTGCATCGTATGGCTAAAGCAAACCAAGCATTCGCACATTATCGGTGGTAATTTGATATGTCAACACGCACAACACCCTTAAAACATACTCGCAATATTGGCATTATGGCCCATATTGACGCTGGAAAAACGACCACAACCGAACGCGTGCTTTATTACACTGGCGTCTCTCATAAAATGGGTGAAGTGCATGAAGGCAGTGCCGTTATGGATTGGATGGAGCAAGAACAAGAGCGCGGTATTACCATTACTTCTGCGGCAACGACTTGTCATTGGCAAGGCATGGATAAGCAATTCGCCAATCATCGCATTAATATTATTGATACCCCAGGTCACGTCGATTTTACGATTGAAGTTGAAAGATCATTAAAAGTTTTAGATGGCGCGGTTGCTGTTTTTTGTTCCGTTGGTGGTGTTGAGCCGCAAAGCGAAACAGTGTGGCGTCAAGCAAATAAATATGGTGTTCCACGTATTGCGTTTGTTAATAAAATGGATCGCGCGGGTGCAAACTTTCTCCGCGTCGTCGGCCAAATTGAAAAACGCTTAAATGGCAGACCTGTTCCGCTTCAATTGCCAATCGGTGCTGAAGAAAATTTTGAAGGCGTGGTTGATTTAATTCGCATGAAAGCGATTTATTGGAATGAAGAAGATCGCGGAATGACCTATGAGCCTCGCGACATCCCAGAAAATATGCTTGCTGATTGCAAAATGTGGCGCGACAAAATGATTGAAGCTGCGGCAGAAGCAAATGATCAGTTGATGGAAAAATATTTAGAAACGGGTGAATTAACCGCGGAAGAAATTAAACTGGGTTTGCGCGCGCGTACAGTTGCCAGCCAAATTGTTCCGGTTTTGTGTGGTTCAGCATTTAAAAATAAAGGTGTTCAAGCAATGCTTGATGCCGTTATTGAATACTTGCCTTCACCGGAAGATGTTGTGGCGATTCATGGCGAAACAGAAAAAGGCGAGCCTGATACGCGTAAAGCAGATGATGCGGCACCTTTTGCTGCACTAGCATTTAAAATTATGACAGATCCATTTGTCGGCACGTTAACTTTTATTCGCGTTTATTCTGGCAGTGCAAAATCAGGCGATACTGTTTATAACCCCATTAAATTCAAAAAAGAACGTATTGGCCGTATTTTACAAATGCATGCTAATACACGAGAAGAAATTAAAGAAATTCATTCTGGCGACATCGCAGCTTTAGTGGGCATGAAAAACGTAACAACCGGTGACACGCTGTGTGATCTCGATAAAGTAATTACACTGGAAAAAATGGAATTTCCAGAACCTGTTATTTCTGTTGCTGTTGAACCAAAAACAAAAGCCGATCAAGAAAAGATGGGTGTTGCTTTGGGTAAATTGGCGCAAGAAGATCCATCATTTCGAGTTCACACAGATGAAGAAACAGGTCAAACCATTATTTCTGGTATGGGCGAATTGCATTTGGAAATTATTGTTGATCGTATGATGCGCGAATTTAAAGTAGATGCCAATGTTGGTAAGCCACAGGTTGCTTATCGAGAAACGATCAAGAAGCAAGTTGAGCAAGAAGGAAAGTATATTCGTCAAACCGGTGGCCGTGGTCAATACGGACATGTTTGGTTGCGTCTTGAGCCAAAACCGCTGGGCGAAGGGTTTGAATTTGCCAATGAAGTTGTGGGTGGTGCAATTCCGCGAGAATATATTCCAGCCGTTGAAAAGGGTATTAAGGAACAAATGCAAAACGGTGTTATCGCTGGATTTCCAGTGGTCGACGTTAAAGTTACTTTGTTTGATGGTTCGTACCACGATGTCGATTCTAACGAAATGGCATTTAAAATCGCAGGATCTATTGGCTTTAAAGAAGGCGCTGCAAAAGCGGGCGCGATATTACTTGAGCCAATGATGAAAGTGGAAGTGGTTACTCCTGATGATTATATGGGTGACGTCGTTGGTGACTTAAATCGTCGACGCGGTGTTATTCATGGTATGGATGAAGGCCCATCTGGAAAGATCGTTGATGCACATGTTCCTTTGGCTGAGATGTTTGGTTATGCGACCGATCTTAGATCAATGAGCCAAGGTAGAGCGACTTACACAATGGAATTTTTAAGATATTCGGAAGCGCCTGCAAGTATTGCAGAAGCGGTTATTAAAAAACAATCTAGTCAAAAGTAAAGGGGAAAAAGCAATGTCCAAAGAAAAATTTATACGCGATAAAGAACACGTCAACGTTGGTACCATCGGTCACGTCGATCATGGTAAAACCACGCTTACTGCGGCATTAACAAAATGCATGTCAGAAAAGTTCGGTGGCGAAGCATTGGCATTCGATAAAATCGACAAAGCCCCAGAAGAAAAAGCACGTGGTATTACCATTGCGACTTCACACGTTGAATACCAAAGTGAAAAAAGACACTACGCACACGTAGATTGCCCAGGACATGCTGACTACGTTAAAAACATGATCACGGGTGCCGCTCAAATGGACGGCGCAATTTTAGTCGTGTCCGCTGCAGACGGCCCTATGCCACAAACACGTGAACATATCTTGCTTGCTCGCCAAGTGGGTGTGCCATACATCGTGGTATTTCTTAACAAAGCTGACATGGTCGATGACGCAGAACTATTAGAATTAGTTGAAATGGAAGTACGCGATCTATTAACAACATACAACTTCCCTGGCGATAAAACACCGATCATCATCGGCTCTGCTTTAAAAGCACTCGAAGGCGATCAAGGTCAATACGGTGTTCCTGCTGTTGTGAAACTCGTTGAAACAATGGATGCGTATATCCCAGCACCTAAACGTGACATCGACAAGCCTTTCTTGATGCCTATTGAAGACGTATTCTCAATTTCAGGTCGTGGAACCGTTGTAACCGGCCGTATTGAACGCGGTATTGTTAAAGTCGGTGAAGATATTGAAATCATCGGTATCCGCCCAACTGCACGTTCAACTTGCACCGGCGTCGAAATGTTCAGAAAACTCTTGGATGAAGGCCGTGCTGGTGATAATGTAGGCGTCCTTTTACGTGGTACAAAACGTGAAGACGTAGAACGTGGTCAAGTGCTTGCAAAACCAGGTTCTATTACACCGCACACCAAGTTCGAAGCAGAAGTATACGTGCTATCGAAAGAAGAAGGCGGACGTCACACACCATTTTTTAAAGGCTATCGTCCACAATTCTATTTTAGAACGACAGACGTAACCGGTGCATGTGAATTACCAGAAGGCGTAGAAATGGTAATGCCAGGCGACAACGTAAAGATGAAGGTAGAGCTCATCGCTCCCGTTGCGATGGAAGAAGGATTGCGTTTTGCAATCCGCGAAGGTGGCCGCACAGTGGGTGCAGGTGTCGTCGCTAAAATTATTGAGTAGTTAGGAAAAAAGTCATGGCAATAGTTAATAATAATCAGCGTATCAGAATTCGATTAAAAGCATTCGATCATAAGCTGATTGACCGCTCTACAAAAGAAATCGTTAATACAGCGAAGCGTACCGGTGCCAGAATTAAGGGTCCGATTCCTTTGCCAACAAAAATTGAGCGATTTACTGTTTTGGTTTCGCCGCACGTTGATAAACATGCGAGAGATCAATATGAAATTAGAACTCATAAACGCTTGGTTGATATTTTACAGCCAACTGAAAAAACGGTTGATGCCTTGATGCGCTTAGATTTAGCGGCGGGTGTTGATGTTCAGATTAGTGTTGAGAGTGTTGAGTAATTGTAGTTTTGGAGAAATAAAATGTCGGTTGGTTTAGTTGGGCTAAAGCGAGGAATGACTCGTGTTTTCACAGATGCGGGTGAGTCTATCCCTGTCACTGTTATTGAAGTAATTCCTAATCGTGTTACTCAAGTTAAAACGAGTGACATAGATGGCTATGATGCTATCCAGATTACGACTGGAAATAAAAAATCATCTCGTGTGAACAAATCAATGGCTGGGCACTTTGCTAAAGCGGGTGTTGATGCGGGTGATGTGGTTCATGAATTTAGAGCTGATAAATCAAAATTATCAGAAATAAAAGTTGGCGATAGCATTACAGTCGCACTCTTTCAAGAAGGCCAGTATCTTGATATCCAGGGTGTTTCAATGGGTAAAGGTTTTGCTGGTGTTATTAAACGCCACCATTTCACCATGCAAGATGCCACACACGGTAACTCACTTTCTCACCGTGCGCATGGCTCAACAGGACAAAGACAAACGCCAGGACGTGTTTTCAAAGGTAAAAAAATGGCGGGGCATTTGGGTAATGTGAATCGCAGCGCGATCAACCAACCTGTTATTAAAATCGATGCAGATCGCAACTTTATTTTAGTGAAAGGCGCGATACCTGGAACAGCAGGTGGATATGTTGTCCTCAAAGCAACAGTCAAAAGAAAAAAAGGAGCCGGTAAATGAAATTAACAATCAATGGTGGCTCATCAGTTGAAGTTTCAGATCAGATTTTTGGGTGCGAGCTCAATGAAGGTTTGGTCCATCAGATTCTGACAGCTTATCAGGCAGCGGGCCGTCAAGGCAGCAAAGCACAAAAAACACGAGCAGAAGTTGCAGGTGGTGGTGCTAAGCCGTGGAAACAAAAGGGAACGGGTCGAGCACGTGCGGGTACTTCTCGTGGGCCACTATGGCGTGGCGGCGGTGTTACATTTGCAGCCAAACCGCGTAGTTTTGAGCAAAAATTGAATAAAAAAATGTACAAGAAGGGCATAAAAATTATTTTGTCAGAATTGCTACGTCAAGATCGATTTGTGCTGATAAATGCGATAGAATTACCGGCTCCTAAAACAAAGGAACTGGTAGGTTATTTGAAAGGGATGAATTTAAGCGACGTACTTATTATCCAATCAGGTGAAAATAAAAACCTGAGCATGGCAGCGCAGAACCTACCCTTTGTAGATGTTTGTGACTATACAAAAGTAAGTCCGGTTAATCTACTTTCATTTGAGAAAGTATTGATGACAGTTGATGCAATGAAAAAGCTTGAGGAGTCTTTAGCGTGAGAAAAGAAAATTTATACAATATTTTGCTAGAGCCTCATGTATCTGAAAAAGCAAATAATGGAACCAATAATTGCCGTCAATATGCTTTTAAGGTAATCAAAAGCACAAATAAAAGCGAAGTAAAAGCGGCGGTTGAAAAAATGTTTGGTGTTGCTGTTAAGTCAGTTAACATTTGCAACGTAAAGGGCGCGCGAGCAATAAAATTCGGACGAGTGGCTGGAAAGGCTGGTTCATGGAAAAAAGCTTACGTAGTGCTGGAAGCTGGACAAGAAATTAATTTAGCGTAGTGATTTTGGAGTGTTAGAAAAATGGCTTTAGTAAAGGCAAAACCAACGTCGGCAGGCCGACGTTTTGTAGTGAAAGTGGTTGAGGCTGATCTTCATAAAGGAAGACCATGCGAATCGTTAATTTCACCCAAAACACGCAGCAGTGGCCGAAATAATGTGGGTAGAATTACTGTCCGTCGCAGAGGCGGTGGTCATAAGCAACACTACCGTATTGTTGACTTTAAAAGAGATAAAGATGGCATTCCAGGAAAAGTAGATCGTCTTGAATATGATCCAAACAGAAGCGCGCATCTTGCATTGATTGTTTATGCCGATGGTGAAAGACGTTACATTGTTGCCCCAAAAGGGTTGCGTCAAGGTGACGAAATTTTGTCAGGCGATAATTCTCCAATCAAAGCTGGAAATTGTTTAACACTGCAAAATATTCCGTTGGGTGCTACGATTCATTGCGTTGAATTAAAGCCTGGAAAAGGCGCGCAAATGATTAGAAGCGCGGGAACTTCAGCCCAGCTTGCAGCAAAAGAAAGCGGGTATGCTATTTTACGCTTGCGCTCTGGTGAAATGAGAAAAGTACTTATTGATTGCAAGGCTAGTATCGGTGAAGTTGCCAATGCTGAGCATAACCTTCGCTCGCTTGGAAAAGCCGGTGCTGCACGTTGGCGTGGTATTAGACCCACAGTTCGAGGCGTTGCGATGAATCCAGTTGATCATCCCCATGGTGGTGGTGAAGGTAAAACATCAGGTGGTCGTCATCCAGTAAGCCCCACTGGTGTTCCGACTAAGGGTTATAAAACTCGTAAAAATAAATTTACGAGCAAGATGATTATTCGTGACCGTCGTAAAAAATAAATGAGGAAGTGCTTGTGCCAAGATCAGTAAAAAAAGGCCCCTTCGTAGATGTAAGTTTGCGAAAAAAGATTGAAAAGGCTAAAAAAGAAAATTCGAAACGTCCTATTCCAACTTGGTCGCGTCGTTCGATGATCGTTCCAGAAATGATTGGCTTAACAATCGCAATTCATAATGGTAGGGCGCATGTGCCAATTTATATCAGCGAAAACATGATTGGCCACAAATTAGGTGAATTTGCATTGACACGAACATTTCGCGCGCACTCGGGTGATCGCAAGACAAAAGAAGCAGCTGCAGCAGCAGCATCGTCAGCGCCTGCGTCATCAGGCGGAGCATCAGGGGGAGCTAAATAATGGAAGCAATCGCAGTATTAAAACGCGCAGGTACCTGTGCGCAAAAAGCAAGATTGGTAGCGGATCAAGTTCGTGGATTGTCAGCGGAAGCAGCGGTTGAAATTCTCCAATTTAGTTCAAAAAAAGCAGCGCAATTGGTTAAAAAAGTTGTTAATTCTGCCATTGCAAATGCGCAGGAAAATCAAGGTATTGATTTAGACGATCTTTATGTCAAAGCTATTTTTGTAGATGAAGGTCCGGTTGCAAAGCGTTTTCAAGCAAGAGCAAGAGGCAGAGCGAATCAAATTATGAAACGCACATGTCACATATCAGTTAAATTAGCTGATGTTTAATTTTTTATTTGGAGAAATAAATGGGTCAGAAGGTTAATCCAACAGGTATCCGACTTGGGATTACAGAAGAGTGGAAATCGATGTGGTTTGCAAATAGCAGGCAATATGCTGACTATTTAAATGCCGATTTAAAGGTAAGGTCTTTTTTAAGCAAAAGATTAAAAGGCGCTTCCGTATCTCGCATTCAAATTGATCGTCCGGCACGTAATGCAAAAATTGCAATTCATGCTGCAAGACCTGGCGTCATTATTGGAAAAAAGGGAAGCGATGTTGATACATTGCGTCATGAAGTTTCTAAGATTATGAACGTTCCTGTGCACATTACTATTGAAGAAATTCGCAAACCAGAATTAGATTCAAAGTTAGTGGCAGAAATGGTTGCGCAACAACTAGAAAGGCGTATTATGTTCCGCCGCGCTATGAAAAAGGCAGTTCAATCAACGCTGCGCAATGGTGCATTAGGAATTAAAATTTGCTTGGCGGGTCGCTTGGGCGGTGCAGAAATTGCTCGAACAGAGTGGTGCCGCGAAGGACGTGTTCCGCTACACACATTTAGAGCGGACATTGATTACGGAACGGCTGTTGCTGAAACAACGTACGGAATCATTGGCGTAAAAGTTTGGATTTACAAGGGTGAAAAGAAGCCGAAATCAGCAGATCAGGCTGACGTAAGTGCTGAAAATATTGATGCTGAAAGGGGCTAAAGAATGCTACAGCCAAAGAATAGAAAATATCGCAAAGCTTTCAAAGGAAGAAACCGTGGCTTAGCGACGCGTGGAAATACAGTTGCTTTTGGACAATTTGGCTTAAAGGCAACGGCTCGAGGAAGAATTACAGCGCGACAAATTGAGGCAGCAAGACGTGCGATTACAAGACACGTTAAGCGCGGCGGAAAGTTAATTGTGCGAATTTTTCCAGATAAGCCAATTAGTAAAAAGCCTTTAGAAGTGCGTCAAGGTAAAGGTAAGGGTAATGTTGAGTATTGGGTTGCTGAGATTCATCCCGGATGTGTCATGTTTGAAATTGATGGCATTACAAAAGAATTAGCGCAAGACGCATTTTCAAGAGCAGCTGCAAAACTGCCTTTAAAATCGATATTTGTACAAAGAACGGTGATGTAGATATGAAAGCAGATGAATTAAGAAAGAAATCTAAATCTGAATTAAATGAAGAGCTTATATCTTTATTGAAAGAGCAATTTAATTTGAGAATGCAGGGCGGAATGGGTGAAGCACCACGACCTCATCTGTATGGAAAAGTGCGCAGAGCAATTGCTCGCGTAAAAACAATTTTAAATGAACAAGCGTAAGCAGAGGCGTTTTAGAAATGACTGAGAATAAAAAAAATATTCGCACATTAACCGGTACTGTTGTCAGTGATAAGATGCAAAAAAGCATCACCGTATTGGTTGAGCGTCGAATCAAGCATCCGAAATATGGAAAATTTATGCGTCGCTCGTCAAAAATTCATGCGCACGATGAAAAAAATACATGCCATATAGGCGACCTTGTTGAGATTCGTGAGTGTAAACCCATTTCCAAAACTAAGGCGTGGGAATTGTTTGATGTTAAAAAACGTGCTGAATCTACAAATTAATCGTATAGGGGTTTTGAGATGATACAAGTTCAATCAGTACTCGATGTAGCGGACAATAGCGGTGCTCGTCGGGTGATGTGTATCAAAGTTTTGGGCGGTTCTAAGAGACGCTACGCAAGTGTTGGCGATGTGATTAAAGTTGCAATTAAAGAAGCAATACCGCGCGGCAAAGTTAAGAAAGGCGATGTAATGGATGCTGTTGTTGTGCGAACCTGCAAAGGTGTTCGTAGATCAGATGGATCAGTTATTCGCTTTGATTCAAATGCAGTGGTTATTTTAAGTAATCAATTGCAACCTGTTGGGACGCGTATCTTTGGACCTGTTACACGTGAATTAAGATCAACAAAATTTATGAAAATTGTGTCTTTGGCGTTAGAAGTATTGTAATAAAATAAAACGATTTGTGGTGTGACTAAAAATGAATAAAATTAAAAAAAATGACACAGTAATAGTGTTAACAGGTCGAGACAAAGGTAGATCTGGAAAAGTAATCAGACATCTTGATGGTCTTCGTGTTTTAGTGGAAGGGGTGAACCTGTGTAAAAAACACATTAAGCCCAACCCTCAAAAGAAAACGGAAGGTGGGATTGTTGAGAGAGAATCTCCGATTCATATCTCAAATATTGCTTTATTAAATCCTCTAACCAAGAAGGCGGACAAAGTAGGCTTTAAGTTTATTGATGCTTCGGGTAAAGATGAGAAAAAAATAAAAGTGAGATATTTTAAATCAAATAACGAAATGGTTGATACGGCTGAGTAAAAGAAACTGGATTGGTGAAACATGACAACTGAATTAGAAAAGAAATATCGCGAAGAAATAACTACAAAACTAAAAGCAGATTTTAGTTATAGCAGCGTGATGGAAGTCCCAAAGATAACAAAAATTACACTTAATATGGGTGTTGGTGATGCAGCAGAAGATAAGAAAATTATTAACAATGCTGTTGATGACATGACGAGAATATCAGGTCAAAAACCACTGATCACCATGACCAGAAAAGCGATTGCGGGTTTTAAGATTCGCGAAAACTGGCCGATTGGTTGCAAAGTAACGCTACGTAAAAAACGTATGTATGATTTTTTACAGCGTTTGATTTCGATTGCAATACCGCGTATAAGAGATTTTCGTGGATTTAGTCCAAAATCTTTTGATGGCCGTGGAAATTATAGCTTGGGCATTAAAGAACAGATCGTTTTTCCAGAGATCGAGTACGATAAAATTGACAAGATTCGCGGCTTAGATGTAACGATTACGACAAATGCAAAAACAGATGCAGAAGCACGTGCATTGTTAAAAGCATTCGGGTTTCCACTTAAAGATTAAAGGTTGAGAATTTTTTATGGCGAAGACAAGTGTAAAAGTACGAAACAAAAATAGAATGATTTTATCGCAACGCATGAAAGCATCTAGAAAAGCGTTAAAAGAAATTATTCGTAAGGATCCTGAAAATCGTGACGAAGCAATTGTAAAATTACAAAAGCGCAGTCGCAATGAAAGCCCAGTTCGTGTTCGTCATCGCTGTCGTTTTTGTGGAAGACCGAAGGGCACATTAAGAAAGTTTGGTTTGTGCAGAATACATTTGCGAGAAGCAATGGTGCGGGGCGATGTGCCTGGTTTGAGAAAGGCAAGTTGGTAGAAATTTTTTAGAGCGGATAGAAATATGAGCATTCAAGATCCAATAGCGGATATGTTAACAAGAATACGAAATGCACAGGCTGTTTTTAAGCAAACAGTAATGATGCCGACTTCAAAACTAAAAGTTGCCATTGCAAAAGTTCTTGAAGAAGAAGGTTACATTAATGCTTTTGCAGAAACTAAGAGTGAGTCAGGTGTTTCTACTCTTTCAATAGAGCTTAAGTATTATGAAGGTCACTCGGTGATCCGAAAGCTCCAAAGAAGAAGCGGGCCTAGCTTGAAAATTTATGGCAAAAAAGATCAGTTGCCAGAAGTAGAAAATGGTCTCGGAATTGCAATCGTTTCCAATTCAAAAGGCGTGATGACAGCAAAAAACGCGCGCAAAATTGGTCAGGGTGGCGAAATATTGTGTATTGTGAGCTAGGGGAATTTCATGGCAAGTAGAGTTGCAAAAAATCCTGTGAAGTTGCCATCTGGTGTAGACTTCAAAATTTCAGGACAAGATGTTCATGTAAAAGGCAAGTTGGGTGAGCTTGCTTTTAAAATTCCGCGCGAAATTGGCGTTGAAAATAATGCTGGTGTGATTCAAGTTACAGCAGCAAATGACAATCTTAAAACAAACGCATTGGCTGGAACTACGCGAGCAATTTTACAAAATATGGTCAGCGGTGTTTCGCAAGGCTTTGAAAAGAAATTAACGCTGATCGGCGTTGGTTATCGCGCAAAGGCACAAGGCGATGCATTAGATTTGACAGTGGGTCTTTCACATCCTGTTGTCATTAAAATGCCAAAAGGAGTTCATGTTGAAACGCCCAGCAACACAGAAATTATTTTAAAAGGCGCGGACAAACATATGGTTTGTCAGACTGCAGCGAATATACGTGATGTGCGCCCACCTGAGCCATACAAAGGCAAGGGAATTCGCTACTCTGATGAAAAAATTGAATTGAAAGAAGGTAAGAAAAAATAATGGCTATCATAGATAAAAAAGGCTCACGTGCACGCAGAGCTGGTCGCACAAGACATGCGATTCGTCGTTTGGAAGAAAATCGCCTTAGCGTTTTTCGTTCAAGTAATCATATTTATGCGCAAGTATTTACTTCTTGCGGAGCAAAAGTTTTGATTGCCGCATCTTCGCTTGACGAAGATGTTAAATCGGCAGTAAAGCATTGTGGCAATGTGAAAGCAGCAGGACTTGTTGGTAAGCTGCTAGCAAAACGTTGTAAAGATGCAGGCGTTGAAAAAGTTGCTTTTGATCGTTCTGGTTATCGCTATCATGGCTGTATTAAGGCATTGGCGGAAGCGGCGCGTGAAGGTGGAATCCAATTTTAAAAGGTGTTTTTTATGGCAGCTAAGCATGCACATGATTCAGATTCATCTGTTCAAACGGATGGTTATGTTGATAAGTTAGTTAATGTGAGACGCACAACGAAAGTAGTGAAGGGCGGTCGCGTATTTGGTTTCGCTGCGTTGGTAGTCGTGGGTGATGGTCAAGGACGTGTTGGATTTGGTCAGGGTAAGTCAAAAGAAGTGCCAAACGCAATTCAAAAGGCAACTGATGCGGCTCGTCGTAGCATGATTCAAATTAATTTAAATGGCACTACCTTGTATCATGAGGTTCGCTCAAGACATGGTGCAAGTAAAGTATTGATGTTGCCAGCTTCTGATGGAACAGGCGTTATCGCAGGTGGCGCAATGCGCGCTGTGTTTGAAGTGATGGGCGTACAAAATGTATTGGCAAAGAACGTTGGTTCAACCAATCCCGTGAATGTTGTTCGCGCAACTATTAAGGGATTGACTCAAATGTTAACACCAGAATATGTTGCAGCTAAACGTGGTATGTCACTTACAGAGTTGATGGGAAAGCAAAATGACGAAAAGTAAAAATGCACAAATAAAAGTTACCCTAACAGGAAGCCGTTTCGGCAGAAAGCCAAGACAAGCTGAATGCGTAAAAGCACTGGGTTTGAGCCGTATTCGCCAATCAGTTTTGATTGAGGATACTGCATGCATTCGCGGGCTGATTAATAAAGTTTCTTTCCTGGTTAAAGTTGAGGAAGTGTAAGATGAGACTAAACACAATTTCTCCTGCAAAAGGCTCAAAGCAAAATACAAAGCGTTTAGGTCGCGGTATTGGTTGCGGCATGGGCAAAACAGCGGGACGTGGACACAAAGGTCAGCGAGCTCGTGCTGGCGGATATCATAAAGTAGGTTTTGAAGGCGGACAAATGCCTTTGCAACGCCGAATTCCAAAATTTGGTTTTATATCACGAAAAGCATTAGCGAAAGCTGAAATTCGTCTTTCTGAATTAAATAAACTAGACGGAAATAATATTATAGTTGATTTGGCTTTTCTGAAGACTGCTAATCTTGTTAGCGCGTCTGTTAAGTTTGTCAAAGTATTTGCTTCAGGCGAAATTAAAAAATCTATTACTTTGCGTGGCGTGGGTGTAACAGCAGGTGCAAAAGCCGCTATTATTGCTGCTGGTGGAAAAATCGAGGAATGATTTAACATGGCAAGCGAAAAGTTGGGTGCTGGCCTTAAGTCCGGTGGATTAAGTGAGCTTAAAAAAAGACTTCTTTTCGTATTGTTGGGTATTTTAGTTTTTAGAATCGGAACATACATTCCAGTTCCAGGGTTAAATCCTGAAGCAGTTGCAAATTTATTTCAACAGCATCAGAACGGCTTGCTTGGGATGTTTAATATGTTTTCCGGCGGCTCATTAAGCCGCATGACGATTTTTGCATTGGGCATTATGCCTTATATTTCCGCATCAATTATAGTTCAGATGTATGGAACGATTTCGCCGAAGCTAATACAGCTAAAAAAAGAGGGCGAAGCGGGAAGAAGAAAAGTAAATCAGTACACGCGTTATTTAACGCTCGGACTCTCTTTTTTACAGGCGTTTTTTATTACAAAGTGGTTGGTTGCAAGTAATGTCGCAATTAACCCTAATTTTACTTTTTATTTTGTCGCGGTGATTACTCTGGTAACAGGCACTATGTTTATTATGTGGCTTGGTGAACAAATGACTGAGCGCGGCGTTGGAAACGGAATTTCACTGATTATTTTTTCAGGGATTGTGGCAAGATTTCCTCAGGCTATTGCAGAGGTAATGAATCAAGTAAGACAGGGCCAAATGCAAGTTATTACATTGGTTTTGTTGGTGGCTGTGGTGACGGCTGTAACGATGATTGTGGTTTATTTTGAACGTGCGCAAAGACGCATACCCATCAATTATCCGAAGCGACAAGAAGGTCGCAAGATGTATGCAGCACAAACAAGTCATCTGCCATTGAAAATTAATATGGCCGGTGTGATACCACCGATTTTTGCGCAAAGTATTATTTTATTTCCAGGCGCAATTGCGAAGTTTATGGGTGCTGTTAAGGGTTTGGGATGGTTAAATAAAGTAGCGTTGGCCTTGTCCTTTGAGCAGCCAGCGTATATGATCGTTTTCGCTGCGGCGGTGATATTTTTTAGCTTTTTTTATACAGCGCTGGTCTTTAATCCGAAAGAGACAGCTGATAATTTAAAGCAGCAGGGCGCGTTTATTCCAGGCATACGTCCGGGTGAGCAAACAGCTAACTACGTAGATGGAGTAATGACAAGATTGACATTGGTGGGTTCTATTTATTTAGCTTTGGTTGCACTGCTTCCTCAGTTTTTAATTTTAGCCTGGAATGTTCCGTTTTATTTTGGCGGCACTTCGTTGTTAATTGTAGTGGTGGTTTTGATGGATTTTATGGCTCAAGTCCAGGCCCATTTAATGAGTCATCAGTATGAGTCATTAATGAGAAAGACACGCAACAGAAGTTCAAAAATGGGTTTGGTTCGTTAAGAGGTTTTTAAGAGGTTTGCTATGAAAGTAAGAGCGTCAATTAAGAAAATGTGCAGATTATGCAAGATTGTCAGACGCAATCGAGTTGTGCGCGTAATATGCAAGGATACAAGGCATAAACAGCGTCAAGGTTAGCGTTAATTAAGCTTGCATTTTGACTATCTGAACGTTATGCTAAGCGGCTTTTTTAAGGGAAGATTTCCCATGGTTTTATTGGTTGGTTTGGAGTTTAAAATATGTCGGTTGCTCGTATTGCTGGTGTTAATATCCCGGCTGAAAAGCATATCAAAATTGGTTTGCAGTCCATATTTGGTATTGGCTCAACACGCGCGGAAGAGATTTGCATCATCGCAAAAATTGACCCCGCTACTAAAGTAAATAAGCTAACTGAAGCAGAGTTAGATTTGATTCGTACTGAAGTCGCTAGATTTGACGTTGAGGGCGATTTACGTCGCGAAATTTCAATGCACATTAAGCGCAAAATGGATTTGGGTTGTAATGTTGGGATTCGTCACAGAAAAGGTTTGCCTGTTCGTGGCCAACGCACAAAGACAAATGCAAGGACTCGCAAAGGAAAGCGTAAACCAGTGCGCATGTAGGTTTTATTTTTTCAGCATGATTAATAAAAGGTTTTGGTAGAATGGCAATCAAGAAAAAAACAAAGCGAAAAGTTTCCGAGGGAATAGCACACGTGCAGGCAACTTTTAACAATACCGTTGTGACAATGTGCACACCATCGGGTGACGTATTGTGCCAAGGTTCTGGCGGACGTTCTGGCTTCAAGGGTTCCCGCAAAGGAACACCCTTTGCAGCACAAACGGCAGCAGAAGTTGTTTCCAAAAAAGCAATGGAAGAATACGGTTTAAAACGCGTAATCGTTGAAGTAAGTGGACCAGGTGCTGGCAGAGATTCTGCAATACGTGCAATGCGCGCATCGGGTCTAGAGGTAATTCGTTTGGTTGATAAAACACCATTGCCACACAATGGTTGTCGTGCACGAAAGAAACGAAGAGTTTAAGTAAGTTAGCATCTAAAAGGGTTTGAGTTTATGGCAAGATATTTGGGACCAAAGTGTCGCCTTTCCAGACGTGAAAAAACTGATTTGGGTTTAAAAAGCGGTATTCGCGATCTTGAAACAAAGTGTAAATTGGATCGTACACCAGGACAACATTGGCAGCGACGCAGCCGCAGTACTGAATATGGTACTCAGTTACGTATGAAGCAAATGATTCGCCGCTATTATGGTGTTTTGGAAAAGAAGTTCAGCTTGTATTACAAAGATGCTGATCGTTCAAAAGGTTCTACAGGCGAAAATTTATTGCGCCTGTTGGAATCTCGTTTGGATAATGTTGTTTACCGCATGGGTTTTGCTGTAACGCGCGCTGAAGCAAGACAGTTGGTTTCTCACAAATCTATTTTAGTGAATGGCCAAGTAGTCAACGTTGCGTCTTATGCCGTTAGCACAGGTGATGTTATTTCTGTTAGAGAAAAAGCAAAGAAACAATTGCGTATCTCAGCTGCGATTGATTTAGCACAACACCGTGAGTCGACACCATGGGTTGAAGTTGATGCAAAAGCAATGTCAGGCATTTATAAGGCTGAGCCAGATATGGATCAGTTGCCGCAAGAGTTTAAAGTAAGTTATGTTGTCGAGTTGTATTCTAAGTAATATAAGCAATAGAGGCGCCACATGCAGGATATTTATAAATCATTTTTGACTCCAAATAGTATTCAGGTGCAACACATTTCGCCTTTTCATCATAGAATTGTGTTGGAACCGTTTGAACGTGGCTTTGGTCATACGCTAGGTAATACATTGCGACGTATTTTGTTGTCGTCTATGCCAGGTGCGGCTGTTGTTGAAGTGCAAATTGAAAAAGTATTGCATGAATACAGCACGATTGAAGGTGTTCGCGAAGATGTTGTCGACATTTTGTTAAACCTGAAAGGCTTAGCAATCAAAATGGAAGGTCACAACGAAATTACCTTGAATTTACACAAAAAAGGCAAGGGACCTGTTACCGCTGCAGATATTACACTAGAAAGCGGCGTTGAAATTATCAATCCAGAACACGTGATTGCCAATTTAACGCAAGATACCGAAATTAAAATGAAATTGAAAATCGCAATGGGTCGTGGATATCAACCAGCAGCGATTCGTGAAGCAGCATTGTACCAAGAAACTCGCCCGATCGGCGTGTTATTGTTGGATGCGTCATTTTCTCCTGTGACAAGAGTTTCATATCAAGTTGAAAATGCGCGTGTTGAAAATCGCACCGATTTGGATAAATTAATTTTGGAATTGGAAACAAACGCAACCTTGGATCCAGAGGAAGCAATCCGTTATTCAGCTACGATTTTACAACAGCAATTATTAGCATTCGTTGATTTGCAGCATGAAACTTTATTAGAGAAAAAACAAAGCAGAAATTATATAGATCCTGTTTTATTGCGCCCAGTGGATGATTTAGAATTAACGGTGCGTGCTGCAAACTGTTTGAAAGCCGAAAATATTTATTATATCGGTGATTTAGTGCAGCGCAGTGAACATGATTTATTGAAGACACCTAATTTGGGCAAAAAATCTTTGCTAGAAATTAAGAGCGTGTTGTCGCAGCGCGGTTTAGGTTTGGGAATGTTGGTTGAGCCATGGCCGCCAGCTGAATTACAAGATAAGGGTTGATATATGCATCACCGTAAAAGTGGAAAAAAATTAGGTCGTAATTCGGGTCACAGAAAAGCGTTAATTCGCAGCATGTGTGTTTCTATGCTAAGACACGAGTTAATTAAAACAACATTGATTAAAGCAAAAGAATTGCGTCGTCATGTTGAGCCGCTAATTACACTTGGAAAAGTAGATAGCGTTGCAAATCGCCGTTTAGCGTTTTCAAGATTGCGTGATAAGGGCGTGGTAGCAAAATTATTTAACGCTATTGGTCCTAAAAACAAAGCGCGCCCAGGCGGTTATTTGCGTGTTTTAAAGTGCGGATTCCGCGCTGGCGATAATGCGCCGATGGCAGTTGTCGAAATGGTCCATCGTCAAGAGCAAGCCGAAGCAGCAGAGTAAGCTAACTAATTGATTGTTGAATAAGATATCATTATTTAATAATTCCTTAATTTAACTTGCCGAATATCAGTGGTAGAATACGCCCACTATGATTCAACAGCTTCGTCGGTATTATTACCGGCACCAAGAAAAAAATATACACGCGTTAAAATACGCTATCGCGTTCGCGATTGGCTGCTTGATTATGCCGCTGCTTCCAGATAAAAATTCAGTCTGGGTTTTAATCACAATCGCTGTTGTCATGGGAAGCCAGGCCATCATAGGCCAGCAAGTATTGCGTGGCGCAATGCGAATGATCGGCACTATTTTAGGTGCGATTTTAGGTGTGTTAACTATTTATTATGTTTCAAATCCCATTTTAATTTTTTGTATTTTGATTATTGCCGCTTTCTTTTTTTCAAAATTCGCCAGCAGTCGTGGAACCGATGTTACGTATGTCGCCGTACTCGGCATGGTTACTTTTTGCTTAATTGTTTTTACAACGGGCGCAAATTTGCATTATGCAGAAATGCGCGTGATTGAAATTTTCTTGGGTATTATTATTACGTTGCTCGTGTCGAGATTTATTTTTCCGCTCAATGCGCGTCGCGCCGTGATTATTGAATGTGTGCATGAGTTTCATTATTTAGCTGATTTTGTCAAAAAAATATTTATTGAGCATATTGACCGTAGAAGCAATCCTGATGTGAACCAGCTTGAATCATCGATTGTAAAAAGCTTAATAAAATTGCGCGAAATTATTCGCTCAGGTCGATATGAAAGCATGCGCCCCTATCGCGTTAAGCAACAATTTAATTATTTAATTAGTAATTTACGTTCTATTTACCACTATTTATTATTTATCGACAAAGCTTTGTATGAGCTATCGGCAGCAACAACGCAAGACGCTGAAAACTTGCGCGATGCACTTGAGCCCGCAATGCAGATTCTCATGAATTTATTCTCTCAGTTTGAGGTCGAAGAAAATATTGAAACTAATAAAATAAATTTTGAAAATTTTGAATTAAATATTAATAATATTAAATCAATTGCTATTACAGACTCTGAAAAATCACAAGAACAATTGGGCGTGATTTATTTTAGTCTGCGACAAATTCCCCTTTGTCTCCTAAAATTAATTGAAAGCTGGAATGGCATTATTCATACCAATCAATTGGTGAGGGAGTAGAATTATGCAAACGCAAGAAGAATTAAATGCATTGCGATATTCTTTTGATGTATGGAAAAAGTATCGTCGCGCTTCGGCAGTTTTAGTTTCTCAGGCGTCTAAAAAACTATCTTTCCGTGATGCTTTGACGGCTCAATTTTACCGAGTAGCATCTCTAGTTTTAGAAACTCCGGAGCAGATTGAATTAAGAAAAAAAAGAGAAGCGCTTGAAGCAAAAATACAAAAAGAACTAGCCGAAAAAAACAAAGCCTTAAAAGACCGCGCAGCAACAGCAACTGATGCGATTCAATTATCGTCTGTTTTGGGCGCTGTTTTAAATGTCATGTCAGTGATGCCTTCGCCGTTAGCGCAAGGTATTGCCAATAGCGTGCTGGCTTCATCGGTGAGTGGCTTAGATTGGAATACGGTTGATTCAATTTGGGCGGGTTTAACAGCGCGCGAAGTGCGCAGCAGGCTTAATTTATGCGCGCACAACGAAGCGGCCAAAAGAAGATGGGTTACAACCAATTTATTTTGGGCGATGGTGGCAACACCTGTCGGTACTTTGTGGGGATTTGTGTCGATGTTGATGATGGCGCATCAGTCTGGTGGTATCAGAGCATTGTTTCTGGTCAGCGGTGCGACATTGGGTGCATCACTTGCGCTTTCTGCAAGCTCATTTGCTTTTGCCGGCGGTTCGTTTTTAATGGCGGCACGCTCAGGCTATTCTTGGTATCGCGCAACTCAAAAATTAAATGAAGGCGCACTTTTAGAAGATCGAGAAGAAAAACTTTCTGCATTAACGATTAAAATCAAATCTTGTGACGATGAAAAATTAAAAACATTGTTGACTTTAAAGCAAAATAGAATTCAACAACAAGTTGATGCGCTCTCTGCAACAGAACCAACCAAAATACAAAAAAAATTAATTACATTATTGCAGTTAAAGCAAAAAAATAAAATTGAAAAACAACGATTAGATGCCATGGCTAATTTGCTTTGTGGTCTTGGTGCAGTGTGTTTGGGTATTGCATTTTTATTTCCACCTGCGGCGATTATATTAAATATTTGTGCCGCGATACTTTACAGTGTTTCTGCTGTGATGCGATTAAAGCAATTTCATCAAAAAATAAGCGAACAAAAAATTCGTACCACTATTTTTAAAAGTTTTGGCTCGTGTATCACTCCCGATGTAGTAGAGCAAAAATTAATTTGTGAATACTTCAGTATTGATAAAAAAGATAAAAAAGAATATGCGGCAATACTTTCTCAACTGTCAGTTGAAGATCGAAAAGTAATCGTTGATATAAAGTGCATGGAAAAATATAAGAGCTTGCCAAAAACAGAAGCAGAAAGGAGAAGTGTATCCGCAATGAATTCAGCACATTCTTTTTATGGCAATCGCAAAAATCTGCAAGAAGCAGATCCAGCAGCAGGGAAACTGCCAGCAACACCACCGCCCATGGATCCTGCCTTCGGAGAAATTCATGTCGAAGAAATAGAAGCTGATGGAAGTAATTCGGGTTCTGGCGGCGAGACGCCACAAGTTTTTAGACACTAATCTAAACCCTCTCTCGCGCAGAGAAAGGGTTTAGAAAATTATTTAAAACGGAATATCATCTTCAAAATCATTCGATG
The DNA here is from genome assembly GCA_023266215.1 of Gammaproteobacteria bacterium. Classification (GTDB taxonomy): domain Bacteria; phylum Pseudomonadota; class Gammaproteobacteria; order Coxiellales; family Coxiellaceae; genus JAHFRQ01. Next base: position 16,181 of record JAHFRQ010000002.1, on the reverse strand, counting down.
AACTAGCAGGAATGGAAGATTCGTGATGATCATCTTGATTTGACGCAGATTGCGGCTGACCGTTGGTTGCAGTTGCAGCGCCACCTCGGCTATCCAGCATTTGCATTTCGTTAGCGACGATTTCAGTCGTGTAGCGTTCGATATTGTTTTTATCCGTCCATTTGCGAGTGCGCAGACTGCCTTCAACGAATACTTTAGAGCCTTTACGCAAGTATTCACTGACGATTTCAGCCAAACGATTAAAAAATACCACGCGATGCCATTCTGTGCGCTCTTGCATTTCGCCTGTTTGCTTATCGCGCCAGCCGGAGCTCGTTGCGATGTTCACCGAGACAACAGCGCTGTTGTTGGTGGGGGTGTGACGAATTTCTGGGTCGCTGCCCAAGTTGCCGATTAAAATTACTTTGTTAATTCCACGTGCCATGATGCTCTCCTGTTAGTTTTCAACTTCAGGTAGGCTACCTGTTCCCGCTGACTTTCGCAACTCGGGTTTCATAAAAAAAGTAGTAGACAACCATATCATGCCTATGCAGGTACACAGTAAAAATACACCCGGAAAATCCGCATACGTTAATACCCAGCCGCCGACAGCGCCACCGACAAAAATGCCGAAAAATTGCGAGGAAGAGTAAATACCCATCGCTGTGCCTTTTAAGTGCGCGGGCGCAATTTTGGAAATTAAAGAAGGCAGTGTTGCTTCTAAAAAAGTAAACGCGGTAAAAAAAATCAGCAGTAAAATTGTAATAGATAGTAAGCTACTGTGAAACCAAATCAACAGCATTTGAATAACTATAATGGCAACAATAGCATTTAAAAAAATGGGTTTCGTCAACTTTTTCTTTTCAGAAATAATAATCAGCGGCAGCGCTAATAGAAACGAAACGAATAATACGCTTAAATATAAGCTCACCTGGTGCCATTCTGTGAGCTTTATTTTTTGCAATAAAATCAGCGGCAACACTAAAAACATCGCCGTTAAAATAGCATGCAGCGCAAAAATACCAAAATTTAATCGCAACAAATCTGGATCTTGCAAAATAATTTTAAATCGTTTTTGAATAGATTCATGAAGTGTATTAGCTGGTATGTTTGAAGGCTTTGGAATAATCGTGATTAATAATAAGATGGCAATAACGGCTAAAATACACGTCGCCCAAAAAATACCAGATAGTCCAAACAGCCCATTTAAGACAGGGCCTACAATTAAAGCTACAGTAAAAGCAAGACCAATTGATAAGCCCATTAAAGCCATGGCTTTACTGCGTGATTCATCGCGTGTTAAGTCTGCTGTGAGTGCTAAAACTGTGCTGCCAATGGCGCCTGCGCCTTGTAATGCACGACCCAGCAATAAAATGTGAATGGTATGAGCGCGCGCTGCGATGACGCTGCCAATCAATAATAGCGTTAAACCGATTAAAATCACAGGTTTTCGGCCGATTTTATCAGACAGCATGCCGAAAGGGATTTGAAAAAGTGCCTGTGTTAAGCCATACATGCCCAGCGCTAAGCCAATTAATCCGGGTGTTGCATGTAGAAATTGCGTAGCAGACGCTGAAAAAACAGGCAAAATCATGAATAAACCCAGCATGCGGATCGCCATAATGCTGGCCAGTACAATTAGGACTAATCGCGCTTTTTGAGACGTCATTATCCATTCCATACGTGCTATTCCAATAGTGTTAGCTTGAAAAAAAGACTATAATTGCCGATCATTTTAAGCCATTTCACCAAGATCGACAGTATACAGAGTTAACATAAATATGAAAACAATTAGCCTTCGTGGCGTACGCACCCATAATTTGAAAAACATCAATGTTGATATTCCGCGTGATCAGCTTGTTGTGATCACGGGTCTATCAGGCTCGGGGAAATCATCACTGGCATTTGACACCCTCTATGCAGAAGGACAAAGGCGCTATGTGGAGTCTTTATCAGCGTACGCAAGGCAATTTTTATCTGTTATGGACAAACCCGAAGTAGATTTGATCGAGGGGCTGTCACCTGCTATTTCAATTGAACAAAAATCGGCATCGCATAATCCAAGATCGACTGTCGGTACGATTACCGAAATTTATGATTATTTAAGGCTGCTGTATGCCCGTGTCGGAAAACCACAATGTCCAACGCATCATCATGAATTAGAAGCGCAAAGCGTGAGTCAAATGGTTGATACTGCCATGAGCTTGCCACAAGGCACGGCGATTATGTTGCTAGCACCTGTCGTGCGCGAGCGCAAAGGTGAATTTTCAGCTCTATTTGAATCATTAAAATCACAAGGCTTTATTCGTGCTCGAATTGACGGTGTTATTAAAGAATTAGAAGACGTTGGAAAATTAGATCTGCAGAAAAAACATTCGATCGAGGTGGTCATTGATCGCATTAAAATTCGCGCTGATATTCAACAACGACTAGCCGAATCTTTTGAAACTGCATTAAGATTATCCGATGGCTTGGCAATGATTATTGATAATCAAAAAGAATCTATTTTTTCAGCAAAATTTGCGTGTCCACAATGTGGCTATAGCATCAAAGAATTAGAACCCCGATTATTTTCATTTAACAGCCCTATGGGCGCCTGTGAAAGCTGCGATGGCTTGGGCATGGAGCAATCATTTGATCCTGAAAAAATTGTGGAAAGTGCGGAGCTGTCATTAAGTGAAGGTGCCATTCGAGGTTGGGACAAGCGCAATTATCATTATTTTCAAATGTTAATTTGCTTAGCGCAACATTATAAATTTAATGTGGATTTGCCATTTAAAAGCTTGCCTAAAAAAATTCAGAAAATAATTCTCTCAGGCAGTGGAGATGAAGAAATTACGTTTACTTTTGCAACACACAAAGGTGCCAAAATTCAAAAAACACATGTTTTTGAGGGAATTTTACCTAATTTATCACGTCGATATAAAGAAACAGAATCGCAAGCCGTTCGCGAAGAGCTAGCGAAATTTTTAACGACCGCGCTTTGCAAAACCTGCGAGGGAACTCGTTTGTGCCAATCAGCGCGACATGTTTTTATTGCCGATAAAAGTTTACCCGAAATAACTAATCTGTCTATTTCAGATGCCCATGATTTTTTTACAAAACTATCATTAAAAGGTAATCGAAAAGAAATCGCCGATAAAATTTTAAAAGAAGTGAATGCACGCTTGGGATTTTTATTGGATGTGGGTTTAGAATATTTAACGTTAAATCGCAGCGCTGAAACGTTGTCTGGGGGTGAAGCACAGCGGATTCGTTTGGCCAGTCAAATTGGTTCTGGTTTAATGGGCGTGATGTATATTTTAGATGAGCCTTCAATTGGCTTGCATCAACGCGATAACGAACGATTATTAAAAACATTAATTCGATTGCGGGATTTGGGCAATTCCGTGATTGTAGTGGAACATGATGAAGAAGCTATTTTAAATGCAGATTATTTAATTGATATTGGTCCAGGCGCTGGCAAGCACGGCGGTGAAGTTATTTTTGCAGGAAAACCTAAAGAGATTGAGAAATCCGAAAGATCTATCACGGGACAATATTTATCAGGAAAATTATCTATTGAGACACCTAAAAAGCGCATTGAAAATACGTGTCGCAACAGCATTAAAATCACCAATGCGCGCTGTCATAATTTAAAAAATGTGTCGGTTGATATTCCATTGGGATTATTAACGTGCGTAACGGGCGTGTCAGGCTCAGGAAAATCCAGTTTAATTAATGACACGTTATATCCTGTTGCAGCCCATGCTTTAAATAAAGCGAATCTAAATGACGTTGGCGCGCATGATGATATCACCGGATTAAATTACTTAGATAAAGTCGTTGATATTAATCAAAGTCCCATCGGCAGAACACCACGATCTAATCCTGCAACGTACACAGGTATTTTTACACCGCTGCGTGAATTATTTGCGGCAACGCAAGAGTCTCGCGCGCGTGGTTATGAAGTCGGGCGCTTTAGTTTTAATGTCGCAGGTGGTCGCTGTGAAGCGTGCGAAGGAGATGGTTTGATTAGAGTTGAAATGCATTTTTTAGCAGATGTATATGTGATCTGCGATGAATGCCAAGGAAAACGATACAATCGCGAAACATTAGATATTAAATATAAGGGAAAAAATATTTATGATATTTTACAAATGACCGTTGAAGAAGCGCTCGAATTTTTTAAACCCGTTCCGATTATTGCGCGCAAATTACAAACTTTAATTGATGTTGGCTTGTCGTATATTTCATTGGGTCAAAGTGCGACGACATTATCAGGCGGTGAAGCGCAACGTATTAAGTTATCCAAAGAATTATCGCGTCGCGATACGGGAAATACGTTATATATTTTAGATGAACCAACAACCGGATTGCATTTTCATGATATCGCACAATTACTGAAAGTATTATTGCGATTGCGTGACCACGGCAATACGATTATTGTGATTGAACATAATTTAGATGTGATTAAAGTCGCTGATTGGATCATTGATTTAGGTCCTGAAGGCGGAAATAAAGGCGGTGAAATCATCGCAGCTGGTACACCTGAAACAATTGCAAAATGCAAGGCGTCACATACGGGAAGATTCTTGAAATCGAAATTGATTTGAGATTGCTTCGATAGAAATTCCGGATAAATGTAATACATTTATCCGGGAAATAACGTGATTTAGCGCGCTTTCTTTTGTTTTACGGGCTTGCTGCGTGATGCGTGCTCAACATACAGTTCATCAACTGTCACTTCAAAATATTGCGCCAAACAATGCAATGTTGAAATGCGAGGATCAGTTGTTTTGCTCGCAAAAATTTTGTGCAATGTCGGTTGTGGGATCAACGTGCGACGTGATAATTCTGTTTCATTAATACTTTGCTCTGATAAAAGGAAGCGTAGATTCGAGAGTAAAATTTCATGCTGCGATTTAATTGCTTTAGCTGATTTTGCGTGTAACTGAGACATAAATAACTCACCTTTTAGTAATATTGAAAGGTGCGTATCATCGCATGTTTTTTTTAAATTTCCAAGTGTTTATCGCATTAAAAAATATTTACTTCTGTTTTAAGCGTTATGCCAAATTTTTCAGCAACGGCTTGCTGAATCTCAGCGCTTAAATTTTTTAGCGCCAAACCCGAGCCATTACCATAATTGACTAAGACCAAAGCTTGATTTTCATGAACGCCAATATTGCCCATGCGTTTGCCTTTAAAGCCACATTGCTCAATAAGCCAGGCTGCTGGGATTTTCACCCTTGCATCTGATTCTGTAAAATATGGCATTGCTTTAAATTTCTTTTGTAACAAATCAAATTGAGGTTGCGCAATAATAGGATTTTTAAAAAAACTGCCGGCATTGCCTATTATTTTAGGATCGGGTAATTTTTCTTGTCGAATTTTAATTACCGCATCGCTGATCGCTTTAATTGATAATTTCTCAACCTTCATTTTTTTAAGTGTGTCACCAATGGATCCATATTCAGTATTAAAAATGGGATGTTTGTTTAATCTAAATGTGACACTGGTCACAAAAAATTGATTTTTGAGTGCATTTTTAAAAACGCTGTCACGATATCCTAATTCGCAATCTGCATTTGAAAACTGCTCAATCGAGCCATTTTTAAGCGAAACCACTTCTACGCTGTCGATCACATCCTTGACTTCAGCACCATAAGCGCCAATATTTTGAATAGGTGTCGCGCCCACTGTGCCTGGAATCAGAGATAAATTTTCAACGCCCGCATAATTGTTTTTAACGCAATACAAAACAAATTCATGCCAGTTTTCACCAGCGGTTGCTTGGATAAAAACATGATCTTTGTTTTCATTGATTATTTTAATGCCTTTGATTTTATTGTGAATCACAAGACCGTTAAAATCTTGGGTCAATAAAATATTACTGCCTTCGCCTAAGATTAATCTTGGTTTAGATTGAAACTCTTTATCGTCTAAAATAGCGTGAAGAGCTGCAATACTATTAATTTCGATATAGAATTTCGCAACATAATCCAAACCAAAGGTATTTAATGGCTTGAGTGATCGATTTTCATGTACAATAGTTTGATTCATAGAGAGTAATATAACATGCCTGATCTTTTAAATAATCGCTTTATAAAAGCTTTATTGCGACAGCCCATTGATCGAACGCCGCTGTGGCTGATGCGCCAAGCAGGGCGTTATTTACCCGAATATCGACAATTGCGTGCTAAAACACCTGATTTTTTTAAATTTTGCCAAACGCCGGAATTAGCTTGTGAGGCGACGATGCAGCCCATTCTGCGCTTTCCATTGGATGCGGCCATTATTTTCAGTGATATTTTAACGGTGCCGATTGCGATGGGTTGCGATATCAAAATGTTTGAAAACCAGGGGCCTGTGGCTTTAAATCCTATTCAATCTGAAAAAGCGGTTGAAACACTACAAATTGATGTGATCGAAAAATTAGATTATGTCTCTCAAGCCATTAAATTAACTAAACAAGCGCTGAATAATAAAATACCCTTAATTGGTTTTGCAGGCAGTCCGTGGACGGTGGCAACTTACATGGTTGAAGGCAAATCGAGCAAAACTTTTGAAATAATCAAAAAAATGTTATTTGCAGCACCCCATTTATTGCATAATTTATTAGAAAAAATAACAGTGGTCACAATTGATTATGTCAATAAACAAATTGAAGCGGGCGCTGATGTCATTATGTTATTTGATAGCTGGGGTGGCGCTTTGTCACCCGCAGATTATAAAATATTTTCGTTAGATTACATGCAAAAAATAATAAAAAATATCAATAAAAAAGCGCCGACGATTATTTTTAGCAAAGGCTGTTATGAGTCATTAGAGCTAATCGCAGATGTAGGTTGTGATGGCGTGGGTTTGGATTGGGGGATGGATTTAATATCAGCTAAAAAGCGCATCGGTGATAAAGTGGCTTTACAAGGCAATTTAGATCCATGCACACTATTATCAACACCTGAGATTATTAGAAAAAAAACAAAGGAATTATTAAACATTTATCAAAATAAAACAGGTTATATTTTTAATTTGGGACATGGTGTCTCAAAAGATACGCCGGTTGAAAATGTAGCGGCATTGGTGGAAACTATTGTAAATCAAGGATGAAAGACAATGATGACACTTTATACTGCAACCATTACATTGGTTTTAGTCATGGATCCGCTTGGTAATATTCCTGTCTTTTTATCTATTCTGAAATCTTATGAGCTAAAAAGACAAGTACATATTATTATTCGAGAAGTTTTTATCGCATTTTTAATTCTAACACTTTTTTTATTTTTCGGCAGTCACATTATGACAGGCCTGAATATTACCGCTTCAGCTTTGAGCATCGCAGGTGCGATTATTTTATTTCTAATCGCATTAAAAATGATTTTTCCGTCTGAAAAAGTAGATGAAGAATCAGCCCCCACGGAAGAACCTTTAATTGTGCCGCTGGCAATCCCATTAACATCAGGTCCCTCTGCGATTGCTATTGTAATGTTATTTGCAACACGTCAGCCTGACAACATGCATTTATTATTTTCTGCAATCACGATTTCATCGATTATTTATTTGGCCATCATGTTATTGGCACATCGATTAATGCGCATATTAGGCAACCGTGGATTAATTGCGATTGAACGCTTGATGGGCATGATCTTAACAACCATCGCGGTTCAGATGTTTTTATCGGGATTGATTGCGTATTTGCATTGAGAATGTTTTCCGCTAAAGACTTTTTATTAAAGCAATGTAATTTTTTCCATTCCATCGCAATTCCATCGACAAATAGGATCGCTTCCGGAAATTATTTCTTTTAACCCCTTTTCCCGTAGTTTTTTAGATAGCTTGTAATAATCTGAGTGCGTGACAATATTAATAATGCAGTCTACGTCAACAGTTGGTCTAACATCTGGGGCTAATAAATCAGTAATTAAAAACCCAATAACCGATCCACCGACAAAAACAATTTCATTGCAAATTTCTTGCAGTTTTTCGGCAACAGCGTGCAATAATTTCTTATTTTTTTCGTGAGAATATCTACGCATACTTAGCTCTTTAATATAGATGATATTTTATTTGCTGCCATTTTTTTCTCGCGCGCACGCCCTGATCGGATTGCGTCCAGCAACCCAAGTAATTCATAAAATAGCGGGTCAGGATGCCAGTCTACTGATTTAGGAACTGTATGATACAACGGCTTTAATGCGACGCCACGTTTTTTCCCTTCAGCGTATGGCCATACAGGAACTGGATCATTGCCGATATGTATTTCTTTTTTAAGATGCGTAGCATAGCTTGTTGGAATACCACGCGCAACTTCTCCCAGCGTTGCTGGAAAAATATACTTTAAGCCGCAAATAAAAAATTCTTCGCAGGCTTGTAAAATTGGCTCTGGTTTTGATTTCACATGATACGGCGTAATAAGCCCAGCTAGTACAAGGCGTCTGAAAGCACTATTGATTTGGGATGGGCTCAAGAACAAATCAACCGCAATGCTATTTTGAGACCAGTCTTTAGAGCCCCCTTTTGCAAGCAATTTACATAATACAACGATGTCTTGTGGCTTAATAGACATGCTTATTAACCTATTAAATATTCCGTATTCTAGATTCTAGAATACGGAATTATTATTGTCAAGAATGCTCGCTACTTTCTGCTAGTAGGTGTACATCACGTACAAAATAATACCCTTTATTTTTTTTAAAATATACCGTAAAATTTGGCTTTGATAAGATAAACTGGCTCTGTTGCAAAAGGTATGTGCCATGAATATTTTTAGTGAAAAAAGCACGGAAGATAAATTTCTTGTAGCGCTTGATGCGCCTTCTGAAATAGCGCAATTAATTGAGAAATTGCGCTTCAAGATTGTTTTTTCAAGAGTAATGCTTTTACTGGCTTTCGTTATGATTGTACTTTCATATTTTAAGCAAGAGTATCATTTTATTTTTTCTGTGGGTAATACCATGGCCATAGTATGGGCTGTTGCTGCGGCAATAAATATTTATTATTGCAGCAACAAAATTTTAATAGCTCGCGTGTATGAAAAGATAAAAAATCAAATGAAGTGAGGCCCTCAGGCGAGTAAAAAAGAATCCACGCATGAAGCACAACTTCGTTGTGCTTCATGCGTGGCTCCCAAATGTCTTTGTAGCTAGCTGAATTCTTACGTGGTTACCTTGCTTTTCATAAAAACAACCGTCTCTTTTCATGTGTTGCCTATGAAAACAACCCCCCTGTTTTCTGACTTAATCCGAAACTGCGTTGGTTTTATGGTTCGTTTAAAAAATCTGCGAGAAGTTTCCTTTCAATTTATGATGACCCATGAATTTTTCAAACGAGCCGGTTTTATGAAGACCAGCCAGTGTTGATGTCAAAAATCACTTAAGTAAAACGGTGCAATACAAGCTTATTTCAATACCGTTTTATTTAATTGGACAGCTTTACCGGCTGCTGGATTTATCGAGGGCTGCATAAATTACAGCTCACCGATATTCTTAACTAGCTCCACAATAATATCTGCCGTCATGTTATTTTTATCTTTGATGGGATTAAATTCTGCGATTTCTAGCCCGATTAATTTTGGATTATCAGAAATTAGATGAAAACAATTTAAAAAATCTTGCGCGCGAATGCCATTTTTTTCAGTGGTGCCGGTGCCGGGTGCATCGATGGGATCAAGCGCATCGATATCTAGGCTAACGCCAAAATTCACTGTATTTTTAGTCACGATATTGATTGCTTCAGTAATTACTTTTTCTAAACCCATTCTAAAAATATCCGACATATAAAAAATTTTGACACCCAATTTTTTAAGCAGCATTTCTTCTTCAATTTCAAAACTGCGGATGCCAATTAAAACTAAGTTTTCAGGCTTTATTTTTGGATAATCAGATAATATATGCGTTAATTTTTCTTCGCCATCACCCAATAAAGCAGAAAGCGGCATGCCATGAATATTTTGTGTCAAGGATGTTTTGACCGTGTGCGCATCCATGTGCGCATCAATCCAGATTAATCCCAAATCACCTTGATGTGAAATAGCCGACATTGCGCCGCTCCATGTGCCGATTGCACAGCTATGATCGCCACCCAATGTAATAAAAAAATGTTTATTTAAAATAGATTGCTGAGTCGATTTGGCTAATTGTTCGCATAAGCTTGCTACGTCATTTAAAGCTGCTTTTTGATGCGTGTCGCGAGATGCTTTTAAGTCAAGCTGCCAATTGAGATTTGAAAAACCCGCTTTTTCAAGCGCTTTTTTTAACACAACAGGACCTTTTGCGCAATTAGCATCTGCCGCGGCATTGCCGTAACTGTAAGAATTAATATTAATTTTCATGGGCGAATCTTAGCAGCTTTTATAGCGATTTGCATAAAGCATGATAGAGTATTATTAAGCTTTACCAAGGAGGGTATTTCGATGAGATATTGTGCGATTATTGTATTGCTAGGATTATTACCGCGTTTTGCAATTGCTGCTGCTGCCACAGCGACAGCGACAGTGTCAGGTGATTGCACCCAGTCTTTTCAGATATTGGCATCAAAAAACTGCACAGTGAATCTGAGTGCGGGCACATTGACTGTGACGAATGTACAGCCCAATTGCTTGTTTATAATGGGGTTGCCAACCAATTCGACTTGGCAGGGTCGCCCCGCAGGGAGCGCCTTTACAGTTATTCAATCGGGTCAAAAAGTGATTTTTCGCCTGATTGCCGATAATTACATATTTGATATCAAGCCATTTAGCACCAGCAATAGGGTGGATTGCCTGTCTGGCCAGTGCGCCATCAGCTTTAAGTGGAAGCCTTTTGAAGGGGCGGGTACCTGCGTAAAATTTTTAAAAACTTATGGAATGCCAGCGGCATCTAGCGTGCCCTGATTGGTTAAAAATATGATAGACTGCTGCAAATTAAAATTCTAAAGAGATTATCCATTGTCAAATCGCCTTACTGGGTGGATGCGCCGTAAAGCCAAAAGCGCCACACCTTCAACAGGAGTTGTCATTCCACGTGCGGATCACCCTATTTCGCGCAATGCGATTAGCGCCAATGCATTGAAAGTATTGTATCGTTTAAAAGACGAAGGGTATGACGCTTTTTTAGTGGGTGGTGGCGTGCGGGATATTTTAATTGGTCGATTACCAAAAGATTTTGATATTGCAACCAACGCGCATCCTGAAAAAATTCGACAATGCTTTCGTAACAGCCGTATTATTGGCAGACGATTTAGATTGGTTCATGTGTTTTTTCCGGATGAAATTATTGAAGTTTCTACTTTTCGCGCCAACGCAGCTGAGTCATCTCGTCCCGACACTAAAATGATAAAATCAGATAACACTTTTGGCACAATCGAAGAAGACGCATGGCGACGCGATTTTACCGTGAACGCGCTTTACTACAATATTAATGATTTTGGCGTGGTTGATTATACGAATGGCATGCCTGATATTAAGGCGAAATTAATTCGAATGATCGGCGATCCCACGCAGCGATACCATGAAGATCCTGTTCGATTGTTGCGCGCATTGCGCTTTGCAGCAAAATTAAATTTTACCCTTGAAAAAAATACGGAAGCGGCTTTAATCCAATTGCCTCATTTATTGCAACATGTGCCTGCTTCACGGCTATTTGATGAAATATTAAAATTATTTTTTGATGGGTCTGCTTGGGCGACATATCAAAAATTACTGGAGTATAATTACTTATGTGTATTATTTCCCAGCGTTTCCTATGTGATGACCGCGCATAAAAATAAAATAAATGAAACGTTAATTGAATTGGCCCTGAAGGCAACCGATGAAAGATTCATGGCAGGTTTAAGTGTGAACCCTGCTTTTTTATTAGCGGTATTATTGTGGCCCGTGTTGTCATCTGAATTAATTAAAATGAAAAATAAAAAATCAAAATTTTATTCTCGCCTGCACATTATGATTGATGATGTGATTGCAGCGCAAACCAAAGTAATCATGATTCCCAAACGATTACAATTTATTATTCGCGATATCTGGATATTGCAATTTTATTTGGAAGCGCAACGTCCCGGTCGAATCAGGACTATTTCACAACATCGATATTTTCGCGCCGCGGTCGATTTTATGGAGTTGCGCGCAAAAGCTGGCGAAACATCACCTGATCAATTTAATTGGTGGCATAGTTTTCAATTGGCAACGCCTTCCGCACAAAATGAGATGATTGAAAAATTATGTGCGTAACCGCTTATATTGGTCTGGGGAGCAATTTAAGCAACCCCAAAAAACAAGTTCAGTTGGCTTTAAAGCACATTAATTGCTTGCCTAAAACACGCGTGATGACGATTTCAAGCTTGTATGAAACCAAACCAATGGGTGTGTTAAATCAACCTGATTTTATTAATCAAGTAATATCTATTAAAACTAATTTAACCGCATTAGCTTTACTTAAAGCCTTGAAATCTATCGAAAATATCATGGGACGCGTGCACATTGAGCGATGGGGCCCTCGAATAATAGATTGCGATATTTTGCTTTATGGTGATTTAATGATTGAAAGCGATCGGTTAACGATTCCGCACGCCGGTTTAAAAAAGAGGGCTTTTGTGTTATATCCTCTAGCAGAAATTGCACCTAAGCTGGCTTTGCCCAGTGGTGAGCAGGTGCAGGATTTATTAAAACAAGTTGAGTGCATTGCATGAAAAAAATAGCGATTTACCCCGGCACATTTGATCCCATTACCAACGGACACGTCGATATTATTATCCGTGCAGCCAATTTATTTGATGAGATCATTGTTGCGGTGGCTGAAAGCGAGCGTAAGAAAACATTATTTTCTATTGAAAAAAGAATGGGATTTTGCGTTGAAAGCTTAAAGCAATATCCTCATATCCGCGTTGAAAAATTAACGGGCTTGTTAGTTGATTTTGCAAAATCATTTAATGCAAATTATATTGTTCGTGGCATTCGCACCACTGACGATGTAAATTATGAATTAGCGATTGCGAGCATGAATAAACGATTGTCTGACAATAAAAAAATAGAGACTGTTTTTTTGCCAGCCTCTGATGAGACTATTTATGTTTCATCAACCATGGTGCGCGAAATTATTAGTTTACACGGTGATGTCTCTCAATTTGTCCCAGCATGTGTGATAGTAAAATAATATAGTAAAATAATATGGCTTTAAAAATAACGGACGAATGTATTAACTGTGATATTTGCGAACCTGAGTGTCCGAATGATGCGATCTATCAGGGCGTTGATATATATGAAATTAATCCTGATTTATGCACAGAATGCGTAGGTCATTTTGACGAGCCGCAATGCAGACAAGTTTGCCCCGTCGATTGTATTCCGCTGGCTTTTTATGAATCTAAAGAAGTGTTGATGGAAAAGTATAAAAAAATAAACGAGAAGTGAGAAAAACCCATGCAGAAGCATGGGTGTGCGTTTATTTACTTCGCAATTTTCTTTTGAACAAATTTAACAACCATGCCGCATTTTTTGGTTTCTGGATTAAATGCGCGTGGATCAAATTTCATGCGTTCCAATTTTTCAGTGTTGCGTTTGTTCGACATAGTTGTTTTGAAGTAACCAGTCGATTTGCCCTTGGCATTTTTGCCAGTGGATCTTAATTGAATTTTTTCGCGTGGGCCTGCTTTTGCCATGATTAATTATCCTGTTGAGTTTCTTCAAGAACCGCTTCAATGCCTAATTTATCGATTGTACGAAGTCCGCGTGCTGACACATTCAATGTGACAAAACGACCTTCGCTAGGCACCCAAAGGCGGCGCTTGTGTAAATTGGGCAAAAAACGACGCTTTGACTTGTTTTTCGCGTGTGACACCTTGTTTCCCGATTGGGGGCGTCTTTTGGTAACTGCACAGACTTTAGACATTTGATTGCTCCTAAGCACATCTTTTTTTTAGAGACGAATTTATATCAGAACTGTTGGTTTGATGCAATAGATTCGCTACAATTTGGCAGGCCTAAACCACAAGGAGTTTTGCTATGTTCCACGATATCCAATTAAAAATCCTAGATGCACGTTTGGGCGATACGATTGCGTTGCCAGAATATGCCACACCGGGTTCTGCAGGGCTTGATTTGCGTGCTTGCATTGATGCGCCACTCGTGATCAATCCAGGTGAAACCGTGTTGATTAACACAGGTTTGGCCATCCATATCGATAATCCGACCCTTGCAGCGACTATTTTGCCGCGGTCGGGTTTGGGTCATAAGCATGGCATTGTGCTGGGAAATCTCGTGGGCTTGATCGATTCGGACTATCAGGGCCCACTGATGGTATCGTGCTGGAATCGTGGCAATATCGCTTATACGGTGACGCCTGGTGAACGCATTGCGCAATTGGTCATTGTGCCCGTCTTAAAGGCGCGTTTTCAGATCGTCTCAGAATTTCAAACGTCACAGCGTGGTGAAGGCGGTTTTGGCAGCTCAGGAAAACAATAATGAATTACACTATTCCCGATCAATTACCAAAAGAATCTTTTCGTGCCTATGATATTCGCGGTGAAGTTTCTGAAACTAATATCAATGAAAATGTCGCGTATGCAATTGGATTGGCGGTTGGCAGCGAAGCGCTGAATCTGTTGCAAACAGATATTGCCGTTGCTTGCGATGCAAGATTGTCAGGCGCTGCTTTAAAAAAAGCATTAATCACCGGCATCATTGAAACGGGGTGCAATATCATTGATATTGGCGTGGGTCCAACACCACTCGTTTATTTCGCAACGCACTTTTTAAAAACCAAAACAGGCGTAATGGTGACGGCAAGCCATAATCCCGCTAATCATAACGGCTTTAAAATTGTATTAAATGGCAGCACATTAAGTTCAGACGGCATTCAAAATTTAATCAACAGAATCGAACAAAAAGAATTTTTAAGCGGCACTGGAAAAATAAGTTCACAAAATATTATTCCCGATTATATTAATGCGATTTGTAAAAATTTACATTTAAGTAAGAAAATGAAAGTCGTCATTGATGCAGGCAATGGCGCTGCGAGTGAAATTGCGCCGATCGTATTTGAAAAATTGGGCTGCGAAGTCATTAAATTATTTTGCAACTATGATGGTCATTTTCCGAATCATCATCCGGATCCTACGATTCCAGAGAATTTAAAATCTATTATTGAAGTAGTTAAAAAAGAAAAAGCGGATATTGGTTTGGCATTTGATGGCGATGCAGATCGTTTAGGCATTGTGACTGATCAAGGCGAAATTATTTGGCCCGATCAACAAATGTTATTGTATTCAAAAGATGTATTGAAAAATTGTCCTGGCGCAAAAATTGTTTTTGATGTGAAGTGTTCTGTGTTATTGCCCAAAGCTATTTTAGAAAATGGGGGCGTGCCGATCATGTCTCGCACAGGTCACTCGATTTTAAAGGCTCGTATGATAGCGGAAAATGCGCCGCTCGCCGGCGAGATGAGCGGTCATATTTTCTTTAAAGATAAATGGTTTGGTTTTGATGATGGTATTTATGTTGGCGCAAGATTATTAGAAATTTTATCACGCGAAACAAAATCGGTTTCAGCTATTTTCGATACACTACCTAAAACAGTCAATACACCCGAATTAAAATTGCCGATGGCAGAAGAGCAAAAAGCCGATTTTATGCAAAGATTATTAGCGCAATCTGATTTTCAACATGCCAAAAAAATTACGATCGATGGACTGCGCGTCGAATGGGATTTTGGCTGGGGTTTAATTCGACCATCCAATACTTCACCGTATTTAATTTTGCGCTTTGAAGCAGATACACAAAATAACCTTGAAAAAATCAAAACTTTATTTCGCAGGCAATTATTGCAGTTGGATAAAGGCTTAAAGCTGCCGTTTTGAGATATCCCTGACATAAAACGTGCAAATGCTGATTTGTTGTCGTATACTGTCTTTGTAAACATTGACAACAAATATGCATTTGTTGATTTGTTGTCGTGCTTAATGTTGGGTGGCTTTAAAGTAGCCAGACAGCACAAATCAATATAGGTTCAAAAGAAGATTTATTTAAATAATCAAAGAAAACCAGAAAATCTTATTGTAAGACTTGATCTTCTAGTTTTTTCTACAACTATCGTTTAAAAAATAACTGCCTTCTAACTTATTGCTCACCAGTGCCAATAGTACCGAAGCCCATCGCGGCAGCGTGGGCGCGAGAAAAAGAACAATAAAAATACAAACTACGGTATTTCTTTTTTATTAAAATCTGTTATTTTTTATAAATGAAAAAAATAGAT
>JAHFRQ010000016.1 GCA_023266215.1 Gammaproteobacteria bacterium | reverse complement strand
TATTAGTCACTGCTTTTAAAAACGCATTTAATGCATTTTCAGTATCTGCTTTTGAAAGATTGGTTTCAGCGGACATAAATTCGATCAAGTCTTGTTTGTTCATTGTCATAAATTATTCCTTGTGGATAATAGAGAATTTCGCGTGGACGGATGAAAGCAATCAGCTTCAATCCGAATGATTTTATACCAATTGCGGGCTTAGGCTGTCAAGTTACACGCATGATGAGAAGCGAATTGGAAAAAATATAAACAAATTAAGGCGATTAAGGCTAGTCAGACAAAGTTATCCGTCAAATTTGACATAGAGCTATTTTTGCATTATTGTGTACACATGAGTATTCATTTTGGAGGCTTGATTATGGGTGCAGCAATTCTTAAAACTGGCATGCGTGAATTTCGGGCGCATTTGCCGCAATATCTACTATCTACATCTCCCATTGCTATTACTCGTCACGGCGAAACAATTGGATTTTACATTCCCACTCGGCATCATCCAGCAAAGGCTGAGATTAATGCATTAAAAAAAGCCGCCTTGCAATTGGATAGCTTGCTATTATCTCTTGGCGCAACAGAAGATGAACTACTAAAAGAATTCAGATCCTTAAAAAGGCTTCGAAAATGATGTCGTCCAATATGCTAGTGTTGGATGCCAACATATTGATTCGCGCTGTTTTAGGCAATAGAGTTAAAAAAATATTACTGGACTCTCATCATATTGTTGATTTTTTTATTCCTGATGTTTGTATTGCAGATGCTAAAAAATACTTACCTATTCTTTTTAAAAAACGATCGGCTTCGCCTGAGTTAGGATTGCAAATACTCTCTGATCTTCAGTGTTTATTACAGGTAATTGATAAAAGCATTTATCAAGAACACATAATCGAAGCTCAGCAAAGAATCAGAAATCGTGATTTAGATGATTGGCCAATTGTCGCGACAGCGCTCACATTCAACTGTTCAATTTGGACGGAAGATCAGGATTTTTTTGGCACAGGTATTCCCATCTGGACAACTGATCGCATTCATATTTTTCTGAGTCATTGCAGCTCAGCGTTGGAAAAAATATAAACAAATTAAGGCGATTAAGGCTAGTCAGACAAAGTTATTATTAATGTAGTTTTTATGTAAAAGCAACGACCGTAGAGAATGCCGCCAAACTCAAACCAGCAGTTACTGCGGATATCGCGAACAGATCTCCAGCTCCAATGCGATAAGATGCATCAGCGCCGGCCGCATAAAATCGAAAACTTGAAGCATCATACGATGGAGCAGCTCTAGGCTTATTTTCTATAAGATCAGATACATCACGCCCAATTTTTTTTAAACCAGTGCTCTTGCAGCAGAACTCCGAGCCAATCGTCGACATTATCGCAAACGGTAATACTGATCCAGATAGCGCTAAAAACATTGCCGGAATTAGTACTGGACCAGCTAACAAAATACAGACGAGCAGAGTCGGAGCAACTATGAGAGCAAGAGCTGCCACAAAACATGTAATTGAAATATATTTTTCTTTGTTACCTAAATTTTTGACATATTTTTGATGTTCTTTTAATTTTTGCGGCAACCGTGGATTGTCTCGAGTCATTGAAATAATTTCTGTTGTATTTTTTAGAATTTGAGCCGCTGGTGAAAATTCGCCGCGCATCCCAGAAGAGAGCATTGCTTCACAAAGGCTGTCGAATATAGGTTTAGCTGTTGCTGTTTCCAAAGGTCTTGCGGCAGAAACAGCTGCGTGCAATTCACTAAGAACTTCATAAAAATCTACGACGGCTTTAAGCTCGGCAATATCAGCGACCCTACATCCGTACGAATCAAAATGATTAATAAATCGGTGGTCGCTCATTAATTTGTTAATTTTAGCAATCAACGCTAAATCATCATTTTTTTCTTTTGTTTGTTGAAAAATTCATTTAGAAAACCTGCTGTAGCGGGAGCGTTCCCAGCACGCAAAGATTGATCTATTTGAATTACATTTTGCATAATGACCCCAAAGTTGTGTAATTGTTTTAAAACATTAGGCCGAAATAAGGTGATAGTCAAGCGCTTTTGCTTCGCGCGCATTTCATTAAGTGCCAAAACCCTGTCAGGCAAGATTATCTAAAACCAGGCGTTCAAGCAAAAGCTACCGTTAAACAGCCGTGACTTTGATTTTTCCTATTGCGTCTTGTTTTAATTACAATTTCAACATCTTCATTCAGTAAATTTAAATAATAGATTAATTTTTCCATTGAAAAACCACTCAGCTTTCCGTTTTTTAGAGCTGATATTTTAGATTGCGTGATGCCTAAAATTTTTGCAGCCTGAGTTTGTCTTAATTTTTTTTTGGTGATAATCATTTCAATGCGTGTTGCAAGTGTTGCTTTTGCAAGGCGCTCTTCTGCATCATGAAAACCCAAATCTGCAAAAATATTTCCCGATCCAACCGTGTATTCAATTTTTGTATTTTTCATTTTGCTCACCATTTGATTCTTCAAGTTCGATGGCGTCTTGCAAACGCTTTTTAATTAAATCAATATCTGGCTTGGGCGTTTTAATGCCAAATTTCGACTTTTTTTGAAAACAGTGCAAAACATAAACCACCGCGCCAATTTTAATTGTGTAAACAGCTCTATAAGTATTTTTATTGTGCGATGCTATAATTTCCACCGCAGCAGGTTTTATCCCTTTTAAAATTTTAGTGTCTCCCAATGGTTTTAGACCCTGCTGCACACGATGCAGTGAAAACCCAATATGATCTTTCACATCTTCCGGAAAACCTCGCAGATTCTCCTGAGAATCCCCTAAAAAAACTGCGTTTTTTGACTTATTCATCATTATATCCTAAATTTGGGATATTTCAAGAGTTTGAAAAAGGTTTGAAATATTTTATAAGCTGTCAATTTAGACTTTCACAGAATTTTCGTCAATACCGTGTTTTAGTCCTTTGGTCTTAAAAAAATCAGTCTTTTCAGACAAGGTTATTACAAAATGATTTTTTACTTTAGGCAACCAACCGCGCCATTGCCAGGTAGTGAATCATAACATGGCCTTTGAGATTCCATTCTTGTTCGCAAACGAGGGAACAATCCGGCTGTCAATGTCAGCATCGCAGACCGGGCATTTCTCAGCGTTTCGCATTCAGCAGCTTTTTTTTCATGGTGCACTAAAATAAACACTGCAGCTATTGCTGTCGGAACAACGGCAATCGGCATGGAAAAAATCACCGTCGCTGTAAACGCGCAGGCTAAAACAAAAATACTTGCAAGACAAATGTTCACAAAATCTCTTTCTCCACTTCCAAAATCAGCCAAGTTTTTCTGATGCGCCAATAATTTTTCTCTCAATTGCGCATGATTTTTTGGCATTGCAATAATTTCTGTTGTGTCTTTCAGTAATTTTGTCACCTGCGAAAGCGAGCGCATGCTCAACGAAAGCATTTCTTGAGAAGGTTTATTAAACACAAAATCGGTTGCTGAGATTACTGAGGTTCTGGTAAGTCCCGAAGCAAAATCAAACGTTGCGAGGTTCATTGCAGAGCGCATATCCGTTATGGTGAGATCACGTGGAATAGCGGTTTCTTTTGGTCTGGCGAAATTAAAAATAAGCGCCACTCCCAGCGCATTTAATGCTTCATAAAAATCTACAATAGTATTGAGATCAGAAATAGTGTTGATTTTATGCCGATAGGAACAAACATATTCGATAAATCGGTGGTCTTTTTTCAGCAACTCACCAATTCTAGCTTTAAGCTTCCCATTATTCACTGCATTTTGTTTTTTTAGAAAATCATCTAGAAATTCTACTGCTTGATTTTTATTTTCAGTATTAAATTCCTGCCAAAAATCGCTCATTATTACCTCGTGAGATTTTAAAATTGTTTTTGAACACTAAACTACAATAGATTAATAGTCAAATGCATTAAGATTATCAGTGATTACAAATGCCCACCCACTGTCATCGCATCTATTTTTAAAGTTGGCTGACCCACACCAACTGGGACGGTTTGACCTGCTTTGCCACACGTCCCAACACCCGAATCTAATTTTAAATCATTGCCCACCATGGATACTTTTTTTAATACTTCAGGGCCATTGCCAATTAAAGTTGCGCCTTTGATGGGTTGGGTGATTTTTCCGTTCTCGATTAAATACGCTTCGCTCATTGAGAAAACAAATTTTCCAGAAGTAATGTCGACTTGCCCACCTGAAAAATCAACGGCGTAAATGCCTTTCTCAACTGAAGCGATAATATCACCCGGCAAACTATTTCCAGCAAGCATATAAGTATTAGTCATACGCGGCAATGGCAAGCTCGAATAAGATTCACGTCTGCCGTTGCCGGTCGATGTCATGCCCATCAGGCGCGCATTTAAATTATCTTGCATGTAATTTTTTAAAATACCGTTTTCAATTAACACAGTGTACTGACTTGGTGTGCCCTCATCATCTACCGTTAAAGAACCGCGACGATTCGGAATCGTGCCGTCATCGACAACCGTGCACAAAGCAGAAGCCACTTGCTCGCCCATTCGACCTGAAAAAGCCGATGTTTTTTTACGATTAAAATCACCTTCTAAACCATGTCCCACAGCTTCGTGCAATAAAACACCCGGCCAACCTGATCCTAATACAACCGTCATCACACCGGCAGGCGCTGGAATCGCGCGTAAATTTTGAATGGCTTGATTCACCGCGCGCTTGGTTTCGGCACGCGCTGCATCATGCAGCAATAATAATTCATAGCCTGCGCGTCCGCCGCAACCTGCACTTGCTTGCTCAGTGCGTCCGTTTTCTTCAACAATAATACGAATTGAAATATGCACGAGCGGTCTGACATCCGATGAAATTAATCCAGTGGTATTTAAAACCATCATCGTATTATGCGAAGCTGACAGGCTAATCATGACTTGCTTAACGCGCGGATCCAAACTTCTTGCGAGTTGATCTAATTCTTTAAGTAAATTTACTTTTTCTGAATCTGTCATTGAAATTAAAGGATTAATCGCAGGATACAAAGCGGGAATAATTATTTTTTTAGATGGCAAAGCAATGCTCGTATTTCCGCCTGATTTAACGATATTTTTGGCAGAATTAACCGCTTCAGAAATTGCAGGTAATGCAATTTGATCGGCATAAGCAAATCCGGTTTTTTCAGCACTCATCACACGCAGCCCAAACCCACGGTCAATGCTAAAGGCACCTTCTTTTACAATGGATTCTTCTAAAAACCAACTTTCAGCTTGTACATGCTGCAAATATAAATCAGCTGCGTCAATATGTGGCCCCAGAGATTTTCCCAAAACACTTTCTAATTGCGTCTCAGTTAAATTAACGGGGGCTAATAAACAGTTTTTAATGTCGGACCATGTATTTTGCATATTATTATCTCGTCATGATTATATTTTTTGAATTTTCAGTTTACTCCATTTGCCCGTTACTTTGTATTTTGACTCCATCAAATGTCCCATGGCCGGCGATGCCAATTTATTTACAAGCCACGTTGCAGCGCCCGCAATAGGACCGCCTGCAATGCCCACAATAAACGGCAAGCTAGATGAAACATAGGGCATCACAATCATCGTGATATTATTTGACTCATCTCCTAATCCAATCACGCCGGACAAATTTATTTTAGCCAAGGGGCCATCCATTACAGCGTTTTTAGTCGTAATTTTTCCATCGCGAAATAAAAACAACCCGTTAAATTGATCAAACTGAAAACCTTTTTTAGAAACAGATGAAAAATTAAGGGATAAATACTGTGAGAAAGATTCTAAGCTAAATAAATTAAGCAATCTTCCAAAATCCAAATTCGACTCTGTTTCAGAATCTAGCTGCATAATACGGCCTTTACCAACACGCATGTCAACTTGACCCGCCGCGGTTGAAAATGCAAAATCTTTCGGTGAACCAGGCCAGCGCAATGCAAAAGTAGATTCAATGGCGCCATTTTTAAGCCGAGCAGAAACATGTCTTGTTAATAGAAATTGCCCTAAATCAGCTGAATTAAACTCTCCACTTAACACTGTCTCTTGACTGTTTTTTTGATTCAGCCACGAGCCCCTTGCGCTTAAATTAAATGCTTGAGATTGCATAGCAAATTGATGAATAAGCATACCCTGCTCTGTTTGTGATGTTTTTAAAATCACCGCGCCATCTTGCTGCTGATTAAAACGAAAATCAGCAATGTGAATATTTAACGAAGGGATGATTGCGGGATTAAATACTAAATGCGTGATAGTTTTTTTAGATAGAGCATCGTGGGTGACCAAAAATAATTTCTTAAAATCCGCTGTCATTATCTCATTTTTATTGTCTGGATATAAAATTTCACCCATTGCATCATTGCCATTAAGCTGAAACAACATGCCTGTTTTGACGGGTGTTATTTTTATATATAAATCTTGATGCTGCAGTTCACCTGAAATAAATCGCGTCAAATCACCACTTTGAGAAAATAAAAAAGTACCTGAAAACCAATTAGATATATTCCCAAATAATTTTAAAATATTATTTCTTTGTATATTTAAAGTGATATTGAGTGGCAAAATAGTTAATGCTGATTTAGAAAATGGCGCTGGAAAGTTTTCTATTGAGATGCCTTTAAGATTAGATATTAATTTAACCGTATTTTTAATGGGCGATGTTATATCATGTAAAATAACTTCCGCATGAAATGCAGCTTGGCCTTTGATATTTTTTAACAAAGTTAACTCAAAACGCTTTGTTAGATCAGCTGCAACTATTGTTCCAACGACATTAATATGCACAGCGCGAACAGGTTTTTTTTGTGTTGCAATATTTAATACTAATGGTTGATTAAATAATGTGGCGCTTAAGTTTTTTCCTGATAAATTATCATTTTGAAATTGCATGGTTCCCGTCAGATTATTTAAATTCATGTGCCATTTAGGTAGCGCTAAGATATTATTTGAAAATTGAATAGTACCACTAGTTTGTGGCTCTGCATTGCTAATATCAAGCGGTAATTGCATTTGAAAATGAACATGCAATAATCCATTTCCGCGCACATCAGCAAGATCTTTTGAAATGGCCAAAGGGGCTTTATTTAGAAATGATAATGCGGATGAAAAATCAGGATCCGTTGTTGCCTGAACAGTTAAAATGGGATTTTCTAAATCTGGAATGCTCGCTTGAACATTTTTTATTTCCATGCCAGCCAATGTCGGATTGGCAATTTTAATAGTCATTGAGCGATTGTCGACATACACCGCGCCATTTATTTTTTTAACATTAGGCCAATTTTTTGCAAAATGTAATTCGACATCGCTTAAATCTGCAATGGCTTCAAAATGGCCTTGATTATGATCAAAAGGAAAATCAGCTAATCTGCCGCGAAATAATAAGCTAGTATTAGGTAGCGCGCCTGAAATTAATCCGTTTTTAAGCCAGTTATTTAAAGTAGGTGACAATAAATGATTGGGCGTGTAATCTGAAAACGTACTAATTTTTGGGAGCTGCAAGTTTCCTAAAAAAATAAGCTTGGGTGATTTGTTTTTTTCAAATTTTAAAAACCAATGTGCAGATAAATTCAAATCAATATTATTCACATGGGTTTCTGATGATTCAAGCTCAGTTGTCTCGTTATCTTGGTACCATTTTAAACGCATATTAAAATTAAGTGGTGATAAAATAAGATTCGAAAACGCCGCGGGATTTAAATTAATTTTCCCAGATAAATAATGGTATTGACGATTATTCTGAATTAATATTTTAAAGCTTTTAACGGGTAAGAACGACTTTGAATTAATAATGATTATCTGATCCAAAACAATATTAGGCTGTGTTAATATTTCTGAAATTAAGGTTGAAAAGATACTAGATGAATCTAGATCAGTATGATCAGCGCTAATACTTAAGTTTTTAATCACAATTTTTTGCGTCAACCATTGTTGACGCCATAAACTGCGCCACAAATCCATATGTACTGCTATGCCTTGAATATGCACCGAATGCAAATCAAGATAGTCAATTATAAAAACAGGGCTCATAATAGCGCCACGTATTTTTACATTTTGAATAGCGATGTTTTGATGAAACAGTTGGCTTGCGTATTTTGAAAAAATTTTATTTTTATGCGGCAGTGCATTTAATCCAAAATAGAGGAGATGCAGCAATAAAGCAGAAATAATAATAGTAAAAGCTAAAATAATCGCGCTAGATTTAAAAAGACGTTTAAAAAAAATGCTCGCAAATCCTTTCAAAAAACCTCACCCGCTAATAAATAAGTCGCCTTGGATTGAATCGATTGAGCACCTTGTAAATTAACGGCCACAATAATGTCGACAATAAAACCGGGGTAAAAAAATGGATTTGAAGCAATCCATTTCCAGAAAAATTTAAAATCATTTTTTGGAGCAGTAAATTTGCAGAGGAAAAAAATAAAATAGTCAGCATTTGTTGCCAGCGCGGTAAATTAGAAACTGGCGTATGAAATTTCAGGACAATATATATTAAAAAAGCATAAACTAAGGCGTGCAACCCGAGCGGTGTTCCCATGAAACAATCTGTGAATAATCCCAGCATCCAAGCAGTTCCTATACCGCAAAAATCGGGTTCTCGCACAACCCAGAATAATAAAATTAAAAAAATCCACTGGGGTCGAAGCCAATTGATCAAATGCGGCAACGGCATTAGCATTAATAAAATTCCCATCAAAAAAGAAATCAGCATGGGCGCTATAATATTATTTTTCATGGTTTTTTCACCGATAATATTAAACTAGGTAATTTCTTTTGTATTTGATTTTGCACCGCTTCTCGTAATTTATTTTTGCGAGGCCAAGCAATTAGTACTTGCTCTGCGCGATTTATTTGTGCAGCAGGTGATAAAATAATTTCCTTGCTATGATCATCCTTGTTATATTTTATTTGCGCTACAATGCCAACGGGATACCCTGCGGGATAACGCATATCTAATCCTGATGTCACAAACTTATCGCCGACTTGAATTTGTGTGATCTCAGGGACATTCAGCAATTCCAATTCACCAGAGCTGCCCAAACCCACGGCGACAGCACGCTCTTGGTCGCGCGCATCTTCAACGGGCACGGCGGATCTTGTGTCGGTAATCAGTAATACTTTGCTGGTATAATCACCCACTTCAACAACCTGTCCCATCACGCCGTTGGCATCTAACACTGGCTGGCCCATTTCTACTTGCTGTTTTGCACCTTGATCAATGACCATTTGTTGCATATTGGGATCCAGAGAAACGGCCAGTAAGCGCGCCACTTTTACTTTTCCGTCCACTTGCGATGTTGATTGCAGCAATCCGCGTAATTGTGCATTCTCACTTTTAAGTGCGAGCAATTTTTGTAATTGAGCTTGCAGTAAAATAACTTGTGTTTGGAGTGTTTCATTTTGAATCAGCAAATTATGCTGCGTTGTAAGATTATTATTGGTCCAGCGAAAAAAACGAGTGGGCGAATCCACGATAATTAAAAATGGATAAGCAATAATAGAGGCGACTCGTGTCTGAACGGCATGAAATTTTATCGAGCGCTGATCGCAAATCAATAGAAAAATTGACAGCAAAACAAAAAATAAGGCCCGCAAACCGGGCCCTGATGTTCTATGGAAAATTCGCTTGATGGAATAACCCTCACCCTCTTATTCTCTGTTTATTCCCTGTATAAAAAATCCATTTTCATGATATTCATCATTTCAAGCGCACGACCGCCGCCACGCGCAACGCAAGTCAATGGATCTTCTGCGACCACAACCGGCAATCCTGTTTCTTCCATCAACAAACGATCCAGGTCACGCAACAATGCGCCGCCGCCAGTTAATACCATGCCACGCTCTGCAATATCAGAGGCCAATTCAGGTGGCGCTTGTTCTAATGCCGCACGCACCGCACCCACAATGCCAGATAAAGGCTCTTGCATTGCTTCTAAAATTTCATTGCTGTTCAAAGTAAAGCTGCGTGGAATGCCTTCTGCTAAATTGCGGCCACGCACTTCCATTTCTTTTACTTCGGAGCTTGGGAAAGCTGCGCCAATCGTTTTTTTAATGCGTTCCGCTGTTGTTTCACCAATTAAGCTACCGTAATTTCTACGAACATAGTTAATAATAGATTCATCAAAACGATCACCCCCAATTCGAACAGATTCTGCATAAACAACGCCACTTAAAGAAATAATGGCGACTTCCGTTGTACCACCGCCAATGTCGACCACCATAGAACCACGCGCTTCTTCAACGGGAAGACCCGCGCCCATTGCCGCCGCCATGGGTTCATCGATCAAATAAACCTCACGAGCCCCAGCACCCAACGCGGATTCACGAATGGCGCGACGCTCAACTTGCGTTGAACCACAAGGCACTGAAACCAAAATACGAGGACTGGGTCTAAACAGCTTGGTTTCATGCACTTTATTGATAAAATGCTGTAGCATCTTTTCAGTTACATGAAAATCAGCAATCACGCCGTCTTTTAAGGGTCGCATCGCGATAATATTGCCAGGCGTTCTACCCAACATCAGCTTTGCATCGGTTCCTACCGCCTTTACGATGCGGTTGCCTGATGCATCTTTTGTCAACGCCACGACAGAAGGCTCATTTAACACAATGCCCTTGCCACGCACATAAACCAGGGTATTTGCTGTACCTAAATCGATCGAAATATCGCTTGAAAACAAGCCGCGTAATCTTTTAAACATGAGTTTGAGTCCATTTGAAATGAATTATTCAGTGGTAAATTTAACTGAAATTTGCCTGGAAGTCGAGAAGTCTCAACGCTATAATGGCGACCTTGCAGAAAATTCTGGAGACAGACATGTCAACACTGAAAACATCGGATATTGCCACAATAGCCGATTTGGCTAAATTGAATTTTTCTGACGAAAAATTATTGGCGCTTACAAAAGATCTCGATAATATTATGAAGCTGGTTGAAAAAATGGGTCATGAAAACACAGATCGCATTCAGCCGCTCTCTCATTCTATCGATGTACCACAGCCAATGCGCGAGGACATTGTAACAGAAAAAAATCAGCGCGATTTATTTTTACAAAACGCACCCGAATCATTGGCAGGACTTTATATTGTGCCCAAATTTGTTGAGGCGGAATAATATATGCATAACAAAACCATTTCAGAATTATCAAAAGAATTACACACTAAAAAAATATCGAGTCGCGAACTTACACAATTTTATTTAGATCGTATTCAAAAATTAGATCCGCAATTAAATAGTTTTATTACAGTTACTGCAGACAATGCATTAAAACAAGCAGATTGTGCAGATAAAAAAATCGCATCAGGAAATTCAGATCCATTAACAGGCATTCCCATCGCACAAAAAGATATTTTCTGCACAGCGGGCGTTAAAACAACTTGCGGCTCAAAAATGCTTGATAATTTTATTGCGCCTTATAATGCAACTGTTATTGATAAATGCAATCAAGCAGGCATGGTTATGCTGGGTAAAACCAACATGGATGAATTTGCAATGGGCTCATCCAATGAAACAAGTTTTTATGGTGCCGTTAAAAATCCTTGGGATTTACAATGCACACCCGGCGGATCCTCTGGCGGCTCATCATCGTGTGTTGCAGCCAGAATTGCGCCGATTGCAACCGGCACTGACACCGGCGGGTCCATCAGACAACCTGCCGCTTTATGCGGCATTACAGGCTTAAAACCAACCTATGGTTGCGTTTCAAGATACGGCATGATTGCCTTTGCATCGAGCCTAGATCAAGCGGGAATTTTATCATTAAGCGCACAAGATGCTGCTTTATTATTAAACGTCATTGCAGGACACGACGAAAAAGATTCAACCAGTATTAACCAACCTGTGCCCGACTACACGCAAAATTTAAATAATAATATTAAAGATCTCACCATTGGATTACCTGAAGAATATTTTGCGGGCGGCACAGACGCTGGCGTTGATCAATCTATTCAAGATGCGATTAAAATATTTGAAAAGCTGGGTGCAAAATTTAAAAAAATCAGTTTGCCGCATACCAATTTGGCGACTTCTGTTTATTATGTTTTAGCGCCTGCAGAAGCGTCTTCTAATTTAGCGCGTTACGATGGCGTGCGTTATGGTTATCGCTGCACTGATCCTAAAAATTTAGATGATTTATACAAAAGATCACGCTCCGAAGGTTTTGGTTCTGAAGTGCAACGCCGAATTATGATTGGCACCTATGTTTTATCGTCTGGATTTTATGATGCGTATTATATCAAAGCCCAAAAAGTCAGAAGATTAATTACAGAAGACTTTTTAACTGCTTTTAAATCGGTGGACTTAATTTTAACGCCAACGGCGCCAACGCCTGCTTTTAAATTGGGTGAAAAATCAAAAGATCCGGTTGCTATGTATTTATCAGATATATTTACGATTGCTGTTAATCTCGCTGGATTACCTGCAATATCTATTCCTGCGGGCTTTAGCAATAACTTACCTGTTGGTCTGCAATTAATTGGAAAACATTTTGATGAAAGTAAAATTTTAAATGCAGCGCATCAATTTCAATTGAATACAGATTGGCATCAAAAATCACCAAAAGAATTTTAGAGGTTTATCATGACGTGGGAAACAGTAATCGGCTTAGAAGTGCATGTTCAATTGGCCACAAAAACAAAAATATTTTCAGGTGCATCAACGGCTTTTGGCGCAGAACCCAACACACAAGCTTGCGCGATTGATTTAGCGCTGCCCGGTGTTTTACCTGTTTTAAATAAAGAAGCGGTCAAATTAGCGGTGACATTTGGTTTAGCGGTCAATGCCGATATCAATCAACGCTGTGTTTTTGCGCGTAAAAATTACTTTTATCCTGATCTGCCCAAAGGCTATCAAATTTCTCAGCATGATTTACCCATTGTCGGCAAAGGTCAACTAAAAATAATTTTAGAAAATAATACGGAAAAAACAATTAATATAACGCGCGCGCATTTAGAAGAAGACGCGGGAAAGTCTTTACACGAAGATCTACCCAATTCATCTGGCATTGATTTAAATCGTGCCGGAACGCCGCTGTTAGAAATTGTGTCCGAGCCTGAAATGCGATCCGCATCAGAAGCAGTTGCCTACTTAAAAACACTGCATCAATTGGTGCGCTATTTGGGAATATCAGATGGCAACATGCAAGAAGGTTCTTTTCGATGCGATGTGAATATTTCTTTAAGAAAATTGGGTGACGAGCAATTTGGCACGCGTGCTGAAATTAAAAACGTCAATTCGTTTAAATTTGTCGAACGCGCTATTATATTTGAAATAGAAAGACAAAAAGAAATTTTAGAATCTGGCGGAAAAATTATTCAAGAAACACGTCAATATGATCCAGCGAAAGATGCAACACATAGTTTGCGCTCCAAAGAAAATGCACCAGAATATCGCTATTTTCCCGATCCTGATTTATTGCCGGTTATGGTTTCAGATGAATTTTTAGAATCAATCAGAAAAAACTTACCCGAATTGCCCTCTCAAAAGCGCGATCGCCTTAAAAAAGAATATGATTTGAATGAGTATGACGCGGCTTTTATTGCCAATGATCGCGATGTGTCAAATTATTTTGAAAGCGCTTTAAAAACCGCTTTACATGCAAAACCAAAATTAGTGGCCAACTGGATTGCAGGTGAATTATCAGCTTACTTAAATAAAAATAATGTAAGTATTGATCAATCTCCCGTGAGCGCAAAACAATTGGGCGAATTAATTTTAAGAATTGCTGACAATACTATTTCGAATAATATTGCCAAGCAAGTATTCGAATCAATGATTAATAACGGTGGCTCAGCCGATGAAATTATTGAAAAAAATAATTTAAAGCAAATTACAGACTCTGCTGAAATCGAAAAAATTATCGATGAAATTATTGCGGGCAATCCGCAACAATATGCGGATTATAAATCAGGAAAAGATAAATTGTTCGGATTTTTTGTGGGATTGGCGATGAAAGCCACCAAAGGCAAAGCCAATCCGCAGCAATTAAATGAATTGCTAAAGAAGAAATTACAATAAAAACTCACCCTCTCCCACGGCGCTACGCTTGCGGGGGAGGGAATTTTATTTGTGGAAATTTTCTTAAGCTCCCTCTCTCGTGTACTCACGGGAGAGGGTTGGGGTGAGGGTCTTTTACAAAAACCAGCCTTCATACGGCTGCATTTTTTCATTAGAATTTAGCCATTGTATAAAATTCTTTTTTGATTGTGGTAGATTATTTTTTTTCAGCCATTCAAAATAATTTCGCAACATTTGATACCCCACAGTAAATCGCGAAATGGCATTATAATGCCAAGAAGCCTGCTCTTTAATTTGCGCAACAGAGGGGTCATTTGAAAATAAAATTAGGCTGATCGCAGCGGCCATACCAGTTCGATCCGCACCGCCTTCGCAATGAAAAATAATGGGCTTGGGCACTGTCTCCAATAAAAAAACCAGGTCGCGAATTTTTTGCTTCGGCGGTAATTTATACGCTGAAAGGCGAATGGAGTGATAATCGATATGATTTTCTGCTGCAAATCGACTCTCGACGTCATACCAAGAATCACCAGACCATGCGCCTCGTAAATTAATCATGCTTTTAATGTGGTATTTTTCCGTCACAGACGTTAATTCTTTTTTGTCTAATTGCCCGCTACGATAAATTTTATCTGGAATTACTTCATGCACATTGTGAGTTAAAAAATTATAACCCAGATGAATACCGACCATTAGCATGAGCAAAACAATCAGTGCTAGAATAATCAATAAAATACGTTTAAAAACAAGGTGAAATGACATTAAGCTTAATCTTTTTAAATTACGAAGTATGAATCCTAGCATATACTGCCATCAGCTACAATTTTCTATGCTATACTCTTTTGAGTGCTTATCTTACTCCGGAGTAAAATTATGCCACAAGAAGCAGATCATCCAAATTTAAATCCAAACAATACCAATAATCAAAAAATTGCTTTGGCTCGAATACTCGCTGCACTTGATTTTGTTCGAAACTTATTTTACGCACAAAAGGAATCAGAAAAGAATTTTAAATCAAATTACGATAGACTCAGTCGCAAAAGAGCGCGTGATGAAAATATCGTGCAAACAGCTAAATCAACTGAGCCGCTTCCAGAACCACAACCGAATAATATTTTTGAGAGATTGCTCAAATCAATTCAGGAAGCGTATGCTGCTTTTATAAAAGATTTTGGGAAGGTGTTAGAAACCGCTAAAATAGGGGCGTTCGCCATTGCAAAAACAATAATAGATCAGCTACCCGCATCACAACAGGCACCAACTCTGGCTGCAAGTAACCAGATTATTTCTCATGTTTTTGATTTGCAAGGCGTTACGAATGATGTTTCCACTTTAGGAAAAAGAACTGTAGACGAAGAGTTATTGAAAGACACGCCTGAATTCATGCATGAAAAATTAAAAGCGCAATTTTCTACTTTAAGAAATCTAAAAAATAATCCAACCCCAACCGAAGAGGAAACATTAACTGCGCTCGCATTGACAGCTATGATGCTTCGGTATGCCAAGGAAACGTGGGTAGTTTTCACAGCACACCCTGATGCGAATGAAAGCGCGCTGATTGAAATTTTTAATAAAATTATGGTGTTAAATGGTATCTGCCCTCAACTTGCCAAAAATTACGCTGCAATAGCATTTCGATTTCAACAAAATATTGACACCCCACAGATTAAAGCTGATATGGCAACCCTTAATGCCATTATTACTTCACCGTTTGCTTCAGCTCCGCCAGAAAGGCTTAATGACTTACCCACGCTTAATGCTAAGCCGCATTGGCGACAATAAGCGGATTGCGAGATGCTGCATATAATTCTTTCGGAAAATTCACTTTAATTGCCATCGTCGCAATCGTTGTTTCTGGCCACAAAGAAAAAATAAAAAATGAGGTAACGCACACCATTGATTTACAGCATGGACAAAAACTCATTTTAGTAGTGATTTAAGCTTAATTTAATATAAATATGGGATTATAAGCCAAGGGGACATTTCTGCTTTGGTAATAAAGGGGACATTTTCGCTTTGGTAACACAGATATCCCACAAATTTAATATTTCATTAATATTTCGTCTGTATAGTTCACATTTAAACCAATATATAGTGAAATAAGATGAGAAAGAGCACGCGGCCCGCGCTTCTTGAAAAAAAACCAGGATTACTTGGCTGGGAAAGTATTTCAGGGGCGTATCAAGGCAGTTTTAATTTTGTTTATAAATCAACGAGACTTGGCACAATTTTTCCAAATGCTTTTGCTGTTCTTAAAATAAACCGCGACACAGCCCAAAAAACAGACTCGTCGGAAAGATCACTTAGAATATGGAATACGCTCTATCCAGAATTCCCTGGGCAGCTTCGAGTAGTTACCATAACAGAAATGGAAAATCACACGCCATTTTTTCAAACTTATGGTCTTACTGAAGCGACTCATGTTAGCTCTATTTACCATGAGAAATTAGAAGGCTGGGTCATTCCTTTTTTTGAAGGCGAAAAACCAACTGATGATGAAATGGTAGAAGAACTGCTACGCATTTATTTATTGACCGGACGAATTGTTACCGACGGCTGCAGTTATCTTAATTTTGTTAAAATAAATCACGGCGGTGTTACTAAGGTTATTTGTATTGATATTGGATGCGCGTTATTTAATAACCTATCTGATCCTGACCCGCTGAATGCATCACAAACCAGTCGATATTTCTGGAAAGGCTACGCCGGCGGATACCCGGAATATTGGGCTCAAATTGAAACGGGTATTAATTCACATGGAAACAAAATAGAAAGCAACCCGAGATCAGTTTACATCATTCAATCACTATTATTATTGGATCAATATTTTCATTTTAAAGATGAATTAATAATTCGCGTGTGCAAGCTGTCAAGAAATGATTCAATATTGCCTATACTGTTAGCGAAGTTATATGTCAATCAAATGACGATTTCAATTAAGCCTGAAAAGCTAACTGCTTTTATTGAAAATTATTTAAATAATTTTAATTTTTCAATGCACGTTAAACTCCAATTTAATAAGATGTCACCGTTCGATATTCCTCAGTTATCAGCTGAAAAAATCAAAGAGATTTTAATAGCAATCGAATTAATTGAGCCGAACAGTCTATCCGCAGCATCACCGATCGCCGAACTTTTAAAAAATTGCGGTCTATTCGGACCAGAATCATCTCCCTCCAGATCAACGGATGCAATCACAGGGGAAGGAAAAATAACTTTCGATCCAACACCTGTTAAGGATCCTTCATCTGGCTCAGATTCTGATGATTTTGGCTCAGAAAATGGGGGTTTCGGCACACGTGCAATGAGCGCTGCGTGCTAATCCAAAAATAAATCTTTCATTGCAGAAACGCCTTGAGTCATATTGTATTGATTAAAATCAGACTCGCCTGCTTTTTCTAATACTTCTTCGTCTGTGAAAAAATTGCCAGTTATATCGCGGCTATTTTGCGTCACAATCCAATAAGCCGCATTGGCGACAATAAGCGGATTGCGAGATGCTGCATATAACTCTTTGGGGAAATTCACTTTAATTGCCATCGTCGCAATCGTTGTTTCTGGCCACAAGGAATTAACGGCGATCCCGTCGTTTTTAAATTCAGCCGACATCCCCAATGTGCAAATACTCATGCCGTATTTCGAATAAGTATAAGCCAAATGATTTTGAAACCATTTTGAATCCATATTGAGCGGTGGCGATAAATTTAAAATATGCGGATTGCTCGACTTTTTTAAATGCGGAATGCAAGCACGGGAACATGCAAAGGTGGCGCGCGCATTGACGCTAATCATTAAATCATAGCGTTTCATGGTGGTATCAAGCGTATTGGTCAGCGAAATAGCGCTCGCGTTATTGACTAATATATCAATCCCACCAAACTTTTTAATTACTTCTGCAACAGCCTGTTCAATTTGAGCATCATCGCGCACATCCAGCGGCAGCGCTAAGGCCTGACCACCTGCTTGCTCAACTTCGTTTGCAACTGAATAAATAGTGCCGGGTAAGGCAGCGTTTTCTTTTTCGGATTTGCCGGTAATAATAATTTTTGCGCCCTCTTTTGCAAAACGCAGTGCCATTTCGCGTCCAATACCGCGGCTAGAGCCGGTGATAAAAATGGTTTTACCTTTGAGTGTTGACATAATATATCCCTATTTGATTTGCCATGAAATTCGATGATAAGACAGTACCGGTACTGTAGCGAAGATATCAACAACATTCAACTCTACTTGTTGGTGTTGAGCGCACGCAGTTGATTGAATCCGATACGTCTTATTGCCTTTGGGATCTGTTTTTTCTAATTGAACCGCTGTATTTAATGCGATAGTAGAGCTCGGCAACAAGAAATTTATATTTAACAAACTCATTTCAGATTGAATAATTCCTGATTCTGCGCGCTCAAAAACAGCCTGATTTAATTCTGTGGCGACTTCTGATTTTATCTGCAAAATGACTTCTTGACTGCTGCTGGTTACCAATAGCGTAAACACAAATAAAAATATTAATACAATAGGTAATATTGCGCCAATGTGTTTTTTCATGAGTCAGCACGCTTTGCTGCAATTAATACAGCTGATTTTTGCAGACTATTAAAATAAAGGCTGTAATTTATTTTAATAATGCTATTTTTAAGAAAAACAGAAAAATTATTTATATTAGAAATTAATTTTTCACTTTTATTATTGCTAATTTTATAAAATAAATTATTATTGTTAGCAATAAAAAATACCAGAGATAAATATTTTTCTGCATCTTGATCGTGAAAACATTCCCGCAATAAAAGCGCATTAGAATTATTTTTAATACTAATACCTAATTGAGTTTTAGCATCAAGTTGAGAATATATTTTTATCATGGGTAATTGGGAATCAGGTGGCTTTAAAGAACAGCTGGCATTGCCCGCCATTTGTATTTTCTCTCGTAAAAAATAAGATAAAAATCGCATATTAGATTGTATTTCAGATAAAGCTTGCGCCTGTTGATTTTGCTGTTGAATCACAACTGCTATTTTAAATACAGTCAATAAAATAATTGCGCCTAAAAACAGCGCTAATAATAATTCTAACAGACTAAATCCATTTTCTTTTGTTGCCATATTTTCTCTTTCCACTGGATGAAATTTCACAAATATGATCTGAAACTATTTTATAATCACCCGTTCCATTGGGTAATAAATTTTTATTGTCTTTATTCCAATTTAATAAATCATCTTCGCGTGAACTATCTGATAAATCAGCATGTAAATATTCAGAGAAATTATTCAGCTGAATTTGCCCTATAGTCTCTAAATAATTATGATTTATTAATTTTAAATCATTTATCTCATATAGAAATAAAGCTGAGACAATAAATCCCATCAAGCTCATTGAGATTAATACTTCAAATAAGGCGCCGCCATTTGTTTTGCTCAATTTTTTCATGCAAGTATTGTGAAGGTATTTTAAGATTTTGCAATACCGTATTTTTAAGACAAATCTTTACTTTGGTGAATATTGCTGCTAATTTTCAAGGATGAAAAGCACACGACCCATTTATTTAGATTATATGTCCACAACGCCAGTTGACCCGCGCGTTGCAGAGGCGATGGCCTCGTGCTTAACCATGGAAAATGACTTTGGAAATCCCGCTTCAAATACGCATCAGTACGGCTTTGAAGCCAAAGAAAAGGTCGATCAAGCACGCATTGAAATAGCCAATTTAATCAATGCAAATCCACGAGAAATCATATTTACTTCTGGCGCAACTGAGTCTATTAATTTAGCCCTTAAAGGCGCTGCACAATTTTATCAACGCCAAGGTCGTCATATTATTACTATGGCAACAGAACACAAAGCTGTTTTGGACACGTGTCAATATTTAGAATCCACGGGCTTTACAGTCACTTATTTAAAACCTGAACAAAATGGCTTGCTCGATTTAGATAAATTAAATTCAGCGATTCAATCTGACACTATCTTAACTTCAATTATGCATGTGAATAATGAAACCGGTGTGATTCAAGATATTCAAAAAATAGGCGGGCTATTAAAATCAAAAGGTATTTTGTTCCACGTGGATGCAGCACAAAGTGCTGGCAAGATTGACATTGATTTAAAAAAATTATCGGTTGATTTAATGTCGTTTAGCGCGCATAAAATTTATGGTCCCAAAGGCATCGGCGCTTTATATATTAAAAGTAAACCGCGCGTGCAATTAATAACGCAAATACACGGCGGTGATCAAGAAAATCAGGTGCGCGCAGGAACGCTAGCAACGCATCAAATTGTGGGCATGGGAAAGGCTTTTTTAATCGCACAAGAAAATAGGATTGTCGAATCCAAAAAAATAAAAAATCTGCGTGATTTGTTATGGAGTAATATTTCTGTGTTAGATGGGCTCACATTAAATGGTGATCTCAATAATCGCATTGACGGCTGCTTAAATTTTTCAGTTGATGGCGTCGATGGCGAATCATTGCTTGCGAGCTTATATGATTTGGCACTTTCAACGGGTTCTGCTTGTAATTCAGCGAATCCTGAGCCTTCGCATGTTTTGTTAGCAATGGGTTTATCACGTGATGCCGCCAATCGATCGCTGCGAATTTCAATTGGCAGATTCACAACAGAAGCTGATATTCATCATGCTTCAAATCGATTAATCGAGCAAATAAAAAAGTTGCGAGAGATTGCGCCAAAGTAAAATATTAATTTTTTATGCGTACCTTTTCACCCACGGCTTTTAAGATTCCACGCAAAATATTTAATTCTGTCACGGTTAACTGCGTTCGATTAAATAATAATTGTAAACGTTGCATTAATTTTTTAGGTTGCTTTGGATTGGCCACTTGTAATAAAAACAAGGTTTCGCGCAAATGATTGTAAAATCCTGCGACTTCATCCGCATTGGCAAGCGGATCCACTGTATTTTTCTTTACTTTAAATTCTGTTTTAGTATTATTTTTAGCTAAAAAACTCATACGGATTTCATAGCAAATCACCTGCACCGCAGATGCTAAGTTGAGCGAGCTAAAATCAGGATTGGTTGGAATAGACACTTGCGCGTGACACAAGCTTAATTCTTCATTAGATAATCCATTGCTTTCGCGTCCAAATACAATAGCAATATTACCATCATCAAAATTCACGACTTTTTCAGCACAAACTCGCGGGTCATCAATGGGACGCCCTAATGATCGCTGCCTGACACTCGCGCCAATCACCCATTTACAATCTGCAATGGCCGCCTGCAAAGAATCAACAACGACGGCTTTTTCTAAGATATCATTAGCACCCACCGCACGAAATAAAGCCTCGTCATGCGGAAAAGATTTCGGCGCAACCAATATCAGCTCACTAAAACCCATGGTTTTCATTGCGCGTGCGCACGCACCGATATTGCCGGGATGGCTCGTGTTGACTAAAATAATTTTGATGTTGGATAACATAGACCCAGATACTAACTAAAATGAGCAGATTTCGCTATGAATAATTTGCTTTATTATAAAACCGGTAAGCATTTTTGCCCTCTTTTTTAACATCATACATGGAAATATCAGAATTTTTCATCAGTTCTACTGCTGTTTCACCCGCCATAGGATAAATCGCAATACCAATACTGCAACCAACGCTAACTGACTCATTGCTTAACAAGAACGAGGGCTTGAGTGAGTCAATTAATTTTTGCGCTACGCAATCCATCTCATTGAGTGTCTCAAGATGACTAATCAAAATGCCAAATTCATCACCCCCAATTCTGGCCAATAAGTCTTCTTCACGCAAAACCATTCGATAACGTTTAACGACTTCTTTAAGCAACGCATCGCCCGCGTTATGACCCAATGTATCATTAACATCCTTAAACCCATCCAAATCAATAAACATCACAGCGATATTTTTTTTATTACGTTTGGCAAAAGAAAGTGCTCTTGCTAGCGCCTCTTCAAAATATAATCTATTAGGAATATCTGTAAGATGATCATAATAAGCAATATGCTCAATTTCAATTTCTTTTTCTTCAATTTGTGCTTTTAATTGGTTTTTTTCAATTGCGCCTAAAATAGCTTTATGCAAAATATCTGATTTAAATTCACCCTTTACAAGATAATCAGTCGCGCCTGACTTTAATGCATCAACTGCAATTTTTTCATTACCTTGACCTGTTAGCATAATAACAGGGCTATGATCCATGCTGGATCCCCTTAATCTTTTTAAGAATTCAATGCCATCCATATCAGGCAAATGGTAATCTAATAAAATACAATCGATTGCATTATCTGATAAAAATAGAAATGCTTCTTCGCATTTGTCTTTTTTAAATATTTTAACATTGCTGCTAAATTCTTTAAGCAAATATCGCTCATACGTCAGCTGATCTTCGGCATTGTCATCAATAATTAATATCTTAGTCATAGTACGCACAGGCGCCTCATAACTTATTATCAATTTTAGGCAAAATAACCACTTCGAACCAATAATTTTTAAGCTCTTGAACCATTTTCATAAAATTTTCAAAACCAACAGGTTTTTGAATATAACTATTGGCGCCCGCTTCATAACATTTTTCAATATCACGCTCATCTGATGAGGTCGTTAAAATAACCACAGGGATATCACAAAGATGAGAATCTTTTTTGATAACAGCCAGCACTTCTTTTCCATCTAATTTTGGTAAATTTAAATCTAAAAAAATCATATTGGGTAATGGCGCCACTCTTCGATCTGTGTATTTTCCGCGCCGATACAAATAATCAAGCGCATCTTCACCATCTACACAACGATATATTTCATTGGCAACGCCCGCTTTAGTGAAGGCTCTTTTAGCAGTATAAAAATCCTCATCGCTGTCCTCAACAAACAGAATAATATGTCTACTGTTTCGCACTATTTTCTCCTGATTTTTTGATATTTTTGCTAATGCTAAAATACATGGTTGTGCCAAAACCTAATTCTGATTCCATCCAAATTTTCCCATTATGTCGCTCAACAATGCGTTTTACAATAGTCATACCCGCACCGGTGCCACCGCCATATTCGTTTTTACCATGCAATCTTTTAAATATTTTAAATACCTGCTCTTGATGTTTTTTTGCAATGCCAATGCCATTGTCTTTGACTGAAAAAATATATTCATGGTTATTTTCTTTAACATCAATATCTATGGTTTTAATGTCATGATCATTGTATTTTATTGCGTTGGTAATTAAATTTTGAAAAATTTCACCTATTCTTGCTTGATCACACCGAATGATCGGCATATTTTGACAGACTGTTATTTCAACATGCTTTTCTTTGATATACTCTGCAAGAAAATCTAATTTTTCCTGAATAATTTGATTAATATTACAAGGTGAAATGGCCAAATCAACACGTCCCACTCTAGAATAAGTTAACAGCGTATCAATTAATTTTTCCATTCGAATACTGAGATCTTGCAATATATGCAATTTTTCTTTACCGTCATTATCTAGCTTATCCGCATAATCTTCAAGTAAAAAGCCTGAAAAATTATTAATTCCGCGTAAAGGTTCTTTTAAATCATGAGAAGCAATGTAGGCAAAATCATCTAGCTCAAGATTAGAACGCTCAAGCTCCATTTGCTTTTCTACAAGTAATATTTCAGTATTTTTACGCGTGCTAATATCATTAAACAATAATGCTACCTGATTTTTTTCGGCACCTTTGAACCTAAAAGCATATACTTCATACCAGCGTTCCAATTCTTTTGCGTAATTTTCAAATCGTACTGCCTCGCCTCCTAATGCAACTTTCCCAAACGCAGTAAGCCAATACGCCTCAAGGTTCGAAATGACTTCGCTGACTTTTTTATCTTGCACGTTCTTTAAGCCTGTTTGCTTTTCAAACGAAGGGTTTATTTTTAAATAAATCCAATCAATGGGTTTTTGATTTTGATCAAAAATCATTTCGATAATGCAAAATCCTTCGTCCATTGAATTAAATAAAACACCATACTGTTCCAGTAGTTTATTTTTTAAAATACTAAGCTGCCATAATCGTATCATAACAGTTAACATCGTGCTGATGATAAGCCCAAACAATAAAAATATTATTGGAATCCATGAAGATCTTTCATTTACGCCATTTTCATTTAACCAAATTGCTAAATTCCATTTTTCACCGAGCGTTTTAAATTCTTTTGAAATAGTCCACTGAGCTTTAAAAAAGTCACCTGTAACCAACGGCTTCTCAAAAATAATGATGTTGTTTGCCTCTAGCGTTATACCATAGGGCAGCCAAATCGGGTGATCAAAAGAGCGTTTAAAGAATTTTTTTGTGTCAAAAATAGCCACATCACCTGTTTCTTTTTGATCAAGACAAACTAGTTCATCATTAATAACCAACACTAATTTCTCGCTAATATTTTCTTGATTTTTATTTTTTAGCATGACAAGACAGGCATTATAATTTTTTCTGTTATATTTTTTAAACTATCATCACGCGAAAAAAATTGTAGTTTTCCAGTGCTATTTTTTATAACAATACTATTTAGGCTTTGATAATCTAAAAAATAATTTTTAACATCATTTTCATATATTATACTTTGATTTTTTTTATTTTGATTAGCACGTAAGAACAAGCGATTAATGGCAATAAACTTTTCATTTAGTGTGTGAAACATTTCAGATTGTCCGTACACTAATTCTCTTTCAATCACATATTTGAGTATTCCACTTTGATAGGAAACCAATACTTGCCAGGAAATAATAAACAAAATAAGGCTCATTGAGCCGACCAAAATAACCAAAAAATAGCTATCTTTTGCTTGGTACTTTATAAAATTTTGAAAAATTAATGAAAAGCTGGCCAGTGACAATAAAAGAAATCCTACTGCTGTATGAACAGCCATGCCAGTAAAATTGCCCCAACTGTAAATGGCTTGAATATTAAATATATAGCCTAAAATAGAAATCAACCCTAAAAATCCAATGACAATATTTAAAAATAGCGCCGAGTAGCAAGCCCATTTTTTTTCTTTTAAAAAACAATTTAACGCAAGCATTAATCCTGAGAAAATAAAACAAATGGCTGTATTGGGTGCCATTCTGCCAGGAAAGGCCGATTTTTTTTTAATGTACGCCTGCATCAGCAATTGATCCAGGCCGATATTGGTGTGAAAAATATATTGAGACAACGTAATGCATCCAACTAGAAAAACAAGGATGCCAAGCCACCCTGAAATTTTCAAACGACTATTTTGGCAAAGCAGTAAGCTCGCGCCTGATAAAAAAAAGCAAAGCGCGCTGTTAAATTGCATCGGTGGAAAATTAAGCGATATTTGAATTAACGCAACATTGTGACCATACCAGCCAATCATGACAATAAGGCCGAGCAGCAATACTATGAATCCCAGGCCATAGCAAATAGCATCAGATATTGTTGAAAACCTAAGCATAGTGAAATCCATTTTCAGAAACGCGCATCCATACTGCGTTGCTTACCTCAATTAAGCACGATATCAGATTATCTTACAAGTTTCATGCTCTCTTCTGTTTTAAAAGATATATTTTTGCTATGCTGCATGCGGTTAATGTAATTATTTTCATACTTTCAAGGAAGAGGCGGGAATGAAAAAAACCTTTATATCTATTGCGATACTACTTTTTTTGCTTTTCTGCACACCTGCGATGGCAGCTGACTCAGCGACTTTAGCCAATTCCAAAAAAAGCCAAGTTGGCGCGACTTTTGAAGAGCGCGCAAACTATGTCAATGGATATTTGTTTTTTAATCATCTATTAGATAATCATATTTTTTATGAATTGCGCGGTTATTACATTCATAATTTGATTACGACAGCGCAATCAGGCTCGCTTCCGCCCACTTCAAACCAACAAAACCTGAACGGAGCGGGTGGCGTCGGCATTCTGGGTTATAATATTCAAATAAACTCCGCGATAATTTTAATGCCGTTTACAAGACTACAATATCTCACCAATACTGTTGCTGCATACAAAGATACCCTGGGAAATGAAATTGATTCAGATAGCTTTACCACCTATTTGGGTTTAAAGCTGGCCATGAAAATCAATGACGTTTTTTCAATTTTTGCTCAATATTTCGCAGGGTATCAAATTACTAATTTGTATGGAAAAGGCTTTTATGCAAGCAATAACTCACCTAAAATTGACGCCATTACTTCAACTGCAGAAATTGATTTTCCATACAAAATAACTCGATCATGGATTTTCACGCCATATATACAATGGGTCATCACTGGGAGTTATCCCAATAGCGCTGCATTTGCAGCCCCCATGAGACAAAGCGGGACTACTGTCACAACGCCTGTTTACGCATTGAGACTGGCGTATGCTTTTTAGAAAAAACAACCATTAATTCTGTTACTCTGTTACAAATCCAATATTTTTGCTATGCTGCGCCCTTAAAGTTGCTCATTAAAAAGGTGTCGTCATGGTTCATCCGATGTTAAATATCGCGATTCAGGCTGCGCGTGCGGCGAGTAAAATCATTATTCGTCATATGGATCAATTAGATAGAATTGAAATTACTGAAAAATCACAGAACGACTTTGTAACAGAAGCCGATCAGCAATCTGAGCAGGTCATTATTGAAACCATTCGCAAGGCTTATCCTGGCCATTCCATTTTGGCAGAAGAAAGCGGAGAGCTTAATGGACACCAAGACGATTTTTGCTGGCTGATCGATCCGCTCGATGGCACACGCAACTTTTTGCATGGCTATCCTCATTTTTGTATCTCAATTGCCTTATTGCAAAAGGGCCGCGTTGAATTGGCCTTAGTTTATGACCCCGTCCGTCAAGATTTGTTTACAGGCACGCGCGGTCAAGGATCTTATCTTAACAGTCGCCGCATTCGTGTCAGTGAAGCGAACAAGCTATCCAGTGCACTGATCGGCACAGGCTTTCCTTATCACGACAAAGCGCTTTGCAAGGCGCACTTAAATAAATTTGAGGCTATTTACACACAAGCCAGTGCCTTGCGTCGCGGTGGCGCTGCGGCATTAGATTTAGCTTATGTTGCATCAGGAAAGTTAGATGGCTTCTGGGAAGCGGGCCTAAAACCTTGGGATGTTGCAGCGGGCGCGCTCTTAATTCGCGAGGCCGGCGGCGCTATTACGGATTTCACAGGGGGTGAGCGTTACTTAAATAACGGCAACGTCGTTGCAGGTAACACAAAAGTTCAAAAGGAATT
This sequence comes from Gammaproteobacteria bacterium, assembly GCA_023266215.1. Taxonomy (GTDB): domain Bacteria; phylum Pseudomonadota; class Gammaproteobacteria; order Coxiellales; family Coxiellaceae; genus JAHFRQ01. The sequence continues at coordinate 22,562 of JAHFRQ010000016.1, read as the reverse complement.
GCTGAGCATTATTCAAGAAACATAAATAAGGCGCAGTATTATTATGACAAGACAAAATGACTCCGAGGTATCTCTATTAATTCCTGCTGCTCACACAAATCAACCAAAACAATCCGCTACCGTTAAAGTAACCTCGAGCGGAATTGGCACGGTTCTTACTTCTTTTAACACGACAGTAAATTGTCTTATGATGATTGCCCTCGGAGCCAATGCGGCTTGCTCGCTCAGCACCACGTATCAATCTTTGTTTCGAAATGTCTGCAGTGGTGCATTACTCAGTAGCGGCGTCCTGCTGGGACGCGCGATAGGTAAAGGCGACTATGCTAAAGCCAGTGAAATTGTTGTAGCCTCTTATGTCCTAACAGCGATATTAACACTGTTTTCCAGTATTGCTTATGGCGCAAGTTATTTTATTTTTCCGGAATTATTTTCTAGCAGTACAGCAAGCGATGCATTTACTTATTTATTTTGGTCCGGACTTGGGACTTTTCCATCACTGGCATTAATCACAACCGGGCAAATTGCCTTTCAAGCAGGCGACTGGAAATCACAGCTTATCTCAACAATTGCTTATAGAATTCCAGCGGTTATTTTTAGTTATTTTTTCGTCGATAGCCTGAACCTAGGAGTAGAAGGTATTGGCATTGGTAACGCCATTGCTCCATGGCTAAGTTACATTGGAATGGAATGCTGGCTTAAAAGAGCAAAATTTGAAGAATTCAAGAAACTTGCTATATTAAGCTTGAATAATATAAAAACTACTTCAAGTATGCATTTAAAATCACTCTCAACGCTCGGCCTGCAAATGTCTTTGCAAAAAATCACCGAGTGGGGAAATATCATGGCCATTGCCTTTATTCTCGGAAAAATGGCCGATACTAATCTTGCCGCTATGAATCCTTCTTTGCAATTAATGAATTTTTTCAATCTGCTTTCCCAAGGAATTGGTCAGGGCGGAAATATGATTCTGGCGATAAAGCATTCGAGATTAACAACATTAATAGATGGGTTTATGCCAAGCAGAGATGCGGAAATGTTAAATGAGATGCGCGTTCTTCAGAAAAGTATTGCAAGAACATCCATCAAATCATTGGCCGTCGGTGTGACACTGAATGCCGCAAGCTCCGTCATTTTACTTTTTTTTGCAAATGATATTATTGATTTATTTATTCCCGGCGCAACATTAAATAAATCTGTCGACTTGTCTGCAACAAGGACATTATCAGAAACGATGCCTATTGTTAGCGATATACATGATCTTGCCAATACGCTTCTATGGATTAATGTGGTAGGCCTGGTTTTTGATGCTGTTAGAATTATATCAGCATGTCTTTTGAATACCTGGAATAAAATCTTAACGCCCAATATTATTTCATTTGGTTTAATGACATTCGCTGGTATTCCATTGAATTATGTAGTGTCAATGAAAAAAGATAATAATGAAACCGTTATTTCAATGTTTATTATTCGTACCGTGATGATTGCTATAGCAGCAATAATCAATGTAATCATGCTGTATCGATCAATTGCAATAGATCAAAAAGAAATTAATAAATTAACTGGTGAGCCAGCCAATTTTGAAGCTAAATCTTGTTGTTTGTGGGACCTGTTTGGCGATAGAGAACAAAAGCCTCGCGTATCGGCTGAAAACAGCTTGGACACAATAAGCGTTAGGACTAGCAGCAGCAGCGGTGATGATGAAACCTATCCAGTAGCTTCAACCCCTTGAAATAATTACTTTTGGCTAAAACACCCACCTGATTTTCTCCATAAATGGCTAAAATAGGATCCTATTTTAGCCAAACTATGTCATAATAGGATGCTATTATAGCCAAACCGAGGAAGACCATGGAATTACACAGACAGCTTGAAAAAGAACTGAATGCCTGGAGAGTCGGAAAATTGCGGGTGCCGATACTGATTCGCGGCGCAAGACAAGTTGGCAAATCTTATTTGATCGAATCATTTGGTAAAAAATACTTTAACAATATTATTACCATTAATTTTGAATTGAATCCTGAATATAAAACCTGTTTCCAAACTTTAGATCCAATTGAAATTTGCAATGCAATTGAAGTGATGGCAACAAAAACGATCACGCAAGGGGAAACACTATTATTTTTAGATGAAATTCAAGATTGCCCCGATGCAATCCGCGCGCTACGTTATTTCAAGGAAAAAATGCCAGGCTTGCATGTTATTGGCGCAGGTTCATTGCTCGAGCTCGTATTGAATCAAGCAACTTTTCGCATGCCGGTGGGTCGTGTTTTATTTTTATATTTATATCCGCTGTCTTTTAAAGAATTTTTACAATCATGCAATCCACAAGCGATAGATCATTTAGAAAAAGCATCGGTTGAAAAACCACTGCCAGAAGCTATTCATAATCACTTAATGAAGCAATTAAAAATCTATTTATGGCTCGGCGGTATGCCAGCTGTTTTGCAGCATTATGAAGCGGAGCAAAACCTGCAGCAAGCGCAAATTATTCAAGCCGGCGTGCTTGAAACGTATGAAAGAGATTTTTCGCACTATCACACCGTTGCCAATCCAATTTATTTGCGTCATTGTTTTCGGCAAGTGCCATTGTTAATTGGCCAGCAAATTAAATATAATAAAATTGATCCTGATTCACGCTCAAGAGAATTAAAAGATGCGCTAGATGCCTTAGAATCAGCCAATGTTATTCAGCGCATTCATGCCACTGCAGCGACGGGTATTCCGCTGGATGCGACAGTCAATGACAAAAAATTCAAATTAAATTTTGTGGATGTGGGACTGGTAAAGCGCGCCAATAAACTGGATGTGCAATTATTATTGCAAGATGATTTTATGTTACAAAATCAAGGTGCGTTAACAGAGCAATTTGTCGGTCAAGAATTATTGGCTTATTCACCCTCTTACGAAAAGGCAAAACTCTATTTTTGGGCGCGCGATGGTCATGGCAATGCGGAAGTCGATTATATTATAAGCAATGGTAAAAGTATTTTTCCGCTTGAAGTAAAGTCTGGCAAAGTCGGAAGATTAAAATCGTTGCAACAATTTTTAATTGATCATAACAGCAAAATTGGCGTGCGCGTTTCAACCTTGCCACTCTCTTTTGAAAATAATATTCTTTCTGTGCCGTTGTATATGATGAGTGAGCTGCAGCGGTTGTTAGCTAATAACTAAATTGAGCGTACTGGTCGGTGACCCTTGATCTAATTCAGTCGTATTGAGAGAAAAAATACTGCTTGAGTTTTCACTGAACAATAACCTCGGGCTTTCACTTTTTCTTGAAGCTTGCTTTTCTTGAGAGACCGCGTCTAAACATTTTCTCCAAGCAAAGTGTAGCAATATCTGCATCAGCATCATACCCAGCGCACAGCCCGCTGCAAGACCCATTTCTTGAAATCCTAGCGGAAATGCCAAAATATATCCCGCGATAGCACCCAGAATTAACGAAACAATACGCGCTATAGCAGGATCTCGAAAATTTTTCATCGCTCTGCACTGATAGGATTTTGCAAGATTCATTGGATTTAAAATAATGGCTATTACCATTGGCAAAACAATCGCGCGTAATTTCTCTGCAACATCAGGATCCTGATTGCCGGAAAGCGACAAGAAAGCAGATGGTGAACACAGGACAGTCATCGGAATGATTGCGCCGACGATGCCAGATACCATCACACTCACTCGCGCTATTCTATTCACATCTGCCGCTGTTTTTTGGGGATCTGTTATTTTGTCATTCAACTCAATAGAACCTGAAAGCGCATTGGCGGCTGCGCTTAAATCAACAATCCATTGCGCACCCAACAGTAGTGCGAATGCAGTTTGTGATGGCACACCCAGTGATTTAGATTGCGTAGCCATGAAAAGCCAAAAAAAATAATTGGTAAATGTTTCCAAAAAAGTCATGCTGCCCAATTTTAAAAATTGCAAAAAACTTTGAAAGTTTTTGTATTTTTCATCTTTTGAAAATTTAAGATAAAAAATATCTGTTGTGCGAAAAAATGCTAATTCTTTTTTATGTAAAAAATAACCTGTGTAAAGCGAACAGCCGGCAGCGGCTTCTGCAATATAACAAAACAAAACCGCGTTTAAACCCATCTTCAAATCAAACGCAGTTATTCTAGCCAATACGAGAAATAAAAACAAAATCGGCGGTCCAAATAAAAAAATAGAATAAAATTTACAGGAGCGAATCACCATGCGCGCAATGGCTCCGGTCATGACGAAGGGCATCATCAATGCAAGCGGACGCAATACGCTAGATGCAATTTTAATAACTTCAGGATCAGAATACCCCAAAAGTGGTCCGAAACGTGTTAATAAACTTTCCGAATAAAAAAGTGAAAACCCGGTCACCGGGATTGCAAAAAACCAAGAATACAGCAGACTATTGGCAAATTGCGCAAGCAACGCAAGACGCAATCTTTCTCTTTTTTCAGGATCATTTTCTTTTGTATATTTCCCGTAGGCGCGCGGCAAGGTCGCTGCGGATGCCGTTTGCACAGAAAAAGTGGATATGACAATAAAATCAAATGCGACTTCAAACAATCCCCAGCCATCAATATGCTGATCGTCAGAATTTATTTTTGAAAGATACAAGTACGGCATTACAGCAGTTTTAATTGCATAGCTATTTGCCGCTGCTTGCGTTAAACCAATCCAGGCAATATAAAATGCTTCGTACAAAGCAGTTTGCGCACGTTGCAATCGAAGAATGATCACGGCAAGCCATCAACAATTTTAGCAGCAGGAATTAAATTTTGACGCGTTAAACCAAAGGCAACCGCAAGAGATCCTGCGACATAAATTGAAGAGTAAGTACCAACAACAATACCAATCATCATCGCAAGTGCAAACCCATGCACGCTTGGGCCGCCATATAAAAATAATGCGATGACAACAATAAAAGTTAATCCTGATGTCATAATGGTTCTAGATAATGTCTGATTAATCGATAGATCAATAATTTCAAGGGGTGAAGCTTTGCGAATTTTTCTAAAATTCTCACGCACGCGATCGTAAACCACAATAGTGTCGTTAAGTGAATATCCGATCATAGTTAACAAAGCTGTCAGAACAATCATATTAAATTCTAAATGAAAGAAAGAAAAAACTCCTAAAATTAAAACTGGGTCATGCACCAAGGCAATGGCTGCGCTCAATGCAAATCGATAATCAAACCGAATGGCAATATAAATCATGGTGCCTAAAAAGGCTAACACAACGGCTAAAATGCCATTTGTCATGAGCTGCTTTCCAACCGCAGGCCCAATATATTCTAATGAATTCACTGTCGCGCCTGGCATCGCTTGCACTAAATTATTTTTTAATTGATCTTGTGTTAATGAAGGATGCGGCGCCACTCGAACAGAATAAGCGGTTGCAGCACCTGTGGTTTGCGAATACGCTTGCACCACCGCTTTATCAAAACCTGCTTTCACTAATTGTTCGCGCAATTGATTTGCATCAATCGGTTGCGAGAAAACAACTTCGGCTTGTGTACCACCCGTAAAATCCAATCCCAAATTTAATCCATTAATGCTAAGTGATAAAACAGAACAAATAAAAATAATGGCTGAAATAATCGCTGCAAGCCAGCGTTGTTTCATAAACGGAATAGTTGGATTTGCTTTAAAAAATTCCATAAAAAACTCTCAGTCTAATTCTTTTCCACCAGCGGAAGAGTGGACTTTTGTTTCATCCCAATCGACAATGTTGCTACACGCTTTTTGCCGTAAATTAAATTAATAATCGCGCGCGTGAAAAAGATAGCGGTCACCATCGATGTCAACAAACCAATAATTAAGGTGATTGCAAAACCTTGTACAGAACCCGTGCCCAGCGCAAATAAAATAACCGCGACAATTAAGGTGGTAACATTGGCATCAACAATAGTAATAAATGCGCGTTCATACCCAGCATAAATGGCTGCGTGCGGTGTTACACCGTTGCGCAATTCTTCTCGAATCCGCTCGTTAATCAACACGTTCGCATCAACGGCCATGCCGACTGTGAGCACAATCGCGGCAATACCCGGCAAAGTCAGTGTTGCGCCTAAAACCGACATGATTGCAACCACGAAAATTACATTTAGAATTAATGCACAGTCGGCTACCAAGCCAAATAAGCGATAGTAAAACAGCATAAACAAAACAACAAATAGTAAACCCATCTCACAGGCTAAAACACCCGTGCGGATATTTTCTTTTCCTAAACTGGGTCCAATCGTATTTTCAGCAACGGGTGTAATCGGCGCTGAATAAGCGCCTGATCGCAATAATAACGCTAAATTTTTCGCTGCATAATTAGATGACATGCCCATAATCTGAAACGAACCGCCGAGCGCGCTATTAATTGTTGCGATATTAATTACATTGGCAAATTGACGTTGTGTAATCACCACTTTATCATTAATTAATTGTTTGACGGGTTTGGTTTCAACATAAACTGTCGCCATCGGTTTGCCAATATTATCCGCCGTTGCTTGATTAAAGCTTTCAACTTCACTGCCGCCAGCGCGAACACTTACCGCAGGTTGGCCATTTTCATCTGTGATCGTGGCTGCATTTAAAATCGAAGACCCGTGCAACACCACCGTATCTTTTAATAAATAAGGCCTGCCTTCATATTGATACAGCGTGTCACCAAAAGGTACCATGCCCGTGCTCGCAGCCGTAGCTGCATCATTACTCGTATCTACTAACTGAAAACGCAGTGTCGCGACCTTGCCGATAATTTCTTTTGCGCGCGCGGTATCTTGAATGCCAGGTAAATCAACGCTGATTTGATCTTTGCCTTGCTGTTGAATCACAGGCTCGCTCACGCCCAATTGATTTACGCGATTACTCAATGTCGTTAAATTTTGCGTGACCGCTTGCTCTTGCAATGCAATCGCTGCCTGCGGTAAAAATAGTGCGGTGAGAATATATCGATTATTACTCTCCGAACTATTCCACTGATAATTGTCATAATTGTTTTTATTTTGCAGTAAGGATTCTGCTTGATCGCGATCTTGTTTGGTTCTAAATCCAATCGTAATCCCACCATCGGGATTTTGTTTATCGACTGAAACTAATGATAAATCAGCGTAACGAATTTGCGCTGTTCTTAATTGATCACCAATCGCATGCATATCGCTGTTAAGACGCTCTGTTAACATCGCGCTCACATCAACTTGATATAAAAAATGAATACCACCGCGTAAATCCAAACCTAGCTTCATTGGATGCGCGCCCAACATACGCAACCAATGCGGTGTTCGCGGTGCTAAATTTAATGCAACCGTATAGCCATCTGGCAGGAGTGCCTGCAAAACATCTTGTGCTTTTAATTGATCTTCATTGCTTTTAAATCGGATTAATAATCCAGTGGATTGCTGCGCTGTTGAAATAGCGGTAATATTTTGAGCGCTTAAAGTAGCTTGAATTTTTTGATCAGTATCGGCTGAAACAGGCTGTCCCGACTTAGGCTGAATCTGAATCGCAGGATCTTCGCCATAGATATTGGGCGCCGCATAAACGACACCCAGTAAAATTAAAACAGCGATTAATATATAACGCCACACAGAATATTGATTCATGCGCGCTCAAATCCTAGTTAATATTTTCCAATGTTCCCTTTGGTAACACAGTCGCGATCGCACCTTTTTGAATGGTGATTTCAACGTCTTTTGCAATGCTCAAAACAGCATAGCTGTCGCGCAATTTAGTGACTTTGCCAGCGATGCCGCCCGTTGTGATCACTTCATCGCCCATCGACAAATTATCCATTAATTGTCTGTGCTCTTTGGCACGCTTTGATTGTGGGCGAACCAACAAAAAGTAAAATACGCCGATAAAAATAACCAGCATAGGTAGCATAGATAAAAAGCTGCCTTGTTGCGCTGGATGCGCTCCGGCTGTCGTTGCCGCAGTTGCAACCGCTGCATGCGCGTCTGAAATACCCAATAATGACAATAAGCTCATGGTCAAATTCCCGTTATAAATAAAGTCGTTACTCTAACTGGTTATGGCAGAAGACGCAATAAAAATGCGTTAAAACTTCTTAAAAAACACGGTATTGACAGATGAAACCAAGGGGTTAGAATCTAGTACAAAATCATGCGTGATTTTCACATAATACGTTATAACATGTTATACTTTAAGGAGAGTTAGTTATGCACGAGGGTCTAAACATGAATATTAGTATTTATCTTGAAGATGAATTGAGCAAAAAAGTTCGCGCTCAAGCAAAATTGCTAGGCAAAAGTCGCAATGCGATTATTCGCGAAGCGATTAGTGAATGGTTGGCGCGACGCAAAACAAAGCACTGGCCTGCCGCTGTTTTGAATTTTAAAGGTGACCCTGATTTTCCTCGATTTGAATCTTATAGAAGTGAACTTTTACCGCCAAAAGAGGATCCATTCGAATGAAATACTTACTCGATACTTGTGCAATTAGTGATTATGTTCATTGCGATAACACTACTTTGAAGCATATCAAAAAAACCGCTCCTGATGATTTATGTATTTCATGCCTTACATTGATGGAATTGGAATACGGATTCGAATTAAACCCGGAGCGCGCAAAAAAAATTAGAGTTCCAATTTATAACATTCTCAATAGCATACACATTTTGCCTTTTACAAAACACGAAGCATTAAGCGCTGCAGTCATTCGCGCAAAACTAAAAAAAGCAGGTACTCCTATTGGCGCTTATGATATTTTAATCGCAAGCACTGCATTGCATCATCAATTAATCGTGGTGACATCCAATGAAAAAGAATTTAAACGTGTTCGAGGATTGGAAATAGAAAACTGGCGGCATTAACGCTCCGGCACCAACTTCCCCGTTCGGATCCATCTGGCTTTGCGACCTGTGCGATCTGTAAAATCACCTGCTAATTGGCCGCAGGCGCCATCAATGTCTTCGCCGCGGGTTTTGCGAATAAAAGTTTTAATGCCCGCTTCGGTTAAGCGTTTTTGAAAAGCTAAAATAGTGTTTAAATCCGAGCAAATATAATTTGTTTTAGGAAAAGGATTAAATGGAATTAAATTAATTTTGCACGGCATATTATCCAATAATCTAATTAATTGTTTCGCCTGCACTAAGCTATCATTAATATCTTTTAGCATAACATATTCAAATACAACGCAACGCTTGGAGTCAGCTGGAAAATAATCACGACACAATGGAATTAAAATTTCAAGTGGGTATTTTTTATTAATGGGTACTAATTCGTTTCGTAATTCATTGGTCGGCGCATGTAATGAAACAGCCAGAGAGACAAACGAATCTTTTTTAAGCTGTAGCATTTGCGGCACAACGCCAGAAGTGCTTAACGTCACGCGGTATTTTGATAATCCATACGCATGATCATTAGTCATTAAATCCATCGCGTCAATCACGGGCTGATAATTTAATAATGGCTCGCCCATACCCATCATAACTACATTGGTAATTTTATGTTCTGAATTTTTTAATTTTCTAACTACCATCCACACTTGGCCGATAATTTCCGAGAGGGATAAATTGCGATTGAAACCTTCTTTGCCTGTTGAGCAAAAACTGCAATTTAAAGCACAGCCCACTTGCGATGAAACACATAATGTGCCGCGCGTTTTTTCAGGAATAAAAACCGTTTCAATCGCATTGCCATCATATAATTTAAATAAGAATTTTTTGGTGCCATCAGATGCCGTTTTTTCAAATAGAATATCCATTTCAGGAACGCAAGCCTGCTCTTTTAACTTATCGCGAAACTTTTTGCTTAAATCCGTCATTTCGTCAAAATTGGCAATACCGCGCTGATGCACCCACTGAATAATCTGATTCGCCCGAAACGCGGGCTCACCCCATTCTTTGAGCAAATCAGTCATTTGCGCGCGCGAATAATTAAGCAAGTTAATCAAGGACATAAAATTTCAGGTCATTTGGTTAAAATTGTGACGATTATACGCTTTGAGCGCATGAATGAGTAATATTTTTTGCAATTTCGCAATCTTAAGGCTGACTTAAGCAATCCGTCATATTGTGTTAAGTTTTTATGCGTACCATAAGCTTATCAAAATAAACAACAAGGTGTATTTGAACATGGCAGTTACAAACGATGAGATTGAAGGATTTTTAAAAAAAACAGGTGATCTTAAGTTCTGCAATCAATCTATAGCCTGGCAAGCCGATAATTTAAAGCTATCTTCAAGAACATTGCTTGAAAAGCAAAAACAACTTTTAGAATATTCTCAACATACACAGCCAAAAAATAACGCTCAACTTCTTGATTATAAATTCCAAGCCATTGCCGCTGAACTTGAATATTTAAAAGATACCTACGGGGTCAGAAGCGTAAATAATAAAAACTATCTGAATTTTTATGGCAGATTTTTTGGCTGTCCAGTAAGTGCAAAATCAGAAGCAGCTAAAGAGATGATCTTCTATCTTAACAATATAGAGTACGACGCAAAAAGCAGCACTATTAAATTACCCGATGAGCAATTACTGAAAAATTTTATGACGCTAGATGCCTCTATTTTTGGCCGACTTGGCAAAATCAGAAGCAAAATGCTCGAGCTACTGAAAGAAGCGGTTGCGGTCAATCAGAAGCAATGCATGATACAAGCTCAACCTTAATTACCTTAACTTTGCACAAAATAAAAATTCTTTCAGATTTTTAATGTAATCTTAATAAAAGAACTATATAGTGTCTAAAAATAAACTTTCGAAAAAACCAAGGGTAACTTTTTATGAGAACAAATCAATATGTTTTAGACTCGGAATTTTTTCTAGATGATTTTTCGTGCGAAGTCTCTCTCAGTGAGAGAGGAAATTTTTCTCGCACCCGCACGATGTGTGGTATGGCGCATCAAATTTTTAATTTATATAAAATTGAACCTAATAGTTACAAATTTTTGAGCGCCACGAACAAAAAGGATTTTACTTCGGCAATGGAGCTTGAAAACAAGATGGCAGTTGACTGCTTTAAAAACAATGAATTTTTTACAGCCTTACATCATGCAAAAATTGCGTATGCTTTATCTATCAAAACATGTGACCCAAACATTGAAGCTGAAGCACTGACTTTAGCGCTGACAGCATACAATCTAGGAGCGAATTTACAGCAAGCAGGCAAACCTGCAAAAGCAATTCCGTTTTTTAAGGAATCACTCGCACTTCGAATCAATAATAGAGCATCTTCTGATATTATTACAAAAACTCAGGCGAGGTTAGATAAAGCGCAATTTCACATATCTTTATTTGGGCAATGCGTTAAATTTTTTGCACATCCGGATATTAAACCGGATGTACTCACAGTTCTTACGAGTGGTAAGCGCGAAAAAATATCTCAAATTGTGCAAGAAATTAGATCCGCGGGTTTAAGTTCATAAGTCATCATGCTATCGTAGCAAAGCCTAACTACCCTGCTTAAAAAAGGTTATGGTTAATATTATGTCATGCACGGCTAGACTTAATTGCCTTGTTTTGTGTTAAACATTGCGGCGAAGCTAAAATCTCGTATAATTCTTGCATGAAAAATACCAAATCTAAAGTAATTGTTGGGCTCTCAGGCGGCGTAGATTCTGCGGTGAGCGCTTTTCTGCTCAAAGAACAAGGCTATGATGTCACTGGCATTTATATGCAAAACTGGATGGCAGAAAAAAACGACCCGCATTGTACTGCTGAGCAAGATTTAAGTGATGCGCGCGCTGCAGCTGATCATTTGCAAATCCCGTTTGAAACGATTAATTTTTCCAAAGAATATTGGGAACAAGTATTTCAATATTGCTTAGATGAGTTTGTGGCGGGCAGAACACCTAATCCTGATATTTGGTGCAACCAATATATTAAGTTTGATTTATTTTTAAAACATGCTTTAAACTTAGGTGCTGATTTTTTGGCAACCGGTCATTATGCAAAATCCCAAGATAATCAATTATTAAAAGCCGCTGATTCCAATAAAGATCAAACTTATTTTTTATATACTTTAAATCAATTTAGTTTATCGCGCGCATTATTTCCACTGGCCGATTTAACCAAACCCGAAGTTCGAAAAATAGCTGAAAAAGCAGGTTTATTAAATTTTAATAAAAAAGATAGCACTGGTATTTGTTTTATTGGTGAGCGCAAATTTAAAGATTTTTTACAAGATTTTATTTTAACAAAGCCCGGCGATATTTTCTCATTGGATGGAAAAATATTGGGTAAGCACGATGGTTTAATGTTTTATACTTTGGGACAACGTCAAGGATTAAAAATTGGCGGGCAAAAAAATCAAGTCGAATTACCCTGGTATGTTGTCTCAAAGGACATTAAAAATAATATCTTAATCGTTGCGCAAGGTGAAAATCACCCCGCTTTATTTTCAGAAAAATTAATGTGCGAAAAAATAAATTGGATTTCAGGCGGTGCACCTTCAGAAAAATTTATCTGTAAGGCAAAAATTAGATATAGACAAATAGAGCAAGCTTGTGATGTTGAATTATTGGAAAACAATACTGCAAACGTTATTTTTGAAACTCCTCAACGATCTATCACACCCGGTCAATCCGTTGTTTTCTATGATGGAACCATCTGCCTGGGCGGCGGAATCATCACGATTTGACCTATACGATAGTATCGTATAGAATCAGCTTAAAGTATACGATAGTATCGTATGGAGAAAACAAGTGGATTTTGAAGAATTACTGCATCAATACAACCCCTGGTGGGCTGGCGAACAACCTGCAGCCTCTGCCATTGAGCGAAAATCGGTTCTCTTGCAGCTCTACCCGCTAATGGAAACCAAAGATGTCATTATGCTCACGGGTCTAAGACGCGTTGGCAAAACCATCACCATAAAATCCCTTATCCGCTATTTAATTAACGATAAAAAAATTGCGCCACAATATTGCTTTTATGTCAGCATGGATGATTATCAGCTTAAAGATTTAAGTCTAATTGATGTCATCGCTGAATATCGCAAAGTGATGAAAATAAAGTCTAATGAAAAAATTTATGTGTTTCTGGATGAAATTACGTACATCAAAGATTTTCAAATTCAATTAAAAAACCTATATGACAAAGGCTATGTCAAATGCGTTGTCTCCTCCTCGAGCAGCTCATTACTAAAAGATGACAGCGCATTTTTAACGGGTCGAAAAAGAATCATTGAAATTAATCCGCTTGATTTTGATGAATATTTATTATTCAAAAATATTCACGTAAGCCCTGCTGATAAAAGCTTGCTCGAAACCTATTTTTTAGAATATATGCAAACCGGCGGTATTCCAGAATATGTGTTACACGGCGATCGTGAATATTTAGTTAATCTAATTGATGATATTATCATGAAAGATATTGTCGCCAAACACCAAATTCGCCAGCCTGAAACCATCAAAGAATTTTTTATTTTATTAATGGAGCGCTCAGGAAAGCAAATTAGTATTAATAAAGTTGCCAATATTTTAAAAATATCAGCCGATACAGCGAAACGCTATTTATCTTTATTTGAAGAAACATATTTAATTCATTTAGTACCCCGATACGGAAAAACAAATGAAACAATATTGTCTTCTAAAAAAGTGTATGCGACCGATGTCGGCATGCGTAATGTCGCGGTAGGATTTAGGGACAAAGGTCCTATTTTTGAAAATATTGTCTTTATGAAAATAAAACAATTTAAACCCTGTTATGTCTACGATGACAACAACGAAATTGATTTTTTCTTTAATAATATTTTATTAGAAGTAAAATACCATCATGAATTATCTGAAAAGCAAATGAAGCTGTTCGAAAATTTTAAAGCGGATCAAAAAATAATTATTCAAAATTACTTCGATTTTCAGAATTTCCTAAAAACACGCTAGCGGTCATGATCTCAACAACTTGCAAAAGTATACACAGTGTGTATACTATCAATATAGTTCAAAACACGGGGTTCTTTTTATGAAAACACACGCTAAAATTCAAAAATGGGGAAACAGCCTTGGCATACGAATAACCGGCGCCATGAAAACCGTCCCCCACTTTGAGGAAAATATGATTGTGACCGTTGAAATTACTGAAAAAGGTATTTTTATTCATCCCGCACCCAAAAAAAAGAAAGAAAAATTATTTCCGTTTACGGAGGAAGAATTACTGCAAGGGTTAACACCTTATCTTGCACACACAGATGAATTGGATGAATTTAAATGGCTGCCTGAGGAGTTGGATTTATGAAGAAAGATTATATTCCCGACCGGAATGATATTATTTGGATTGATCTTGAACCTGTAAAAGCAAATGAAGTTGGAAAATATCGCCCTGCTCTGGTGTTATCGGGAAAAAAAACAAATAATGAAATAAATCAGTTGATTTGTTGTCCAATCAGCACCAGTGTTCGCGGTCACGCAATGGAAGTTCCCGTTCACAACCTGGATCGACCTTCTGTTGTTATTCCCAATGTGATTCGAACAGTGGCATGGAAAGCGCGTAATATAAAATTTATTGCAAAAGCTGAGAATGGTGTGATGGAAGCTGTGCTATTTCGTATTATCCCACTCATTGGCGCCGATAAAATACTTGAAAAATCCCTTGAATTAAGCGCCGCAAACCATTAACGTAGCCTCATCATGCAAATCGACCCATTAAAGCCACCGATTCCACGCGCAAGCGACACAGAGATTATCTGGGAAGGATTATCGGGTGCACAAAGCTCTCTTGCAATAGCTAACTTAAGCCTGGCACAGGAAAAGCCGCTTTTATTAATCACGACGAGCGTTCACATTGCCGAAAAAATCTATCGCGAATTAGTGTTTTTTTTAAGTAATAAAAACTGTCCCATTTATTTTTTCCCAGATTGGGAAACATTGCCTTATGATCATTTTTCGCCACACGAAGATATTATTTCAGAGCGATTATTAACACTGCACAAATTACCCAATTTAAAAAATGGCATTGTGATTGCGGCGCTGTCAACATTGATGCATCGTCTTGCGCCAGAGAGTTTTATTGCTGCGCACAGTTTATTATGGTCGGTTAATGACAATCTTAATATCGACACTTTAAAAAATAATTTAGCATCAGCCGGCTATCATCATACTGAGCAAGTCATTCAGCATGGTGAATTTGCCATTCGCGGCGCCATTATTGATGTTTTTCCCATGGGCAGTGAATTGCCTTATCGAATTGAATTATTAGATGATGTTATTGAAACGATCAGAACATTTGATCCTGACTCACAGAAATCAATTGAAAAAGTACAAACCACGCATTTATTGCCAGCACATGAATTTCCGCTAGATGAGCACGGCATCACTACTTTTAGAAAAAATTGGCGCGCAAAGTTCTCTGGTAATCCATCAGAATCCATTATCTATGAGCATATTAGCAAAGCAAAACCGGTGGGCGGAATAGAATATTATTTGTCTTTATTTTTTGATCATACCGCAACGATTTTTGATTATATGCCAAAAAACATGCAATGCATTTTGCACGGCAATTTGCCGCAAAAAGCCAATCAATTTTTTACCGACATTAAATCGCGTTATGAGCAACTGGATGTTGATTCTACAAGGCCGCTTTGCTTGCCATCCGACATTTTCATATCAGAAAATGAATTATTTTCACATTTAAAGCACTTTACGCAAATTAAAATAAGTGAAAATCAACAAACCAATTTACCCAACTTATCTGTTGATCATAAAAATATTAATCCGCTGGAACATTTTGAAAATTTTATTAAATTAAATGATGCGTCAACTAAAATATTAATTTGCGCAGAATCAACAGGCCGGCGTGAAGTTATTTTGGAATTATTTAATAAAAATAATAGTGACATTAAAATAATTAACTCCTGGGATGAGTTTTTAAAAGATAATTCAAACAAAATTAATATTACCATTTGCGCAATAGAAAATGCACTGTGGCTGCAATCTGAAAAAATAATTTTAATTACTGAAACGCAATTATTTGGCGAGCCACTGACCCAGCTTGCACGGCATCTTAAAAAACGGGTTCAAGATCCTGATACTATTATTAAGAGCTTGGCGGAATTACAAATTGGCGCATTAATAGTTCATTTAGATCACGGTATTGGAAAGTACGAAGGTTTAGAGCGCATTACTACCGACGATATTGAAGCGGAATATCTAACTCTGACTTACGCGGGCGGTGATCGAATTTATGTGCCGATCGGATCATTACATTTAATTAGCAGATATACAGGCGGTAATACTGATACCGTTGCATTAAATAAACTAGGCACAGGTCAGTGGGAAAAGGCAAAACAAAAAGCGGCACAAAAAATTCGCGATGTGGCAGCAGAATTATTAAAAATTTATGCTGAACGCGAAGCGGTATTGGGATTTGAATTTCCAAAACCTTCATCAGATTATCTTTTATTTCGAGATGCGTTTCCGTTTGAAGAAACAGTGGATCAACGTCAAGCGATTGATGCTGTTATTTCAGACATGTGCAGTACCAAATGCATGGACCGCTTGGTGTGTGGAGATGTAGGCTTTGGAAAAACAGAAGTGGCGATGCAAGCAGCTTTTTTAGCAGCGCATGCGGGAAAGCAAGTCGCAATTTTAGTTCCCACGACACTGCTTGCTAATCAACACTATGAAAATTTTCAAAATAGATTTTCAGATTGGCCCATTAAAATAGGTATTTTATCAAGATTGCAATCCGATAAAAATCAGAAAAATGTGATTGATCAATTGCAATCAGGGAAATTAGATATAGTCATTGGCACGCATAAATTACTCAATGAAAATATTATTTTTAAAGATTTGGGATTATTAATTATTGATGAAGAACATCGCTTCGGTGTGCGACAAAAGGATCGCATTAAAGCCATGCGCGCGCAAGTCGATATCCTAACGCTCACGGCAACACCAATTCCACGCACCTTAAATATGTCGATGGCCGGCATTCGCGATTTATCCATTATTGCAACACCGCCAGCAAAACGTTTATCTATCAAAACATTTTGTCATGAATTTAATGATGGATTAATTAAAGAAGCCATTGTGCGCGAAACCATGCGCGGTGGCCAAGTTTATTTTTTACATAATGATATCGACACTATCGCGGGTGTTGTTGAAAAATTAAAACAGCAGATGCCGGATGTTAAAATTGCTTTTGGTCACGGACAAATGCCAGAACATCAATTAGAGCGCGTGATGGCAGATTTTTATCACCAACGATTTGATGTCTTGGTTTGCACGACTATTATTGAATCCGGGATTGATATTCCGACAGCCAATACCATCATTATTAATAATGCCAATCGATTTGGGTTAGCACAATTGCATCAAATTCGTGGCCGCGTCGGCAGATCGCATCATCAAGCTTATGCTTATTTATTGGTTCACAATAAAAAAGCATTGACGTTAGATGCCAAAAAAAGATTAGATGCACTAACAGAATTAGAAGCGCTCGGCGTTGGTTTTCAGCTAGCAACGCATGATTTAGAAATTCGCGGCGCGGGTGAATTACTGGGTGAATCGCAAAGCGGTCATATTGAAGCCATTGGTTTTAGTTTATATATGGAATTATTAGATGAAACTGTTAAAGCTTTAAAAGCCGGTAAAAAACCACCTGAATTTTCAACACATCAAAAGCAAACTGAAATTGATCTTAAAATTGCGGCATTATTTCCCGAAAATTATATGCATGATGTACATATTCGATTGGTAATTTATAAGCGCTTATCAGAATGTCCTAGTGGAGATGAAATTCAAAACCTAAAATCTGAAATCATTGATCGCTTTGGATTGCTTCCTGAGGCCGCACAAAATTTATTTGCCATTGCGCATTTAAAAATAATCTGCAAGGCAATGGGTATCTTTAAAATTGATACACAAAAATCATTTGGCTATCTACACTTTATTGAAAAACCCAATGTGGATCCTAAATTAATTATTCAGCTGATTCAAAATCAATATAAGGTTTATCAATTGGTTAACGCCAATACCTTGCGATTTACACTGCCAGAGGCTCCCGAGG
Source organism: Gammaproteobacteria bacterium (assembly GCA_023266215.1). Lineage (GTDB taxonomy): Bacteria > Pseudomonadota > Gammaproteobacteria > Coxiellales > Coxiellaceae > JAHFRQ01. The sequence continues at coordinate 4,622 of JAHFRQ010000016.1, read as the reverse complement.
CACGTCTTAACACAGTTTCCAATTTACTGGGCAAGCTTAAATCCTAACTCTCTGTTTTCACAAGAGAAATTAGTTTGTATTATCTCAGCAACGACTCACTTTCTCGCCTATACTTAGGGTATATTTAAAACAAGGGATTGCGGTCTATGACAGAAAAAAACACCCCTACTTCACAGGTACTCATCTGGTCAGATGACGAAGCTGAGATTATCAAATTATTAAAATCGCTTGAACAAGCGCCCTTAGTTGCGCATTCAGAAGAAACACTTCAAGAATTAGCCCAAAAAAATAATTTATTTTTAATTATTTCAGATGCCAAAAAAATTACAAGGGCAATTGCCAATATTACCAAGATTCGTAGTTCTGACCCAACAAAACAAACACCTGTTTTATTTATTTTTAATGAAAACGAAATTGAAAACGAAATTGAAAAAATATATCAATTTGATTCTGTTGATCATCTATTAAAACCCATTGATTCAAACATGCTGGTCAAAAAAATAGAATTTTTTAATACACTGCATAATCAAAAATTAAAATTGGAATCCTATCGAGAAAAACACAAGCTGGGATCTGAAACTGGCAAAGAAGGTATATTTGTTATTAATCAAGAAGGCATCATTGAATTTAGCAATCCAACTGCTGAAAGTTTACTGGGCTATGGAAAAAATCAACTGGATGGAAAATCATTTGAGTCTGTTTGGGGAGAAAATTCAGCGGAACGTTCACGACGTGCCTGGGAAAATCATCAATTAGACAAGTTGTGCCGCATGGGAAAAACAGTAGAATCGGAAAAAGACTATTTTGTAAATAAAGATGAAGGTGTTTTTCCTGTTAAGTATAAAGCAACCCCTGTTTTTGAAAAAGATGAATATGCAGGCGCTGTTGTTGTGTTTGATGATATTACACAACGACTATCACTTGAAAAGAAAATGCTTGAAATGAGTTTATACGATCCATTAACAGGTCTTATGAATCGCGCGTATTTTAAAAATCAACTAGACACGATGATCGCGCGATCCAAGCGATCCAGCATACCTTTTAGTTTATTATTTATTGATTTAGATAACTTTAAGCATATCAATGACGGCTATGGTCATGCTGTGGGTGATCAATTACTGATTGAAGTTACTGGTCGGCTTAAAAAATTAGTCCGCGAAACAGATATGGTGGCACGCATTGGAGGCGATGAATTTATTGTTATTTTAGAAGGCGCTAAAACACCCAAAGATGCAACCGATGTGGCTGAAAAAATAAAGGAAGGTGTTGCAACAGAATATCATATTGATAAAAATACTTTTTACTTGACCATCAGCATTGGTGTTGCAGGCTTTCCTGATTCGTCAGAAGATTCACAATCTTTAATTCAAAACGCTGATACAGCTATGTATGCTGCAAAAAATGCCGGTAAAAACAGAGTGGTTCATTTTAGCCCCGAAATGTCCGCGGAAGCTAAAAATAGAGTCAGCATTGAAAGCAATTTGCATGAAGCTATTGTTCAAGAACAGTTTTTAATTTATTTTCAACCGCAGGTTAATTTGGTGAGCAATGAAATTATTGGTTTTGAAATTTTGATTCGCTGGAATCATCCTACGCTCGGATTTATTCCGCCGCTGACTTTTATTCCGATTGCCGAAGAATCTGGCATGATATTCGATATTACAAAATGGGTGATTGAGGCCACGAACAAGCAAATCAGCTTATGGAAAAAGAAATACTCAAGTGATGTTGAAAAATTAAAATTTTCAGTTAATATCTCACCTTATCTGGTTGGTCAAAAAAATCTCCCAGAATGTTTTTTTAATATTGCCAAAAAATATGATAATAATCCTAATTTATTTACGCTGGAAATTACAGAATCCGGTATTGTTAAGAATATTGTATCAGCTGAAAAAGTCTTAAATGAATTTTCATCCGCTGGCGCTACTATCTCTATTGATGACTTTGGAACAGGTTATTCTTCACTCTATCAACTTAAAAGATTACCGGTCGATTGCTTAAAAATAGACAAGGGATTTGTAAATGATTTATTTTTACCCGATGGCGGCGATGCAAAAATTGTCAATGCTGTTATTCAATTAGCAAAAAGTTTAAATCTCGAAGTCATTGCAGAAGGGATTGAAACAAAAGAACAGCTTGAATATATTCGAGATAAGGGATGTTTGTTTGGCCAAGGGTTTTATTATTCTGAAGCAAAACCCGCAAATGAAATCGATCTGCTATTTCAAAATGGGTTGGTTATTAAAAAATAAAAAAAATTAGTGTCCGTCGGTCTCCGACAATGATTTATTTTTCATCTCTGGCAAGAGCATCGTCGTAAAAATACCGAGCACTGCAACCGCCGACATAAAACCCATGGTTGAAAAAACGCCGATTTTTTTGAGCAAAAAGGGTAGTAAAAACGCCCCCATAAAAGCACCTATTTTTCCAATAGCCGCTGAAATGCCATGCGCTCTGGCGCGAATACTGGTTGGATAAATCTCAGAAGGAATTAAAAAAGTTGTTGTATTAGGCCCGAAATTTACAAAGAAAAAGCTCACGCCAAACAGAGCAATAAACAAAAATATCTTTTGTTGTAAGCCAGGAATAATGGCAATCAGCGCGTACATCAACGCCATCATAAAAAATCCTAAATATTGCAATGGCTTTCGTCCAATTTTATCAACATATTTCGCAGCTAAAGCATAGCCTGGCACCGCAAAGACTAAAAATAAAAAAGCTGAAATCATCGTTTGAGATAACAAAGTCGCGTTAGGATGAAGCGCGTTAATAATCAATAATGATGAAATCGCGTTGCCATAAAATGCAACGTCTAACAAAAACCATGCGCCCGCCGTGCCCAGCAAGCATAGCAACCATTTTTTAGAAAGCAGCGATTGATTTTTGTGCACTTGTAAATCATAGGCGCTCACGCCTTCTTTAGGCGCTGCTAAATCGCGCACAACGCGACTCACCTCAATGGGCGAGGCCGATTTATTTCTTAAGTAATGTGGCGATTCTTGAATATTGCGACGCAAATAGAAAACAGAAGCCGCAGGGATTGCGCCCAACCCCACTAAAATCCGCCAGATTAAATCATGCGGCAAATGTGATGACATCAATAGAGACGCCAATAGTGGCCCAACAATTAAGCCCACCGCTTGCATTGCAAAAACCAATAACACGAGAGAACCACGATTTTTGCGCGTTGCATTTTCACTGATCACAACGGCGCTCGACGGATAGTCACCGCCGATTCCAAAACCAACGATAATACGCGTTATTAATAACCAAGCAAAAGAGGTTGCCATCGCAGAAAGCAACGCACCAAAAAATAAAATCAGAATCTCATAACCATAAAATCGTTTTCGACCATAGCGATCTGCAACGAATCCAAAAAAAATCGCGCCAAAAGCAGCGGATGCTAACGCTGCGCCGTTGAGCAGCGCATGTTGCAATGTCGTCAGATGCCACAGCGGCGCCAAAATACTCGTGACAATGCTGATTACGAAAAGATCGTAGGCGTCTGTGAAAAAACCAATGCCGGCCGTTAAAACCATTTTCGCATGAAAGCGATGAGATCGAACTTCTTCTGTATCTAGAATAATATTGCCCGGCATTCGCTTCTCTTCCGTTTTACGTTCAAGACAGTGCATGATAAGAGTTTTTAGCCCAGATGACAAAGCCTAAGTGGCTAATTTAGAAGATTTTTGAATCTTGTCCGCCGAGCTTGAATCAAACCAAGTTATTTTGCTAACATACCCTACCGTTTTTAGGTATTTGGGCCGTTAGCTCAGCTGGGTTTACTGCGACTTGAGCAGTAAACGCCACACACGAAGTGTGGCTGGGTGCAGTGGCGATACAGACAAGCGTAGGCATATGGATGTGCCGGAAGTTTTTTGGTAACTTAGGGCCGTTAGCTCAGCTGGTAGAGCAGTTGACTCTTAATCAATTGGTCGCAGGTTCGATCCCCGCACGGCCCAATTAGTTGAACTACTTTATTCTTATTGGATTCTTTTCCTCGGTCACGATGAACCAAGCCCTCATCACCTTGTGCGATATAACGCCTATCAGCATTAATAGGACATTTTCATGGAGTTACGACAAATTTCAACGGAAAACTGGCTAAGCTCGAATTTTTCCACTATAATTCGGCATCAATAATTTTTTTTAGGTGGTTTTATGTCTAGAGAAATACGGAAAGGAAAACAGCAGTTAGGACCTTTTCCTGCCGAAAATATAGGAGCAAACTTTGATGATTTTGTCGTAGAAACCGAAGGACAGCGGCTTTTATACCAACGAGCCGAAGTAATTATCTCTGCTATTTCAAACGAAGATCCAAGAACAATTACATTTTTCATAGGAGCCCCAGGATGTGGGAAAACGTATACAGCTGCAGCTCTCTCAGACATAGTACTACGCTTGGGATATGATACTGCAGTGCTTGTTCAGGAGGATTGTGCTCTACCTGGTGCTTTAGAAAATGAAAAAAAACTTAAATTGGTTGTTCTTGATGATATAGTACTCTGTACACGACAAAAATCTCATCTCACACCCTCCACATCTGGAATAATCAGAGAAAAAACGCTTTTTAATGCGGAAAATGAGGTGTTTATTTGAAAGACGCATTCTCGAATCACATC
>JAHFRQ010000015.1 GCA_023266215.1 Gammaproteobacteria bacterium | reverse complement strand
AACGATATACTGACGTCCAATTGGGTCAGTACAGAGCACATCTAAGATACTTTGTTTTTTGGATAAAATATCAGGATCTTGACTGGGTTTTAAAAACTGCACTTCTGTAATTTTTTTATCAGCCGCAAAACAAAGCATGTCATTGATAAAATGAATTAAAATGTCTTTGTTTTTTAGAGAGCCAAAGATACGCTTAAAAGCGAAATCGTTTTTGGGGTCTAAGAATTTAGTGAGAGACATGATTATATTTACTCAATACATAAACGAACGCTGATAGTAGCAGACTGACTGCTGGTTGAAAACATCTTATGTGTAGTCGATGTAATCGGCTTCAGCGAATGAAACGTGAGCGCCATCTGCCATCGTAATCGTACCGCTTGCATCTGTGCTGCTGAATGTGTAGCGATGTACGCCGCCACCCAAATCTGACACTGTACCTGCCGTATCGACACTCCAGTTGCCATTGATTGCACCGGCACCTGTTAATGAGATGCTATCGGTTCCACCTGTGCCACCCCAGAATACTGTTTGAACGTTTTGGCCGTAGGCTACAACCAATTGGTCATTACCTGCATCACCGTGCGCATAAGTATAGCCGCCAGAATCGCCACCAGCATAGATTGTGTCGTTACCAGCACCAGCGTTTAAGTCATTTTGACCTGTGCCACCGTAGATAACGTCATCGCCGCCACCCGCATAAACTTCATCATTGTTAGCGCCACCGTAGATCGTATCAATTTCATCGCCGGTATAAATTCTGTCGTTGCCCGCGTCACCATAGAATGTAGCTGCAGAGCCATCACCGCCCCAGTCACCATGGAATACGTCAGCACCCGCACCACCATAATAAGTATTAGCACCTGCGCCACCGGTTAAATCATCCGCTCCGTCACCACCATACAGTGTGTCATCACCGGCATCACCTCTAATAGTATCATCGCCCGCTTCACCACTTAATATGTCATTACCTGCACCGCCTTCAATGGTATCGTTAGCGCCACCCCCTGTTACGGTGTCGGCACCATCGCCACCATAAATACTATCGATGCTAGCACCACCATAAATAATGTCATCACCTGCACCACCTTGCGCATAGTCATAGACTGCAGCATCAGTGCCATTCATGTAAATCGTGTCGTTACCGTCGCCACCTTGCAAGTCATTTTGGCCTTCACCACCGTAAATTGTGTCGGCGCCAGCGCCTGCATAAACAGTATCATTACCAGCATCACCGTAGAGTATTTCAGTTGCATCACCACCGGAAATGGTGTCATTGCCTGCGCCACCATAAGCGGTATCGCCACCTTCGTTAGCCCAGAGGACATCAACGCCATCGCCGCCATAGAGTGTATCAACACCCAGGCCACCTGTGATTGTGTCATTACCTGTGCCGCCATATAAAGTATCATTACCGGCATCGCCATAAAGCGTATCAGCACCGGCAGCGCCATAAATAGTATCATTACCAGCATCACCTGCTAGGCCGTCATCGCCTGAGCCACCTGTGATGGTATCAGCACCATCGCCGCCATAAACTACTAGGTTAGCCGCGCTGCTGCTGCCATCAATCGTGTCATTATCTGCACCACCATAGGCATAGTCAAGAATACCTGCAGTCGTGCCGTTCATATAAATTGTATCGCTACCTGCTTCACCGTTTAGAACATTAGTGCCTTCGCCGCCGTAAAGAGCGTCATTACCGCCACCTGCATTGATTGTGTCGTTGCCTGCACCACCGTATAAAGTATCAGTATAAGATTGACCTGTGATGGTGTCGTTGCCACCTGCACCATAAATCACATTATTCATGCCTGATGTGCCGGTTAAAGTATCAGCACCGCTAGTTCCTGTTAGTGTTGAGGTATAGGGGCTTAAGTTGAAATCACCGGATGATAGATTAGAAGCAGTGAAATTAGTTAATTTAACTGACCAGTCAGCTGTGCTATCACCGTTAGTATCAAGGCTTACGATGGTATCGCTGCCGCTTTGTGACCAAACGATTTCATTGGTAAGACCCGTCAAGCTGCCCAATCCAGTTAGATTATAAGCGCCTGATAACAATGAATGAATATCGAGTTGATCGCCTTCACTTGAGCTGTAGCTGCCAGATGAGCTATTGAAGTCAGCAATGCTATCGCGTGCTGCGCTGGTTGATTCAGATGTAGCGCTCCAAGTAAATATATCTGCACCTGTACCGCCAGTTAAAGTATCTGCATCTGCGCCACCTGTTAAAGTATCAATGCCTGTACCGCCGCTTAATGTATCTGCGCCTGCAGCGCCAGTGATGGTATCGTTACCGGCATCGCCATAAATAGTATCAATGCCTGCGCCGCCCGATAAAGTATCGTTTGCATCACCACCGTATAATGTACTGCCATCAGCGCCTGAGTAAATAATATCGGCTCCGCCAGCACCGTATAATGTATCGGTTCCTGTGCCACCATAAATGGTATCAGCACCTGCACCACCTGTGATCGTGTCATTATCTGCGCCGCCATAAAGTGTATTGCCATCAGCGCCGCCCGTGATCGTGTCATTACCTGCATCACCATAAAGCGTATCAGCACCCGTGCCGCCTACAAGAGTATCGTTACCAGCACCACCGTAAATAGTGTCAATTGCAGCGCCACTGTAGATGATGTCGTTACCTGCGTCACCATGTGCGTAGTCGTAGACAGTGGCATCAGTGCCGTTTAGGTAAATCGTGTCGTTACCGTCACCGCCGTTGAGATCATTTTGACCTTCGCCGCCGTAAATTGTGTCAGCGCCAGCGCCTGCATAAACTTCATCATTGCCAGTGCCGCCGTAGATCGTATCAATTTCATCGCCGGTATAAATCCTGTCGTTACCTGCGTCACCATAGAATGTATCTGAAGAAGCATCACCGCCCCAGTCACCATGGAATACGTCAGCACCATCGCCACCGTAAATGATATCTGAGCCTGCAGAGTTGTATAATTCATCAGCGCCAGCGTCGCCATATAATGTGTCACTACCTGCGCCGCCATCTAACAAGTCACTTCCAGCGCCGCCATACAATGCGTCATCGCCAGCATCGCCATAGAGTGAGTCGTCACCTGAAGCGCCGTATAGTGTATCTGTACCCGTGCCACCATAGATGCCATCGATGCTAGCACCACCATAAATAATGTCATCGCCGGCATCACCATGTGCGTAGTCATAGACAGCGGCATCAGTGCCATTCATGTAAATCGTGTCGTTACCGTCGCCACCTTGCAAGTCATTTTGACCTTCACCACCGTAAATTGTGTCAGCGCCGCCACCTGCGTAAACAATATCGTTACCGGCATCACCGTAGAGTATTTCAGTTGCATCACCACCGGAAATGGTGTCATTGCCTGCGCCACCATAAGCGGTATCGCCACCTTCGTTAGCCCAGAGGACATCAACGCCATCGCCGCCATAGAGTGTATCAACACCCAGGCCACCTGTGATTGTGTCATTACCTGTGCCGCCATATAAAGTATCATTACCGGCATCGCCATAAAGCGTATCAGCACCGGCAGCGCCATAAATAGTATCATTACCAGCATCACCTGCTAGGCCGTCATCGCCTGAGCCACCTGTGATGGTATCAGCACCATCGCCGCCATAAACTACGAGATTAGCCGCGCTGCTGCTGCCATCAATCGTGTCATTATCTGCACCACCATAGGCATAATCAAAAATGCCACCAGTTAAGCCATTCATGTAAATCGTGTCGCTACCTGCTTCACCGTTTAGAACATTAGTGCCTTCGCCGCCGTAAAGAGTGTCATTACCAGCGCCTGCATTGATTGTGTCGTTACCGGCACCGCCATACATGGTATCAGCACCTGTGCCGCCAGTTAGGGTGTCGTCGCCACTAGTACCCATATTAGGGTCTGTAGCCGCAGGCGTAGGTGTTGGTGTTGTTGTGACAACCAATGCGGGAGCTGGAGTTGGTGTTGCTACGACAACTGGTGCAACTTCAGGTGCGCTTGGCGCAGAAGGTGCGCTTGGTATCGTTACACTGACAGGTGATTTTTCTACTACAACACTTGCAGCATCACCTGATAATTGAAATTTTAAAGAAGAGCCCATCGGACTATTTGAAGAAAAATCACTGATGTCACCATGCAGTGCTTTTACATCAGCGCCGTGATTAATCAATGCGCTTGGAGCACGATTAGATGGCATTAATAAATCTGAGCTATTAAAAGAAGTCGCATTGCGATCAAAATTTTGTAACAACGCAGGATTGCTATTCGCTAAGCTTTGGCCGGCAAAATGTGCCATCCAAGCAAAATTAACGAAATCAGGTGCGCTTGCTAAAAAAGCAGACTTGTTATAATTAGCATCAAACGAAAATCGATTTGCTTGACCTGCAGTTTCCGCCGTTGCGTTATAGCTTGATTCTTCTTCACGCGATAAGTTTTCGGTATTGTTTAATTTAGATTTTCCTTCTTCGCTGTCTTTTGCAGGAACCGCTGCTGTGTGTTCGCCTGCACTGCTAGCCGCAGTCATTTTTGCAGAGCGATATTTATGTTCATCGCTTTCGGTCAGCTTACTTGCGCTTTCTACTTGTTGACCTTGGTTTGTGCCGCCGCGATTTTGCGAGCTTTCTTCTTCAGGGCGCGGAACAACAGACGAATGTTCCTTCGCACTGATGTTTTCTAATGGCGCATCTTGTCTTCCTAGCTCACGAGGAGGAGGGGAATTGATGTCACCATCAGTATTTAGAAAGTCGCCCTTACTCATACAATTTACCCACTGTTTTTGTTTACACTTTTACACGCTAAGTATAGACCATATTCTGACCATTTCCTGGGATTCCAATACTAAATTTTCAATAAAATCAAGGCATTAGAAATTCTTTTTAATTTCAATTAGATAAAGCTAATAGGTTGATTTTAAAAGGAATTCGGATTGATTGACGCGTCATCTGACAGCTCCAGATACCGCTTATCTGTTTCTGAGTAAGTGAAAATCTTGCCTGACTTAATATCAAAAAACCAGCGATGAATAATTAATTTTTTCTTCGCGACTTTTTCTTTAATCCAAGGAAATCCCAAACAGTTTTGATAGGATTGATTCAGCGCACACTTTGCATAATCATCTGAATCTTTTAAATCAAAATCATCGGTGTTAATAACCGAAACCCAATTTGTAATAAAATCATTTTGATTTGATTTTTCACTGTCAATTAAAGCTTGAATTCCGCCACATTGTGAATGCGCTAATAAAATTAAATGTTCAACATGTAAAACACATACACCAAATTCTAACGCGGCACTTGTACCATGATGCGCATCATCTTTTTCATACGGCGGCACAATATTCGCTACATTGCGCACAACAAATAAATCACCTGGATCACATTGTAAAATTAAGGCAGGATCAACGCGTGAATCGCAACACGCAACCACCATGACTTTGGGTTCTTGTCCGTAATACGATAAATAACGCATGACAGATTGATTGCCGAGCGCATATTCTTGTCGGAATTGTTGGTAGCCTTGTAATATTTTGCTGAAGCTTTTTTTCATCTCAATATTCTATCGTGATTCCCGAGATTAGACATCACTATTTTAAGTGAAATAAAACGCTAGCTTATTGATTTATTTTTGATTAAAAAAAGTGCAAAAATTCAGAGCAAAATTTGAACAATATGATATAGTAATTAGGTTCTATTTTAATTAAACATAAACATATGGAGATGAGTTATGTCAGGCAACAACAATCATGGACAGCAAGGAAATCAAGGCAATCGTGGCACTAATCCTCAGCAAGCACGTACTCAGCAAGGCGGTAATCCACAAGGGGGCAATCTACAACGTCCTCAACAACAACCAGGTCAAAATCGCCCAACAACAGCACCACAAGGCGGGCACGGGACTCCACAAAAAACGGGCGGCATTCCAAACAGCTCTAATCAAAAACAAAAGTGGAATGAACAGAAGTAATTAAAATTAGTAATTAAAATCTCCCAGCAATGCGCTAGGGTTGCTGGGGGTTTTTCACTTCAGATAGCAATATTTTTATTTCTGAATTTAAAAATTCCAAAAATTTATCTTTTTTTAATGTTCGCGCCTGAACATCCATTGGGATGAATCTTGACATTTCATTGTGAAATTCTTTTCCATGAATAATATTACTTAAATTTTGAAGTGTTGTATCAAGATTTTGATTATAATCCGTAATTTTATAATCTAGAATTTTAGATTGAATATACTGTTGATTTATTTTTGCGCCTTGTTGTTTTAGCCAGCGTAAATCCCAAATATCACGATATCGAATGTGACGAATACAACTGACGAAAGAAACTAATTTATCCGCCATGATTTCATCCAGCGTTTCGGTCATTACCAATGTGTCAGAATATCCATCTGGTAAAAAATCATAATTATGTTGTAATGCGCGCGGCTCTCTTGAATATGACGGAATATTCGCTACTTCAATTTTAATTTTTTGTTTTGGCAGATCTTTTCTTTCAGGCGATGTGGTAATACTCAGCTGCCATTTATCAACGCGAATATTATTGTTAAGAGCGTCGGTTTGAATCATTTTTGGTTCTTTTACGTTGACTTCGAGGCCATATCGATCACCCATGTATTTTTCAAGACAGGTTTTCATATTTTTTAAATCATTTGCCGCAAAATTTTTCCCGCCTGCAAAATCAAGGTCTTCGCTAAATCGATCTGCGCCATAGCAAAGCCGCAATGATGTGCCACCCTGAAAAGTGAGCTGATCTAACAAATTATGCTGATCCAACACAAATAAAATATCGTAGTGCAATAATTCTTTTTCAATCACAGGGCGCATGTGCGCGTGTGAATCAACTTGTATTGCACGTTCAACCAAGTTGTTAAAAATTTCTTTGTCAGTTAACTTAGTTCTCATTGTCGATTTCCTTTTCATCTACAAGATGGGTGTTACGGCCAACGCGTTTTAAATCACGCCAAGCTGTTTTTTGGGTTGCTGCACGCAGTGGTTTTTGATTAATTAATAACGTGCTATTAAGAATATTGATGGCTGATCGTTTGGTGTGTGTAAACTCAATCACGCCAAAAGGTGTTTCATAAATACCTTCTCGACCCGTTGTCATCACGGTTAATCGATCGATAGGAATTTGTGAAATAACACCTTGTTCTGATAAAGCTGATTCAAGGCTGACATAATTGTATTCGCCCAGCCGCAACTTTTTTGCAATATGCTCAAGCGTGTATTGATCAGTGTTCATTGCATTAGGGTTCATATAAACTCCGCGACATACGCGCTGCAGTAAGCCCGCTTTTACCATACGATTTAAACTCTCAGAAAACGCCTTGAGACTATCACAAGGAAAAAATTTTAATAACTCGTGTTTTGTAAAAAGATGACGATTTTTTTTATCCCAGAACCGTAAAACCTGCATAAGCTGTTGTTTGTTCATTTTGCCTCATTAAGTATACAAAAATGCTATTTATAGATAGTATAGTAGTATACTTAATGAGTTTCAAGGCAAATAAACACAGCAATGCGTTAGGGTTGCTGGGGATCTAAGTGGTTTTAATAATCAAGTATGGCGACGACCAGGTGTGGGGACGCTGCTATCACGAGTTGTGGTTTCAGGAGTTACGCCATGATCATCTGGCGTAGAGTTTGCGCTTCGCAATGAATCGCCATTTACTAATTCACTCATAGCCTTTATTAAAGCAGTATGAATTATACTACTTTTAGAATTTGTGCCTACTTCCTTCAATACGACCTGTAATTTTTGTGTTTCCGTTCCTTTCAGGGTATTTAAAAAATTAGGTTTAAAAAAACCTACAAACCCCTTATTATGATTTATATATTCAGAAGAAAATTTTTCAAATAAAGCAGAAGTACTTATAGTGATTGGCTTGCCCCAGCCTTCGACAACCTTAGTTCGAATTTCCAAATCATCAGATTGATTTTCTTCCGCAGAACTTTTAATCCAATACACATCAATTTTCTGATCAAATTTTTCTGGCACAGATACAACAGGTGGAGGTGTAACTGGTTTTGCTTCTGGAGTCATGGATAAATTAGTGTTGGATTTATCAAAGAGAAATAGTTGGCTAACACCTTCCAAAGACAAGCTGGGCTGTGATGGCGCAGAAGTGTTAGCTACAGGTTTAAAGAGATCGTCGCATGCCTTAAATAATTTCTTTGCAGAAGTTTTTTGAGCGATTTCACGCAATTTTGCTTCATTTGTGCCATCAGCTGGATTGAAGCGCGTAAATAATGTATCTAGACCATTAGAAAGAATATCTTTTTTTACCGTATTTCCCGCGCCATTTTTTAGGATTACGCTCGCAACGCTACCATTGTTCCTAAATAAAAAAGTAATGATTTGCTTTTCAGGCCCAAATACATTAAGAAATCTGAAGTCACCAATTTTTGCTTCTGAAAAATCCAAAGCCTTCATATTAGTCGAATTAAATTTCGTGCCAGAAACTTTAGCGTCTCTCATAATCGCGCCAGTTAAATCTATTTTAGATAAATTCAATCCTGTAAGATCTAAATCAGATAAATCTAACGGTACATTTAATTCTTTTGCAGCACTGGCTAGTTGGGCTATTTTTGTTGTATTGATAGGTGGAGTATTGATTTTGTCCTTTAAGGCAGTATATAAATTTTCACGTGCGTTTTTTAATTCATTAGTATTCAACACTTGCAAAGCAAAAAGCACTCCCGCATCATTGCCTGAATTCTTAAAATCAACAATTTCCAAAAACTTGTCTTTTGCGATAGCAACTTTAGCACCATCTTTAAATAAATAAGTAAATGAATCGCATTTTGCATAATCTGTTTTGCTGTCAGCATGATCTGTTTTGCAAAATACAGTGCCATCCCAATTTGTTTCTTGGCTCACGGTCATTCCGGTAAAATCTGCGCCGTCGACAATGGTGTTTGATAAATCAAGACGAGATAAGTTGACACCACTAAAAGTTAGATCAGAAAAGTCAACAGGGTTTATTCCCAGCGCTGTGGCTGCTTGTCCCAGTATAAAAATTTTTGAGCCGTTGTCTATCGAAGCACTTTTTACATTATTTTTTAAGAGTGAATAGCGTGCAGCATTATATGCTTTTGAAATTTCGCTGAGCGAATCAGCATTATCTTTTGCTGCATGCACTGCTAAATCTAAAAAGTTTCGTACTGGATCATTTGGGCGATTTCTGTGTGCTTTAAATGCTTTTATCATTTCTGTGTTTGACCAAACTGGAAAATCATTATTTTCATTCAGGCCATAACATGCAAATTCAACTTTTGTATCACTCGAAATAACAATTTTGCTAATATCAATTTTATATTTTGAAACTAAAACGACTAATTCATCCAGTTGTTCTGCTGTAAATAATTTCTTTTCTTGGCAAGATTTTAATAATGCATCAAATCGTGCGCGATCTGTTTTTTCTTTTGAAATACCTTTGGCATCGTTCAATAAATCATTTTTAACGTGATCAAACGCCTTCGCCGTATCGCTAGTTGGATTTTTTTGTGCGTAATCAATCACGGCAAAAAGATTGCTTCTGGTTGAAGGCAAAAGCTTACCATTCTTTTGGTAGTAAATATCCTGAATTTTTTTGTATAAAACATTATGATTTTCGGTAGCTTCAATATCATCCAATTTAAATGTAAAGTTTGTGTTAGCAAGACCAGCTATTTTATTTAAATCCGCACCAATTGTTTTAGAGAACTCAACAATATTTTTAATTTGTTCTTCAGATAGATTATTGTGAGATTGCTTTTTAAGTGTGTTGACATATAAATTGAGACGCATCTGCGTTTTAAGTTCTTCTTCAATTGATTTAAATTTAAATTGCTTTGATAATTTTCGAGTTTCTGTTTTAAGAGACTCAATACCCTTAATGTTAACGCCTTGATCATCAACACCAAAAATAATTGTTTCGCATCCATCACCTTCGCCAATTTTTACTGTATTTAAATTAACGCCGCTTAAGTCAACATCCGTTAAATCAATACCTGTTAAATCTAAGCCTGTTAAATCAAGCGTTCTGATGTGGTGCCTTAATTCTGGTTTTGATGCTAAAAATGCAATTTGATCCCTATCAAGACGAGCGCCGGTTAAGTTGATGCCTTCAAAGTACGCGGCATTAATTTTTGCACCTCTTAAATCGGCATCGCTAAAGTCAGTGTTAGATAATGTTGCATCTGTAAAATTTGCTTTGCGCAAGTCCGCACCTATAAATTTTGCTTTATCTAAATTAGCCTCTCTAAAATTAGCACCAACAAGATTGGTTACATATTCTGGAATAGAATCTACTTTGTCTTTTGATTGAATACTTGAAAAATCTGCGTCAAAAAGTATTGATCTGCTAAAATTGGTGCCTGGAATATGTGCGCCGCATAAAACGGTTCCACTAAGTTTATCAAATGATAAATTCGCACCCGCTATAAATCCCGCGGTATTTAGACTTTTTGATAAATCATGAACCTGCATATCAGTTAATTTAATGCCTTTCAAATTAAAGGGCTTGAATAATTTTTCTTTTGAAAAATCAATATCAGAAATATCAGCATGAGTGACATCAACGCCTTTGGCTTGTAATAATTTTAATTGTTCAAAATTTAATTTTGCAGGCGCAAGTTTTGCTCCCTGAAGAATTAAATCTGCATTATTAAGACGCTTTGATTCTGTATTCAGCAAACCAATTTCACTTAATGCCAATAAGCGACCTTCAGTCAAAAATTTAATTTTTATTTTCGTTAAAAGCGGAGTGATTTTATTAGTGTCATTGATGTCATCGGCAAATAGAGAATCAATAAATATATTGGCTTGTTCGAAGTTTAACTTCATTAAGTCTGGTTTAAGATCATTGAACATCTCAATTTTACGTGATTCAGGATCTGTGAATTTCGCATATGTACCCGACATTATTTTTTGAGCAAATAGATTGTCTGCTGCAATACCCGATAATTCAAATTTTCCATCGGCAGCTTGAGTATATGTAAAAGAAGTTTCACCAAGTGGTAATTTTAATGCTTTCTTCGAATTCATAAGTATCTGACTAAATTTAAAGTTACCAGTAATTTTTCCATTGATGTTTTTGAAATCAAACTGATTTGTTGCTGATGGATCATTTGAAGCTTGTAAATGTATAGGGTCTGATAAAAATGGCGATGTCGTTTTTGGATACTCCGTCACGGTGTTTGTTACAAAAAATTCATTCAAATTATTAAAAATTAATTCAGCCTTTGGCTTATCAATTTTAAGAGATTTTTCTATCCAATCTTCTACAGTCGATTTAAATTTTTTATTAGATGCGGTGTTGGCGCGATCCTTTTCTATTTCTGCGATCTCAGCAAGTGATTTGTCAGCAGTGATAAACTTGCCGTCTATTGAAATAGTTTCAAGATTTCTCATGAGTGTATCAGCCCAGTGGGTCACTGGTGTCTTCGAATCGTTTTTTGGGTATAAAGCAATATCTTTAAGCTTCGCAATTGCTGCTTGATCAACGTTATATATCGTTGGCACACCAAATGATGCCAGTAGATTTTCCACCGCCTTATCTTTATTATCCGCAGGGCCTTTTTCGCATTCCTGCAAAATCATCAATGCTTGCGCACCAACATTTCTATCTAATTTCTTTAGCTTTTTTGAAAAATTAGATTTTGCAAAAAATGATCGGTCTTTAATGGCTTCAAGATATTTATTGACTAGGTCTTCCGATTTAATATTAATAGTTTTTACTTCACCAAGCGCATCTGTATATTGGTAATTTAAAAATTCACATCGCGTATTTGCAGAGTTTTTAGAAATAGTTGCGCCAGTGAATTTTGTATTTTTATTAATAACACAACCCGTTAAATTAGCATTTGATAAATCAATGTCCTTAAAATCAATGTCATTGAGGATGGCGCCTGTTAGGCGACCACTATTTTTTTGAAAAACAATTGTTTTCACACAGTTTGCATCTAAAATAGAACCTGAAAAATCTGTTACGTTTGTTAAAAGATATTGTCGTTCAGTAGCGCCTAGTTTTTGAATAAGCCCTGGAAAATTAATTTCTCGCAGATCAGCTGATCTTAATAAGTTTCCAAGGTAATCAGGGTATTTTTGACCCAGGAAATCAACTTGCCTTTTTCCTAAAATACATCTGTCAAATGGCGAGTTATTTTTAGTTTGATCAAGAAATTCATCTGGTATTGTGATTTGGTTAAAATCAACCAGTCGAAGATCGGTGTTTTTGAGTTTGTCTGTGTTTTTAGTAAGTATGTCAGCAACAAGTTTTGTAGTTAAAATGACCCCTTCAAAATTTAATGCATCAAAATTTTTCTTTTTATCTTCAGCTGATGCATCAGCCATCTTAATGTCTTTAAAACTTGGCGCTATGTTTAAATGCCTTGCCAGATCAATTAATTTTTGAATTTCAGCAACGGTAACATCAGCGCGACCCAATAAATTTTCTCTTGCCAGGTTGAAAATAAGCTTTGGAAAATTTGTAAATCGAGCAGGGTCGGCTAATAAGTTTTTTAGTTGTTCAGAGCTGCAGGCAATGCTTGTCATCGTATATCTTTCTTCATCAACTCGATAGGTGTATTCGATCTCACCTAACGAAATCTTTTTGTTGTTGAATTCTAAAAATAGCTGCTCTCTACACTTATAATAAACATCACCATTCACTTTAAAAAATTCTTTATGTTGTAAATCCTCTGTTATTTTTCCAAGCGATTGTTGAGGCAGCGTTAAATTAAACAAAAGCCCGTTTTTTTCAAATAGGGTGATTTGAAAATAATCGAGGAATCCGGTGAAATGATTTACTATTTGAGTAGCTTTTGTTTCATCTACCGCTAAGCGTTTTTGAACTTCGCTGATAACATGTTCTCGGTTATTAGAATTATCAAGATCCTGAAAGTTTTTGTTGTGATATTCGGTGCCTGGTATGTTAATTAGAATATTATTGTTTGATCTTGTAAATTCAAGGCTGCTCTGTGTAATATTTTTATCAATTTCATCCTTCACTGCAGCAGCAATCTGCGCTTCTGAAAAATTGTATTTTAATTCTCTCATTTCCTTACCCTCACGGTAAACATTTCATTTAGGCTCATTATATACAGCCTACCTTAAAGAAGTATGAAATTTGTTCAATAATCAATATGTTCCTCTATTAAGTTAATTAGTTGTTAATTTAAGTATAGTGAGCCAATTAAAAATTGCTTGTAGAATCGAAAAATTCTTTAAAATCAGTTAATTAATACTCTTGATGCCAGATCGCGGTTGCCTTCGACCGGGCAGCTGAATACGCGTTAAGATTTATTATTGGTTTGGAGGAACCGCGCATGGAGCCTTGTACTCAAGGCGAAATAAGCGGATAAAATCAACGTACTTAGTATCCGCTTGATACGTTTGCTGCGCAAACTACTCGCGCGGTTCCTTCAAACCACCAGTAAATGAAAATGGTCATTTGTACTTGTATTTTTTGACAATTCAACTATACTTACCAAGTAAGCCAAGTTGGCTTACTTAACGCGTGGGTGATAAGATGAAAACAGAGATTTCAACACAATCAGCTAACAAAGCCATTGTTTCTTCTAAAGGCCAGGTCGTTATCCCGATGGAAGTTCGTAAAAAATTGGGTATTCATGTTGGTCACGAATTATATTTTATTATTAGATCCGATGGCGTGATTGAAATTAAACAGAAAAAACGTTCAATCAACATGTTTTTTGGGCGATGCAAACGCAAGCATGAAAAGCCCATGACAATCAAGCAAATGGACGAGGCAATCATGAAAGCAGTTTCTGAAGAATAAGGGCAGTTAAAATGATCGGATGTGATACCAATGTTTTGATTCGTGCTGTTCTGGATGATGAGCCAGCTGAAGCGAAGCTGGCAAGGCAGTTTTTAGAAAAAAGCGCACAAGAGAAAAAATTATTTATTTCATCTTATGCTATTTTGGAAATGGCATGGGTCTTGAAAGTGAAGAAGCGTACGCGCAAAGAGATTTGCGAATCGGTCCGGGACTTGCTTGATTCGCCGGGTATTGTGGTTGGGCAGCGTGAGGTTGTTGAGTTTGCCTTGGCTTTATACATGAAAGGCAAAGCAGATTTCGGAGATTATTTAATTTTATCGGAAGGTGAGTCTCATCACGCGCAGAAGCTCGCTAGCTTTGACAAAGCTTTTTGCAAAGACAATAATCAAGTCCAAAACCCTAAAAAATACATTTAACACACTGGCGATGCCAGCCATGCCTTTTCAGACTTGTTGCCTCTTAATAAAGTAATTTTAGTAAAAACAAGCTTGAAACCAATGTATAGGATTGTTATAGTGGGTTAGTAAATTTTACTAACAATACTAACAACACTAACTTTACTAAGATTATTATATATGGATCCTAGAACCAATCCTTATTCACCTGGCGCTGGCGCGCAACCCCCGGAACTCACGGGTCGCGAAGCAATCATCGAAAAAGCCGCGATTGCGCTTGATCGTTGCCGCAATGGATTGCCTTCAAGAGGTGGTTTGATCATGGTGGGTCTGCGCGGCGTTGGCAAAACAGTCTTGCTAACGCGTATTGCGCAAGAAACAGAAGCGCGTGGATTTTCTGTCATTTCAATTGAAACACCTGAAAAGCGATCTTTGCCGGCTTTATTAATTCCCGCGCTGCGATCTGTTTTGATGAAGTTAGAAAAAACAAATTCAGCCAATGAAATGGTTAAAAAAGCATTGCGTGTTTTGGGTGGTTTCGTTTCGGTCATGAAATTAAAATATGATGACGTTGAGTTTAGCGTTGATTTAGGAAAACAACCCGGTGTTGCTGACTCGGGTGATTTAGAACACGATTTAATAGAATTATTTGTCACGCTGGGCGAGACGGTAAAGCAAAAAAATACAGCGCTCGCATTATTCATTGATGAGATTCAATATATTCCGGAAGATCAATTTGCTGCATTAATTATGGCGCTGCACAAATGCGTGCAACAACAGTTACCCGTTTTATTAATTGGTGCAGGCTTGCCGCAGTTGGTGGGACAAGCAGGGCGTGCAAAATCGTATGCTGAGCGTTTATTTGAATATCCTGAAATTGGAAAACTTCCAGAATCCGCTGCAAAACAAGCATTAACTTTGCCCGCTAAAAAATATCACGTTGATTTTAATGATGACGCGATTGCAGAAATTATCGCTCAAACACATTGCTATCCTTATTTTTTACAAGAATGGGGAAAACATTGCTGGGATGTAGCGCGACAATCTCCCGTCACACGTGATGATGTAAAATTTGCAACAAAATTAGCGGTGATTGACTTGGACACCAGTTTTTTTAGAGTGCGATTTGATCGATTAACACCTGTTGAAAAAAAATATCTTTGGGCAATGGCAGAATGCGGCGAAGGATTAATTCGCTCGGGCGATATTGCGCACTTGCTTAAAAAGGAAGTACAAGCAGTTGCTCCCACGCGCGCTATGTTAATTACAAAAGGGATGATTTACAGTCCCGCACATGGTGAGAATGCGTTTACAGTGCCATTGTTTCAGGCTTATTTAAAACGCGTTATGCCAGATTTTGGGGTGGAATAACACCGATATTCCTAGACTTTTTCTCAAAATCCTATAGTATACCGATTTATCCATTTCCCAAGTTGGTAACCCAATGACTGGTCCCCAAGTGAAATGTTTTGATTTTCAAGCGATGTCTGAAAATGATAGACAAGCGATCATCCAAAATTACCGTTTAGCCCTAACGCAAGATGAAGCACTCAAAATTCAAGCCTTATTAAAGCGGCCACCGACGCTCGCGGAATGCATTTTATGGGGCATTCAAGGTTCAGAACACTGCTCTTACAAAAGCACACGTCAATATTTAAAAACACTGTGTACTGATGGACCCAATGTCGTTTCGGGTGCCAAAGAAGATGCGGGGATCGTTTGGTTGTGCGATGACAAATTAGGTCATCGTTATTGCGTTGCCGTGAGCCATGAATCTCATAATCATCCTTCGCAAGTCGTACCATTTGAAGGCGCTGCAACGGGCATTGGCGGCAATATTCGCGATGTATCGTGTATGGGCGCAGAGGTAATTGCCAATGCCGATAGCCTGCGTTTCGCGAGTCATAATTGGATTGCCAATGAAGCCGTGCGTGGTATTGCAAGCTACGGCAACGCCATTGGTGTACCGAATATTGCGGGCGATATCTTTTATCACGATGGCTTTGCTGAAAATTGTTTAGTGACCGCGGTGAGTTTGGGTTTGGTTCGTGAAGATCACATTATTCATTCTCATGCGCCAGAAAATGCAGCGGGTTACAAATTAATTTTAGTTGGAAAGCCCACCGATAACAGCGGTTTTGGTGGCGCGAGCTTTGCTTCTGTTGATTTAGATGAAAATGATGCTGATCATAATCGCGGCGCCGTGCAAGAACCTAATGCTTTTTTGGGCCGTTTATTATTAAAAACTAATTTGGATCTATTTAAAAAGTTACAAGCAAAACATTGTATTCATCAAGTCGGCTTTAAAGATTTAGGTGCGGGCGGTATTGCGTGCGCAAGCATTGAAATTGCAGAAAGCGGTGGTTATGGCGCAGAAGTGCATTTAGAAAATGTGCCGGTAAGCGTTAAAAATCTCGATCCCAGCGTGATTTTATGCGCTGAAACACAAGAGCGCTATTTATGGGCTGTGCCAGATCGTTTAGTTGATTTTATTTTGGAGCATTACAATACGACTTGGCAATTACCCAACATTTCAGCAGGCGCGCAAGCTTGTGTGATCGGTAGTATTCGCGCTGATAATCAATATGTAGTTTATTATCACGATCAAAAATTAATTGATGCTAAAGCAGAAGATATTACCAAAGGAATTTTATACGATCGTGCGGTTCAAAAGCCAGCGAAAAAAATTCGTGACACTAAAAATATAAAAATAGATGTTAAAACAGCCAAAGAAAAAGTATTGGCGCATCCCATGTGCCAATCCCACAATCATGTGTATGAACAATACGACAAACAAGTACAAGGCAGAACGATCATTGAGCGCGGCATGGCCGATGCCGGTGTTTTACAGCCTTTTAATAGCGCAGAATATCCCAGCGAAATTCAGTCTGTTGGTATTGCCTTAAGCGTAGATTGCAATCCCTATTATGGAAAAATTGATCCTTATCGGACGGCGGCTAACGCGGTTATTAATGCCGTTGCAAAAGTGATTGCGGTGGGTGCAACACCGTGGTCGCTCACCGATTGTCTTTGCTTTGGGAACCCTGAAAATGGAGAGCAAATGTGGGAATTGGTGGAGAGCATTCGCGGATTAAAAAACGCCGCTGAAAAAATTGGTTTATTGGATTATGAAGATGTGCCACTACCGATTATTGCAGGCAATGTGTCGCTTTATAATCAAAGCAAAAGTGGAAAATCAATTCCAGCGAGCCCCATGATCAGCTGCTTGGGAAAAATAAATAATATTCAAAATATAATTACACCCAATTTAAAATCCGACAGCAGTATTTTAATTTGTTTAGGTAAAAGAACAGATGATATGGGCGGCAGTGTTTTTGATTATTGCTTTAAATTAGACAGTGATGATCTGCCAAGACCCAATTTTATAGAGTGTCGAAATCTTGCTAAAACTTTTTTAAAGCTGCATTACAAAAAGTGGATTCATGCTGCAAAAACGATTGAATATGGCGGCATTGTTGCAGCAGTTGAATGGATGGGAAAAAATTCGCAATATGAAGCCGATTTATCTCAACATTACCAAACACATTTTTGGTTTAATGAAATGCCAGGCTGGATTATTGAAGTTGCTAAACCGAATTTATTAAGCGTTGAAACAGAATTGAAAGAAAGTGGGTTGGATTATTATATTATTGGAAAAGTGCGGAAAAAATCATGATCACATACCAAGACGCAGGCGTTAATATCAAAGAAGGCACCGTTGCTGTTGAAAAAATTAAAAATCATGTGGCCAGTACCAAAACAAAATCGGTATTAACCAATGTCGGCGGATTTGGCTCTGGCTTTAGCTTAAAAGAAATTAATGCAATGTATCAGTCGCCCGTTCTTGTGCAAAGCATGGATGGCGTTGGCACAAAAACAATTGTTGCGCGCATGGCAAATGATTATCGATTTTTAGGACATGATTTATTAAGCGCTTGCGCCAATGATATTGTTGTGATGGGTGCCACGCCGCTGACTATTTTAGATTATATTGCCAGCGCCCATTTAAATGCTGATGTGATCGAACGCATTATTGGAAGTTTGGCGCAAGCGTGTCGTGAGCAATCAGTCGCCTTAGTGGGTGGCGAAATGGCGCAAATGCCTGACACCTATTTGCGTGGCGAATGGGATTTTGTAGGCATAGTCACGGGTGTTGTTGAAGAAAGCAAAATGATTACAGGCGACACCGTATGTGAAGATGATTGCGTGATTGGTTTTGCGTCTAATGGGCTGCATACGAACGGTTTTTCATTGGCAAGAAAATTATTATTTGAAGTCGGTGGATTTTCTATTCACGATGTTCATCCCACATTAGAGAAAAAAATATCAGAAGTACTATTAGCGCCACATATAAACTATACCAAGCCAATTTTAGATTTATTAAAAAATAAAATAGACATTCATGGCATGGCGCATATTACGGGCGGCGGCATTTGGGATAATATTCCTCGAGTATTACCAAAAGAATATTCAGTTGAAATCAAAAGAAATTCATGGAAAATCCCTCCAATATTTAAATTACTCGTCGAATTAGGCCAATTGGATGAGCAAAGTGCTTATCACACTTTTAATATGGGTTTGGGTTTTATTGCGATGATGGATGAGCAAAATTGGAAGGCGGCACAAATTATTTTAAAAAATTATCCTGACTTGACAGCATGCCAAGTGGGCAAAGTCGTGAAGGGTGGACATTGCGTGAGATTAATAAAGTGACTTATCAAATCGGCGTCATACAATTTCCAGGATCGAACTGTGAGCGTGAAACAAAGCTTGCTTTAATTCGCGCTCAGTTAAATCCCGTTGATATTTTTTGGTTTGACGACCTTGAAAAATTAAAAAAATGTGACGGATATGTGATTGTCGGCGGATTTTCATTTGAAGATCGCGCACGCTCAGGTGTCATTGCATCAAAAGACCCGATGATTAAAGCATTAACTAACGAAGCCAAAATGGGAAAGCCTATTTTAGGTATTTGTAATGGCGCACAAATTTTAGTTGAAAGTGGTTTGGTGCCCGGCTGTGTTAATGATCAAGGTGAATTACAAACCGTCATGGCGCTAGCACATAATCGCAGAATAAAAGACAACAAAGTCGTTGGCACGGGTTTTTATAACACGTGGATTGATATGCAATCTGATCAAAGTCCGATGTTGCATGTGCCAGTGGCGCATGGAGAAGGACGCTTTTTAATGTCTGATGATTTGTATGACGAACTTAAAAAGTCCAATGTCGAATGTTGGTATTATATTGGCGAAAATCCCAATGACGCCTATCAAAATTTAGCAGCCGTCGGCAATTTTAGCGGTAATGTACTCGCGATGATGCCACATCCTGAAAGAACAGTGGACGGAAATTTTGTTTTTGATGAAATGAGAAAGAAAATCGAGAATAAAAATCAATTTCAATGGGTCACACAAAAAAATACATTTGTTAAAAAACCTGAAGTAAAAACAGAAAAATTTGCTAAGCACTATTTTGTCAAATTAAATATTACTGACAATGAAGCTGTGTCAGTTGAAATGACCTTAAAGCAAATGGGTTTGTCTGTCGGCGTTAAAAAATATCGATTCTGGGGCGCCAATGCAGATCCTAAAGATTTAAAGGCGATAGAAAATTCTTATGAATTATGGAATGCGCAAAAAGAAACGGTACTGTCAGATTTACCTAAAAAAGAAAACACACAATTTTTATTGGTCACTGATTTTGGCGACACGCTGGCCACACAAAAAAAAGAAAGATTAAATACTGCCTCACTATCGGATTTAAAAACAGGCATTGTTTGGGAGCTTTCAGGCAGTCCAGATAATATTACTAAAGCAATTGACTCACATTTATTATTTAATCCTGTCTCTCAAACAGCGGTTACAATCACATGACGAGCATACCGATCTATTCTGGAAAAGTGCGTGAATTATACGATGAAGGTGAAACGCTGATTATAGAAACAACTGATCGAATGAGTGGCTTTGATCGTTATCTATGTGATGTGCCGAAAAAAGGCGAAGTGCTAACGCAATTATCAGCGTGGTGGTTTGAGAAATCCAAATCAATTGTGCCAAATCATTTTATTGAATTAATCAGCAATAATAAAATGCGCGTTAAAAAATGTCGTGTTTTGCCGATCGAAGTGATTGTTCGTGGCTATTTAACTGGTTCCACTAATACATCCGCCTGGATTTTATACGAACAAGGTGAGCGCACTTTTTTTGAAACGGTTTTGCCCGATAAATTAGAGAAAAATAGTCAATTATTAGAGCCCATCGTAACACCGACAAGTAAATCTACTGAACATGACGAGCCGTTGACTACTAAAAATATAACTGATTATATTTCAAAAGAACAATGGGAAAAAATAAATCACATTGCTTTAAGATTATTTCAATTGGGTTCAGCGATTTCCAAAAAAGCAGGATTTATTTTAGTGGACACTAAATATGAATTTGGTTTAGATGAGCATAATCAAATTTGCCTAATTGACGAATGTCATACGCCAGATTCCAGTCGTTTTTGGCTTAAAGACACGCACGATCATTACGATAAAGAATTTTTAAGATTGTGGTATAAAAAAAATTGCGATCCCTATAAAGATAAAGTTTTGCCAACAATTCCAACAGAATTAATTGAGGAAATGTCACGGCGCTATGTGTATTTATACGAGAAAATAATATGTGCGGAATAGTCGGAATAGTCAGTCAAAAGCCAGTGTCATTAGAATTATATGACAGCCTGATTCAATTGCAACACCGCGGACAAGGCGCTGCGGGTATTATTACGATCGATCAAAAATTAAATATGAAACTCGGAAAAGGGCTGGTGCGCGAAGTTTTCGAGCAAACTGATCTTGAAACATTAACGGGCCACATTGGTATTGCGCATGTGCGTTATCCAACAGCAGGCGACAGCACTTCTTTGGCTGAAGCACAGCCATTTTGGTTGGGTTTTCCGTACGGCATGACCATGGCACACAACGGTAATTTAATTAATTATATTGAATTAAAAAAATTATTGAATACAAAATATCGACGGCATTTAAATACCAAAAGCGACTCTGAAGCATTAATTCATTTGA
Source organism: Gammaproteobacteria bacterium (assembly GCA_023266215.1). GTDB lineage: Bacteria > Pseudomonadota > Gammaproteobacteria > Coxiellales > Coxiellaceae > JAHFRQ01. The sequence continues at coordinate 29,593 of JAHFRQ010000015.1, read as the reverse complement.
TTTCTGCTTTTTTAGAAGAATCTGAAACCAAAAATCCGAATGATAATTTTTTTGAGCATGCCTGTTATGCGGTTGAAAAAATATTTGAAACGGCTAAAGGTTCTTATTCAACCATTTGTGCATTGGCAAATAAAGGCATGATTGCTTTTCGTGATCCACATGGTGTGCGACCACTTATCATGGGAAAACGCGGTGAGTCGGATTATATTATTGCATCTGAAAATACGCCGTTTTTTTCACTGGGTTTTAAAGTGATTTCTGATATTAAACCCGGCGAATTAGTGTATGTTGATTTAGAGGGTAATTTATTTAGAAAGCAGCTACTTCAAAAAGAATTTCATCCCTGCATTTTTGAATATGTGTATTTTGCGCGTCCCGATGCTGTTTTAGATGAAGTGAGTGTGTATCGTGCAAGGTTAAATTTAGGGATTAATCTAGCAAAAGCCTGGAAAATAAAATACCCGCATTTGACACCCGATGTCATTATTCCTGTGCCATTTACTTCTAACACCGCAGCGCTTTCTTTTTCGCGTGAAATCAATGTGCCTTACAGCGAGGGTTTATATAAAAATCCATTTATTGGCAGAACCTTTATTATGCCAAATCAACAAATGCGAAAATATTCGGTGCGTCATAAATTAAATCCACAATATAGCGAAATTCATGATAAAAATGTGTTGTTATTAGATGACAGCATAGTGCGCGGCACAACCAGCAAAGAAATAGTGCGCATGGTGCGAGAAATGGGTGCAAAACAAGTGTATTTGGTAAGCACGGCACCTGAAATAAAACATCCTTGTTATTATGGCATTGACATTCCAACGCCCGAGGAATTAATTGCTAATCAAATGGATCATGCGGCGTTGACAAAATATTTAGATGTCGATGTGCTGTTATATCAAACAGAAAAAGATTTACTGTCCGCTGTCACTGAAAATAAACCCAATATGAAATCACCTTGTATGGCCTGTATGAATGGAAAATATAGGTGTGGAAAGCCTAATGATTAATATATTACTTATCGGCAACGGCGCGCGTGAACATGCTATTGCGCGTGCTATTAAAAAATCACCGCAAAAAACAGCGCTTTTTTATTGTGGCGCTAATCGAAATCCCGGCATTGATTTATTGTGTGAACAATATTTAGAAGCTAATTTAATTAATCACGCAGCTATAATCAATTTTGCGCAAATCCATAAAATTACTTTTGCGATTATCGGTCCTGAAGCGCCGCTCGCTAATGGATTGGTTGATGATTTAAATGCTGCGCACATAAAATGCATCGGCCCTACAAAAATATTAGCGCAAATTGAATCGAGCAAAGGCTTTGCGCGTGATTTGATGGCGGAATATAAAATATCAGGCGCGCCAGAATATAAAAGGTTCGAAAAATATACCGAAGATGATATTAACAATTATATTGCACACCTAAATAATCATTATGTTATCAAAGATGATGGATTATGCGGCGGCAAAGGCGTTAAAGTTTCAGGCGAGCATTTAAAATCTATTACTGATGCACTGCAATTTTGCAAAGAAATTCAGCATGCTTTTGTCATTGAAGAAAAATTAATCGGCCCTGAATTTTCATTAATTAGTTTTACCGATGGAAACATAACACTGCATTTTCCACCCGTGCAAGATCACAAGCGTGCTTATGAAAATGATTTAGGACCCAACACCGGCGGCATGGGAAGTTATACTTGCGACAATCATTTGCTGCCATTTTTATCTTTAAGTCATGTTAAGACAGCTGAAAATATTAATACTGATATTATTAAAGCATTGAAACAAAAAACAGGTGAAGATTATATTGGATTTATTTACGGTGGATTTATGTTGACTCGATCAGGTGTTAAAGTCATTGAATTTAATGCGCGATTGGGTGATCCTGAGGCAATTAATTTATTATCTCTTTTAAAAACAGATTTTGTTGAATTATGCGTGAAAGCACATGAACAAAAATTATCTGATATTAAGTTAATCTGTGAGCAAAAAGCTACTGTGGTGAAATATATTGTACCCAATGGCTATCCTGAAAAATCTATTGAAGCTGAAATTAATGTTGATCAAAAAAATAGTGCGCATTATTATTTTGCCGCGGTGAAAAATATAAATAATACATTAGTAATGACAGGTTCTCGCGCGATTGCCGTGCTCGGAAAAGCAGATAATTTATTTGAGGCTGAAAAAATAGCAGAAAACTATGCTCAACAAATTCTTGGCCCTGTTTTTCATCGGCACGATATTGGAACAGAAAAATTAATTAATCATTATGTGAGTATGACCGATGAGTTTTAATATTAGTATTTTAGGATCAACGCGCGGCAGTAATTTAGAGGGCTTGCACGAAGGTTTGCTTAATTCTACTGTTAAAATTGTGAGTGTGATTAGCAATAAATCTAACGCCGGCATTTTAGAAAAAGCAAAAAAATTACATTTACCTGCCATTTATATAGAACAAACGAATTTTGAAAAAAATTTAGATCAGCATTTAAAAAATAATAAAACAGATTTATTGGTTTTAATGGGATTTATGAAAATTTTAAGCAGCGACTTTGTTTCAACATGGAAAAATAAAATTATCAATGTGCATCCATCTTTATTGCCAAAACATGCGGGCTTAATGAATTTAGCAGTACATCAAGCTGTTTTGGATCACGCCGAAAGAGAGTCGGGCTGCACAGTGCATTTTGTCATTGATAAGGTTGATGCAGGAAAAATAATTATTCAAAAATCGTGCGCTGTTTTTGCAAATGACACGGCAGAAAGCCTAAAAGAGCGTGTGCAAAAGCTAGAGGTTGAGGCGCTGGTCGAATCAATCCAGATTTTATCTGCTTAACTATTCCATTTATGCCCACAAAAAGTTACTATTGATAGTACTTTTATGACCACAAAAATGTCGAGATAAATTGATAAAAATAAGTTGATGGAGTATAAGATATTGATTAGAAACGCTTTATTAGAATTAACAGAATGGTTGTCTCAGATAGGCAGAAAGCCATTGGTTCTGCGTGGCGTCAGACAATCCGGAAAAACATGGCTTGTGCGCGAATTGGCAAGCTCACAGAGCAAGCAATTAATCGAAATTAATTTTGAAATTAGGCCAGAGCTGTGCTCTTTGTTTCAGAGCAATGACCCCAAATCTATTTGGTCTAGTTTAGAAACATTGTTACCGGCCCCAGCAAAACCGAATGATTGTTTGTTGTTTTTAGATGAGATACAAGCCATGCCTGAAATGCTGGCAAAATTGAGATGGTTTTATGAATTATTGCCGGAGCTTGCAGTGATTGCGGCAGGTTCATTGCTTGATTTTGTTTTGCACGACCACGCGTTTAGCATGCCTGTAGGACGCGTGCAATTTTTTTATCTGGAACCGCTTTCTTTTTTTGAATTCCTACAAGCAGATCAGCAGATCATGTTAATGCAATATTTAAAAAAAATAATGTTGCATGATCAGGTTCCAGATGCGATTCACCAAACCTTAATGCAGGCTGTCGAAAATTATTGCATCGTGGGCGGTATGCCAGAAGCAGTGCAAAGCTGGACAAGTGAGCATTCTTATTTGCGCGTCAACCAAATTCATCATGATTTGTTAACAGCCTATCAAAATGATTTTGCAAAATATCCAACTAGAATTGCGCCAGAACGTTTGCGAGAAGTGATGTTGGCGATTCCGCGGATGCTTGGCAAAAAATTTACCTACACGCAAATTAATCCGGATGTAAAAAGCCAGACTATTTCTCAAGCCTTGTCTTTATTGGAATTGGCACGTGTCGTGCATAAGGTACAAGCGGTTGCAGCAGATGCTGTGCCATTGGGATCGAAACCAAAGCAGCGCTATTTTAAAGTGATTTTGTGCGATGTTGGTTTGGTTAATATCACTATGATGAGCATGGCAGATTATATAAAACCATTAACCATGGCTAATAATGGTGAAATAGCGGAACAACTAGCAGGACAATGGTTGCGGAAAAACTTTCAATTTTATCAAGATCCCGCTTTATATTATTGGCAGCGTGAAGGGCAGAGTAACGCAGAAATAGATTATGTCATTCAATTTCAAGATAAAATTATCCCGGTTGAAGTAAAAGCCGGCAATGTAGGCGGTATGCGTTCATTACATTATTTTATGCATGAAAGAGGATTTAAATTTGCCGTGCGTATTTATAGCGGGGCACTTAATATTACTCCCATTCAAGTGACGCTTAATACAGGCGAGTCTGTATCCTATCAATTACTTTCAATTCCATTTTATTTAATCGAAGCGTTGCCAAAATTACTTTCAGAATTTATTACAACAGGAATATAAAAAATGTCCGATCTATTAAAAATAAAACGCGTATTAATTTCTGTTTCAGATAAAACAGGTGTTGTTGAGCTTGCGCAGAAATTAGCTGCGCTTAATATTCAAATTATTTCAACTGGTGGTACGTATGAAGCGTTAAAGTCACACAATATTGCTGTTACCAAAGTTGCTGATATTACGCAGTTTCCCGAAATAATGTCGGGACGCGTTAAGACGTTGCATCCTAAAATTCATGGCGGCATATTAGGCAAGCGCGATGAACATCAAACTGAAGCTGAAAAATACGATATTAATTGGATTGATTGCGTTATTTGTAACTTATATCCATTTGAGGAAACCCTCGCGCAAAACAAGCCATTTTCAGAATGTATTGAGCAAATTGATATTGGGGGCCCTGCGATGATTCGCGCCGCTGCGAAAAATATGGATTGGGTTGTTGTTGTCAATGATCCTGATGATTATGATATTTTAATAGATAAAATTAAAAATAATAATTTGGATTTAACATTTAGAAAAAAATTATCTGCAAAAGCATTTGCGCATACAGCCAGTTATGATGCTGTGATTGCTGATTATTTGAAGTCGGGCGATTTTCCAAAATCATTAATTATTCCATTTGAAAAAATATCTGATTGTCGTTATGGTGAAAATCCACATCAAGCAGCTGCGGTTTATAAAAATAAATTGGATCATAATCCTGGCATATTAGATGCGGTATTATTGCAAGGAAAACAATTATCGTATAATAATTACAACGATGCGGCCGCTGCATTAAATACGATTATTTCATATGAAAAACCGGCCTGTGTTATCGTAAAACATGCCAATCCTTGCGGTGTTGCCATTGCAGATCAGATTGATGAGGCTTTTACTAAAGCGTGGCAAGCTGATTCACAATCGGCTTTTGGCGGTATTGTTGCATTAAATCAACCTTGCACAGAAAAAATAGCGCAGTTTTTAATATCTGTTTTTATTGAAGTCATCATCGCGCCACAATATTCAGCGGCTGCATTAAAACTATTTTTAACTAAACCTAATATTCGCGTATTGCAACAACAGCCGTTTCCTAAAAAATTATCAGCGTATTCTCCTAAAATTATTTCGGGTGGATTATTATTTCAAACAGCGGATGACAGTAAATTAGATGACAGTCACTTTAAAATAGTAACAAAACAAAAGCCAAACGAGTCAGAAATCAAAGCGATGTATTTTGCCTGGCCCATATTAAAACAATTAAAATCCAATGCGATTTTAATTGCAAAATCAGATGTGACCATCGGCATGGGCATGGGACAAGTAGCGCGCATTGATGCGGTTAAAGCCGCGTTAGAGAAAGCCGGCAATAATACTGAACAAGCGATTTTAGCTTCCGATGCTTTTTTTCCTTTTACTGATAATATTGAATTAATCGCGCAATCAAAAATCAAAGCCATTATTCAACCGGGTGGTTCTATTAAAGATGCCGAAGTCATTGCAGCCTGTGACAAATATCATATCGCCATGGTTTTTACTGGTATTCGATGTTTTAATCACTGAAGAATCCGCTTATTTCGCCTTGATTACAAGGCTACATGCGCGGTTCCTTCAAACCAGTAGTAAAGTAATTATTGTCTTTTGCCTTGTCTTTTGCCTCTGTATTTTACAGTAGGGCGATTTTCTCTGCGTGGTTCGGGTAGTGAAGCAATCGGCTTAAATGAATCCACCACTTTGCGCTGTAATTTCTTATTAATCACACGCTCAATATCAGATAATAATTTAGATTCATCGGGTGATACTAAAGAAATCGCTTGACCACTTGCGCCAGCGCGGCCAGTTCGTCCGATGCGATGCACATAATCTTCAGGCACATTTGGTAGATCATAATTCACAACATGTGGTAATAATTCAATATCTAAACCGCGCGCTGCAATATCGGTTGCGACTAAAACGCGTAGCGAACCATCTTTAAAATGTGCGAGCGCTTTGGTGCGCGCGCCTTGGCTTTTGTTGCCGTGAATCGCCATTGCTTTAATACTATTATTTTCCAATTGTTGCGTTAAGCGATTTGCGCCGTGTTTGGTTCTTGTAAAAACCAACACTTGCTCCCATTTTCCATCCCAAATTAAATGCGTGAGCAAAGCTGATTTTTGACTTTTTTCAACGGGATAAACCCATTGCTCAATTGCTTCAACCGGTGTGTTAGCAGGACTTACAGAAATTTCTATCGGGTTTTTTAAAAATTCTTTTGCTAATTTTCGAATGTCATTTGAAAAAGTGGCAGAGAACATGAGTGTTTGACGTTTTTTCGGCAAGAAAGACATAATTTTTTTAATGTCGCGAATAAAACCCATGTCTAACATGCGGTCGGCTTCATCTAAAACTAATACTTCAAGATAATCAAAATCCATTGCATTTTGATTATATAAATCCATCAATCGTCCGGGTGTTGCGACTAATATATCAACGCCTTTTCGCAGCGCACCAATTTGCGGATTAATATTCACGCCACCAAACGCTACCGCAGAGCGTAAGGATAAAAATTTTCCGTAGGTCGAAACGCTTTCTGCCACTTGCGCTGCTAATTCTCGCGTTGGCGTTAAAATCAACGCGCGTACTTGATATGCTTCAATGCGAGGCCCTTTTGACAGTCTTTCGAGAATTGGCAAGGTGAAACCGGCTGTTTTGCCAGTGCCCGTTCGTGCTGCTCCCATCACATCGCGACCTTCTAAAACAGCCGGAATTGCTTGAGCTTGAATCGGAGAGGGCGCCTTATAGCCTTGATTTTCAAGCGCTTTTAAAATAGATTGGGATAAACCCAATGAGGCAAAAGTCATAATATTATCTCTTATTGATTAACTGAAAAGCAGGTGCGCAGTGTACAGGATATTATTTGAACAAGATAGCGTGATAATTTAAGAAAATAAAAGGTCTAATCCAAGGCTCGCTTTATCCATGATGCCTTCTAGAGCCGCAATCACCTTATCAGATCCCATGATTTGAGCAATATCAAGCGGTGTCTGACCCTTTTTATTTCTTAGATTAAAATTAACATTTTTACCCGCTAAAAATTCAAGAATATTAATTCGCGCATGAAAAGCAGCAACATGCGCTGCGGTATTGCCTTGTTTACTTTGAACATTAAAATTGAAATGCATTTCGCTCAATGTATTAAAAAGATCTATCTTTCCATCTCGAGCCGCATCAAAAATAAATTGACACTCTTCATTAGTAATTTCTTCAAAATTTTGTAGAGTTGGAGTGGGTTGAAATAAAGCAGATCGCATATCACATTCCCTTGTTTTTTGTATAGAGTAGTGATTTTTTCCTAAAAACACAAGGATTTTTATAAGATAACTCTTTAAAAATTAAAACTATTTTAGTTTAAGCGGTATTTTTAAAAATTTGTACTATAGTTTTGATATGAGTGTTTTTGCTATTTCACAGGAGTGAATTGCCATGGTTAAGGGGATTGTGAATGTTGCCTTTGAAGATATTAATGAGCAAGAAGATATTGAAAGACAATTTAAAATCGCAGCAGCATTTTTTAATCAGTTTCCAGATGAAGTCAAATTGTATCGCGCAACGCAAGAAGATCGACATGATTATTTTTCAAATAATAAATTGCTAAAAGAATATTATGATCAACACCTACAATTTATTCAGAGTTCGTTTATTAAAGTAAACGGCAAGCCCAGTATTTTAATGTTAGCATCTGAAAAAGGATTTAATGTTTTAGGCAAAGGCACATCGGGTAAAGTTAAATTAGCAATTGATGAGCATGAAAATATTTATGCTGTCAAAATATCACCTAAAATATCAACCCGGCGATTTAGCGGCGGACTTCAATATGATACTTTTTTTAAATTAGCAGAAGCAGAAAATAGAAAATCAAAAGATTTACACTCGGCTCCAGACGCTGATCTTTTAACGCGCGTCGTCGATAATAAAAGTAAAATTTATGCTGTGCAATATTATCTTGGAGAGACACTGTCCAAAAAATTAAGACGAAACGATTTGAGTTTTGATCAAAGAATGGATTTAGCTATTAAAATAGCGTCCAAGGTGCATGAGCTTCACACAGGAAGCCTTTCTCAAACGGGACAATGCTACGCACACCTTGATTTAAAACCCGATAATATTACCATTGATGAAAAAGGCGAAGTGCACTTGGTTGATTTGGGTTCTGCTGTTGCAATAACTGATCATGCAGCATATGAATTAAAAGGCACGCCGTTGTATTTTCCCATTAATTCTGATCAATTATTTGAAACAGATTCGGCCCAAAAGGCACAAGCAATTCTCGATGCAAAGGGCCCCGTTTTTTGTGATCTTGCCGCTTTAAGGCGAATTTTCTTTTTGCCTGAAAGAATAATCTCTGAAAATAGTGAGTACTGCAGCATTTTTAGAAAAGAAGATTTTGATCAGATGTCTGTAACGCTTCAAGCGCGGTTAAATACAGATTATGTAGAAAGTTTTGCGCAAGAAGAGGCGATAGATTTAGTCGGCGCATTGATTTCAGAAAGCATACAAACGATCGCTTGTGTTACTTATCATGCGCAGCGTAACAGTCTTGTTTCAGAAGACAGTGTTGAAGGTTTATCATTCAGTATCAGTGCAGGATCTATTTTTCCTGATCAAGAGCACAAACCTTGATTGGAATAAAAACGCAATGATTCAGTCGAGCGATTAAATTCAACAGCGTAAGCTGATAATAATATATCGCCAAATACAGTGTAAGGCCTTGCTCTTCCATCTCTGATCATTAAAACGCTTTGTCTTGTATTGTGTGGATCTGGAATCACATACGAGCTCGATGGAATAGATAAAGTAATATTATTATTAAATGTTAATGTGATCGCAGGCAGCGCTGCAATTTGTTGTGCTGATAAATAAGCGCCGTGACCGTGCCAAAATGCTTCTGGTAATGACACACTTTGTTTTAAAACAGCAATAAGTGGATTATATAGTCGCCCTGGAATAATGGCGCCATTGCTGCCGCTATCAACACTGATGCCAGGATCTTTTCTGGCATTGGCTGGATTAAAATAACCAACTGGATTGGGGTCACCCGCAACACCTAAGGTGACAGGCGTTATATCATAATGACTTTGGCGACTGAGTAATGGCACTGTTTGTGGCGTGACATTTTGAAGGCGTGGATCAGGACCACCTAAAACAAGTTCCGTGCCGCTGTGTGAGCGTGGACATCCGATTAACATAAAATCCAAACTTCGTACGACATGAGCTTGTACCAGTGCTTGCATATAAGTGGTTAACCCTTTTTTAGATTTTCTAGGGGGTTGTGCCATGCCCAAAACAGGGCTCGCATTGCCGTTACCTGCGGCTGTGGTGATGAGTCCAATCGTTTGCTTTACAGGAGGCAAAGTTGAATTCCCCGCTGCTTGCACGGCTGTCGTATAAGTATGCGCGATGAGTTTTCTGCCAGAAGCATAATTCACATGAAATGCATGGCCCATCGTTTGCGTCGGCGTAAGACGCACGGGCGCATTGCAATTTGGGCAAACAGAAGGGCCACCTGGCACCATAAAATTCGTGCTGCCTGTATCAATTTCGCATAAAAATGGCCCTTGATTATCTGCCATCACTTGAACGCGAAATCCACCATTAATATTGTTTACAGCGGGAATAACATAAACACCGGGTGTGTTGGCAAAAGTTGAGGCGGTGAAAATGACTAAAAAAATAAATAAGATTAATTTGATTGATTTGATAAACATGACGCAGGTCCTCGTAATTTTCTATATAAGCAGATAATATAAGTGGTGTGCGCAGCAATATCAAGATAATCATTTCAAGGACGAAATATATGTTATCAAAAAAATATTTATTCAATTTGGCTTGTTTTGGCCTATTAGTTGCAAGTTCAGCGTATTCAGATAGTAGTAAAAACTGCTTGCCGTATTTACCAGGTGCGCCTGATCAAACCAGCATGTTGGCGCCGCTTAAAACCAGTTCGCAAACAGCAAAAACCTATATTTTACCGGCAACGCCTGCGACATCGCAGTGGGGTGTTTTTGATAGCAGTCATCCACCTGTTTTAACCATTCATTCTGGCGATACCATTGTTTTTGAAACCATGGCAGCATCAGACAATATGGTCGTGCCAGGTGGTGCGAATATCGAACAAATTATTAAAATGAAAGATGACGCGCCTAATCGTGGACCGCATACTTTAACAGGCCCAATTTATATTGCTGGCGCACAACCTGGCGATGTTTTAAAAATACATTTAAATAAAATTGTGCCGCGACCTTATGCTTCAAACGATATTGTGCCAGGCAAAGGATTATTTCCAGAAGAATTTCCAACAGGTGTTGTGAAATATTTTTATTTAGATTTAAAGAAAATGCAAATGCCATTTTCACCGGGTATTACGGTGCCGTTAGCGCCATTTCCGGGTGTTGTTGGTGTTGCGCGTGCTACACCGGGAAAATACAATTCGATTCAACCAGGGCCTTATGGCGGCAATATGGATCTGCGCGTATTAACACAAGGAACCACGCTATATTTGCCTGTTTTTATGAATGGTGGATTATTGTGGACGGGTGATTCACACGCAGGGCAGGGTAATGGTGAAATTGATTTAACTGCGATTGAAACGGCTTTTGCAGAATTTAGCGTGACGATTGATTTAATTAAACATAAGCCACTTGCGTGGCCGCGTGTTGAAACCAACACAGATTGGGTTGCAGTAGGATATGATAAAAATTTAAATACCGCGCTAGATATTGCCAAATCTGAAACAATAAAATTAATTATGGAAGAGCGACATGTCTCTCAAGCGCAAGCGCAAACCATTATGTATGACACCTGGAATTGCCCTATTTCAGAAGTAGTCAATGGTGTGTTGGGTGTGTATTGCATGATTCCCAAAGATATCAATACGAAAGCATTTGCGTTGCCAACAGCAGATACAGCAACTGAATTTGTCACCACTGGAAAAAATGCTGATGTTGAAATAGCGATGAAAACAGCATCGATGGCGATGATTAAAAAATTAATGGCAGAGAAAAAAATGGATAAAGTCAGCGCTTATATGTTGGCAAGCTTTACACTGGATTGTCGCATTGCAAAATTTGAAGCAGGCGATAAATCTGTGACATGCACGATGGCGAAAAATTTATGGACGCCGCAGAAAGCATAATAAGAGGATAGCATGAAAAAAGTTTTTATTTTTTTCAGTATTTTATTGTCAATACTGATTTGCCAAAAAATAAATGCGTGTGTTGTACGTGATAATTCAATCAATGTGCCGATTTTGGTTTATCACAATATGGATCCTGTGAAACGCGGCAGCATGACAATTAGTACTGCAAAATTTGAAGCGCAATTACAGTGGTTAAAAGCAAATGGCTACACTGTAATTCCCTTGATGCAGCTCGTTAATTATTTACAGAAAAAAATTTCCAGCATTCCACTTAAATCTGTTGTAATTACTGACGATGACGGACGCGAAGCGGTTTATAAATATATGTTGCCCATAGTAAAAAAATATAATATCCCGGTCACATTATTTATTTTTCCGATGGTCATTTCACATGCGCCTTATGCATTAACGTGGGAGCAATTAACATATTTACAAAAAACAGGATTATTTGATATCCAAGGCCATACGTATTGGCATCCGAATTTTAAACAAGAGAGAAAACATTTATCACAAAGCGCTTATCAAAAATTAGTGACAACGCAATTAGTGACATCTAAAAAAATAATAGATGAAAAATTAAGTACCCATATTACTTTATTGGCTTGGCCATTTGGTATTCATGATGCTTATTTAGAACAACAAGCTGCCAAAGATGGTTATGTGATGGCTTTTAGTATCGCAGCGCGTCACGCCAATCGATCAGCCAATCCCATGGCAGTGCCGCGTTATATGATCATTGAAGATCAAAGCATGGCGATGTTTGCTTCCATTATCAGGGGTCACGCACAAGGTGCGTTTTGTAAATAAGTCTAGCCATAGAGGTTGACCATCCTGTATCCTTGCCAGCATTTAGTTTGCGCAAGGTAAAATAATAATGCTCCGTATTTTCTGTATTTTAATTATTCTCATCATTTCGTTTTTTAACACAAGCTGCACGCCAGTTGTAACGCGACCCATTCCCATCAATGATCTTGATCAATATGATAATTACCAAAGTAATGTTAGAAAAGTAATTGCAGGCGCGACTGTTTTATCAAAACAACATTTAAGATATAAGTTTGGATCGGCTAATCCCAAAACCGGCGGCCTGGATTGCTCTGGCGTTATTTATTATCTTTTACGAAGCATTAATCGAACGTATATTCCCAGAAGTTCGTATGATTTGTATATTTGGCTTTTAAAAGCCGGAAAAATTCATCATGTCACAACGCATTATTTTCATTCGCCAGAGTTTGCTGCATTAAAACCCGGCGATTTATTATTTTGGACAGGCACGTATCGCACGCATCGAAAACCACCTATTACGCATGTAATGTTATATTTAGGCAAAAATAAACATCATCAGCCGCTGATGTTTGGTTCAAGCAACGGTGGTATTTATCATGGAACGCGAATATGGGGCGTGAGTGTGTTTGATTTTATTTTACCTAGAAAAAGCGATCGATTTCATTTCGTCGCCTACGGTTGCATTCCTTCGTTTACCTGCTGAGCCAGAAAATGTTAGTTTTGTTTTGGCATTTGAATACAGCTTCTCACGTTGCTAGCGTCGGTGGCCGAGACCGCTAACATACAAGCGCTTTCGCTGGTGCTGATAACGCTACCACATCTGCTTGCAGTTGAATTATCTCGATAAACCCAGCTACCCACATTCACATCAGGCTGGCCGGCACAGTTAATCAGGGTGGTGCCTGCATCAAGCGCCATATTTTTGTCCACGTAAACACAACCCACGCCGCCAACTGTTGTACAGTCGCTCATTGAAGTATATGGGGTGTCGCAACTTTTGTTGTAATACCCAGGACCATTGAATGCTCCATAGAAAGTGCGCATATGGCAACTACCGAAGGTGTGCGATTGGTCCTCTGAATACGCAACAGTAGGAACCTGTCCTGCAGGCGCTGAATTATTATTGCTACTACTACCACCACTTGAATTACTACCCGAACAAAGTCCCGCTTTAATACACGTTGATGCATCATCAACAGTGAAAGTCACTTGTCCTGCAAAACTGTGTGATGAAATTAACATTGCAGTGAGCAACAGTGAAGCCAATGCAATGGGTTTTGCGAACAACACATTATTTTTTTTATTCATAATAACCTCGTTTTATTGTTGCGGAATTTGAACACAACCACCTGTGAAACCACCCGCCGCTGTCAATGCTGATTGACAAGTGGCAAGATTCGTCGCGGAAGCGGCAACAACACAACCGCTGCTTTTTCGAAAAGCCCAATCTCCCACATTTGCTCCAGCTGTAGAAGTGCTCTTACCGCAGGCTAATATCGTATTTGATTGTTGTGTAGTTAAGCCTGCAGGCACGTAAGCGCAAGAGCTAGATGAAAGCGTTGGAGTGGAAGAGGAGTTTAATTGATAAGTCGTGCTGCCAGCTGCAGCTTGGCAACCAGCAAGCGAACTAGCGACGGAACCGCAATTAATAGGATAGCTATAATAGGGGTCGAGATATCCTGTGGGATTCCTGACGTAACGATATCCGGCCTGAGATTGGTTGGTGCAGTAGGTCAATGCAAATGTTTGTGGGTATGTATAAGCGATGACAGGAACAGTTGCGACTGGCGCGCTTGTTGCTGCGCTGCTAGAAGCTGTGCAAAGCCCCGCTGCAATACACGTTGATGCAGGATCAACAGTAAAAGTCACTTGTCCTGCAAAACAGTGTGATGAAATTAACATTGCAGCTAGCAAAAATAAAGTCAACGCAATGGGTTTTACAAACAACACATTATTTTTTCTGTTGATCATAATCCCCCCGTTTTAGCTTCTATTTAACTCCCAGCCGCATTAATAATAAATGTTTCGTTATTAAGACCACCTTCTGTGCTTGCTGTCGCTTTAATTTTACCTGCTGTCACCTCGACATTACTAACATAAGGTCCAAAACTGTCTGCTACGTAGGGCGTTAGCACCCCAGGACTTGTGTTACTACATGTAGCGAGCGCCCCTGTTTCTTGATAACACACTGCAACTGGCGTTGTATAAGATTCCGCTGCTTTAACTACATTTTGAAATCGCGCCTTTTTGACATAAGTGTCATAAATCGGGGTTGCAATAATTGCAAGCACAACAACAATTAGCATCACGCCTAAAAATTCCAATAAAGTAAATCCATTTGATTTATTGACCATCATAATATCTCCCCTTTTTTTGAATCATATAGAGATTATAGTATAAAAACTGATAATAAAATTAATTTTGGCGTGTAATGGGTTGTTTTTCGCATGCGAATTCGTGGTTTTGCGCTGTAACTCATTGATTTTAATAATTCCTGGCGCTCAACGATCCGCGCACGCACTGGTTTTCAACTTATTGCAGACTAGTGATAATTATTACAGAAGCCGAGCGACAGCGAAGGCGAGGTACAGACGAAAGGCATCAAAATACGATAGTCTTTTAAAAAAATCTGTTATCTTTGGCTGTTGAAAATATCGCGATTCATTTGACCCGCAGCGCTACAAGATACTCACGAGTTAGTTACTTTCGCCTTCGCTAACGCGCGGCTTCTGTAATTTTTACTACTAGTCCGCAATAAGGCGAATATCACCGCGTGTGACCCTAAAAACCCCAGCCCAAAAAAAACCCCGAGAACCGGGGTTTTATCAATAATCAATATTAGCCAAACCAATGAAATCCTTTGGCTAACAGACCGCATAATAATCCGCCTAAAGATATCACAACGCCAACGCCTGTCCAGATAACAAACTTTAAGGTGTCATAACGGTATTGCTCAATTTTAACTTCCAGCTGTTTCATTTCAATTTTTAGATCAGAATGATATTGCTCAATTTTAAGATCCAGCTGTTTCATCTCAATTTTTAAATCAGATTCCAACTGTTTTATTTCAATTTTCAAATCCGTTTTAGTCGCAAGCTCATGTACATTAAATTCTTCACGTGCCGTAAACGATGCAATATCAATCACATTTTCAAGCTGTCTTGCTTGGTATTCGGCTAGTTCATCATTAACACCTAACGCTTTGGATTTTTTAACAAAATCCAATGCATCAAAGTGTTTTGCGGGCATAGGCCAAACCTTTCCAGATAATACATCGAAATATGCATGTATATTAGCAAAATGAGAATGAAATCACCAGTGAAATACGCTCATTGCACGCACGTTTCCTCGCGTGTCGGATACGCGCATTAAACTTTACTACAGGAGCTTTCAACAGCCCCTTCGCTCGCGCTCGGGTTCCGAAAGAGTTAAAGCACGAGGGTTCCGAAAGATATAACACACAAGGATTCTGAAGGAATATCACCGCGTGCGGCCTAAAAAACCCCAGCCAAAAAAAACCCCGAAAGTCGAGTTTTTTTAAGTGTCCTATGTTGGCAACTATACGGAAGTGTTGTATACTGGTATTAAGTGTCCTATTTTGGTAAATAAACATGAAAAAACAACGCTCAGATGGCCTAAGTATTCGATTGCAACAGCGAGTAGCTCAAGTACCAGGTGAAATTGTGGTTCGCGCAGATGTTGAGGATCTTGGGGATTATAGACGAGTCAGCCGCGCAATATTGACTTTGATTCAGAGAGGTTTTCTTATCCGAATTGCTTATGGTATTTATGCCAAAGCGCGGTATTCTGCTATTTTAAAAAAGCCAGTCATTAAAGGCGGATTTAAAGAAGCGGCTTTTGAAGCACTTAACCGCTGCGGCGTGCTTTGGGAAATAGGCGAAGCTGAGAAAAAATATAATTTAGGATTAACTACACAAGTACCGGTTCGCTCAATTGTAAAATTAAAATCTCGTTTTCGCAGAACCATTTCATTTGAAGGATTAGAATTAAAATATGAATAATTTACACTCGAAGGAAATTCTAGAAGATGTTGCAACACAATTGCAATTTTCAAGCCCAGCCTATGTTGAAAAAGATTGTTATTTAACGCACGCTCTACATGCAATTTCAACTATTGATAATGAAAATTTTAAATTAATTTTTGCAGGTGGAACTTGCCTAGCTAAAGCCTACCGCATCATCGGGAGAATGAGCGAAGATATTGATTTTAAAATTACACTCAGTGATTTAATGTTGCATGCGAATAAATCACTTTTGCGAAAAAAAATAAGTGAATTTAAACAAGAAATTTTTAATGCATTGGCTAATTTTGGTTTTATTGTTCATCCTGAAAAAATTCGTTCGCGTGATAACAACAGTTATACAAATATCGTTTTAGACCACAGCAGTTTTTTTGAAAATACAGTATCGTTGAGGCCGCATTTAATGCTGGAATTTACGTTATCAAAACTCCGAATTGCGCCGATTATTTTGCCAGTACAATCTTTTGTGCACGATGTTCTGAATGGATTTAATTCAGAAAAAAGTAAAGAATTAGCTTGTGTGTCTCTTGTTGAAACAGCAGCTGAAAAATGGGTAGCGGTTACGCGGCGCATCGCAGCGATTGAGCGTGGTCATGATACAACCGATGAAACATTGGTGCGTCATCTTTATGATTTATACGCGATTAACAAAAAAATTAATCTATCAGAAGAATTTTTTAATCTCGTCTATGAAACTATTGAGCGCGATCGTATTAAATTTAAAAGACACCATGAATATATAGAAAACCCTATTTCTGAAATAACATTCACTTTAGAATTTTTAAATAAGAATTCTGTTTGGTCGCAATATTTTAATGATTTTGTGCTCGCAATGACATACGATAAAAAAGTAGTGAGCTACAATGAATGTTATATGAATTTGAAAAATATCACGGACAGAATATTGAGATCAGAAAAAAATGAGTAGTTTAAATCACCAGAAAGTTTTCTACTTTTTCAGAACCCAAGCGCAAGCTTCGGTGAAAGAACGCGCACATCTCTTCCCCTTCGCTCGCGCTCGGGTTCCGAAAGATATAACACACAAGGATTCTGAAGGAATATCACCGCGTGTGACCCTAAAAACCCCAGCCAAAAAAAACCCCGAGAACCGGGATTTTATCAATAATCAATATTAGCCAAACCAATGAAATCCCTTGGCTAACAGACCGCATAATAATCCGCCTAAAGATATCACAACGCCAACGCCTGTCCAGATAACAAATTTTAAGGTGTCATAACGGTATTGCTCAATTTTAACTTCCAGCTGTTTCATTTCAATTTTTAGATCAGATTCCAGCTGTTTTAAATCCGTTTTCATTGCAACTTCTAATTGTTTTAAGTCCGTCTTTGTTTCCGAATGATATTGCTCAATTTTAAGATCCAGCTGTTTCATCTCAATTTTTAAATCAGCTTCCAACTGCTTCAAATCCGTTTTAGTCGCAAGCTCATGTACATTAAATTCTTCACGTGCCGTAAACGATGCAATATCAATCACATTTTCAAGCTGTCTTGCTTGGTATTCGGCTAGTTCATCATTAACACCTAACGCTTTGGATTTTTTAACAAAATCCAATGCATCAAAGTGTTTTGCGGGCATAGACATTAAACCTCTCCAGATAATACATCGAAATATGCATGTATATTAGCAAAATGAGGGTGAAATCACCAGTGAAATACGCTTATTGCACGCGCGTTTCCTCGCGTGTCGGATACGCGCATTAAACTTTACTATTGGTTTAAAGGAACCACGCATGAAGCACAACGAAGTTGTGCGAAATAAGTGGATTCTTTTATCCGCTCAAACCAATAGCAAATAACATGAGCTTTCAACAGCCCCTTCGCTCGCGCTCGGGTTCCGAAAGAGTTAAAGCACGAGGGTTCCGAAAGATATAACACACAAGGATTCTGAAAGAATATCACCGCGCGCGGCCTAAAAACCCCAGCCCAAAACCCCCAAAAATCTGTAAAATCAAAGCACTAGAACTTTTCTGTGTATTTTATAAAACAAACAGCCTTTTAATATTGCCTAAAAACATGCTATAAAGCCAAACAGAATAAAACACAAGGATGATCATTTTGCTCTTTAAAGAAAGAGCGGGAAGCAAAAATGAAAAAATTTTCGAGTCAAAAACTAGCGGATACCTTAATAAAATTAATGCCAATGATGATGCTCGCCTTGTCCGTGATGGCATTTCTATCGAGCAGACAATCTGCTGTGTCTTCAGAAGTTAGCGTGACAGATGATTTAGAAGACAGCGTCACGACTTTTTCTTCAGCCGTTTCAAATTTTATTTCACAACATGTATTTAATCTTTTTTCAGCATTTTATTTACTAATAAACTCGATTGATAAATCATTGTCATTGCAGGGTGCTTTGGGGCAAACGACAGAGCTGCCGAATGTCACGAATACAACCGTTGATTTTTTAACGCTTCAAACGCAACTTACTGGCTATTATGGCCAAAGCATTTTTTTCAATGCAGAAGGTGATTATATTTTCACGAGTGACGGCAGCAATATACGCGTCATCAGTATCGATAATCCCCTAAACCCAATTAATTTATGGAGTCAAATACCCGGCGCTTTAACTAATGGAGAAGCAAAAAATATTTTTGGGGTAACAACCAATAATCAAATGATTTTGGGTAGCGCTTTCTATTGCGTATTTAAGATTGTTGATATGAGCAATCCTGTTGCTCCGGTAATATTAAGTGAGCAATCCTTATCTGGGTGTGTAGCAGGATACGCGGGTAGTAGTAATGCAGCAGTTTTAAGTCCAGACGGACAGAGCATTAGAGTTGCTTATTTATATCTCCCTGCGTATATCTTAGGATATAACTTAAGCAATGCTAGTGGTGCTGTCTCATTCATACCGCTAAGTTATGGTGTTAATAGCTTGGTTTATAATCTTGACGGAACAATAATCGTTGCCGCAATGACAACCAATATTGCTGTGTTTAGTGTTAATCCACAGAATGTATCAGACTGGAAATTAAATAATACCATTGCGTGTAATAATCCACAGAAAACGGCTTTTACAGGCAATAATTTATTGCTTGCATCGTATAATGATGCGACGCGCGGCCAGGGATTTTATATTTATAATATGAGTCAAGTGAATGTGCGCACGTGGCTCAGTACATTTAACACGAATTCCACTATTAATAAAATGATTAGTACGAAAAACGGCCTGCGAGTTTATGCAGCATGTAACGCGGGTATATTTGTCATTGATGTGAGCAACCCAAGATATCCTGCATTACTATTTAATGCCACCACGGCAGTGGGAGAAACATACAGCCTGACATTTGATCAAGCAGAAAGTTTTCTTTACGCAGCAACGAGCGCCGCAATCAAGGTTTTTAAAATCCACGACACTATTTTAATACCCACATTCGTGCCGCCAACATTAATTCCACCCACCTCGTTACCCCTAACTTTAATTCCACCGACGCCACTGCCCATTGCACCAACGAATGTGCCGCCAACGCCTGTGCCAACAGCAGAACCATTTGATCCATTTAAAAATGTGACGCTGACGAGTCAGCCTGAAATTCCAAGCAATATTACTTTAGCGCCTGGTACAACTAATGCACCGTTACCTCCATTACCACGCTTGCAAATTAACGCAGCGGGAAATCAATTTTTATTAATGGCAAGTGATGTCGCAAGTACCGCAAGCATGATGTTAAAAATAAAAGTGGTGGCATATATCGGGAAATTTATGCGATCACTGTTATCCGTGATTACAACATACGAAGAATCTTTGGGTATATTAACGATCATTGGCAGCGCAACGGAAGTTAATAATACTTTAAGAATATTGCGTTTTTCGCTCGATAATCCTGCTTTTAATGCCAGTGTTGTTAAAGTAATTGCATCGCTTGATGGCGGCGTGTCTTACATTGCGCAAGCTTTTGGAAATCTAACACAGTTTGGCAGCAACGATGCACCTGTAATGTTAGATGGTTTTTATCCTGCTATCACGAGAAATTTAGGCGAATCTTTTTCGCAAAATTTAGAGGTTGTGCCACCTAAATTTAGGGATCCTAATCATGATCTTTTAAATTACTTAATTTATTTATTAGATGGATCAGTGATACCCAGCTGGACTGATATTTTAAATAATATTTTCTTTGGTAGTTATTCGCGACCCATTAATTTAACCATTGCGGTTGCAGCCAGTGATGGTTATAAAGAATCTGCATCACGCGCAATTTTTCAATTAGTGTATCAATATTTTCTACCTGCTTTTTCAAATAACGCGATTGCAAGTATATTAGTGTGTAAAGCTGGGAAAGAATGCACATTTAGAATAATAAGGTCAAGAGTGACAGGCACAGGTGCACTTACTTTTAATGCGGTATCAAACGGATTTAGTTTGCCGAGCAGCATTATTTTTGATGCAGATAATCTTGCGTTATTTGTGAGCGCAAATCAAATTGCAGATTATAATATTACTTTTATTGCAACTGATATTATTAATGGCAAAGGTAATAAAACGGTTGTTGTCAGAATCATTGATTCGGCACCACAAGCTTCTAATACTAGTTTCGCCGTTTTTACAGCACTGGCACAAATAGCCTCGACTTTTACTATTCCATTAAACGATTTGGTCACCGATGCAGATGATCCTGAAACGGCTATTAATTGCTTTTTTCAACCCGCAGTGGATTGGGCAACGTTAATTCGATCTGCGGTTAATGCGAGCTTATTGGCATTGACATTAAATCCACCTGCAAGATTAATGGGGAATGCTTTAAATATGCCTGTGGTATGCACAGATGGCATTTTGCAGGCAACCAATAGCTTGCCGGTTTTTATTCCAGCGTATATTCTGCCGATGTTAAATGCCAGTATCCTCTGGCCAAATGTAACTGGCACTGTTGGCACGCAAGTGATTTATCAAGTTCCTGATAATGCATTTATTAGTTCCTATCCACTGACAGGATCAGCCGTAGAATTAATCAATCCAGATCAATTAGTTGATTTATTTCAATTTGATGGAAAAACACTGGCGGTGACTTTTCAAAATGCAGGTCAATATGCTTTTATGTTTATAGAAACCGATCCCTTTGGTAATAATGCCAATAAAACAATTTATATTGACCAAATTGAAACCCTCGCCCAAAACCTCTGGCTTATCATCGGCATTCTTTCTGGTGCAACCGGCATTACCGCCGTCGCACAATATTTTCAATTATTAGTGGGTATTATTAATGCCATCAAATTAACCTGGTTTTCAAGACCCTGTCTTGAAAAACCGTTTAGCAATAATGATTATACTTATAAAATAAATGGGCTAGATGGGACAAAACTAAAGGTTTATTATTATCATCAATTAAATATGTGTGATCTTAATATCGTTAAAATTCTATTTGTGCCGATATTAATATTAACATCTGCTCCATTTCTTTTTACAACGGTAAAACATGCAATCGAGCAGATGCTAAGCTTAAGTGAAACAGAGCGACCCGATTGGCTTATTTTTGATTCAGAAACCAATACATTTACAGTTGATCCTGATTTTATTGGTCGTAGTGCAAGACCTGTAGTGGTTCGCGCATATAAACCCAATGATTTTTTAGGAGAAGGTTTTACAGTTGATCCAGAAGCACTTAAAAAATTATTGGAATTACCCACAACCGACAATTCATTACCATTATTAAATAATGATCCTGAAATTGAAATGATTGATTTTAGTGAAGCAGGATCTCAAGCAGAATCAGATGATTCAGACGCGCTTGATAAATCATTGCTACGCGCTGTGAAAACAGCTCAACAAAGCAGTGCGCTGTTTCAACAGCCAAAAAAACAACCAAGATATGACGATCGCTTTGTAATGCGTAGCAGAAATGGGATGTGAGTTAATTGGGCACGCTTCGATTCGCTCGTGCACCGGTCTTCAACTTATTGCGGACTAGTGCTAATCATGACGGAAGCCGAGCGTTAGCGAAGGCGAAGTACAAATGGCAAGCATCAAAATACGGTATTGCGCATCTTAAAATCTGTTGACCCGCAGCTCTACAAGATACTCATGAGTTAATTACTTTCGCCTTCGCTAACGCTCGGCTTCTGTCATTTTTACTACTAGTCCGCAATAATGTGTTAATGCACGAATAATTTCACGATGGTTAATAAAGTGCCTATCGTTGCGCCAATGGTAACAACCGATGTTGCAACAACCCACTTGATTAATCGGATTTCTAAATTTTTTAAATCATCTTTTGTTGCTAGATTTTTATTGCCAATATCACTATTGATTTCTTCCTTGATCTCTTTTCTGACTTCAATAATAACTGATTCCATTTCCTTTGCTTGTACTTCGGCTTGCTGATCGGTAAATCCCGCTTTTTTTAGCTCATGGATGTATTGAACGATGGAAACTGCTGCCATATATTTCACCTCAATTTTTAAGAGAAAAGCTTAAACTATATGCTAAACTATGTAAACAAAAAAAGCCCGAACTAGGGGATTTACTTTCAGAACCCGAGCGCCAGCGACCGGGCAGTATAATATGCATTAAACTTTACTATTGGTTTAAAGGAACCACGCATGAAGCACAACGAAGTTGTGCGAAATAAGTGGATTCTTTTATCCGCTCAAACCAATAGCAAATAACATGAGCTTTCAACGGCCCGGTCGCTCGCGCTCGGGTTCCGAAAGATATAACGCACAAAGGATTCTGAAGGAATATCACCGCGCGCGGCCTAAAAACCTCAGCCCAAAAAAAACCCCGAGAACCGGGGTTTTTGGATCTAAGCTACTATTAGCAGTACTTAGTAGGACTACATGCTCCAGCCCATACAATAGTGTTACCTGTGGTAACAGTAAGCGTAGGCGTTAATGTATAAGTATCAGATGTAGTAAGTCCATTTCCAGCTGCAGCTGTAGCTACAATTACACCAGCTCCGCTTACATTTACCTTACTTACAAAAGTTGGGAGTCCTGTAGTAACATCACCAGAAGGAATTTCGTTGGGGCAAGCAGTATTTGTTATGGCAGTAGTACCTGTGCCTACACTAGCTAACCCTTGACTCTGAATGCACACTGCTACTGGTACCTCATAAGCAACCGCTGCTTGAATGACATTCTGGAATCTCGCTTTTATAACGTAAGTATTGTAAATAGGTATTGCAATTGTCACCAACACCGCCACCAATACCATCACAGCTAGGAATTCCAATAAGGTAAAACCGGCTGTGGTTTTGTTTGTCTTAATCATAAAATTCTCCGTTGTTTATTTGCTATCCTAACCAACCAAGTATTGAGCTAGCCCAACACTGACATTTCCTAACATCACTACCAGTATAGTGCACAGAATAGCTTTTTTCTTTATTTTATAGTATTTAAAATCAAGTACTTATAATTTTCTTTTAAAAAGTGCCAGCCGTTTTAAGAGTTTCTTAAGGTCGATTACGTATAGTGATGCCTTATGACTAGGATAGAAACTATATGGAAAACAACAAGCGCCTTTTAGATTTTAAAACACTGCTCCCCTTTTTACCAATGATGATGCTCGCCTTGTCCGTGATGGCATTTCTATCGAGCAGACAATCTGCTGTGTCTTCAGAAGTTAGCGTGACAGATGATTTAGAAGACAGCGTCACGACTTTTTCTTCAGCACTTTCAAATATTATTTTTCAAAACTTAACGAGTCTTTTTTCAGCATTTTATTTACTAATAAACTCGATTGATAAATCATTGTCGTGGCAGGGTGCTTTAGCGCAAACGACAGAGTTGCCGAATGTCGTGAATACAACTGTTGATTTTTTAACGTTTCAAACGCAACTTGCTGGAGATAGCGTTACGGATATTTTTTTCAATTCAGAAGGTAATTATATTTTCACGAGTAACGGCGGCAATATACGCGTCATCAGTATCGATAATCCCCTAAACCCAATTAATTTATGGAGCCAAACACCCAGTGCTTTCGCTAATAGCAACGCAAGAAATATCTTGAGAGTAACAAGCGATAATCAATTATTTTTAAACGGCGCTTTCTATTGTGTATTCAGAATTGTCGATATGAATAACCCGGTTGCTCCAGTTATATTAAGTGAGCAATCTTTTTCTGAGTGCTCGTATGGTAGAATAAGCAACAATAATCTAATTTTAAGTCCAGACGGGCAGAGTATTGCAGCTGCTTATTCCTACGGAATCCCGTATATCTCAATATATAACTCAAGTAATGTTAGTAATCTGATTGCAAGCATATTACCTAGTTATCCTGTAAGTAGCTTTGTTTATAGCCCAGATGGGCTGATGATGGTTGCTGCCATGTCAACTAATATTGAAGTTTTCAATATCAATCCTCAGAATTTATCGTACTGGAAATTAAATAATACCATCGCGTGTAATACTCCGCTAAAAACGGCTTTTACAACCAGCAATTTACTGCTAGTAACGTACGATGATGAGATACGCGGTAAAGGATTTTATATTTATAATATGAGCCAAGTGAATGTGCGCACGTGGCTGAGTACATTCAACACAAATTCCACCATTGTTAAAATGATTAGTACGAAAAACGGCTTACGAGTTTATGCAGCATGCACCGCCGGTATATTTGTCATTGATGTCAGCAATCCACGACAGCCCGCATTACTATTTAATGCCACTACAGGGGTAAGTTACACATTTAGTTTGGCATTTGATGAACCAGAAAGTTTTCTTTATGCGGGAATAAGTGGTGCAATGAGAGTCTTTAAAATCCACGACACAATTTTAACACCGACAGCAACGCCATTTACTCTAACCCCACCCACCCCAATCCCTTCAACATTAAATCCACCGACACCATTACCCATTGCACCAACGAATGTGCCGCCAACGCCTGTGCCAGCTGCGCCGACGAATACACCACCAACACCAGATCCCACTGATCCCTTTAATGAAAATACACCGGTGCCGCAAAGTGTAGCGCCAAGTGATGAAACAGTAGCGCCAGGGCAAACGCGTGTGCCCAGTGTTGAAACAGCTGTGCCGCCTGCGAGTGTTCAAATCGTCACAAATTATATTCCTGATAATAAAATTCAAATCATTTCAACAGTTGTTTCATTGAGTTTACAAATTCGAATAAGGCCGTATGAATTAGGCATGGGCGAATTTATGACGAATTTATTGCCTGCATTAGGCGCTGCCTTTAATAAAAATACGGGCACGTTAATTATTACCGATCGAAGCCCACTTGAAATAAATGATGGATTAATGGCATTGCGCTTTTCATCTAATAATGCAACAACAGAGGGATGCCAAGTCGTTGTGATTGCATCAACCGATGGGGGTATTACATTTCCTTTTAGGGCAACGGGTAATTTATCGCAGTTTGGCAGCAATGCAGGACCTGTTGTGATAAGCAATAATGCAACACTGATTAATCAAACGGTATCATTTGGCGCGTCATTTGCAATTTATTTAAATCAATTATTCAATGATGCTAATAATGATGCGTTAAGTTACTCAGTGATATCTAACACAGTTTTAAATGCATTAATTCAAGAGGGTATTTTAGGTGGTTTGTGTTCAGTCCCCGGTGTCACAAGATTTACAACAACAGCAACAGATGGTTACAAACAAGCTTCAATCAATAATTTTGTGACCTGTCAGTACTTTCGACCTGCAGTGCGAAGCGGGGCGATGCCAGCGGTATTAACGTTTAAAGCAGGGCAGAGACCTGATGCGCCTTTTTCCATCGTAGAGGCTTTTACAGGAACAGGACAACTTACTTACGGCGCATTGTGGGATGGTTTGGCTATTTTGCCAGAGGGATTATCATTCAATGCACGTCGTGGTGAATTATCTGTTTTTAAAAATGCGCTTGCAGCTTATAACATTACTTTTACGGCAACCGATATTTTTGGTAATGAAGCACGCGCCACTATTTTAATTCAAATAACGGATATTGCGCCGGTGGCGTCTAATATTACGATTGCCAATGTTGTTGCCCTTGCTGAAAAAACAATCTCTGTCATGATTCCCAATAATATTATTATTGATCCTGACCATGATTCACTGACTTTTTCAATCAGACCAGCTTATGATTGGGCGCAATTAACACCATCGCAAATTAATATTCATTTTTTATCGTTGACATTAACACCTCCTGGCAACCTCTTAGGGCAATTTATTTTATTTGTTATTCGTGGTTCTGATGGCTATTTTTCTGCGGAGAGAAATTTAACGGTAATTGTTCCTGCTAATCAACCGCCTTATGCGAATATTAGATTAGGTAATGTGACTAAAGTAACAGGCGATGATTTATTGTATCGCATTGTCTCTGGCGCTTTTTTAAGTCCTAGTAATTATTCATTAACTTATAGCGCCACAGCATTAGATGATAATAATCGAAATGTGGGTTTGCCCCCGTCACTGAAATTTGATGTCGATACTATATCTGGAGAATTAACCACCGATGATGTGGGCACCATTTTAATTAAAATCACAGCAAAAGACACATTAAATAGCGAAGCATTTCAAGAATTTTATGTTACCGTTAAGTTTTCTACTTTGGCATTAATTCAATATTATGCTGAATACTGGGGAACGCGCGTTGGGATTCCGGTGACAATAGCAGGGATTTTATACGCTGCTTTTCAGTATTTTCAGTTATGGCCACATTTATATAATCTTTTGTTTGCAAATTGTTACGAAAATAAAAATAAATTTGAGTTTGATGGGGAAAAATATCATTGCAAGATTGAAGCACCCGAAGGAGATTTTGCTGTCAAAATATTTATTCAAGTCAAGCCGACAGATCGTAGCTGCTTGAATGCGTTGCTTGCAAAAACAATTGGGCTTATTACAAGCTATGGTCGTGAGCAATTTACATTGGTTGAGCCTACGCTTTCAGATGGTGTGGAAGAGTGGCTCAGCTACGATAGAAGAAATGGAATAATTGCTATTGACTACAAAAACATTGAGGAAACACACAAAAAAGCTGTAATTTTAGTAACAAGAAGAGATGGCAGAATTCTTGAAAAAATTGTAGTGAATCCAGCTGATTATGCTAAAACTAATAAGATTGCAAAAGCGCACAGAGATGCAACCAGAGCATTGTTGGTTCTGCCTGAAGAGCAGCAACAACCATCAGGCAAACAACAGAAGCCAAGTCCAAAACCAAAATCAAGACAGCCGGAACCAGAATTGGAAGAGAGATTGATACCGCAAGAAGAGGGTGATGTTGAAATGCAAGAAGTTGAAATGCAAGAAAGAGAGCCCTTGGGAAAATGGTCACCAGTAACATTCAAGACCGCCGGGGTGTCGCCTGAGTTACGAGCGGCAGCACATCCAGCATCGGTAGAGGAATTATTCGAAAATGATGATGATGAATATGATGGTGTTGAGGAGTCATATGAAACACAACCAGCGCCAACAGAGGACGAAGAGCGAGTAGTCAATTCTGGGGGTTATTCAGCGACTTCATCTCGCTTTCATCATCGGTCTAGAGTAGCTCCTCACAGACAAAGTGAGCAGGCTGGGACGCCTAAGCACACCCGCCGTCGCACTGAGAGCATGTTAAGTTTATAATATGGAAAAAATCAACGAGTTAGTGAAAATAGTTAAGAAGTTATTAAAAAAGGGTTAAAACCTATTTACAAACACGGTTTTTTTAGTTAGGCTTTGGGCAATTTGGCGATGAAATTTTGCCGCAATCAACTATACTGGCATTAAGAACTAAATTTGGCAATACAAGAGGAGAATAGGAAATGAAAGCAAAAAAAACGAATATTTTCATCAGCATTGAAGCGTTTTGCAAAATAAGCGCGAAAGGCACCGTGGTATTAAGCAGGGATATTTCTAAGAAAATGAATTTAATAATTAAGAATCTATCAGAACAAGAAAAAGCAGGCGGTGTTTGCTTAACTTTATTTTCCACAACCCAAAATAATATTGAGACTGTATCAGACGACGAGATTGTATTTCTTATTTTTCAGAAATTAGTTGGATATCACGAGACTTTAAAGTCAAAGCTTGAGCGGTGTTGTGATTTCTTTGGCTGGTCTTGCGTAACTGAACTTTCATGTTTAGATTATGCGTGTCCTGAGTTGCCTAATGTATACGTAGAAATAAATGATTGTAACGACAATAGGGTTACTACTAGCGAAGTCTCCTCATTGGGTGACATTACTTCAGAACCTTCAGAACAAGGACATTCGTCGTCAGATGAAGAAACAACAAGACCACAAAACCCTTTAGCAACCAGTTGCAATCAACAAGCACTTTTTGCAAGCTCAACGAAGAAGAGAGTGGAACTTACAACTACATTTAATTTGGATGGGGCATCTGAAGCGATAAAGAGCAGTGCAGATAGTCTAAATCCGCTGGATGTAATAGCTGTATTTGTGGAGAACCGGCCTCATTTTGGTAAATAGTTAGCGAAGGAGTATCAATTTACTTGATCTCCTTCGTCAACGCCACGCAACAGTAAGAGATTATTTCATGCGTTATACATTTACCGAAGCTCATATCGCAGAATTTGAAAGGCGGGTGACGGCTTGTATTATCAGACCCCCTTGGCATGAGAAAGTTCTTAAGGCGACTAATCCTTTTCCGGATGAAGCGGCAGCACGTCAAGCGATCACAAAAAAAATAGCTGAAAAATTTAGCAACTTTAAAAAAGACGTTGATAACAAAACGTATTCCTTCAATGATGCCACGGCACTTAAAAAAGATTTTACGCTCACGAAAGCAGAGCTTGCGAAATCTGATCTTGGAAAATTGCTTATTAAGCAATGCGCCATTTATCTCGGATTATTGCCAGCATATGCCTTTTTAGCCAATAATGATTCAGAAATGATGGCTCATATTGAGGTCGCTTTTGACCACACGGATTTTTTAAGGAAGTTTACCGATGAGGTTATTATCCCTCACGCAAAACCGGATAAATCTGCGCTACGAGCATACTACACGAGCGTATCTTGGTTTAGCCTTGCAAAATATGGAATTTTTGCACCTGATAAGACCTATGACGAAGTGATTAAAGCGCTTCTCAACAGAAAAAAATCAGGCGGCGCCTCTGCTAAAACACTTGAGCATTTTAAGATATCGACAGCGCTCTCGTCGCAGTGAATTTGATTTAGCGTCTTTGAATAATACTGCTATTTATCAATAAATTACATACAGATAATACTCATACTCCGAAATTTATGTCACCTTGGAGAATCTAGCGTGAAGTGCGACAAACCCCTTTCTAATTTATTGATCTGTCGTTGGGTTTGGTAACCCCTTGTGTATAAGTCATCTTTACAGATTCTTCATTTAAAATCAATATGGATTTTATTTTGGCTTATTTGGCTCAATGAAATC
>JAHFRQ010000014.1 GCA_023266215.1 Gammaproteobacteria bacterium | reverse complement strand
GTCCTTCGTAAGACCAAGAATTCTAGTCGAATATCAGCGGTTTTTCTTCATTTTTATTCAATTTTTTTTAAATTTTCTTTAATTTAATCATTGGGTTGGGAAATTTTGTCGTGTACAGAGGATATAGTATTCCCCCAACAGGGTGAATCATACTATGTGGATCCAAGCGGAGAAACTTCAAATTGCTTAGTTTCAGGATTACAAAAATTTTTGGATTTTGCTACTGATCCAGACCTTTTAAACAATCGTACTCACTTGCTCATAACATCGAACGTGGAGACCGATCCAAATGAAATTTTTAATCTAGAACGAATTCATGCTGATATCGTAGAAATGAAAAAGCGTGGTGTCTCGGAATTCCAATTGGCTCGCCTTGAAGGACTATATCACCTATTGAACACACAACCAGTTAATCTTGTATTTGTTAAGAGCGCATCCATGCGCCAAGGTCTTGCTGATTATGTTAAAAAACAACCAGATAGCACAGTTCATCCCGGTGAAGTACTGCAAAATGAAAATATACCAGGTGGTATTTTGGTTATGAACAACTATCACGAATTCAATTTATTAAAAATTGAAGGTTTTCTCGTTGGTTATAAAGAATTATATTCGACTGACAGCTACGGCCGTCTTTTTCATGACCTTGACAGCGCTTTAGAATATGGATACAACAATTATGAACTCAAGAATAGTTGTAAACGATGGTATCTTGGATCAGAAACAATAAAAACAGAAGAACTCGTGCTTTTTATTAGAGGTATTTGGGATACAAGTGGCAAGATGGTAGTTGTATGTAATCCACCTGAAACAGCCCAATCGTTTATAAAAAAAATGCAATCTGTATTTCAGGAACAGAAACAATCACATACATCGTTACATCAAGGAAAAAAAGCGGGTTTTGAGTCGCGTTTTAACGCTATGACGGTATCAATATCAAATTCCTGTTTTTTATTAAAAGATCAGTGGTATCGTTCTGCGATGGCAAGATCAGCTCAACAAGAAGAATCCCGATTTGTTTTCTTTCCTCAAGGGCCTACAAGCCAGCCTCATATTGGTGGACCAACACTTCACTATAATTCCCTCAAACCATAAATAGAGTTTTTTGGTAAATTACTTACCAAGAGGCTTTAAAACTGATACTGCAATCAAAAAAGCTGTCAGTGAAATGGAAAGTGGGTTAATTTATGCAGAGCTTGGTGATGGGCTATGTAAACAACAAGTTGCGCGTCAAGGACAGGGCAAGCGCGGCGGTCACAGAACATTGATCGCATTCAAAAAAGATGATCGCTCCGTGTTTGTATTTGGCTTTTCGAAAAATGAACGTGATAATATTAACGAGCAAGATGAAAAAAATACCGCGAATTGTCGCAAATTTATTTAAATTTGTCTGTAGAGCAGCTTAATACAATGGTCATGGAAAAAAGATTAATGGAGGTGCCATATGAAAAAAATTGACAAAACAAGATTGCGTTTATTATCCGAAGCCCATCAAATGGCAAAAGATTTGCACGCTGTTGGTGCAATGGATATGGTGACCATGCGTGAATTTGATGCGCATTGCCTGCCGCATATTGAAAAATTTTCAGCAACGAAAATAAGAAATGTGCGTAAGGAAGCAGGCGTTAGCCAACCTGTTTTTGCAAATATTATTAATGTTAGCCTTGCAACGATCAAGCAATGGGAGCGCGGCGAACGCACGCCGAGCGGTGCTGCATTAAAATTATTATTTATTATCAAAAATAAAGGCATTGAAGTGGCTTTGTAACTGGGTCACTTGTGCTAAAGCCACCACATTTGAATTCTTAACCAAATTTTCAATATACCGCCCCCATAAATCCAGAGCCTCTTTGCGCTCGGGGAGCATTTCGTTTTTATTATAAGTTGCCATGATTTTAGGCATTTTATGGCCTAAGCATTTTTCGATCACCACCGGATCAACACGAAGTGTTTCACCGAATTGCGTCGCTAAGGTGCGCCTTAAATCGTGCGCCGTCCAATGGGGAATACCAACACGATTTTGTATTCGACTAATTGCTTTGGCTAGCGATGTTTCAGTAATCGGTTTTTTATTGGTGATGCCGCAAATGACATATTCAGAATTACAGTCTCTTTGTAATTCATTTAATATGATTTGAACTTGCTCGCTTAAATGTATTTTATGCATTAAACCTGATTTTGAATTCTCAGCGGGAATAATCCAGAGCGAGTCATTAAAATTAAATTGATCCCATGTAGCAAGCCGAAGCTCAGAAGTGCGCACGCCCGTCAGCAAAATAATCTTAATGGCATTTCTAATTTGCAGGGTCATATTGTTGCTGTTGCTATCGAGAAATAGCCAAATCTTTTTCACTTCACTCATGCTTAAAACACGCTCACGCGGTTTTTCAATTCCGCCAATATCACGAGCCCGAATGCTGTTTGCAGGGTTATATTGCAAATTGCCGCGACTTACGCCGTAATTAAAAGCTTGTTTGATGGTACTCAACACTCTATTTGCATGAATGGGAGCGCCGCGAGATACAATTTTATCTAAGGCTTTTGCAATATCCATCGTCTGAATTTTCTCTAACGAATAATTACCCAGTAACGGGATAATATCTGCATCGATTTGCTGCTTAATTTGTAAAGGTTTCTTGAGATGCTTTTCTGCATAACCCAAATACCAATCTAGTATTAATTTTTTAACGGTGTCATTTTCTTTTTGTTCTTGCGCTTGAATTATTTTTTTAGGACTCAAGCCTTCTTTGCGTTGCTCGCTTAATTCAATAAAACGCTTTTTAGCATGCGCTAAGCTCATAGCAGGATAATGTCCGAGCGTTAGCTTATCGGTCTTGCCATCGATCTTGTAACGGTAAATCCAAGTCTTAAAACCATTGGGCGACACACGCACGCCAAATCCGCCCCCTTCGTATTTCTCAAATCGGTTTTTTGATGGCTTCAATGCCTTGATATGCGTATCGGTAAAATTTCTCATCGTTTTTATTCCCTAACTCAAACGTGACAAGAGTGACAAAAGTGATGCCCTATAAAACATTTTATTTTGATTGAATGTTCCGGGGTACACTTCTGGGTACACCTAATCGAGACCTTATTCGATTTCAAGTGACCCTAAGTGATAACGATAATATGCCTAAAACATTTATTTTTCAATGAATAACTGATATTTTTGAAATCAAGTGATACTGTTTGAAATAGATAAGAAATAGACTCTTAATCAATTGGTCGCAGGTTCGATCCCCGCACGGCCCAATTAGTTGAACTACTTTTCATTTGCTCGCGCTAATGCATCTTTGATCAATTTGTCCGATAAGAAATAATGACCATTTTTTAACGACATTAAAATTGGTTTGATTGAGCGAAGCAATTTTTTCTGTTTTGCCAGCAATAAAATACCAATCGTCCCAATAATTTTTACGCCTAAATTTTTTGCAACTCCGCGACCCAGTTTTTCATCAATTAATAATGGGAGCTGCATGGAATGCGCAAGCGAAATTGCTGCGGCTTCGCCCTGATCTAAAATAGCTAGAACATCATCGGTATGATTAATTACAGCAGAATGAACTCGAATAAATTTTTTATCAATCGCGTGCGTAATGGCAATCGCTCCGGGTCGCAATTGATCAATCAGACATTCTCCCGCAACAATTTCTGGAATAATAACTTGTCCAAATAATTCAAATAATACTGATAGTTTATCAATACTACCTAATGCAATGAGCGGGCTTGCATCAGCGATAATAATGTTACTCAAAATCCTTCAGCTCCTCGTCCACATCTTTAATACTATAATGAATAACAGAGATCCCTAATTTGCTTAGCGTTGCGATAAAGCCCTCGAGCGACTCATCTGATAGTCTTGCCGCTTTTGCTAATGTGAGCACGCCTTCTTTATACAAGTGAATCGCCAACGTATGGCGCAGGCCAAGTTCAATTAATTCATCACTAAAAGGAATTGCCAGAAAAACTGGCTTTCCATGCTTTGTAATCAGAGATAGCTTACCTGCTTCTGCATCGTGTATCAGTGTTCCCGTGCGCTCACGCAGGTCTCGTACTGAAAAGGTATCCATCGCTCACCTCAATAATTTATTTGTGCCATCAAATGATAGCACATTTTTTAGGTTATCACCAAATTCCAATCCACTTCAAATTTTCAATTCAGCTTTATGATGAACCGCGGGGCGATCATGTTACAATACCCGCTTGCGCACAACGAACAGTGTCATCTTATGTATCGAGACTATTTTAATTTAAAAGAACACCCCTTTAATGTCACCGCGGACTCGGGCTTTTTCTTTTCGAGTCATTCGCACAAAGAAGCGTTTTCACATTTAACGTTTGGCATTGCGCAGCGCAAAGGCATCATGACCATCACGGGTGAGGTGGGAACTGGTAAAACAACGCTGTGTCGCACATTAATGAATCGCTTAGACTCGAATATCAAAACCGCCTTAATTTTAAATCCTAAATTTTCTGAAACTGAATTACTACAAATGATTATTCATGATTTAGGCATTACCGGAAAATTTAGAAATAAATTCGCATTAATTTCAGCGCTCAATGAATTTTTATTATCAGAATCTTCGCGCGGTAATAATATTGTATTAATCATTGATGAAGCGCAAAATTTAAAAACAGGTCAGCTTGAAAGCATTCGTTTATTATCTAATTTAGAAACCGAAAAGGAAAAATTATTGCAAATCGTTTTGGTGGGTCAGCCAGAGTTAGAAGCAAAATTACGCTTGCCGCAGTTACGCCAGCTCAATCAGCGCGTCACAGTTCGTTATCATATTCGCCCTTTAAGTGCTGCCGAATTATCAGAATATATTTTACATCGATTGAAATTAGCCTCAAAAGCCGCTGAAAAAACACAAATTCAATTTACAGAACCTGCGCTACAAGCTATTTATCATCATAGTCAAGGCACACCGCGCGTTGTTAATATTTTATGTGATCGCGCATTGCTGGCGAGCTTTGTGAATGAATCGTATATTATTCAAGATAGCTTAATTCACGATTGCGCGAAGGAGTTGTTTTTGCAATGAGCATTATTGATCAAGCGCTTAAAAAAACACAACAAGCTTTAGAACAAAAAGAAGTTATCGTCACGCCTGAAGTAAAATCACAGTCCGAACAATTTATTACGCGCGCACAAGAAAAAATAGCTGCTGAAAATAAAGTACCAGAAAAAAAAACACCTGAAAAAAAAATAACTGAAAAAAAACCCAGTCCATTTAAACCAGTTGCTCACAAACCATCCGCGCGGTTTAATACAAAATCTCGAAAATTCTTTTTTATGCTATGTTCAATGGTGACGCTCATTGTATTTATGCTCGCATTAATGAACACAGAGCCAAAATTTTTCTTAGCGTATCATCATAAACTGGCATCACCAATTCTGGTGCTCAACGGCACGATGCACATGGGTGATCATAAAGCCGCGGAAATTAATCACAAGCTATATCAAATCGGCCAAAATATTGGCTCCTTTGAAATCACCGACATTCAATTTAACGAAGTTGATTTAAAAAATCTCGCCACCGGCCAAACTCAAAAGCTCACTGAAAAACTAACAACCTAACTGTACATTTTTCTTCCCACGTTGACTTATTTTCGATATCATAGAGATTCGCTTTATTTTTCAGCAACTTAAAGTTAAAGGAGTAACTAGCATGAAAAATATTACTGAGGAAATCATCGACTTACACAC
Organism: Gammaproteobacteria bacterium; assembly: GCA_023266215.1. Lineage (GTDB taxonomy): Bacteria > Pseudomonadota > Gammaproteobacteria > Coxiellales > Coxiellaceae > JAHFRQ01. The sequence goes on along the minus strand of JAHFRQ010000014.1, from coordinate 52,150 downwards.
GGACGATGACGGGGTCAAAGAAGTCATTAAACCTGAAAAAATGCTGGATGAAGAGAACAGCATTTCTTGTCAAATACGTCGAAAAATCGAAGATTACCTCGAAAGACGGCGTTATAAAGACGAGTTAGGAAACGAAGAAGAAATTGATTTGGCTTAAAAGAAGCGTGTGAATTAAAAACCCGCATGGCTTTCAATCAGCCTGCGGGTTTTTAAGTGATCTATTTTTGATAGGCTTTTTCACCCAGAATCCACGCTTGATCCACATCGCGATCATCACCTAAAATCATGATTGAAAATAACAACGCAGCGGCTTGATCGATGTCTTTAGGGCCATCTTTGCCAGCCAACTGCGAAGCTTGCCATGCTGCAGCCTTTTGACCTGCCGACCAATCGAGCGCAACAAAATCAGCTTCTTTGCCTGGATTAAAATTACCAATGCGATCATCCAAATACAACGCTTCTGCGCCGCCTAAGGTTGCAGAATAAAATGCGCGATAAGGCGATAATTTATTTCGTTCCGCTTCCGCCGCATCAAAAAAACGCGGATCGACACTGCCGTCTAATAATGTGTTGTTGCACATCCCGACTTTATACGCCTCATTCAGCACATTAATGATTGAGAATTTATCGCCTGCGCCAATGTCACAACCCATTGAGAAACGCACACGACAATCAGGATCGGTCACTTTGCCTAAGCGAAATAATCCACTCCCTAAAAATAAATTTGAAAGCGGACAAAACGCCACCGACGCACCCGCTTTTGAAAGTCGTTTGTACTCATTATCCGAAGTCCAAACAGAATGTCCGCCGGTAAACTTAGGTCCCAATAAATGATATTTTTCAAATACTGCTAAATAATCTGCTGTGCCATGATGCGCGTTCGTGTCCCTAATTTCATGTGGGTTTTCATTTAAGTGTGAATTAAACCACACATCAGGAAATTCTTTTTTTAGTTTTTCACACGCACTCATCATTTCATGCGTACAGCCTAGTGGAAAACGTGGTGTAATTGCATATAAATTTCTGCCTTTGCGATGCCATTTTTCAATTAATTTTCTCGAGTCTTTATGAAAATTGGCAGCTGAATCATAAGAGCCTTCCGGCGCAAATCGATCGATACCAGTTAAGCCACCCAACACCAACATGTTGCGTCGCGATGCTTCTTCAAAATAAGCATCCGTACAAACAGGCGCGTGCGTTAAAAAAGCCTGGCACGTTGTTGTACCGCCTGCCAATAAATCATCGAAGAAATGTTTTGCGCCTTCTTTTGCATAAGCAGGATCGCTGTATTTTCGCTCTTCAGGAAAAATACCTTCTAGCAACCAGCCCAATAATTGCTGTCCATAAACACCCAGCACACGTGTTTGTGGCATATGAATATGACCATCCACAAATCCTGGCAGGATCAATCGGTCTTTAATGTGCGTTATTTCAACGCCTGAAAACTGTGATGCTATATCTTTGTATGCGCCAAAAGCAATAATCCTGCCTTGTTCAATTACCATCATGCCATCATGATGAAATCGCACTGCTTTTTTTTCGTTTCCAACATGCTTCCAAGGATCGTCGACAAAATCAAAAAAAGTGCCTCTAATTGCTTTGGTATTTTTTTGTGCTGACATAAAAAATCACTCCCTTATTTTTTTTCCTCTGCTTTTTTAGCATCACGAACTGGCTTAATATCAGCGCGCAATTTTTCGATATCTTGAAAAGCGATATTGAGCAGCTCATTGACTTTTTTTAAATTTTTAGCGTGTTCGATTTCGTGATTAGTCATTTCTTTTAGCAACGTGCTAATTTCAACTATTTTCAATCCTAAATCATCATCGGGATCTACTTCTGGCACACCGCCGGCAGGATTAATCATGGTTTTTAAACTATCCATGATGCCACCAATATTTAATTTATTTTTTAAATCATTTAGATTATCCGCCATTGCCTTTCTCCCAGTAATTTGTTTTGACTGGTTAATTATAGCGCAGATTAAACAAAAAACGCTTCAATCAGTAATTGCAACGTGAGGTTTCCGCGGTAAGTGTTGGTATTTACATGAAAACCAATAATATCCCTATAATAAATAAATGCTAAGCGGCCGCTCTTTTTGATTTGATTGCTTTTGGAATAAGCTTAATGGACAAGCAACAACCAACAGCATTGGCATAACGTCTCAATGTTTCAAGGGAAGGTGAGTGACGCTCACGACCAAAACCTGCTTCCAGTCTTGAAATCGCTGAAGGTGAGGTATGCATCGCTTTTGCAACATCTTTTTGTGATTTACCTTTTATCTTTCGAGCTCGGATTAATTCTGCAACCAGTGCAAATTCTTCTTCTAAATCATCGTACGCTTTTTTAACTTCTGGATCTTTAAGCGCCTTACTTTTAAAAGCGTCATGTGTCGGTCTTTTGTTTGTTTTCATCATTTAATCTCTTTTAAACGCTTTCTTGCGATTCTTAAATCCTTATTGGGTGTGTTTTCTGTTTTCTTAACTATATCATGCAAAATAATCACCTCGTTATCCTGTATCGTACAAAAAAATGCGCGCGCAATGCCTTCCTGTCCTTTTGATCTAATCTCAAATAATCCATTTCCCATCGGCTTTGTCAGTGGCATCCCAAGATCGGGTCCTTCTTCAATAATCAAATCAATAATTTTCAAATATTTTGCTAAAATTTTTTTCGGCCACTGCAAAATACTTTGCTCAACATTTTCATTATAATAAGTAATTCTCCAGCTCATAAAAGTACCATATTTGTGAATTAGTTGTCAAATTTGATAATATACATCTGTCATATCCATTCAAAGCAATACATGGCGCTTAAATTGGCGAGACAAATATGGAGGGTAAAATATCACGGTATTGAAAAATTGCAATACCGTGTTTTTGGAATTTCTAAGAGTTGTATTTTGAAAACGTCATCAGCTGTATCACCAATGTCTTTTCACCCGCAGCATTTCTATCAGTGCGTGTTTTTCTATTGCCGGGTGGATTGTGAAATAAAGTAGAGCGAAGCGAAGCATTCGCAGCAGAAACTGGATCTAGCTCACGCTCACCTGGTTTTCTACCGAGTATTTTTTTCCATTGAACAGGGCCAGATTGAGCAATGAGCACCTTTTCATCATCTGAATCTGTTTCTTCTGCTGCTTTTTTTTCTGATCGCAATGCGGCAACTTCTTTTCGTAATTCTCTTATTTCAGCCATCAGTAATGCTGCATCTGACCCCTCTGCTTGTAAAGTTTGAATATCAGGCCACGCATTAACTGTATTTTCTAAATCAGTTAAATCTTTTTTGACTTTTTCCGCCCAGCAATAGAGCGGATTTTGGGTGATATCAATTGGCATTCCCGAAGAAAAATCATCTGCTTCTATTGCTTTTTTATCAGCTAAATCACTTAATAATTTTTTTAATTTTTCAAGTGATTCATCGGAATTGGCAATAATAATCTCACCGAGCATTATTTTTATTTGTTCAGCACGCAAGGGTTTTTGCGTTGTATCAATACCTAATAAATTAATAAAAGCATGGATCTGCAAAGCAGATGATTCTAATTTTTCAAATGATTTAGTCAATTCAACATCGGCTAATAACTGTGTCATTGCCGATGCGCGATAACGCTTCAGTTCCGGATGAATTAATTTTGCGGTCTCTTTAGATAAATTTTCAAGCGGCAGTTTATTAATTGTTGTAATCGCCCATTCACCGCCTTGATATGCAGTGGATCTATCAAGATGATTGAGCATAAACATCTCGCGATGAAGATGATGATCGCCATTTATATCAAGATAATTGCTTGTACCTGAAATAAAAGTAATAGTATTTCCCGCTTTTAGACCTATTTCATTTTGAAATGAATGCGAAACCGTCGCAGCCGCATACTGTGTCGTTGCTGCATCAAGCAAGCTCATATTCAGATTTCTTGTAACGAGAAGATGTCCCAATCTCAATCCCAGTGATAATTCTTTTTCAGTCCCTGCAAGTTGCATACCTTCAATCACAGGTTTGACAACTTTATCATAATGTTTTTTTAACTCGCCCCATGCATATTGCGAAGCATTATATTGGCTACATGTGCAAACACCTTTTGCATTGCAATTGTCCCCATTAACGCATCCTCTACCAGGATACTGCTGGCGAACATGTAAATCTTGAGTAAAAATCACATCGCACTCACCACCCAGATTCAGAAAATTAAAACCTCTTGCGCGGCCTTTAAAATCCACCGGCGCTCTTTCGCAGGCATCGTGCAGATAGCTGTCAACTTGCCTTTCACTTGCTTCATTAAATGTTTCGTTTAATTTTATTAATGACTCGCCAGGTTGAATTATAATTGCTTTGTCCTGATAATATTGTTTTTCTTGAACCGCACAATGCGCATGAATTAATGTTTCAATATTGCTTAAATCTTGATGATACTGAGTTGTTAATTTTTCAAATAATGTTTTACTTTTTGAAATCGCTTCTAAAAATATTTTTACTTTTGCTGCTCGGTTCAAAATCGTACTCATTTCTTGGATATGCGCGGCTTTATCCTTTTGTAATTTTGAGTTTGATTCTAATAATAGTGTTTTGTATGCTAAAATGCACAATTTCCATTGATTTGGATTTGGCATTAATTCAGGCTCTTGAATTAAACCTGCAACATGATGATTGCTTAATCCCGCAAGTAGTCCCAATAAATTATAGAGTCTTTCGGTTGTTTTATCGGTTGGTGATGATTGATCGTAAAATTGATTGGCAATTTCAACTGGATCAATAACTGATTTTCCACAGTAGTAATTAATTTTTCCATAACCGTTATAAACAGGAGAGCAACTTGTTTCGCCAATAAATGTTTCTAATTTTGTGCTATAAGCAGAATATAAAGCAGCACTTAAATTTTTCAAATATTCCTTCTGTGTTGGATTTAAAATGGCAGAAACAACTGGTTTTATCAGTGTATTTTGCAATGCAGCCAGCCCTGCTTGCAAATCACTTGAAACCAAATCCACTTTGCGTGATAATTTTTCCTGCCCGTGCTCATGTTGCAAATGATGCGCAATAATTTCTTTTGCGTAGCTGATAACTGCCTTAAAGCCTTCTAGCATTAATTCGCGCGTTTCTAATTCAATACCCACTAATTGATTAAAGCGCTCATGCATTTGCTTTTGCATCTCTTCAAGCTTTGACATAATCTGTTGCAAGGCTTGCATCACAGATTTTTGAAACGGATCTTCTTGCGGCTCTGGATCGTCTTTTACCAACATGCTAATTAACACCAAGGCGGCCATTGCAGCCATCGCAACAGGCCCTAAACAAGAACCGATTGTGGCGCCTGTGGTTGCAGTGCCTGCAGCCACCGCTGCTTCTGCTGCCATCACTGCACTAAAGCCTTGGTAAGCTTCATACGCCATTACACTTGCCAAACACACTGTGCCTGCATCTTTTAATATTTTTTCGTGTGTGACATCACCTAACATTCCTAAAAATTGACCGAACTTTTTATAGCCGTCTATTTCTTGTTGATCACGTTTTTCCTGTTGTTGTTCTTTTTGTAATTGATCAGCCTGTGCTTTTTGATCTTTAATATAATTAATAATTTCTTTATTTTCTCTTGATAATTGCTGATAAACAGCATCATCCACTAAAGCCGTTTTGATTTTTTTAGTAGACTCATGATGTAAATCAAAATGCTTTTTTATTGCTTCTGGTTTTTGATTGATAGGCTTTTGAGCTTTGCGTATATCAAGATGATTTCTGATTGCACACGCTAGATTATTACATGCGTCTTGATTGACCGTCACAACGGCAGGAGCAGTATTAGCATCTATCTGTGCAAGCACGTTTAAACAGTGCTGGCGATACAATGGTCTTGATTCGTGCGGAATATTCGCAGAATTCATTAATTTTTCCATGGTATCGTAAGTATCAACAGGTGAAATTTCTGTTACGTTTTCTATTTCTGCTGAAAACTGTAATTGCACTTCCAATAACGAATTCCGTAGAAATTGCTCTGCAGCCTCGCCTTCTGCACCTTTTGATTTTAAAAAACTAAAAGTAATATCTGAAATTTTATCGCAGTTATCACGAAAACTACTTTTTGATGCCATCATGTGCGCAACGGAGGCAACAAAATCATCACGCTTTGTATTGGGCAATGCATTGGGTAAATATGTTGCGCGAGATTCTCTTACGTGCGCAGCATAATGCTCTGCCACACGCTTCATTTCAAACGCTGTTTGCGGCGATGCAGAATTAGGCTGAATTTTTTTCAACGCGCGCAGCACATTAAGCCAAGATTCGATTGCGACATTGTGTTTGATTGCAGATTTTTGTTCTTGTCCTTCTGAATGATCACGACTCATCAAATTTTCTCGCTTATTGATTATTTTTTGAATTGTATAGCAAAACTCAGTGTAAAAAATGATATTTGAAAAATTAATGTTGTCTTAAGGCTTCGCAGTGGTTTTCTCGGGAGGTTTTTCAGAGCCTTCGCTCTTTAATTCTTTCAGAACCCGAGCGCGAGCGAGAGGGAAAGATACGCGCGTATCAATCAAAAATTTCCTCGATCAGCAATTGCAGCGTGCGCTTTCCGCGGTAGCTGTTAGTGTCTAAGCGATAAGCCACTTTGGCAGATTCTAAGCGATGATTGGGCCATTTGTTTAAATCAACTTGAAAAGCAATGGCATCAACACAATAATCGCCTTTCTTGGGTTTTAAAACCATTTTTAAATGCGCGCCGCCCACCAATCTTTGGCTCACAATATCAAATTCTCCATCAAATACAGGCTCTGGAAAATGCTGACCCCAAGGCCCTGCTTCACGCAATAAATTGGCATTTTCGAGTGTTAAATCATTGCTGGCTAATTCACCGTCTGATTCTATGATTTGATTTAATTGATCTAGATTTAAATGCTGGCTAATGGTTTCTGAAAAAATCTCAGTAAATTTTTTAAAATCTTTTTTAGCAATGCTTAAACCCGCCGCCATCGCGTGACCACCAAATTTGGATAACATCTCGGGATTTTTTTTAGCAATTAAATCTAAAACATCTCTTATGTGAACGCCATTAACGGAACGCGCAGAACCTTTGATAATATTATTATCCGCATTGGCAAAGGCAATCACCGGACGATTTAATTTTTCTTTGACGCGCGAAGCTACTAAACCAATCACACCTTGATGCCAATTTTCATCAAATAAACAAATGCCCATCGATAATTTTTTATGTAAATCCAATTGATCCACAATTTGAAAAGCGGTTTGCTTCATGTCCATTTCGATGGCGCGACGCTCGTGATTTAATTGATCTAATTGCTTTGCTTTTTCTAGCGCGCTTTCATCGTTCTCATCTAACAAACAATTAATTCCTAAAGACATGTCATCTAAACGCCCCGCTGCATTTAATCTGGGACCAATTGAAAATCCCAAGTCACTTGCGACTAAATTGTCACATTCTTTATTGGCAATTTTTAAAAGCGCTTTAATACCAGGACGCGCCACGCCCTTGCGAATTCTCTGTAAACCTTGATGCACTAAAATACGATTATTTTTATCAAGCGGTACCACATCGGCAACCGTACCTAACGCCACTAAATCTAATAAACCCGCTAAATTAGGTTTCTCAATATTATTTTTTGAAAAATAAGTTCTTAATTCTAATTCAGCGCGCAATGCTAGCATTACATAAAAAATAACGCCCACGCCCGCTAAATTTTTACTTTCAAAACAATCATTTTTTTGATTCGGATTAACAATGGCAAAAGCATTCGGTAAAACATCACCTTGTAAATGATGATCTGTTACCACCACATCGATATTAAATTGATTCGCACGCGCCACGCCTTCAATGCTTGAAATGCCATTATCAACGGTAATAATTAAATCGGGTGATTTGGTTTTCGCCACATCCACAATTTCAGGCGTTAAACCATAACCAAAGGTAAATCGATTGGGCACCAAAAAATCAATCTGTTTTGCGCCCATTAATTTTAAAGCAGAAACTGCAACAGCCGTGCTCGTTGCGCCATCTGCATCAAAATCGCCAATAATCAATATCCGTTGATTTTTTTCAATCGCGTCTGCCAATCGGCTCGCCGCCTTTTCTATATTCAATAAATTCTTATAAGGCAACAAAGCCGAGAGGCTGCGATTGATATCTTCTAGCGACTCAATTTTCCTGCTCGCATACAATTTTTGCAGCAAAGGCGGCAAGGCATGTAATTGAGCAGCTTTTGCGACATCAATCGCGCGTCGGATAATGCGTTTTTGCATGAAGTTCCTTGTTATTTTTCCTGTCAGTTAAAATAAGATAATCACTCATTAATCATTTCTTCACTGCCCTGCTTAGCGGCCAATACATTTAATTCTGCTTCAATTTCTTCAATAGTAGGCAGTTCTGTTTTTAATTCTTTAGGCAATGCTTTTGATAAGGCATATTCAGACACTCCGATTGGAGCGTTTATTTTTCTCAGAGCGTAGTCAGCAATAATCTTACTACGCGATTCACACAATAAAATTCCAATACTCGGGTTATCACTTTCGTGTTTTATTGTATCATCGACAGCGGAAAGATAAAAACTTAACTGTCCCAGATCTGCGGGCTTAAATTTCTTGGCCTTTAATTCACAGACAACATAACAACGTAATTTTAAATGATAAAATAAAATATCAATAAAAAATTCTTCACCATCCACTTCAATTGGAACTTGCGTGCCTACAAACGAAAACCCCGTCCCGAGCTCTAATAAAAAGTTGCGGATATGCGTTGTTAGCGCTTTTTCAATTTCACGCTCATGCGCTTTTGTTGAGATAGTTAAGAAATCAAAATTATAAGGATTTTTTAACATCTCATGTGCAAAATCAGATTGCGGAGATGCAAGTTGCCTACGGTAATTTGAAGCTTTATTTTTTTCTAAAGCTTGTCGCTCATACAAATCACTCTTGATATGCATACTCAGACTCGATCTGGACCACCCGTTTTCAATAGCCTGAATGGCATACCAATCACGTCGAACAGGGTCATCTTTATATTTATCTAGCAATAGTTGAATGTGTGACCAAGGCAATTGCGCAGCAGCCTGCTGCGCAAATTCAGCTAAGGAGGGGTATAGAGTTGCCAACAAGCGCATATATTCCAAATTGCGCTTTGAGAATCCAGACAAACCAGGAAGAGATGCTTGTAAATCCCTAGATAACTGCTCAATAAGACGAGTTCCCCAGTGTCGGCCGGTCGATTGCATCTGCAAAATATCACTACCTAATTGCCAGTAAAACTGGATCATTTGAGTATTAACTGCGCTCGCTGCGCGCAGCTGCGCTATTCTCAATCGATTTTTTACGTCGTTTAAAAAATTTGCATAATCTTTATCTAGCTTCAACGAATTCATTAATTCTTTGTTCATTAAACTGTGCTCTTCGATTAAAATTGTTATACTTTGGGGAACGCGCCCTGTTAGCTTGAGCAGTATAGCGCAAAGCACGCTGCGCTCAAATACCGTAAAAATACGAGGACTTCACATTGATCACCGACTTTTATCAAAAACCATTTCCGACGATTGACCTGGATGAAACTTATATTCTGCGCGAGCAAATGCTGAGCGACACCGAAGATTTTTTTGGTTATTACACCGATCCTGACGTAGGTAAATATATTTTGGCTGCAAAACCGGTGTCTTTGCTGGAAGCCAGCAACGAAGTACAATATTGCCGCAATTTATTTTACACAAAACAAGGTATTTATTGGACGATTGCCAAAAAATCCGATAACAAAATGATCGGCGCCATCGGTTTGTATATTAACAACATGCATCACCGCGCAGAAATTTGTTATGACATCTCAAAAGACTATTGGCGAAAAGGCATTACTGCCAAATCCATTTTGGCAGTGGTCAATTGCGCTTTTAAGCAACTTGATATTATTCGCGTTGAAGCAGTGACGCAAAAAATAAATATCGCTTCTGTCAAATTACTCGAGAAAGTCGGCTTTCATCATGAAGGTACTTTAAAACAATATCGCTATTACAATAACAAAGCCTGGGATATTGAAATGTACTCAATGACCAATCTCAAATCTTAAGGCAACATTAATTTCTCGAAATATCGCTTATTTTCTTGTGTATTCTATTTTGAAATCTATAATGAAAATTAAAATAATTTATAGAGTACGAAGCATGAGATATTCGCCAGCATTAAAATATTTAAAATCAAATACACAACCTATTTTGATAACAGATCCTTATTATATTGCATGGAACATGACTGCAATTACAGCGTATTTTTCAAATAACTATTATAATTCTCAGCATGTTTGTGTTGTGCGAGTACGGCTGCAAAAGCTACTCACGCAAACTCAGTTTACAGGGCTGGTCATTCGCAACCTACCCAGTAATATTTCACCCATTTTATTACTCGAAGCCATTACAGGCATTCCTGATATAGTCGCTTTTACTGTGAAAAACAGCAAGATGCATGAGGATTCATGTATTGTTTATCTTGATGACATCAAAATTATAACATCAGGCTATGTTCTTGAAAGCGTTTATAATCACGTGCTAGGTTACTCCAATAGAGTCCGCGTTGTCGATCAAAAAAGAGAGCTTTGCTTTTTTTCAATCAACGATACATTTTCGCAGACGCTTGCAATAGAACTTGAGCCACACAGATCAGCTGCTTCTATTTCCAAGAAGGACTTGTCTAAAGCAATTGCTTTGCGGAATTCACTGCTCAACAATGCACCTCAAGAACCCCAAAACGTACCTTCATCCATGTTTTTTGTGGAACCAATCATTTTTGTTTATCTCACTCCGGTAACGCCTGTTCAACAACCTGCATTTTTTACTCTAGCTCCAGATCGCGCCAAAACTGTATTACCGATATCCGGAACTGAAGTGTATAAATTTCAAAACAACCCTTACAATCACTAACGAGATCATATTATGTTACATAGAAATTATTATTTACATCCAGAATTACACGATGCGCTGACTTTTCATGCTGGAATTAAAAAAGTGACTTACTCTTCTCTTTGTATGCATCCAATTGCCCCAGCAGTATTTCTTAACGCAGAAAACCAAGGCAAGCAATACGGTTATTTTATTTATTCTGAATGGGAGTTATCAACAAATAAAATCAATGACTTAATTAAACAATCCAGTGCGAATGCAGTGTTTATCGGTCAAGTACTCACTCAAATAAATCCAAATCGCATCAAGGCAATTGTTGAAAAAATATTGAATGAGTCCAATGCAGTTGCTGCCGTGCGATTTAAGCAAACTGAAAATGGCACCAACACAGGTGCATTTCATGTTATTTTTAATAATGACGCATCCGCTGCGCGCTTTTTAGCATTTAACGGCAAAGTGCTATTTGACCGATATTCTTTTCTAATCGCTCGCACACCCCATGCGGCGCAACTGATGACACAATATGCGTCATGGTGGGAAAATATGCCAGACGGTGAAAGACTAAAAAGGCAGCATTATGGAGTCCCACGTCGCGCTTTAGTCGCAGAAAGGCCGCGCTCTCATTCAGCAGTTAATTCTGCGGGCTTATTTCCGCCGCCGTATCGCTCAGCTGCTTTGACGCGTGTTGATACCGACTCATCTCAGCGAGCGCACGGTTTTGGATCGAATAATTAATATCAGAGAGAAAACTTTGCTGCATATTTAAATCCGTCAATCGATATAACCCAGAATCATGAAACATCATAATCTGATTCTGGGTAATCAATGCAAAATAAGCATAATTTCCAGAGATCACAAAGCTCGGTTGCTTGCGCGAGTAAAAATCATCGCCCACAGAATAATCTTTTATTGCATTCGAAACACCTAATACTCGTCGTAATAAAGTGGGGGCTAAATCAAAATGAGTTGTTTGATACTGCATAACAGCAGGTTTTTGATTGGGAATGGCCAGTATCATCGGCGTTCTGATTTGATATTTTGAAAAACCGCTGGCGTGCTCCCAATAATTATTATGCAGATCATTAAATTCTTGACCGTGATCGGCAGTAATAATAACAATGGTATTTTTACTTAAGTTTAATTTTTTTAATTTATCTAATAATTTTTCCACTAATTTATCATCTTCAAAAACCGCATTTTGATATAAATTAACAATGGGTTTTGGATTAGTGCTGTTGCTCACATGAAAATAATTTAAAAAAGCAGTGGGTGAAAATGGGTGTGTTAGCATTTGTGAATTATAGGCATGTGGCGCATCGTAAAAAATAAATCCAAAAAATGGCTGGTGATTTTTAGATTGTTGTTCAATAAAATTTTGCATCTCGATAGTAATTTTTTTGTCTCGATCAATTGCTGTTTTGCCTTCTGTCATTAATTTCAAATTAGAAATAGATTCAAATACATTCTGATTAAAAGGCGGTGATAATAGCGGCGCACTGGCATAAACACCCATCTCATAATGATTATCTTGAAAAGCCTGAATCAAAATAGATGGCACATGATGCACCAGAGAGCTTTTCCAATAAGTTGCGGGAATGCTATAAAACAGAGAAAAAATACCATCTCGCGTACAATCACCCCCGCTAATATTATCTAAAAACTGATCGTGGCCCTTTGCGTAAGCTGATACAAAAGGCATATTTTTTGAGTTAATCATGTCATAGCGCAAGCTGTCTAGTACAATAATCAAAACGTTTTGAGAATGTTTAGGTAAATGATACTGTAATTTATGCAGCGGATAATGCAGCGAAGACTGATTCTCTGTGATTAATTTTAATTTCAACACCAGGCTATTTTTTGGATAAAAATAATGAGCCAAAGATAAATCCATAAAATACGGTACTTTAAACGAATAGGATAAATAACGCATGTTATTGGTTTGTAAAAAATAAACTGTAGAAGCCTGTGCTGCGAGATAAATGATTACGAATAGACTCAGATAATATTTTACTTTTATTTTATTTTTGCAATAATAAGAAAGCCAGAATGTCAGCGCAGTTAATAAAACAAAAACAATCACAATGCCCACAATCCATTCAACCACGACGTTGCTCATTTCAAAAACTTGCGAGCCGCCGCCTTTAGAAAAATACATGCGTATCACACTGCCATTAATATGCGCACGCCAAAATTCAAATACTTTTGCGTTAAATATAAAAAAAATAAATATAAAAGCAAGCGGCAGAAAAGCAAAGATTATTTTCAAGCGATCTGATTGAACAAATAAAAAAACAGGCAATAATAAACTATTAATTAAAAGCGCAAATAAAAAATATTGGCTCACATAAAATAAGCCAAAAAATAATGTTGATAGAAAAGTGTTTGGAAACGGGTCTGTATATAGTGTCGGAATACCCGCAACACACAGCGTTAAGGTTGAAAAAAATAAAAGGTTGGCCCAAAATTTCAAATTATTTTTATAAATTGCGTTCATTGATTTATTGCCTAATAGACAGAAGCATTAGATGAAAATATTTCTTTGGTATTAAGCCACCACAATATAGCTAACGCGGGAAATCCGATGAGCGTTGTCCAAACGTAAAATTCTGCCCAACCACAGTGCTTTACAATCAAGGCTGACAACGGGCCAATAAAAGTTCTGCCAATCACTGCGATTGCTGAAAATAAGGCGTATTGCGTTGCCGTATAACGCGTGTCGCACAAATCCATTAAGAACACCACGAACGCAACCGATCCCATGCCAGAGAAAAAATATTCACCGCCAATGGCAAACCCCATCAACGCCAAATTTTTCCCTGCTATCGCAAGCCAGACATAAAATAAATTCGACAGCGCTTGTAATATGCCAAAATATAATAAAGATTTATACAAACCTATACGCGGCAATAAAAACCCTGCAAAAATACTGCCAGCAATTGAAGCAATAATGCCGACTACTTTACTCATCATCGCAATTTGAATTAAATTAAATCCAACTCCGCGAATTAAAAAAGTGGTATTTAAAGACAAAGCCATGGCATCGCATAATTTATAGAGAATAATAAAAACCAATAAAATAATAGCATTATCTCTGCTGAAAAATTCTTTAGCAGGTTCAATCATTGCTTGTTTTAGGCTGGCAGGTTTAGATTGACTATTAGAAACAGTGGGCGCTGTTTTAGTCAGCAGTAGCAATATTAAAAATATCCCGGCCATCATCAGATACATCGCACGCCAACCGATTTGATCAGCAAAAATAAGCGCCATTGCAGTGGATAATAATAGCGCGACGCGATAAGCAATGTTATTTAACGCAACGCCCGCGCCTCGCTCAGACTCAGGCAAGATTTCAGTTCGATACGCATCAATCGCGGTGTCTTGTGTTGCTGAAAATAGCGCAACCAAAACAGCAATGATTGCCAAAAACCAAGGTGTTTTGGCAGGATTTAACAATGCCATTAAAATCAAGCTTAAAACCAGCCCTATTTGCATCAAGAAAATCCAGCTGCGACGTCGATCTAAATTCATGGGCACAAAGCGATCTAAAAACGGCGCCCACAAAAACTTATAAGCATAAGGCTGCCCCACCAATGTCAGCCAGCCAATCGTCATCAATCCAACGCCCGATACGGTGTACCAGGCTTGCAAAGTAGACGTGATCAGCCCGATCGGCAATCCGGATGAAAAGCCTAAAAATAGGATTGAAATCAAGCGATGATTGAAATATTTTCTCACTTTTCTCACTCCAAAGAACCCCAAAAACCAATAACTCTCGCATTATAGCTATTTTGCATTAGAATGAGTAATATTCATTAAAATAACTTGCAGGATAACAAAGTGGAAATCAGCGTTTTCGATCTTTTTTCAATTGGCCTTGGCCCTTCTAGCTCTCATACCGTCGGCCCCATGCGCGCGGCACTGGCTTTTTTGCAGGAGCACTCTGAATCACAGTTCGATCAAATAAGAAAAATTACTATTAGACTACATGGCTCTCTTGCCTTTACCGGCATCGGTCATGGTACCAATAAAGCTATTCTGATGGGTTTGGAAGGTGCGGCGCCTGAAACAATTGATCCTAGCTTAATTGATACGCGCGTTGAAAAAATAATTGAAACTCAAAAAATAAATTTATTAACTCAAAAAATAATTTCTTTTGACAATAATCTAGATTTGCAATTTGATTATGAAATTTTATTGCCGCATCATCCGAACGGCATGCATTTTAAAACATTTGATGCAGATAACAATATTATTTGCAATTCTATTTATTACTCGCTCGGCGGCGGATTTATTATCTCTGAATTACAATTAAAAAATCCAGCGAGCTTGCCGCATCACACATTGCCCTTCCCTTTTAATTCCGCAGACGAATTATTAACCTGGTGTGAAAAAAAATCTTGTACCATTGCAGAGTTGATGTTTGAAAATGAAAAAAGCTGGCGCAGTGAATCCGACATTAAAAATCAACTGTTAAAAATTGCCGATGTCATGGAAAAAAGTATTGATAATGGCTGTGAAACCACACACACCATTTTACCCGGTGGATTAAAAGTTAGGCGTCGCGCGCCTGGTTTATATAAAAAATTAGGCTCAAAAGATTTGGCACATCAACATAAAAACGACGCTTTGTTAATGGAATGGCTGGATTTATATGCCATTGCCGTCAACGAAGAAAATGCCGCGGGTAATCGCGTTGTCACCGCACCCACGAATGGCGCAGCCGGCATTATTCCTGCCATCATCAATTACTTTAAATATTTTTGTGATGGCAAAACCAAAACAGATAAAATTTGCGATTTATTATTAACGGCAGGCGCCATTGGAATTTTATATAAAAAAAATGCGTCTATTTCAGGCGCTGAAATGGGTTGCCAGGGTGAAGTCGGCGTTGCTTGCTCCATGGCAGCAGCAGGACTTGCTGCTGTTTTAGGCGGCACCATTTATCAGGTTGAAAATGCCGCTGAAATCGGCATGGAACATAATTTAGGCTTAACGTGTGATCCCGTTAAAGGCTTGGTGCAAATTCCCTGCATCGAAAGAAATGCAATGGGCGCTGTAAAAGCCGTGAATGCTGCGCAATTAGCACTGGCAGGTGACGGGAAGCACACCGTCTCGCTCGACATGGTCATTAAAACCATGCGCGAAATCGGCAACAACATGAGCACAAAATACAAAGAAACCTCACTCGGCGGCTTGGCGGTGAATGTGACGGAGTGTTAATTTTCAAACCGCATCGATAAATCAATCGCGCGAAGATGCTTGGTGAGCGCGCCCACTGAAATAAAATCAATGCCCGTTTCGGCAATTTTTTTAATCGTATTTAAATCGACATTGCCAGAAACTTCTAATTTGGATTTTTTGTTGACGATTGAGACTGATTTTTCCATATTTTCTAGATTAAAATTATCGAGCATGATCATATTGACTTTAGAATTTAAAGCCTCTTGAAGCTCACTAAAATTTTCAACTTCAACTTCAATTAATTTATCGGGATGGTTTTGTCTTGCGCGTAAAACTGCTTTAGTAATTGATCCGCAACTTGCAATATGATTTTCTTTAATTAAAAAAGCATCGAATAATCCCATGCGATGATTTTGTCCGCCACCTATTTTAACTGCATATTTTTGCGCAGCTCTTAATCCGGGAATAGTTTTTCGGGTATCTAATAATTTTACAGTAGTATTTTTAAGAGCAGCGACATAATCTGAAACAACCGTTGCAGTGCCTGATAAGCTTTGAAGCCAATTTAACGCAGTGCGCTCACCTGTCAATAAACTTCTTGAATTTCCTGATAATTCGACGAATTTTTGATTCGGCGATACTTTTTCGCCTTCTTTAATCAACCAATTTATTGCAATAGCAGGGTCAAGCTGAAAAAAAACTTCATTAAACCAATCCTGGCCACAAATAATAGCGGGCTCACGCGAAATAACATGAGCGGTTGATAATTGATTTTGATCAATTAATTCTGCGGTGATATCGCCCCCGCCAATATCTTCGAGCAAGCTTTCTCGAACATTATTTTTAATGATTGTTGGGCTGATCATGTATTTTACTTTTATCTTTTCGACAATAATTAATAGCTGCCATAATGGGACCTGAAATAACATACAAACCAAAAACAGCTAAAAACACATCCGGTGGATCCAGTGCCACAAAAGCAAATCCCAATGCAATCACAACTACTGCCAAAAAAGGAATTTTATCGCGCGCATCAAAATCTTTGAAGCTGCGAAAAGGAATAGTGCTGACTTTTAATAAACCCACGCAAACCGTGATGACTAAAATAATAGTTTTAATGCTGTCACCCGTAATTTGATGCTTGGTGCAAAACCATAATATGCTGGCAATAAAGCCCGCTGCTGCAGTGGTAGTTAATCCGCGTGAATAACGTTTATTATCATGATTATCCAGACTTAAAAATCGCGCTAATCGTAACGCTGTACACACTGTATAGATAAAGGCCGCAAGCCACCCTATTTTTCCCACACCCGAAAGAGACCATTCGTATAAAACTAATGCTGGCGTCACCCCAAAACAAACCATATCGGACATATTGTCCATTTGCGCGCCAAATTCGCTTTCTGTTTGCGTCATTCTTGCCACGCGACCATCCAAACCATCCAGCAACATAGCAACAAATATCGCAATAGCCGCCGCATCAAATAACCCGCGTGTTGAGGCTACAATCGCATAAAAGCCTGCAAACATAGCAGCAACGGTTAATAAGTTCGGTAATAAATAGATGCCGCGTGGTCGCGTGTTTAAACTAATCTTTTCATCTTGCATTGCGAGAATCCTGTTAATTCATGCTGTAACGAGTCGCTATGATAATGAATTTGCAGGATGCTGTCACTTTTCGTAATCTGCTGTACAATACTCACACTTTCAAAAATTTAAGATCCCATCATGACAGACAAAACAGATAAAGACGAAAAATCCTGCAAAATCGTTATTGAAGGCGTGACAGAAGGCGGCGAAACGTTTAGACCCGCTGACTGGGCAGAACGCATGAGCGGTCAGTTATCGACTTTTCATAAACGGCGCATTCATTACTCACCCTTATTGCAGCCATCTATCAAAGATGGCAACAAATGCGTTTTATTAGATCCCAAATTAAAAGAAACCAACCCTGCTTTATACGAATCAATTTTGGAGTTTGCGCATAAAAATAAGCTGAAAATCTGCGGCGAAGAATAAATCAACATGAAATCATTAGTGCAAAAATTAAAATCAAGTTTATTGCGCGAAACCCCACCTGAAACTGTGCTCACCTCTCAAACTGAAGAAATTATTTTTTCTGACGGCAGTATTTATTTTAATGCCCTGCTCAATGATATTGATAATGCGGTTGAAACCATTAATCTTGAAGTATTTATATTTAATCGAGATTTGCTGGGTACGCGCGTTGCCAATGCGTTGATCCGCGCTGCAAAACGCGGTGTATCGGTACGCATATTAGTGGATGGCGCAGGCACACCTTTTTGGGGAGCGACCTTTGCAAAAGCACTTGAAAAAGTCGGCGCGCAAACCAAGGTTTTTCATCCTTTTCCATGGCAGCTGTGGAACTGGAGTCGCTCAGCTGTCAAAATTCCTTTTGTATTAAAAGGCATTTATTTATTTTTCAAAGCCAATTCTCGCAATCATCGCAAAGTTTGTATAATCGATAATAAAATTGCCTATGTGGGCAGCGTGAATTTTAGCCAGTGTCATTTAAGCATTGAAGACGGTGGTGAAAATTGGCGCGATACCGTTGTGCGTCTAACGAATATTGATGTATCTGAATTACAAAAGGCATTTGAAATTGCCTGGACACACCGATCGATTACAGAACGATTACGCGATGCCTTTGTTCAAATCCGAAAAGATCCGCGCGTTCGATTAAATTACACGCGACATCGTCGTCGTATTTTATATAAGAATTTAATGCGCCGCATGCAATTATGCCAGCAACGCATTTGGATTACGAATGCGTATTTTGTCCCTGATAATGTTTTAATGCGTCGCTTAAAAGAGGCTGCAAAAAGTGGCATTGATGTTCGCATTGTATTGCCTAAAAAATCGGATGTGATGATGATGCCTTGGGCGAGCTCTACTTTTTATTACAGCTTATTAAAATCGGGTGTAAAAATTTACGAATATTTGCCTAGCATGCTGCATGCCAAATCGTTGATTCTGGATGACTGGTTTCTAATTGGTTCAAGCAATTTAAATCACCGTAGTTTATTGCATGATTTAGAAGCGGATGTCACGATTTTTACAGCACCTGCTAAAAAATCATTGGAGCAATTATTTCTGCAAGATTTAACGCATTCAAAACAATTGCAACTGAATAATTGGAAATCCGCACGACCCATTTATCAACGCTGGCTGGGTTATTTTGTGTTGTATATAAAATATTTGATTTAAAGCGTGAATATATTATCTATGCGGAAAGTGCTTTTCTGACAGCGGTTGGATTTTTATCGATGACAACCAAATAAGCGCGCGCAGGACCATTTGGCTGACGCTCGTGTCGCTCCCATTTCTCAAGTGTCCGTAAACTAAAGCCAAATTCAGCCGAAAACTCTTCGCGAGTCATGTGCAGATGCATTCGGATGCGCTGAACATTAATATTTCGAGGTACGTTTACTTTATGAACACGCGCTCTTGTTTTTTGACCTTTTGCGTACGCCAATGCTTCTTTAGCGCCCTTTAAAATGCTTTTTCCAACATCACTCATTTTTAGCTCTCGTAAGTATTGACCAACTGTTTAATAATTTGCTTGAGCGCACTTTTTTCTGCATTCTTTAAACTTTCTTTTTGGTTTTTGGCATAAACCGTAAAAAGAAAAATAGGCATTTCCACATTGTGGTAATAATAAATCACACGAACCCCGCCTCTTTTTCCTTGATTTTCATCGCTCGCCCATCGTACTTTTCGCGCTCCGCCAGTGCTAGTAATTATTTTGCCCGCCTCTGGATTAGCTGCAATGTAATGAATAAACTCATCAATCACCGCTTCATTCATGCAGCTCTTGGCGCAACGTATAAATTCTGGCGTTTCCACCACTACTTGTAATTTCTCAATCATATCCATCGATGAACTCAAATAATAACCCCAATGGGGTTTTATGTCAAACCACACGCAGAATAATACAGACTGGTTTATGGCGAAGCAATACCGTATTTTGAACGAATTTTCAACAGAGTTTGCAGAGCGTTATTTAAAATATTCCGGCAATTCAACTGGGCAGACATCATGCTTTGGCACCATCGGCAAGCCCAATAAAATTTCATCTTCAACCACAATGGCCAACTCAACAAATTCACCTTCCATCATCAGCGGCTCGTACGATTCAGGTAATTTACTTAAGTGATATTCTGATAAAACAGGGCTTAAAATAAACTTTAATTCAAGCGGACAGATTGTAATTTGATTGCAACGCTCACACGGTAATTCCACTGTTGTTTTTATGGTGCCTTCTACGATTTTCAATCCACCGGCATCCACTTTAAATTGTAACTCCACGTGCGCTGGCTCTTTTTTCTGTGGATGAATTGCATTTAATCGCGGTAATTCATTTAATGTCACAAAGCCTGACAAGGTAATACCTTGTTTTGCGGAATGAATTGGGTCAATTGATTTGGGAAGATGTTGTGTCATATAAATAAATCATCCATTGTGCAGTTAGAAAAAATAAGGTCTTGCGCGTAATTCGATGGCTTTAAGCCAAAAGTAGTAATCATTGAAATCACAATCTGTTTCGTTGTTTTAGTAATAGTTCGATAAACCTCTTGTTTTCTTTTTAGTATCTCAACCATCTCTTTATCGATTTTAAAAATATCATTGGCATATTTAATTTCGCATAGCGAAATCATGTTGTCGTTGCGATCAAATAATAAATCAATTTGAGCGCCAGGCAAATTATTTCTTTTCTGTGCTATAGCGCGCCATGTAGAGCCTACTGCACTATCAGGAATATGCAACGCTTTTCGAATGTTTGCGATGTGCTTATAACAAACTGACTCAAAAGCCAATCCAGCCCAAGCATGCCAACTAGATGATTGCGACATTTCTTCCCAGTAACGATTGGTATTTTCGACTTGTAAGCCGGACTGAATCAATGGTTCAATCCAGGTCAGATAAAACAAAGTATATTCATCAATAATTTTATAGTAAGTTCCATATTTTCTGCCGGACGGAACAAGCGATTCAATAAATCCAGTTTGCTCCAACTCTTTCAGCCACAAAGTCAATGTACCGCCTTTGACTGATAAAGCATCTGCAATTTCATCGCGACTAACACCTTCTCGTTTTGCTGCAATGATTTTGATAATATTTTCATGCGCCGCGCCATTTTCAAAAAGCGCTGCAAATAAATTATGAAACTCGTCAATCAGAGCACCCTTTCTCTGAAAGCAAAGCTGATTAATATTTTGCGTCGCAGATAAACCTTTTTTCAACATATCAAGATAATAAGGAATCCCACCTAAGCACATATATAATTGAAGTATTTGATAATGATCGTAAAGAATGCCGCGACTTTTTAAATAACCCTCGGTTTCCTGTAATGTCAAAGGGTCCATCGGCATTCGTTTTGTCACGCGGTTATGCAAACCACCCGTATCATTTAAAATATTTTTAATAATCCAGGAAGCAGCTGAACCGCAAATAATTAATTTAATATTTTTTTGCATAGACCAATATCGATTCCAGTAATAATCTAATGCATTCAGTAATCTACCTTTTCGTTTTGCCATCCAGGGAAATTCATCAAAAAATAAAACTACTTTTTTATTGGCGCTTAACAAATTAATTGCTTCGTGCAACATCTCAAAAGCAGCAAGCCAGCTTTTTGGAGTTTCAAACTGTGTTTTTTTAAATGAAGGATAAAATGTATGAATAATTTCTTTTTTAAATTCTTTAAGCTGCTGCTTCGAAGTTGCGTTTTTTATACCCGAGACTTGAAAAAACCAACAGTCTTTTTTGTCTGAAAAAAACGTTCGAATGAGAAAAGTTTTTCCAACGCGGCGCCTACCATAAACCGCGACAAATTCAGAACGATGCGATTCATATATCTCCTCTAAATTTTCTAATTCAGGTCGGCGACCAACAATGTCAGGATTCATAACGCACCTTGATTCGCATATTTGGGATTGGATCAGTATTCTCTCATCCAATCCCAATTTTGGCAAATTTTGCAAATTTGGGATTGGATAAATGATTACTGATCCAATCCCAAATGTTAAAAATAAAAATATCCCTTATTTATCAGTTAGTTGAACTCCTAATTTTTTCAAATCGCGTAAAAAATCTTCATCCAGTAGTGCTTCAAATTTAAAGCTTTTATCTCCCAAAGTAAAAGACAGCGTCTGTGCATGCAAAAACAATCTTTTTGCGCCACACTTTAGGGCAACTTCCTGATTTATTTTTTTATCGCCGTATTTTGCATCACCGACAATGGGGTGTCCAATATGGGCCGCATGAACACGAATTTGATGCATTCTTCCTGTAAGCAAATGAGCGCGCAATAAACTAAATTGAGCAGAATGCGAAACGGGCGTAAAAATAGTTTCTGCATTTTTTCCACTGTCATCATCTGAAACACTAATGATTTTTTCACCGCCGCGATCTGTTTTAGTTAGAAAAGTTTTAACATGTTCTTGTTGAGAAAAATCACCATCGACTAATAATAAATAAATTTTTTCTATGTCACGCGTGCGAAATAAATCTTGCAGCGTTAATAAAACCAATCTGTTTTTAGCGAGTAATAAACAGCCCGATGTTTCGCGATCTAATCTATGAGCAAGTTCTACTGATTTCCAATCTAATTTAATAGCGCGCAGCGCTTCAACCAATCCTAATTCAATTTCGCTGCCACCATGAACCGCCAAACCTGCCGGCTTATTAATCACCATAAAATCACTGTTTTCAAAAATCACCGATTTTTTTAGTAACTCAGTTAGTTTTGCAGATGGCTTTGGAATAATCGCAGCTTCACTCACGCGAATCGGCGGAATGCGAACTTGGTCGTTTTCCTTTAATTTATACGACGCATCGACACGCTTTTTATTGACGCGCACCTCACCTTTTCGAACAGCGCGATAAATTCTCGAATGCGGGACACCTTTGAGCTGCAGCACTAAAAAGTTATCAATTCGCTGTCCAACTCGATTGCTGTCGATGGTAATAATTTTTGATTGCAAGGGTCACCCACTGTTTTTGGTAATAGTGGATTGTATCTGTTTACGCCTAATAAGCAATTCCCAATTGCCCAAAACGTCAAAGCCTGCTAATATCACCTTTTAACCTATTCGTCTACTCAAGTTTAGTCGGTAGGTGATTGAAAATTGGCGAATTTTTTAAAACAACAACGCGCCAGCTATCTCAAATATTTTGAATATTTTTAAAAATAGTCACGAAAATGTGACAAAAATGGTGATTGAACAGAATTTAATTTGCGCCCACGGGCTGCAGCTAGGAATAGCAAACACAGGTTTTCAGGTTATGGTAAAACAACTTTTATTGCAAAAAACATTAAAACTACCCATGCCAAATTTAAACCTATTTGCTGATTGAGCCTTGCGCGCACAACAATAAGGTTTTTAACATGAAAAGAGTTTTAATTAGTGCAACGCACAATGATGAAGTGCGCGTTGCGATTACCGATGATTCAATTTTAATTGATTTTGACATCGAACATCCCGGTCAAGAACAGAAAAAATCCAACATCTACAAGGGTCGCATCACCAGCATTGAGCCGAGTCTTGGCGCGGTGTTCGTTGATTATGGCGCAGAACGCCACGGATTCTTGCCACTGAAAGAAGTATCCCCTGAATACTACCTGACACAACAAAATGTTGAGTCCATCACAGAGTTAGACATCAAAAAAGTCCTGCGTGAAGGCCAAGAAATCGTCGTTCAGATCGACAAAGAAGAACGCGGCACCAAAGGGGCTGCGCTCAGCACATTTATCACATTGGCGGGATCTTATTTGGTCCTCATGCCAAACAATCCTCGCTCTGGTGGCATTTCACGTCGCATTGAAGGCGATGATCGCGATCAATTGAAAGAAGCGGTGAATGAATTATCAGTACCAGATGGCATGGGCATTATTATTCGCACTGCAGGTGTTGGCAGATCAAAAGAAGAATTAGAATGGGATTTAAAAGTTTTATTGCGTTACTGGGAAGCGATTAAGCAAGCAGCGGTTGCAAAACCAGGCCCTTATTTAATTCATCAAGAAAGCGATGTTATTATTCGCGCTATCCGTGACAATCTGCGTCAAGACGTCACAGAAATTGTGATTGATGATCCCGCGGCTTATCAACGCGCAAAGGATTATATCCGCCAAATTCGTCCTGATTTTGTCGAAAACATTAAGCTTTATACGGATAACCTGCCTTTATTTAGCCGTTTTCAAATTGAAAGACAAATTGAAGCGGCGTATCAGCGCGAAGTGCGTCTGCCTTCTGGCGGATCAATCGTGATTGATCACTCTGAAGCCTTGGTTGCCATCGACATTAACTCCGCTCGCGCAACACGCGGCGGCAATATTGAAGAAACGGCTTTGCAAACCAATCTTGAAGCGGCAGATGAAATCGCAAGACAATTAAGAATTCGCGATATCGGCGGATTAGTAGTCATTGATTTTATCGACATGACGCCCGTTCGCAATCAACGCGAAGTTGAAAACCGTTTGCGTCATGGATTGCGCTTAGATCGCGCACGTATTCAAATCGGACGCATTTCACGTTTTGGTTTATTAGAAATGTCGCGTCAACGTTTGCGCTCATCGCTCAGTTTATCAACACAAATTTCTTGCCCACGATGCGAAGGTCGCGGAACCATTCGCAGTGTGGAATCAGTGGCATTATCACTGGTGCATTTAATTCAAGAAAGCGCATCACGCGAACGCAATTCACAAATTCAGTTGCAAGTGCCAGTGGATGTGGCAACCTTCTTGATTAATGAAAAACGTGCGGCGCTGCATGAAATTGAAACGCAGTCACAAGTTATCGTAACGGTTGTTCCCAATCAACATTTAAAATCACCGCATTATCATTTGCGATCAACGCGCGATGAACAAAGCAAAGCAACGCCGAGTTATAAGTTAGTCAAAGTACCCAAGCCTGACGTAGTGGTTGGAAAACCAGTGGCGCCAATTCATATTGTAGAACCTGCGATTTCTCAGTATCTAACGGACGAACCTGTACCGCTACCTAAAAAACCACAAAATAACGGCTTAATTAAGCGTTTGTGGGATGTCATGTTTGGCGAAAATGCAGAAAAGAAACCTGCTCCTAAAAAATTCGAGCCGCGCAAATCTAGTTTTGCAAAACCCAGATTTGATGACACGCGTCGCCCTGCAAAATTTGATCGAGCTGAACGCCCAGACAGAAAACCTAATCCAAACCAATCAAGACAAGGCCCACGACGCGATAATACGCGTCGCGATCAAACACGTCCGCCACGTCCACCCAGAAGAGACACGAGAGATGCGAGTGCGCCCGCTGAAATAAAAACGAATATTAATCCCGATATTCAACATGAAGCATTAAATACAAATCATGTAGCACCTCAAAAAGAAGTGTTTGAAACGCCTATTGTTGATATTAAAACAGAAACAAAACCAGAAATTAAATCAGAAATAAAATCAGTTGAATTGCCGTTGACTGCACCTGCGCAAGCTGCTGCTGACTATCAATCGAACTACAAGGGTTTGTCTTCTGGAAAGCCATTACAACAAGTAACGACAAAAAAAGAATAGGGGGCTTCTCAAAAACTTAGGGTAAACACCTCGTCATTTTCTAGATCCCGGATAAATGCTTCGCATTTTCCGGGATGACGCGCCCCTGGTTTTTGAGCAGTTACTTTCTCATCCGTTAATCCCATGATTTTAAATGATCTTTTACCCCATTTAAAATTGGTAACACATTCAGACCCCCCATTTAATACTCCCTTAACCTTGCCCACGTACAATTCACTTTAAGAAAATCAATCAGCGAGCAATAACTCATGCCTTCAAACAACAACAGCCCAATATATTTTGTCACGATTACACAAGCCGATGGCACAAAAAAAATAGTTCTTAGGTCGGCAGAAGCTGGTCATGATGCGATTAAAATTGATTTGAAGAGTGCAGAAGCGCTTTTTGTATTTCTAGCGCTGATAGATAAAAATAAACATTGTCCTCCACCTATGCCACTTATAATAGCCATTTTAAGTCATTTTTATCAAGCCTCATGCCTTGATGATAGAGATAGAGATAATAAAATGGGGCATCTCTATTATGCTTTAAATGGCTTATTAATGAACCCGTCTTTGTTTGCATACAATAATTTCCTGTTCTCTGATTTATGTGATGCTGCATTCAATGGAGATGAAGCCATGGTATTGCGTATTTTAAATGGCATAGAACAAAATGGCCCTGATGCTTTACAGGCTGCTTTAACAACCATCGGCTCTGCCACCGGTAATGGCAATGCTTCTTTTACGGGCACCGTACTACAAGCCGCAATAGCTGCAACTGATATTCAATTATGCGAAAAAATAAAACCCTATTTTGAGCGGATTCCAAATGGTTTTAAGCAAATGCAAAAGCAAATTAAAGCTATTTATAAAAAAAGCTTGCGCGGATATTTTAAAGATCAAGAATGCGCAGCATTGAGAAGCGATAATATTAATCTTATTTTAAAAACGCACGAAAAAGCTCAAATAGATAACGCTTTTGATTTTAAGCCTTACGTTGATGCCATTTGTAATGCAACACAGAAAGAATTAGATGTAGTAATGGAATTAATTAATGCTACTACACCTGAAGCAACAGCTGCTGCCATTGCAAACACTGGCGTGAGCTTTACACAAACACCTGAGGCTCGCGCAAAATCATTTGATCAACTCACCCTGGTTGAAAAGCTAAATCGCTTTAGAGAAGAATTTGTTAAACACACGCAATCAGAAATTATTTTTAATCCCCATCACATTCTGGTTGCATTACAACATAATGAAAAAACATGGGATGAAGTTGATGCACATCTTATTGCAGATCCAGAATATAAAAATCGCATCGTAATTTTCTCTCAGTTGGTTGGATGGTCGCAACGAAATGCCGCGGAGCCCGTAAAGCAAGATATTCGCCAGGGCACTTATTATTTGACTGAAGAAAAAGAGCCGCGAGCTCGCCCGGCTCGTTTTAATGACTGGAATTCTTCTACTGGTATTGTTCGTAATTCCCTCGTTGATCGCTCCCTTATTAATTCTTCGGCTGTTGATGGTATTGGATATAAATTCGCGGCCGCGCTCTGCCCGCGGCACGCGGGTGTGGTATGGCTCGTTGGGCTGGCGGTAGTTTACAGAACTTATGTCGAGCAAAAACATCAGCGTTGGAAAACTTATTGCGCCATGGAGATCACATCAACCGCGCGCTTGCTCGGTGATGTGAGGTAGTGTTGGAGAAACTCAGTGGCATTGTCTGCGGCTGAGGGTGTCCAGCATGATTCGATGTACCGTCGTGCAAGTTCTTCGTGTTTCCAAGTGCCTGATGTTCTTACCCACCAACACAGCCATCGAACAAGGTAATTTTTGATCTTTGGGCGAGAAACACCATCTGCGACCATCCATTTAACTTGCTCGCGTGCTTTACGTAGTGTTCGCGGATGCGGAACAATATGCAAAATATCCTGTGATTGATTGATTGATAATTTTCTCCCCCCTTCTCATTATTATTCAAGCAATAATCAGGTAGAGCGTTAACTATCGCATCATCATTCACAGGTGCTATGTTGGTATTATCTACCGTTTTCGTCGGCGTATATTCAATACCTAAAAAATGAAAACCAGATTCAATTTTACCGATCCGGGTTTTTCTTTTGGATAAAGTTAATTTTCTTTCTTGTAGCGCATTCATCATGGCTTCATCTCATCATAATAGCGTTATTTCCAGTATTTCTGACGTTTTAAATCCCTTGATTTTTTTGATCGCTACTTTTATACAAGATTTACTATTGGCACTGAAGGAACCGCGCGCACAGCCTTGTACTCAAGGCGCAGCAAGCGGATTCTTTTTTTGATTCGCGTATCAACTCATGCCAGACATGATAATAAAATCTTCAAATTAAGGCGATTAGAGTTTGTCAGACAAGCCTTAATCGCCTTGTTTTGATCATTTTTTAGCATTAGTTTATTGTTATTAGTCTTTCTTGAATTTCAGCACCATCCCAAATGATGGGAAATGAGAAAAGAATCCGCTTGCTGCGCCTTGAGTACAAGGCTGTGCGCGCGGTTCCTTCAGTGCCAATAGTAAATCTTGTATAAAAGTAGTAATCAAAAAAAACATCATCACTCAATGAAAAAAATTCTTGAAAATCCACCATTGGCTTATCATATTATTTTTAGAGTAAATTCTACGTGGTGTCATGGCGATGATAAATTAAGTATTGATCCAAAGCATAATCAAGTTGGTGAGCCAAAATTGGGTGATGGATTATGTTGTTGCAAGGCAAGATGTCACACTGTCGTGCTTTCATGATGAAAGTTATAATCCTGATGCCATTAAAGTCCGTGTTTATATCCGACAAGAAGAAGAATTCACAAGATCATAACGACTGCCTATCTCACCATTTTGTGACTCAAGCCCCGTGTGCTTTTCCGTAGCTGCTTGACCTAATTTTTTCGACAATAAATTTAAGCCTTGCGATGTTAATTTCATCAACAGCACCAGCATGATCTGACCGAAAAAAGCAAGATAGGGATTTCCCAGTGCATCATAACCCAATGCATCGGTTGATTTGGTTGCGCAAATCATTGCGCCGCGCGCTGTTTGCAGTGTCCAGAGTGCTGCAATCGCAACTATTACTTCCGTCATCGTTAATTTTACATAAGGCACGTATAATTTTGGTACGCCCAATGCAATGCGAGCATGTTCCGGATCATCTGCATCTCTGATATTATGCCTAACTGCAAACTCAACTGGCACTTGAAGCAAATAGGAAAATATTTTTTGCAACAGAAACAATACAGGTATAACAATGGTAATATTAACAGTTGCTAATAATGCGAGCGTATAAGTAAATCCAAAAAAAACATTATCCTGAATAAAACCCAATATTGCTTTTGCGGCATCTGGATCTTTTTGATTTAAAATACCAAAAATAGTCGGCGGTAAAATTAAATCTTCTAACATGATGGTCAGTATTAATGCTTGATTTTTTTTAATCGCGCTTAAAACAAGCTGTAATGCAGACAGGTTTTCTATGTTACCGTCTATGTTGCTGTGCTCTGAACCAAGCTCAGCAATTCTTTGCGATGTTTTTGAAGTTTTTGAAGATACAGAATCACTCTCTGCATTAGTTGAAATAATCAATCGCGTTGTTTCATCTTTTCGTTTTTTGCCACAAAAAAACTCAAATACTTTGCGCATATTTACCTCTGGTGTATTGATTATTATTTTCCCGGTCGCTTACGCTCGCGGTACCCAAAAAGCCGAATTAATTTAAAAAAAGTTTTCGCACTCTTTCCAAATCGACTTCCTGGTCAACACCGGCAGGTACATGTAATTCCGTTACGCCAACATGAATTTTATAACCATTCCATAAAATTCGAAGCTGCTCCAATATTTCAAGCGACTCCAGTGGCGATGTACTGCAGCCAGTGTACACCCCTAAAAACCCAACGCGATAGGCATACATGCCAATATGGCGCAGATAATGTTCTTTTAAGGTTAGTGTCTGAATATCTTTTGGCGGAAAATGTTCTCGATCCCATGGAATCGGCGCGCGCGAAAAATACAAGGCGTAATTGCGATGATTTAAAACGACTTTCACAATAGAAGGGTTAAATAAATCTTCAGGGTTGATAATTTTTTCAGCGAGCGTTGCTACTTTCACATTGTCATGCGCCTCTAAATCATTGGCGACCTGCATAATTAATTGCGGTGGAATTTGAGGTTCATCTGCTTGTACGCACACTACAATATCATCGTCAGCATATTCTAATGCGACGACAGCTTCCGCCAATCTTTCTGTTCCTGACTGATGCGATTTAGCAGTCATGCAAACGGGTGCATGAAATTTTTCGCAGGCTTTTGCAACTCGATCATCGTCCGTTGCAATGACAACGCTGATAGCACCAGATTCTAATGCACGCTCATACACGTGCTGCACCATCGGTTTTCCTGCAATGTCTTTTAATACTTTGCCGGGCAATCGTGTTGAATCAAAACGCGCGGGAATAATCACTCGAAAATTCATAAAAAGACCCTCACCCTAACCCTCTCCCACATCGCGCTGCGCGCTTGCGGGAGAGGGAGTTTTAATTTCACGCGCTTCACTTTCCAGCATCACCGGAATATTGTGTCGAATAGGATACGCCAATCGATCAAAGCGACAAATTAATTCTTGATTTTCTTTATCATAAATTAATTTACCCTTGCATAAAGGGCAGACTAAAATGTCAAGGAGTGCTGGATGCATAATTATCTCAGCTATAATTACAATACCTTTATTTATCAATATGTTGCAAGCACTATGGATTGCATTCCATACTTTTAGCATCAAATTATGGATTGCAATCCATAACTACTTAAATTACTTATTCAAATCGGGACGACAGGATTTGAACCTGTGACCCCTTGCACCCCATGCAAGTGCGCTACCAGGCTGCGCCACGCCCCGAAAATGAAATGAAAGATTACTGGAGAGCAAAGTGAAAAGCAATGGCGAATGCGCAAAACATTATGGAGAAGCTTCTTCCAGCTCATCCGCTACTTTCGTCAATTGCGAAACGGCGGTTTGAAGCAGTGCGTGTGAATTTTGAATCTTGCGCATGCTTTTCGCATCAGCGCCTGACAATTGCTGTCTTGCACCTTCGATTGTATAGCCTTTTTCGTATAATAATGTTTTTATTTCGCGAACGATTAAAACATCTTTACGTTGATAATAGCGACGATTGCCGCGACGTTTTGCGGGAGAAAGCTGCGAGAATTCTTGCTCCCAATAACGCAGCACGTGCGGTTTCAGACGACAAAGCAAACCGACTTCACCAATCGTAAAATAGAGTTTATCGGGAATTAATGGTAGCTGCGCATCACTCGCGTTGTTCTTCTGATCCATGATCTGATCCACTTCCTTCTGGTCCTACAAAATTTTCCACCCTGGTTTTTAACTTATGACCTGCGCGGAATGTCACGACACGTCTTGCTGTAATCGGAATTTCCTCGCCAGTTTTTGGATTGCGACCGGGACGTTCCGATTTATCTCGCAAATTAAAATTTCCAAAACCTGATATTTTGACCGATTCGCCACTTTCTAGAGACGCTCGGACTTCTTCAAAAAATAATTCTACTAATTCTTTTGATTCGCGTTTATTCAAACCCAATGTTTCAAATAAATGCTCTGATAAATCTGCTTTCGTGAGTGCGTTCATTTTTTAGGCCCTCAATGTTGCTTGTAATTCCTGTTTCAAACTCTTCACAACGTTCTGAATTATTTCGTTTATTTCCTCATCTCTTAGAGTGCGCGAAGCATCTTGAAACGTCAAGCCTAAAGCGATACTTTTTTTACCAGTATCTATACCAGAACCTCTGTAAACATCAAATATTTCAACTGAATTTAAGTGAATACCGGCATGCTTATAAATAGAAGCTTGTAATTGCTCTGCCGTAATCATTTCATCAATCACGACGGCAATATCTCTTCGAACCGACGGAAAGCGCGAAAATGCAGCAAATTCTGGAATTTTTGCCTGTGTCATGGCTTCTAAAATCACTTCAAAAGCGATTGCGGAATGTCGCAAACCCAATTTTTGAATAATCATCGGGTGAATCTCGCCTAAAAAACCAATGGGCTTATTATCAAGACAGAGTGCAGCGCATCTGCCGGGATGGAAAGCCGCGTTCTCTGCTTTAATCCAGCTGAAATTTTTATTTTTCAATAGACTTAAGAAAGCCGTGATATCTGATTTTAAATCATAAAAATCGGCGGGCTCTTGCGATAAATTCCATTGTTCTTTGTCAACACAACCTGTTATAACGCAGGCTAATTTAGGTATTTGATTTTCTTCTGTAAAACACATGCCCAGTTCAAATAAACGCATGCGATCACGTTGCTGCCGACTGTTCATCTCTAGCGTATTCAATAAACCCGGTAATAAACTGGTACGCATAATTGCCAAATCAGATGACAGCGGATTATTCAGCGCCACATATTTTTCATCGGGGAAAAATAATTGTTGAGATTCGAGTGAAATAAAACTATAAGTAATACATTCTTGATAAGCGTGATCTGCGAAAAATGCGCGGATACGCCCTTGCGATAATTTTTTCTCAGTGTGCTTCCCAATTACTAAAGGCGCTGCCATGGGAATAACTGGAATATGCTCATACCCCAAAATGCGCGCGCACTCTTCGATTAGATCAACTTCTAAAGTAATATCAAATCGGTAGCTCGGCGGCACCACTTCAAAGCCTGTTTTTGTTTTTGAAACAAGCATGCCTAAAGATTTTAATACGGTTTCAATTTGACTTTCTGAAAACTCAATACCTAATATTCTTTTAATTTGCTCAATACGCAATATAATTTTTTCACGTTTTGGCAAATCTTTTTCTGAAATTATTTTTATTGCTTCACCCGCTTTTCCACCTGTGATCTCTAAAATTAAATTGGTTGCGCGCTCCATTGCTTTTTCAGGCAAATTAAAATCAACGCCACGCTCAAAACGATACGACGAATCAGAGCGCGTGTTGTGGCGACGCGTGCTTAAACAAATGGTTTTGGCCGTAAAAAATGCCGCTTCTAGAAATATTTCAGTGGTTTTTTCTGAGACAGCCGATTCCAATCCACCCATAATGCCTGCTAAACAATGTGCATTTTTTTTATCCGCGATTACTAAATCTTCAGATGATAAAATAATTTCTTGCTCGTCTAATAATTTTATTTTTTCATTGGGTTTTGCTTTTCGAACTTCAATATTGCCGTATAATTTTGCATAATCAAACGCGTGCATTGGCTGACCCATTTCGCACATCACGTAATTACAAATATCAACAACAGGATTAATTAATCGAATGCCGGCGCGCTGTAATCGTTTTTGAATTTCAAAAGGCGTTGAAACTGTATTGTTAATATGAGTAATTTTTCTGCCGATATATTTTGGACAGTCGGAGTGCGCAAAGATATTAATCTTAAAGTCTCCCTCTCCCGTAATCGGGAGAGGGTTGGGGTGAGGGCAATTTATTTTTAAATTATTTTTCGCTGCAATATCACGCGCAATTCCCAAAACACTTAAGCAATCACCGCGATTGGGCGTAATTTCAACATCGATAATATGATCATCTGCTTCAAAGTATTTTCTAAAACACATGCCGATAGGCGCATCAGAGGATAATTCTAAAATACCCGGCTGATCTTCTGATGCACTATGCAATTCTAATTCTTTGGCAGAACAAAGCATGCCACACGATTCTTCACCACGTAATTTCACGGCTTTAATTTCCATACCGTTTGGCAAAACAGCGCCAACTTTCGCGACAGCAACTGTTAAATCAGCACGAACATTCGGCGCGCCACACACGATTTTTAAATTTTCTTTTTCGCCGATATTAACAATGCAGCAAGTTAATTTTGTTGCATCAGGATGGGGTTTTGTTGAGATTACTTTGCCAATCACTACATTGGAAAATTTTCCGGCAACGGGATAAATATGATCAACGGTCAAACCCATCATGCTCATCTGATCAGTGAGCTCTGTTGTAGATAATTTTGGGTCGACATATTGCCTAAGCCAAGATTCGCTGAATTTCATGAAACCATCACTCCCGAGAATGCAAAACTGCTATCTTAATTGATTTTCAACCGTGATTCTATGATAATCAACCAATATGAAAATGCTGCCGATTGGTATATCCACCCTAGAAAAAATGATTCACGACGATTGTGTTTATATCGATAAAACACAGT
Source organism: Gammaproteobacteria bacterium (assembly GCA_023266215.1). GTDB lineage: Bacteria > Pseudomonadota > Gammaproteobacteria > Coxiellales > Coxiellaceae > JAHFRQ01. The sequence continues at coordinate 18,333 of JAHFRQ010000014.1, read as the reverse complement.
TTGTGGCACGCCTATCGAAAGGCAGTGGATATTATTTTTTATCTCGTCCTCGCCGATTTGGAAAATCCTTGCTGGTTGATACTTTAAAACAAGCTTTTTCAGGCAATAAAAAATTATTCAAAGGGTTATATCTTGAAGAAAATTGGGATTGGAGCAAGTCCTATCCCGTGATTCATTTTGATTTTGGCGTTAGTTCTGCTTACGACAGTGAAGAAACCCTGCTTTCAATCATCTGGGATGTTCTGAACAAAACTGCAAAAGAATATAATATCACATTAGACAGTCAAAATTACGGTCTTGCTTTTGATGAGTTAATCAAAAAAGTCGCGGCTAAGGCGAATGCAACATTGGTTGTTTTAATCGATGAATATGATAAGCCCATTTTAGATGTCATTACCGATTCGTCACAAGCATTGGTTATGCGAGAAATGCTCAAGGGCTTGTATTCTGTTATTAAAGTCAACGATGCTCACCTTAGGTTTGTATTGTTAACCGGAGTGACCAAATTTAGCAAAGTCGGATTATTTAGCGGATTAAATAATTTATCTGATATCACTTTGCATCCTGACTATGCGGATGTTTGCGGATACACGCAGGCCGATCTTGAAAGGGAATTTAAAGATTATTTAATGGCAGGCAATATTGATAAAACTCAATTAAAGCTGTGGTACAACGGTTATCATTTTTTAGGCACGCAAGCGCAGAAAGTCTATAATCCATTCGATATTTTACTTTTTTTTAGCAATAATTTTATATATCGAAATTATTGGTTCGAGACTGGTAGCCCTTCTTTTTTAATTAAATTAGTTCAAAAAAATAAATATTATTTTCCCGACATGGAAGATGTCGTGGTTACTGAAAATTTATTGGCGAGCTTTGATGTTGATAATATTTCGCTGCTCGTTGTTTTGCTTCAAGCGGGTTATCTTACGATCAAAAAAATGACAACCGTCGGCACCAATGTTGCTTACATACTGAATTATCCCAATCTTGAAGTTAAAAAAAGCTTAAATAACAGCCTTGCAGGATTAGCTTCTACGCCAGAGCAAAAAGAAGCGATATTAAATAAAATAGATATCTGTTTGCGCGAAGGTAATATCAATGGAATTGGCGAAGTTTTAAAAAGCCATTTTGCCAGTATTCCGCATGACTGGTATCCTTTTCAAAATAATATGCAATATTACGAAGGGTTTTATGCGAGCATTATTTATAGTTATTTTTGTGCGCTCGGTTACAACACCATCGCAGAAGATAAAACCAATGTCGGCCGAATTGATCTAACCGTAGAATTACCCGATAAATTTTTAATTTTTGAATTTAAATTAAGGCAATATGGAAATGCAAAGTCAGCGTTAAAGCAAATCAAAGAAAAAAAATATGCTGAAAAATATAGATCTAGCGGCAAACCAATTTATTTGCTCGGCATGAGCTTTGATGTGAAAACCAGAAATCTGCATGATTTTATCAGTGAAGTTTATTAATCAGAACTGCTCTAAAAACCGCAGATCATTTTCAAAAAATAATCTCAAATCATTCACGCCATATTTCAGCATCGCCAAACGATCTAAGCCAATACCAAAGGCGAAGCCTGAATATTTTTCAGGATCAATATTCACGTTTTTTAACACATTCGGATGAACCATGCCGCAGCCTAAAACTTCTAGCCACCTGCCATCGCCCCAACCAATATCCACTTCTGCTGATGGCTCAGTAAATGGAAAATAACCAGCGCGAAAACGCAGTGGAATTTCTTTTTCGAAAAATTGATTTAAAAAAGTTTGCAGCAAAGATTTTAAATTTGCAAAATTGCAATTCTCATCAACTACCAATCCTTCAAGCTGATGAAACATGGGTGTATGCGTTTGATCATAATCTCTGCGATAAACGCGACCGGGTGTAATAATGCGAATCGGTGGCTTTTGTTTTTTCATTTCGCGAATTTGCACGGGCGATGTATGCGTTCGCAATAATTTGCCATCGGGAAAATAAAACGTATCCTGTGTTTCTTTGGCGGGATGATGATCGGAAAAATTAAGCGCTGAGAAATTATGAAAGTCATCTTCAATCTCTGGACCTTCGGCGACAGAAAAACCCATGCCTGCAAATAACTCAATCACATATTCTCGCACACGCGAAACCGGATGCAATCCACCTGATAAAAGCTGGCCGCGGCCTGATAAGCTAATATCAATTGTTTCAGAAGATAATTTTTGATTTAATTTTTCGGATTGAAATTTATTTTCTTTCTCGTCTAACCAAGCTTGCACTTGTTGTTTTGTTTGATTAATTAATTGGCCCGCTGCTGGGCGATCTTTGGGATCAATTTGACCTAGCTGCTTCATGATTTCAGTAAGCTGGCCTTTTTTGCCTAAATATTTTACACGCAAATCTTGAATGCTTTGAATATCATGTGCAGAGGTAATGGAGGATTGGGCTTCGGATAAGATAATATCGAGTTGGTTTTGCATAAGCATCCTAAAAACCCTCACCCTAACCCTCTCTCGCAAGCGAGAGAGGGAACAAGATTACTTATTTAATTGCAGCAGCCGCTTGTTGCACTAATTTTGCAAAAGCAGGTTTATCGTACACGGCGATATCAGCCAATACTTTTCTGTCTAATGCGATTTGCGCACGCTTTAAGCCATTCATAAAACGACTGTAAGAAAGTCCTGAGATTCTAGCTGCGGCATTAATACGAGCGATCCACAATGCTCTAAATTGACGCTTACGTTGACGACGATCACGATAAGCATATTGCAATGCTTTGATAACAGCTTGCTTCGCTACGCGGTAAACACGGCTTCTTGCGCCATAGTAACCTTTCGCTAATTTTAAAACTTTTTTATGACGTGCTCTTGCGGTAACGCCACGTTTTACTCTACCCATCTTTACTCTCCACTTTCATTTAAGCCCGGTTGTGTCTTCCACGTACGGGAGAAATTGACCTGCTTTTTTTATCACGCGCAGATCTTGACGTGCCAATAGCTTTATTTAATGCGCAGCATTCGCAATACGCCATTCAAATCAGAATGATCTATACCCACTTGAGCGCGCGCTTGGCGTTTACGCTTATGCGGTTTTTTCGTCAATGTATGCGCACGAAATGCGTTGCGTTTTTTAATAGAGCCGCTACCGCGTTGAATAAAACGCTTTTTAGCACCGCTATTTGTTTTTTGTTTTGGCATAAATAAATCCTATCTCTACTTTCTACACTTCAGTTTCTGGCGATTTCTTTTTAGTGTTCTCGCCGCCCTTACCCATTCCAATCAACATCGTAATTTGGCGTCCTTCCAATTTTGCTTCCTGCTCTACCACCGCGCCCTCTGGTAAATCTTTTCTGACACGCTCTAAAAAATCCATGCCTAATTCTTTGTGCTGTACTTCACGACCCTTAAATCGCAAACTCACTTTAACGCGATCACCACGCTCTAAAAATTCGCCCAGCTTTCTCATCTTGACGCGATAGTCACCGATATCCGTCACTGGTCTAAACTTAATTTCTTTAACTTGAACCTTCTGGCTCTTTTTTTGTTTCGTTTTCTTTTTGCTTTGATCAAAAAGATACTTGCCATAATCCATAATTCTGCAAACCGGCGGCGCGACATTGGGAGAAATTTCCACCAAATCTAGAGACGCCATTTTTGCTTTCGACAACGCTTCTTCAATACCAACAATGCCGACTTGATTTCCATCTTGATCAATAAGACGCACTTCAGGAACATGAATTTGCGCGTTAACACGCGTTTTCTTACTTGCTCTGATGTTGACCTCTCCCCAAGTTCATTAATTTTAATACAAATTCTTCTAAACTCAATGTGACGGTTTGATTATTTTCAGGTAATCGAACTGCAATTGTTTCTGTCTCCATTTCGCGATCACCGATCACAAGCTGGTAGGGCACACGAGCGATAGACTGCTCGCGGATTTTATAGCCAATCTTCTCATTTCTCAAGTCCGACGTGACTCTAAACCCCAGATTTTGCAAATCTTTCACAATTTTGTTCACATAATCGTGCTGACGGTCCGCAATACTCATCACAACGACCTGAACTGGCGCAAGCCAGAGCGGAAAATGTCCTGCATGATGCTCGATTAAAATTCCCAAAAACCGCTCAAAAGTGCCAATAATAGCTCTATGCAGCATAACCGGTGGCATTTTTTCGCCATTTTCATCAATGTAATAGGCGCCTAAACGCTCTGGCATTGAAAAATCGACTTGAATCGTACCACATTGCCACGTCCTTCCCAAGCAATCCCGCAAAGAAAATTCAATCTTGGGGCCATAGAACGCCCCTTCGCCCGGCAAATAATCCCATTGGATCGATTTTGCATCTAATGCTTTTGCCAAAGCAGACTCAGCCTTATCCCACACCGCATCACTACCAACTCTTTTTTCTGGACGCGTTGATAATTTATAAATTATCTCTGTGAAACCAAAATCTTTATAAACCTGATGCAATTGATCAATAAACGCAGACACTTCAGATTGAATTTGCGCTTCAGTGCAAAAAATATGGCCGTCATCTTGTACAAATGATCGCACGCGCATTAATCCATGCAAAGTGCCCGAAGGCTCATTGCGATGACAGCAACCAAATTCTGCTAATCGATACGGCAAATCGCGATAACTCGTAATACCCTGTTTAAATACTTGGATATGACAAGGACAGCTCATCGGTTTAATAGCAAAATGTCGATCTTCAGAATCCACCGTAAAAATACCGGCATCAAATTTCGCCAAATGACCCGATTGCTCCCACAATGATAAATCGACAACCTGCGGTGTATTAATTTCGTGATAGCCACTTTTTTTCTCAACATCACGAATGTAGTCACGCATAATATTAACAATCGTCCAACCATTGGGATGCCAAAATACCATGCCAGGCGCTTCAGGTTGCTGATGAAATAATCCCATTTTTTTAGCAATTTCGCGATGATCGCGTTTCTTAGCTTCTTCTATGCGCGTTAAATAATCTGATAAATCTTTTTTATTGAGCCACGCAGTGCCATAAATTCTTTGAAGCATTTCGTTTTTAGAATCACCGCGCCAATAGGCGCCAGATTGTTTTGTTAATTTAAATGCACCTAATAAACCCGTTCTAGGCACATGAGGCCCGCGACATAAATCAATATAATTATCTTGCTCATATAAAGTTAATGTATCTGATTCGGGAATATCGTTAATAATTTTAACTTTGTATTGCTCATCTTTTTCAGAAAATAAATCTAATGCTTCGTTACGCGACATGGTTTTTTTGTGCACCGCAAAATCAGCTTTGACTAATTCGTGCATTTTTAATTCTATTTTTTCCATATCTTCTGGCGTAAAAGCTCTTTCATACGCAAAATCATGGTAAAAACCATCTTCAATCACAGGACCAATTGCAATTTGCGCGCTCGGAAATAAAATCTTAACAGCGTTCGCCAATAAGTGAGCTGTCGAATGTCTCACGACTTCCAGCGCATCTTCGTCTTTATCTGTTAATAATTTTAAGCTTGCATCTTGAGTAATTAAAGTAGCTGCATCTGATAATTGATTATTTATTTTGGCAGCAATCACGGCCTTTGCTAATCGAGGGCCAATTGATTCTGCTACTTCCAGCGCAGTCACTGCGTGATCAAATTGTTTTTGCGCGCCATCTGGCAATGTAATGATCGGCATAAAAAAATCCATTATTAAAATAAATAGGCACGATTGGACTCGAACCAACGACCCCCACCATGTCAAGGTGGTGCTCTAACCAGCTGAGCTACGTGCCTCTAATACTAAAAATTGTAGAGCACGAGAAGATATCACTTTTAAAAGAATATTTCACGTCTGTTGTGCTATTTAGACCATCCGCTCGCCATCTCGCAGCGTTTTAGGCAATGCAAAAGTAATATTTTCGGAAACGCCGTCCAATTCCTCGGTTAATTCAGCGCCCCAGTTTTTTAATTGTGAAATAACGGCTTGAACTAAGCTCTCTGGCGCAGAAGCCCCTGCCGTCACACCAATGGTTTCTATATTGTCAAACCACGCTTTTTGAAGCATATTGGGATCATCTAATAAATAAGCACGGCAGCCTAAGCGCTCTGATAATTCCTTTAAGCGATTAGAGTTAGAGCTGGTTTCAGAACCCACCACAATCATCACTTCACACAATGCAGCCAATTGTTTAACAGCCTCTTGGCGATTGGTGGTCGCATAACAAATATCATCTTTTTTAGGGCCTTGAATAGCAGGATATCGTTTTTTTAAGGCCGCAATAATTTCAATCGTATCATCCACTGATAAAGTAGTCTGTGTTACATAAACAGAATTATTTGGATTTTTTAAGTTTAATGTTGCAACATCTTTTAAAGTTTCAATTAAATAAATGCCGCCGAGAGGATTATTATATTGCCCCATGGTGCCATCCACTTCCGGATGACCTGCATGACCTATTAACACACATTCAATAGCGCGCTTAGAATAACGCATTACTTCCATGTGCACTTTGGTTACAAGAGGGCAGGTTGCGTCAAATAATTTAAAACCACGCTCATTTGCTAATTTCTGGACAGACTGTGACACGCCATGCGCACTGAAAATCACTGTCGCACCGACGGGCACTTCACTAATATCATCTAAAAAAATCGCACCTTTGGATTTTAATCTTTCAACTACAGGTCGGTTGTGCACGACTTCATGACGCACATAAATTGGCGGCCCCAAGCGATCGAGCGCGCGCTCAACAATATCAATCGCACGATCAACGCCGGCACAAAAACCTCTGGGATTGGCTAATAATATTTTCATGTTTTATCTTTTGTAAAAAATAATAGTTTTATTCCCAACCAAACTGCACCCACTGAAACAGCTGCATCGGCAATATTAAAAGTCGCAAAATGCCACGTCTGGATATGAAAATCAACAAAATCGACCACATAAGAATACCTAAAGCGATCAATTAAATTACCTAATGCGCCGCCTAAAATTAAGCTTAACGGCAATGCCATCATCCAATTTTTTCGTGCAATTTTAAAAAGTGAAAAAATCAAGGCAAGTGAAACAATGGCTGAAATAGCGGATAAAAAATAAATCTGCCAACCCGATGAGTTGCCTAAAAAGCTAAATGCCGCGCCCGCATTCACTTGCATTGTGATATTCAACAATGAAAAAATTTTAATGCTGTGGCCATATTCAATATGCTGTAAAACCAATTGTTTTGTCCATTGGTCTAAAAATAGTATCAATAGGCTGATAAAAATGTAAGGCCAGGCTTTTTTCATACAATTTCTTTTAATGCGTTATTAAGTTGCAAATGATTGTCAGGGCTTATAATACTCTTCTTTAATTCTTTTTCAGTATCTTTTCGTGCTTTTCCAGCCACATTTCCGCCGCGTCTGGCAACAGTTTTGTGTTGAGGCATATTATCGGGCTTTTCTTGCTTTGATATTTCTGTCGTGACTTTTTCGCCCAGCATTGTAAAAATCAACTCTAAATCTGTCATGTGGTCTCGCAGATTTGTTTTGTTTTTAGCAGGTAAATTTTTAAATTCTCGATATTCAGTTGGCGTCATACCGAAAGTCGCTTTTGAAATTTCAGCAGTTAAAATCGCATAATCCTTTTCATGACTTAAACCGCGCTCTTTCCACTCATCCGTTAAATTTTGACGAATCGCAATGCCACGCAATCTTTTATCAATCCAGTCTTTTGAATAGCCTTTTTGTTCGTACAGTTGCTTCATGCGCTCCTGCGATAATTCTGGATTTTCAATTTCTTGAATGCGTTCATATCCGACTTTTGCCAGCCAGCGTTTAAAAGGCTCAGCTTTGGGTGATGGAATAGATTGAATGATTCTCAATAATGATTCTGTGTTTGCGGCATCTGTTTCGCGCATTTTTCCATCTGAAGCCTGCATTTTCAACTGTACGATTTTTTCGTACAGTTCATTAAATCCCTCTGACTCTGAAAGCTGACGCTTAAGATCAGACCAGTATCGTCGTGAGTTTTCGCTTGATGTAAGCGCATCAACCACATCAACAACTGAAAAATACCACTCTTGATCGTACCATGTACGACGAATGGATTTTTCTTTAAATAAAACAACTGCGTTTTCTTTATTCATAAGACTCTCCTTGATTTAGCAAAGGGGGGGGGACAAATTGTCCCCCCCCTATTGATTAACTGTTTGATTTTAATAATAATTTTTTTAATTCCAGTCCGTGACACCTTGTCACGAACTGAATGAATTGTGGTTATTGTTTCATGGTTTTCAAAGAAGTGAAATACCGTATTTTTCAAATCACCCCCTTCGCTCGCGCTCTGAGCTATCCCCACAAATTTTATAAATTAATTTTAAAAAATAACTGTCTTCTAACTTATTGCTCACCATTACCAATAGTACCGAAGCCCATCGCGGCAGCGTGGGCGCGAGAAAAAGAACAATAAAAATACAAACTACGGTATTTCTTTTTTATTAAAATCTGTTATTTTTTATAAATGAAAAAAATAGATGAAACAAATCAAATTAAAATTAATAAGCTTGCTTGGGCTTATCTTATTACATTTAGAACGTATAACAGCTGGAGCCATGGAGATAAAAGAACCAGCGTTGATAGCAAAAATAATGTCGTTGGAAAACCTAGAATTGCGCCTAATGCCGCATTGCATCGTGCCATGAAATCATCAGCACTTGAATCTGAATTAATTTTAAATGCAGCTCAGAGAGAAACCGTTTTAAAATCCATTATTGACACTTGTCAATACAATCACTGGACGTTATTTGCAGCGCATGTTCGAACAAATCATATTCACATTGTCCTACAGTCAAATAAATCAGCGGAGCAAACGATGGGAAAGATAAAATGCTATGCGACTAGAGATTTAAAAAAACATCATGTTGAATTATCAACACGCAATGCATTTTGGGGATATCACGGCAGCACTGATAATATTTGGGGGCCTGAAGAACTATTTCAAAGGCTTTATTATACGGTAGTAGAGCAAGGAAAGCCGATGGCGCTTTGGTATGATAAAAAAGTATATGATGCTTATGATATTGAGCTCTATAAAGCTTATTTTGATAGGTAAATCGTGTGTTTTATCGCGCCCACGCTGCCGCGATGGGCTTCGGTACTATTGGTAATGGTGAGCAATAAGTTAGAAGGCAGTTATTTTTTGAACTGATTTATAAAATTTGTGGGGATAGCTCAGCGCTCGCGCTCGGGTTCTGAAAGATTTTGCGTGCGCTCGGGCTATGAAAGATTTGAGATGCGCTCGGGTTCTGAATATTTTGTGATTAAGCAAAACACCGCGTTTCGCCATCACCAAACACATTATCAACACAGCGCACGCAGAGCTCTTCATGTGTTTTATCGGCGCCAACATCTTCGCGGCGTTGCCAACAACGCACGCACTTTTTAGCATCGGTGACGGCAATACCAATCCATAATCCATCGATGCTGCAAGGCAGTGCAGAATGTGTTTTTTCAACAGATTTTTTCACTGATGCTTCTGACGTAATTAAAATAAATCTCAGTTCTTGATTTAATCTTATTAATTTTTCATAGATTAAATCATCGGCATATAAAATTACTTTTGCTTCCAAAGCAGATCCCATTTTGCCCTCAGCGCGATTGGCTTCTAATAATTTATTCACATCATTGCGCACTTGAATCAACCAATCCCAAAATGCTTCATCGATATTATTTACTTCAGGAAATTCGGCAAACCAAGGATTTAAAAATACAGATTCATTGCGTTTTCCCGGTATATATTTCCAAATTTCATCTGCAGTGAAACTTAAAATTGGCGCCAGCCATCTCGTCATTGCTTCTAAAATATAAAATAACGCGGTTTGCGCAGAACGCCTTGGCAATCCTTGAGCGGCGCACGTATATAAACGATCTTTGATAATATCTAAATAAAAACTACCCAGCTCAATCGTGCAAAAATTATGGAGCATTTGATAAATCGATTGAAATTGGTATGCATCGTATGCTGCAATTATTTTTTCTTGCAGACATTTTGTTTTAACAATAATCCATGCATCCAAATCCAGTAATTTTTTCGGCTCAATGCAATGCTCGTCAGGATTAAAATCAGACACGTTGGATAATAAAAATCGCATGGTATTTCGAATACGGCGGTAGGCATCTGAAATTCGCGTCACAATTTCATCAGAGAAATTTAAATCATTGGTGTGATCCGTTGACGCAGCCCACAATCTTAAAATATCAGCGCCTGATTTTTTAATAATATCCGCTGGCGAAATCGTATTGCCAACCGATTTTGACATTTTATATCCGCTGCCATCCACCACATAACCATGCGTTAAAACCGCTTTAAAAGGCGATTGATTTCGCATCGCAACACCCGTTAATAATGACGACTGAAACCATCCACGATGTTGATCCGAGCCTTCTAAATATAAATCAGCCGGCACTTTTAATTCGGGTCGAACCGCTAAAACGCAGGCATGCGACACACCGGATTCAAACCAGACATCTAATACGTCCGTAATTTTAGTGTAATTTTCTGCATCATCGCCGATTAAATCTTTTGGATCACAATCATGCCACGCATCAATGCCATCTTTTTCTATTAATTGAGCCGCTTTTTCCATAATATTAATGGTGTCAGGATGCAATTCATCTGTTTTATTGTGCACAAATAGCGTAATCGGAATCCCCCACGCACGTTGACGCGAAATACACCAATCAGGTCTTGCCTCAATCATTTTTGAAATTCTATTTTCACCCCAAGCAGGAATCCATTTTAATTTTTTAATAAGTTCTAATGTTGTGCTGCGTAAGTTATTTTGTGACATCGAAACAAACCATTGTGGCGTTGCGCGAAAAATCAGCGGTGTTTTATGTCGCCAGCAATGCGGATAGCTATGATTTAAATTTTCAAGATGTAATAATTTTTGATTATCTTTTAATAATTCGATAATCGGCTCGTTCGCTTTAAAAACATGCAATCCTGCAACAAACGGCGTATTCTCTTTAAAGCAGCTTCTTGAATCAACCGGATTATTCATGGGCAAATTATATTTTGCGCCCACCACATAATCATCTTGCCCGTGCGCCGGCGCTGTATGAACCAAACCGGTTCCTGCCTCGGTTGTCACATGATCACCCAAAATAATTGGTACTTTTTTATTTAAAAATGGGTGATTAAATAAAATATTCTCTAAATTAATCCCCTTAGTTTTGCCTAAGATTTCAAATTTTTCAGCGCCATATTTTTTCATCGCATTATCTAATAAGCTTTCTGCTAAAATGAGATAAATATTTTTTTCGGCTATACTCGCCTTAACTAAAACATAGGCTAATTCAGGATTCACAGAAATCGCTTCGTTCGCTGGCAATGTCCAAGGCGTCGTTGTCCAGATAATTGCGTAAATTTTCTGATTAACTAAAGACAGATTAAATTGCGTCTCTAGTTTATTTAAATCGAATGCTTCAAATAAAACATCAATTGAAGGCGAAGTTTTATCGCGATATTCTACTTCGGCTTCAGCCAGCGCAGAACCACACGCAGTACACCAATGAACGGGTTTTTGTCCACGCAATAAATGATTATTTTTTATAATATCCGCAAGCGCTCTGACAACGTTGGCTTCATAGCTGGGCTGCATGGTGAGATACGGATTTTGCCAATCACCTAACACACCTAATCTTTCAAAATCCGCTTTTTGGATAGCAACCTGGGATGTTGCATAATCGCGACAGGCTTTTCTAAATTCAGTTGCATTTAATTTATCGCCCACTTTACCAAATTTTTTCTCAACATTTAATTCAATCGGCAAACCGTGACAATCCCAACCCGGTACATACGGTGAATCAAAGCCGGACAATGTTTTTGATTTGGTGACAATATCTTTTAAAATTTTATTTAATGCAGTGCCCATGTGAATCGACGCATTCGCATAAGGCGGACCATCATGCAAAATAAATTTCGGATTATTTTTTAGATTTTTTCGCAGTAGATTGTACAAATCTATTTTTTTCCATTCTGCATAAATTTGAGGTTCGCGTTCCGCTAAATTTGCCTTCATGGGAAAATCAGTTTGCGGTAAATTTAATGTATTTTTATAATCTGTCATTGTGTAATTCCGTGTGGTGCAATCCAGCCCATTGAATAGGCTAAAAATAAAAAACCAAATAATAGCACTGACAAAATAATTCGCCAGGTTAACGCCTTAGCAAAAGCCTTGCTGTCGACTCGTTTTGTTAAATAAAATGCGCCGCTACCCAAGCAATAGAGAATCACACCAAAAACAAGCAAAACAAATATTTTCAAGAACATAGCATCATCTCAATAGGTTTAAAGTGAAATAGTATACCTGAAATCACCGCAATTTGGCCTGTACAAAATATTGACAACTTTGAGTTAATTGTGAGAACCTAAAAAGCTTCACTTAACTTAAACGTAAAGACAAGGATGTCGTTATGATTATACAAGATATAGAAGCGGATGATCCGCGTTGGTCTGAAAGTCTGCATATTTCGCGTTTTTATTCGGGTGGTTTACATTCAGAAGAAAACACGACAGAATTTCACGAGCCTGAAGTAACGGAAGAGTTACAGGAAAATCTGCATTTTCTGCTAGAATGGATAACTTACAGTATATTACTGGTACAGCAAGGTGTTTCGCGTATGAAAAAAATTGCCTATTTTGCGAGCGTCGCGGTTGTTTTGTTTGGCATCTATTTGCTATTTTCAGCGATGCTATCCAGTCAAACGATAACGCCCAATCACGAAACGCTCTCGCTGCAGCCTACGAATGCCAGCGAACGGGCAGCGCTTGTGAATGTGCAAAACGATGCGGATGATAAAATGACGCTACAAACACAATCGCAACTGGTGCAAGTAGTAAAACCAGAAGACGCACAACGCGCGGTATTAACTGCAAGATAAATAAGTTTTTGCGATGTCGATATCTTTTTTGATCTGTTCTATTAACTGTTCGACAGACTCAAATTTTTCTTCATCGCGAATTTTTTTTAAAAATTCAACAGAAATATTTTTCCCATAAATATCCTGGTTAAAGTCAAATAAATACACTTCTAATAATAATTTTTTGTCTTGAAAATCAAACGTGGGTCGATAACCAATACTGGCAACGCCGTTTATTACTTTATGATTAATACCAGAGACCCTGACCACAAAAATTCCTGAAAGAAATTTTTTTTCTGGATTTAATAATATATTGGCCGTCGGAAATCCCAACTGTCTTCCTAATTGCTCGCCTTGAATAATTTTTCCCGACAAGCAAAATGGCCTGCCTGTTAAAGCATCAAACGCTTTAAAATCACCTATATTTAAAGCTTCTCGAATTCGAGAGCTGCTAATTCTGTTATTGCTTTTATTTTCTTGCGGTAAAATAATAACCTGAAACTTAAATTTTTCGCCCAATTTTTTTAATACAGTCACATCACCTGCTCTTTTTGCGCCAAATTTAAAATCATCACCCACAATGATTTCTTTTGCGCCTAGCGCTGCAACCAAAATAGTTTCAACAAAATCTTCTGCTGATAAATCCGCTAGTTTTTTATTAAATCGCAAGCAATATAAATAATCTATTCTATATTTTAATAATATTATCCATTTTTCTTTAAAACTCATGATGCGCGACAGTATATTATTTTTTGAAAAAAATGCTTGTGGATGCGGCTCAAAAGTTAATAACACAGAGGGTAAATTTAATTGCTCAGACGATTTTTTTAATGTCGTGATTAATTTTTGATGCCCCAAATGCAGGCCATCAAAATTGCCAATGGTCACAACGGTATTAATGGGTTTCTGAAAGGGTTTATATCCGCGAATTAATTTCATGATTAATTTTTTCCGCTAACACTACTGCATCGAATAGTTTTTATCATATTTACAAAATTTTTGCCATTTGCTTAATTCGATCTAAAACCATATTGGTTCTATCATGTGTTGATGAACCATAATTAATATGGCCTGGCAATGCTGATAAAAAATGCTCGTTAATTAATAATTCTGAAAATATTTCTTGTAAATAATTTTTAAGCGTCATATCTGCATTTTTTACTTCATCAACAATCTGAGCACGTCCATCGATAACCGAAATAATATCTTCAAAATCATGACTCATATAATAATCATTATTGCCTCTTGACTTAAAAGCCTCAAATTTTGTTGCCAAAAAATAGGGTGCCGTGACAGATTTAAGTGATAAATCATGAGCAATATGATGAACAAGATTTTCTTTTATTGCCGCTTTATACCATCTATTTCCGAATCCTAGAATATTTTCATCTGTTGGCATCACATCTAAAATAACATCCTCATAATGCCAACGGCAAATAACATCATCTTGTATTGATTTTTTGAACCCATGAGAAATTAATTTTTTCTCTAATTGGTGATAATGCACTAAGGAAAGCACGTCAGTAATACAATCTACATCCATGGTTGCTCTAATATCAGGAACACTAGCATCATTGATAAACAATGCTGTCGCGCATCCGCCCAAAAAAACAAATTCATCTTTTAATTTTCCCAATTTTCTTGCAACAAATTCCATCATGCGCAAATTTGCATGTGCTCGACTACGCTGATTTAACATGTAATATTTTTTCCTTTAATAATTTGGCTGCTATATTTCTTTCTCTTGCTCTACCTTGTCGGATTGCATCAACCAAGGCTAGCAAATCATAAAATTCTGAATCTTTATAATTAATCAAGGAGTCCGGCACGCAATGATACAATGGTTCTAAAGCAATTCCACGCTGATTACCCCGTGCAGAAGGCCATACCGGAACGGGATCCGCGCCTGCAGCAATCAATTTTTTAAAAATAGGGGCAGCGTAGCTTGTTTCAATACCTGCGGTATAATCACCCATGTGAGCTGGCAAAAAATATTTGACTCCATAAATTAATAATTCTGCACAAGCTGCTGATACAGGTTGATATCGCTTCCCGCCATATCCTAAATGCAGTAACTTTGATTTGCTCAATCTTGATAAGCTAGCATTAACTGCAGATACCGTTAAGCACAAATGCGTTGCTAATTTATGTTGCTGCCAATCTAAATGATCTCGACTAGCCAATAGCTTTAGCAATACAACAATATCTTGTGGCTTGAGCATGCATACCCCTCTTAACCAACACCCCGATAAAAACAGTATAGCAAGCAAAGATTCAAGATTCAAGAATCTTGAATTCTGAACATTGAATTATTGATGCTCCGCGTGTGATTTCTTCAGCGCCAACCACAGGCAACATTACACAAAATTGCTATTCCGGCCTTAATTCACGCATTTTAAAACCCATTAGCATTAACACCAAAATATAAACAACAATTCCTGCAGCAATGATATAAACCAAATGCCACAACTTTGAAAAAACAGACCAATTGAGCCATGGTGTAATTGATCCTGCCAAATAAAATATAATTAATCCCAGAGCAAGATTTGCAATAAACAATCTTGCACCCGCAAAAACCCAATTTTTTTTAGGACAAAAAATACCGCGTTTTATCAAAAGATTCCATAATAGCGCGGCATTTAAAATAGAAGACAAAGATGTGGCGAGTGCCAAACCGGCATGCTTTAAAGGAAAAATCAAAATAAAATTAAAAATTAAATTGGCTATTAAAGCAATGACGCCCACGCGCACGGGCGTGCCAATATTTTGTCTTGCATAAAAAGCGGAAGCCAAAATTTTAATAAGCATAAAAGCAGGTAGCCCGACCGCAAAGCCTTTTAAGCTTCGACTCGTCATGATCACATCAAAGCTATTAAATTTTCCGTAATGAATTAAAGTTGACAGTATGGGTCCTGATAAAACAAATAATCCCACAGCGGACGGCAAGCCAATTAATAAAACGGTTCTAAGTGCCCAATCTAACGTATCTGAAAAAACACTTTCATCTTTTGCAGCAAAATTACGTGACAAATGCGGCATAACAACGGTTGCTAATGCAACGCCAATAATGCCCAGTGGAAAATAAATCAATCGATCCGAATAATACAGCCATGAAATACTGCCAGCAGGCAAAAATGATGCAAAAATATTATCGATCAGCAATCCGATTTGCGCAACTGAAACGCCAAATAACGCAGGTAACATGCGTCGCATCACGCGTCTGACGCCTTCATCTTTAAAACCTAATTTTAATTTTGGAAATAAATTAATTTTTTTGATCGCTGGAAATTGCACTAGTAATTGCAACACACCGCCTGCCAACACGCCAAATCCTAAAACATAAATAGGCACGCTGGCATGCGGCGCCCACAATAATGCAGCAGCAATGAGCGCAACGTTCAATAAACTGGGTGCCAATGCGGGCGGGCCAAATACGCCGCACGTATTTAATATCGCCCCCATAAAAGCAGTTAATACAATAAAAAATAAATAGGGGAACATCACGCGCAATAAATGCAGGCACATATGATAGCGCAGAGGATCATGTAAAAAACCGGGTGCAAAAATCATGACTAAAATCGGCGAGAAAATTTCCGCTAAAATCACCACCCACAAAACCACCATCGATAAAGTGCCGCCAACATGGTCGACAAATAATTTTGTCTCGGTTTCAGAATGATTGGTTCTATAATCAGCCAGAATCGGCACAAAAGCTTGCGCAAAAGCCCCTTCGCCGAACAATCTTCTAAAAAAATTCGGTAATTTAAAGGCGATGACAAAGGCGTCAAAAACGCCCCCAGCGCCGAAAATTTTCGCAAATATAATATCGCGCGCAAAACCTAGAATCCGCGACAGAAACGTGAGCATTGCAACGGTTGAAGTCGATCGTATGAGCTTATGCGTCGCCATTTTGCATCCTTAATATATTGACAAGTTGATCATAACACGTCATATTTCGCATCTCATTTTATTTTTTATGTGGAGATTTACCTTGGCAAATACAGTACAAGCAAAAAAACGGGCAAGACAAGCTGAAGTTCGTCGCGAACGCAATGTCGCTCAAAAATCAACGATGAGAACAGCCATCAAAAAAGTATTAAAAGCGGTGCAAGGCACTGATAAAACAGCTGCAACTGAAGCGTATAAATCAGTTGTGCGCCTAGCGGATCGCGCTGTGAACAAGAAATTAATCAAAGTGAATCGTGCAGCGCGTTTGAAAAGCCGCTTGAATGATCGTCTAAAGAAATTAGCTTAATTTAAAGACCCTCACCCCAACCCTCTCTCGATTACGGGAGAGGGAGTCAAGATTTCAAGTATTTGTCCCCTCTCCCGCAAGCGCAGCGCAGTGGGAGAGGGTTAGGGTGAGGGTTTTTTGCTTTCAATTAAATACCGCATCAAATCCTGACACAATCTTTCTGTGCCCTGTTTTGCAACAGCTGAGACTTTAAAAACTGGTGTTTCAACTAATTTAAGCTTTGAAGTGACTGCTAAAATACGCTCCTCGATTTCTTCTGGCAATAACAAATCTGTTTTATTGAAAACCAACCAACGTGTTTTATTCATTAATTCTGGGTCATACAAGGCCAATTCAGCCTCGATGGTATGAATTTGCGTGACCAGCTCTTCTGCTGAATAATTAATGTCAACCACGTGCAATAACACAGCTGTGCGACTCAAATGTTTTAAAAATCGCAATCCTAAGCCCGCGCCTTCGCTCGCTCCTTCGATTAAGCCAGGAATATCTGCAACCACGAAGCTTTGTAACTCGCCCACTCGCACTACACCAAGATGAGGATGCAGCGTGGTAAATGGATAATCTGCCACTTTAGGAGTGGCATTTGAAATAGAGCGAATCAACGTTGATTTGCCCGCGTTGGGTAAGCCTAATAAACCCACATCAGCCAATAATTTTAATTCTAGACGCAAGGCACGCCGCTCGCCGGGAAATCCGATAGTAATTTGTCGAGGAGCCCGATTGGTACTGCTTTTGTAATGCGCATTACCAAAGCCGTGAAATCCGCCTTTTGCGACGCAAAAACGTTCGCCATCTTGGGTTAAATCAGTGATGGCTTCTTGTGTTTCTGCATCAAATACAAGGGTTCCAACCGGTACACGGATAATCAGATCTTCGCCCGCTTTGCCAGTGCGCAAAGCGCCTTCGCCAGGGTGGCCATTTCGAGCTTCAAAGACTCTTTTGAATCTAAGATCAACCAGGGTGTTTAACGAGGCATTAGCTTCTAAAAAAACGCCGCCACCATTGCCGCCATTACCACCGTCTGGGCCGCCAAAAGGAATGAATTTTTCACGACGAAAACCCATGCAGCCACGACCGCCATGCCCTGCGATGACTTCAATAGTCACTTCATCGATAAATTTCATTCAGAAATAACAGAAACAAATTTGCGTGAATGCGGTCCTTTGATTGCAAAAAAAACTTTACCGTCAATTAAAGCATACAACGTG
>JAHFRQ010000028.1 GCA_023266215.1 Gammaproteobacteria bacterium | reverse complement strand
ATCCATCGCATGGTTTGGTTTTGAACAGAAATTCCTGGCAACTTTTGAACAGCGCACTAATCATCGCAAACTCAGTCGGTATAAGCCCATTTCCATACAAGGTTCGTATTTACTTCTCATGCAATAGAGGTCTATTATTTACCACTTAGCCTGAATAAAATAATATTTCATTGCAAATAGTCTTCGTACGGGACAAAAATCATGTTTTCGCTCCATGCAATATATTAATATTGAAAAATTGTAACTATTCAGCATGTTTTTCCTTCTCCCTCCGGGAGAAGGTGCCCGTAGGGCGGATGAGGGGGTCTCAAATAACATGGGTTACTTGCATGGCATCAAATTGGTTTGAAACTTCATTATTCCAGAATCGTAAAACGTTGTAACCCATGCTCTTGAGGAATTCAGTACGACGGTTATCATAATTTTGTTCTTCAGGTTCATTATGTTGTCCTCCATCGATTTCAATGATAAGTTTTTTCTCAATGCAGATGCAATCAACAATGTACGATCCCATAGGAGATTGCCTGCAAAATTTTAAACCCATAAATCGTCGTGCACGTAAACGATTCCATAATTTTATCTCCATAGGGGCGCTCTGTTTCCTTAACAGTTGAGCTTTGGCTGGGCTAGTCATTTTATCATTATCCTAAATAAAATTGCTCTGGTAATTTGCCTTGAAACAAGATCGTAATGCTTCAGTTAGCGTAATATCATGCTTTTGTGCCGTCAATAGATAACTGCGAATGCGACAAAATATTTTAGTGCCATCCATCGATCGAAAACAACCTGAAATTTTTTGCTGAACCTTCGTCATACGAATTGCATTTTCACCATCATTATTTGTAAATTGGACATAGTTGACCACCATGAAAAGAAGTGTATCATTTTCAAAATCACGCAACCGCTCCAATAAATTGCGCTCTTTGGTTTTCTTTTTACGCCCTTTTTTCTTGGGTTGATCAGGATCGTCTGGTGGCAGTGGCATTTAGGCGTCATAATTGAAATAAACCTCCCAAACGCATCCCATTTTGCCATCATCTTTTCCAGATCTTTCCTTCAACAAATGCTCAATGTAGCTGACTACATCTGTGCTTTTCGAAGAAAAGATCTGAAAAAGCTAACAGCAAACTAGGCGCGCTTGGAATATTTATTTAAATCATGACACCTTATTGCTCGCCTATTTTAATAGCCTCACGATATTGCAGATGGTATGCCTGCGTATTGGCTTCATCAAGACAACTTTCCTCTGTTTTATCTACGGTACCCTTGATTTCAAGTAATAGATCTTGCATTTTTTTAGCCCACGTGAATTGGGGATGATAGTCAATTACCCACTCCAGCTCCCTGATGTGATGCGCATTGCAAAGACCATGTCCACATGTTGTGTAGGTGTAATAAGGCTTCCAGTGATCACGAATCAGTTTCCCGCTAAAATTGAGCAGGATCTCGATGGTATCCATCGCTTCAGCACCACGTTTTTCGTGAGGGTAAAAATGAGTCCAGCGATCATTAACTGCACAATGCAACAAACTACGTTTACCATTCACATTAATGCCGGTCTCATCGGCATGAATAAACAAGGATGAAATGAGCTTCTGTTTTACAAAGCCCTCGAAAAATTCAAGCTTGTCGAAGGATTCCTGATTAAAATTGAATAAACTGCCGACACTGATCGGGATACCTGCTTCATTATTAAAATAATCAGAAACTCGCTCGTACGGAAGAAGTTGATACTGCGACAGGTATACGCTGTGTGATTCAGCAAATTGATAAATTGAGGGTTAAAAGTCGCGTCAAGTAAAATCAGTCAATTTTAAAAATATTTTTAATGGTTGTTTGATTTTCAGACCCCCTCATCCGCCCTACGGGCACCTTCTCCCAAAGGGAGAAGGAAAAACATGCTTAATAGTTACTAAAAATTTAACTATTTGATGTAAAAAATTATCTGCCTCTCGAACACCATTCAAAACAATATCACGTATTACATCAAGCCCATATCGAAAATAACTCACTGCTTTTCGGCCATGATTTTTAATTTCAATAGGCTTTTGTTCATGTTTCCATTCGCCAGTCTTGTGAGCCCAACAAAAAGCAATGGTTAGCAAGACAAGCAATTTTTCAATACGCTCAGGTTTGGTAATATGTGTGTCCTCAAAATTAAACCCTTTGCTTTTAAGGCATGCGAAAAGAGTTTCAATTTCCCAGCGAAGGCCGTACCTTTTGATTGCAAAACAGGATAGTTTATCTGTAGCTACAATTAATAGCTCACCGTCCGGCATTCTCAATGCAGACAAGTAGACCTCTTCACCCATGAGCTTTCTACTGCCACAGAGAGTACGCTCTTCTATCGGTTTTATTCCGCGAAACAGAGCTTCAACACGAACTTCTTGCCCACGAGAATTAGTAGTTAATAAATTTTTTTTAATTCGTATAATAAAATGAATACGTTCTTTTTTAAGCCATTTAAACCAATCTGCACCAATAAATTCCCTGTCAGCTAATAATCCCATAATGTTATTTTTGCCGAATTGAGCAATAAAGCGCTCCATCAGTACTATGCGTTCATTGGTGTTGCTGTTTCCTTTTTTATCCAATAGACTCCAAAAAAGAGGAATGGCTATACCTTTATATGTGATGGATAGCATCAAAATATTAATATTTTTCTTACCCCACTGCCAATTTGTTCTATCCATACTCAAATAAAATTGTTTGTCTATTAAGCCAAAAAACTGAATCACCCATGATGCAATCATTGAAAACTCAATCGTAAAATCCTTAAAAAACCGTTTTATTCTTTTATAACGTGAGTCTATTGTTGCATTACTCGAAAAACCACATGCCAACTCTGTTAAATTTACTGTTCTGACTTTAAACAACGCTACTAGCATACCAACAAAACATGCCATCCTAGCCTTGTTCCAATTAAAATATTCATTTAAAATATTACTTAGCTCATTGATATCCATGACCTCACGCCCTTTCCTTGGCCGGGAAAAGCATGAATTATCTATGATTCAATGAGCTATTTCAAGGACTATCTCAATTTTTGTCCCGTACGAAGCTGCAATTCATAAAAAACTGAGGATTTATAAGGTTTATAGAGTTAGCTGGAACTCCTGCTGATCGCTTGATACTTATGATCAAGATACCAAACGCCTTTGCAATAGCCACTTGTGAT
>JAHFRQ010000013.1 GCA_023266215.1 Gammaproteobacteria bacterium | reverse complement strand
TACGCCGAATCACTTTTGGCTTTACCGCCTTGACTTGTGTGTTTTGGCTTTGAATATGATTTATGTTTGACTGACCATTTTCAGCGGATGGGCTTACTACGGCTTCCTGTAAAGAATCTGTTATTTTCGTCTGCATTGTACATGTTCTCCAGCCGCCTTTTTTGTTCCTTAGTTTCTAACATGTTTTTGTCTCACTGTCGCTGGCATAGAGGGGTAACGCGATTGAACCTTCGCACCGCTGCTAAATGCCAATGCTATTTCTTGTAAATTAATTGTTCGAACTGCAAACAATCCAAGCAACATATTTAAAAAACAGGTAGCACGAGCCTTGTTCCATTTTAAATAACCATTTAAACTCTTCACTAAACCGCTGGTATCCTTCATTTTGAATTCCTTGTCCTTCGTAAGACCAAGAATTCTAGTCGAATATCAGCGGTTTTTCTTCATTTTTATTCAAGTTTTTTTAAATTTTCTTTAATTTAATCATTGGGTTGGGAAATTTTGTCGTGTACAGAGGTAACTCCATGAAAATGTCCCCTTAAAAACTCATTAGATTGGAATAGATTGTCGGATCTTACGCAATTTTTCTAAATCAATTTCTGCATAAGCAATATTATTACCCGGTGTTTTAATTTCATCTAAAATAGTCCCCCAAGGATCGACGATTAAAGCATGTCCAAATGTTTCTCTGCTATTGGCATGTTTTCCGCCTTGCGCAGCTGCAATCACATATGAAAATGTTTCAACAGCGCGAGCGCGTGTTAATAATTCCCAATGTGCCTGCCCTGTTTTTGCGGTAAAAGCGGATGGAATAGCAATGATTTCTGCGCCTAATGTTGCTAGTTTTAAAAATAAATCTGAAAATCGAATATCAAAACAAACCGTTAATCCTAATTTTCCAAATGGCGTATCAATAACAATAATTTCTGATCCGGGTTCTGTTGTGTCGGACTCACAATAAAATTCGTTTTGAGATAAAGTGACATCAAATAAATGAATTTTATCATAGCGCGCAACCGACTCGCCTGAATTATTATAAACAATACAAGCAGCGCGAACTTTATTTTTATTCTGGCATGCAATAGGAATCGTTCCGCCCACAATCCACACATTTAATTTTTTGGCCAATTGAGATAAACAATGTTGGATTTTTCCGCTACCTGATTCTTCAGAAACAGTGATCTTATCAAAAGCCGTATTTCCCATAATGGCAAACATTTCTGGCAATACAATTAATTTCGCATTATTGTTGGAAGCTTCATGAATTAATTGTGAAGCTGTTTGTAAATTTTCATTCACATTGCCAGATGAGCACATTTGAATGGCGGCGACTGTTGGCATAAGCATTCTCATTGTCTTGTTTATTATCTTGCTTTTCAGTTATTCTAGCATGATAACCTGGGGGTATTGATGATGAAACGGATTTTAATGCTGATTTTGCTTATTGTATTTTCAAACACTTTTGCTTTTCAGACAGCCAAGATTATTACTCAAGCAATGCAGAGTCAAATGACGCCGCAAGATGCGTTAAATAGATTGATAGCGGGTAATAATCGCTTTATTGACAATCAAAGAACACCGGTTGATTATCTTAAAAAAGCGAGGCTCACTGCCAATGGGCAGTACCCCGCAGCGATTGTGTTAAGCTGTATTGATTCTCGTGTTCCGCCTGAAATTTTATTTGATCAAAATATTGGAAATATTTATGTAACGCGCGTTGCAGCGAATGTGATTAATAAAGATGTGCTGGGCGGGATGGAATATGCAACGGCTGTCACGCACGCAAAATTAATTGTCGTGATGGGGCATGATTCTTGCGGCGCAATTAAAGGCGCTTGCCAAAATGTGGCATTGGGAAATCTCACGCAATTATTATTTAAAATTCAGCCTGCTATTTCGCAAGCCAAAAAAACAATGGGGAAACAAGATTGCAATAATAAGCAATTTATTAATCTCGCCGCAGAAGATAATGTTAAAAATATAGTAGAATTAATCCCGAAAGAAAGCCCTGTGATCGCAAAGCTGATTCAAGAACATAAAGTTGAAGTGGTAGGGGCTATGTATGATTTAGACACGGGGAAGGTGAGGTTTTTGCAGGAAACTGTCGAATAAAGTAAGTTTCATGCATTCTTTATAAAATTGTAACCCATTGATTTTCGGCTCATAATATAAAATATTTGTACGAAACCGTCGTTTTTAGACGATTATGTGCTAATATTATGATTATGAGCACTTTAATTGAAAACAAACTCTGGAAAAATCCGTTACTCTATTTGACGGAAAATCAGCTTGCGCATTATTTGGGTGGCACAGAAGATAGTGTAGATGCACGCATTCGTCGCGCTGTTGAAAAAAAATTATTGATTCGTGCAAAGCGAGGTTTGTATTACTTGGGAGAGCGTTTAGCAGCCAGGTGGCATCATCCTTTTGAGCTTGCGCAATTTATTTATGGCCCTTCGTATATTAGTTTAGAATCAGCAATGTCATACCATCAATTAATTCCAGAAAGAGTTTACGCGGTGACATCAGCAACCGGTAAGAGAAATAAAGAATTTAATTCATCCGGCCAAATTTTTTCTTATCAAACATTACCCGCTGAAAATTTATTAATTGGTGTTGAGCATGTTCGAGAGGGCGATTATCAATTTTTAATGGCAACACCCTGGAAAGCAATTTTAGATTATATTTATTGCCATAAAATGGATTGGGATAGCGTTGATCCGCTGGAAGAAAGCCTTCGAATTGAATTGGAAGATTTGGTAAAAATACGGTATAGCGATTTAATGCAGTTTCAGGTATTTTATCACAGCGGTCGAATGGATCGCTTTATTGAAAATATTCCACCGGGGTTAATTGTATGAGTATTGATTTAGTGAAAGATCGCTTAGCCAGTTATCAATGCACTAATCCCCTTTTAGAAGAGCAGGCATTAAAAGAAATCACACAAGAATTAATTTTAATGGGATTGGCACGTACTGATTTTTTTAGTAAGGCTGAATTTCATGGTGGCACAGCACTTCGAATTTTGTACCAATTGCCGCGATTTTCAGAGGATTTGGATTTTGCATTATTATCACCCAATAAACAATTTTCATTTTTGCCTTATACAAAACATTTATCAGAAGAATTATCAGCGTTTGGTTATCGATTTGAAATTAAAGATCGTTCAAAAGCAGATAATGCAGTCAAAAAGGCCTTTTTAAAAGATGATTCAATTGGTCAGTTATTGGTATTGGAGAGAACAGGTTTGGCTAAAAAAATTCTAATTAAATTGGAGATTGATTCAAATCCACCGACAGGTGCAACAACAGAATTTAAGCCGCTTACCTTTCCTGTTCCATTTGCAATTCTTGCAAAAGATTTGCCAAGCTCGTTTGCTGGAAAATTGCATGCGATTTTGTGTCGTGGTTACGTGAAAGGTCGTGATTGGTATGATTTTATTTGGTACGTTGCGCATAAAACACCGATTAATTATGTTTTTTTAAAAAACGGTTTTATGCAAAATGGCCCGTATGAAAATCAAGATTTGCCTTATGATAAAACATGGCTGATCAACGAGCTGACTCAAAAAATTGATATATTAGATTGGAAAAAAGCTGTTTTTGATGTATCGCGATTTCTAGATGCATCTCAACTAGAATCTTTAAAATTATGGGGGAAAGATTTTTTTCATGATTGCACCAAAAAGCTCGCGAATTATTTATAAATGACATATTATGCACGGTCTTATTGATATTTATAAATTAACAAGGAATGTGACATGCCAGCTAAAAAGAAAAAAGTAAGCAAAAAATCAGTTAAAAAAACAAAACCCTTAGCCATTCCAAAAGGCTATCATGCCGTGACGCCGTATTTAATTATTGATGGCGCCGCAAAAGCAATTGCATTTTATAAAAAAGCATTTGGCGCAAAAGAAATTTTTCGCAATGAAATGGGAAAGAAAATTGGACACGCGGAAATTCAAATTGGTGATTCAAAATTAATGTTAGCAGATGAATTTGAAGCCTGCGGTGCAAAGTCTTCTAAACATTTTGGTGGCTCGCCGATGAGCATTCATTTGTATGTGAAAAATGTTGATAAAACTACAAAACAAGCAATTTCTGCAGGCGCAACAGTGATTAGAGCAATTCAAGATCAGTTTTATGGTGATCGCAGTGCTTTATTAAAAGATCCATTTGGTTATTCCTGGAATGTGTCAACGCACATCGAAGATCTCTCTAAAAAAGAACTTAAAAAACGCGCTGACAAATTTTGCGCGGAATTTAAATAATAGTGGTAAGACGCGATTAGTCGCGTCTTTCTGACCCGCGGATGCGGGATTTTATTTTTATGGAGAGGGGCTGGTTGAAGCTGGCCTTGGAGATGATTCTGGATTGCCAGATGTTGTGCCAGATGTTGTGTCAGATGTTGTGTCAGATGTTGTGTCAGATGTTGTGGTGGAGCTAGGGCGCGTAGTAGTAGGAGTAGTAAAGCCACCCAAGCTTTGATAACTTGGCACACGAGATTGTGGAACACCAGATTGTGAAAATAGGCCGCCCGCTTGAGGCCTCGATTCTGGTCGAGCTGTTTTGCTATGGGCAGACCATTCGCTGCCATCGTTCGATTTTCCAGAACTAGGTCTTTCTTGATTGGGAGCATCGGTGTTTTGAGCAGCAGTTTCTTCAGACATCTGCATATTATAATCGGGGCATTCAGAACGTTCCAGTTTTGTAAAACGATCACCTATTAATAAAACATCCCACCTTTTCTTTTCACCAAGCTTGTGGTGATAGAGTACTGTAGTCAGCTTCGATTGTTCATTTAATTTCCAAATGAAAAGTTTTCTATTTGTAATCTCTGCGAGCGCTGCAAATAGAACGTCTTTATTTTCAGGCAACAAAGAAAACTTAATAAATACAGCTTTAATTGCACTCATTTCAAAGTAACAGATTATCATCTCTGGTTTTGGGCAGAAACCAAAATTTTTTGGCACACTTTGTTCCTTTTCTTTGTAAAAATAATCACAAAAATCTGCTCGATTTAATGTCGCCTTGATAATACTATCAAGAGGACTTTCATTTTTATTAAGCAAGGCAGATTTATTAAGCAAGGCAGAAATATCTGAAGGTACTTCATCAAAAAAATCAGCAATTTTGATTTCTTCGCCTAATGGGATACCATTAGGATAGAGACTTTCAATATCATAGAATAAATTAGAACATACTTCCAAGCTATTGGTACTTGGATCGCGAGTTGCCGGTGTTTCCATAGGTGCGAGTTCTGATAATTCAGCAAGAATATTTTCTGCTGTAACTGTCCCATCTAAAATAAGCGCGTCGTAGTGCGTATGTCCGTTGTAGCGAACAAAAATAGGTTCTTTGTCTGCATACGTTTCTACATCAGCTTTATTTTGAATTGTGTTTTCAGGTCCAATAATAACGATGGGTCGATCCAATAATTTCATGAGCACAACTATCTCTAAATTATCCACCATAGTTCCGTTAGCTCGAATTTCTGCAAGATAACTTTCTTTTGTGTGCTTCGGATTGAGCGCAAAAATAAGATCTTTGTATTGTTTAAATTCTTCTTTTTTAAATTCTTCTTTTATTTTTTCTGCAAGAAGCGATCTTAAATCGTCCGTAGTGCGCTGCGTGTACAACGCAACAGCCGCAAACAAGCAGTTGCCATCACCCTTGATAGATTGAGGAGTAAGGCCCTCGATATCGCGCGCGATATTAGGCGTGTGTTTTGTAGAATGACGGCGAGCAAAAGGTTGCTTTAAGTGTGAATCAGTCGGCGGAGCTGGCAGCTCGAGTAGTGGCGCTAAAGTAAGTGGAGATGACGAAGCGCTGTCAGGTTGCTCAGAAGAAGAGGCTCCTGGAGATTCAATTACTCTCATGTTCTCTATCATCGTTGGAGCGTATTCTTTTTCAACAATGTCGAAAAATTTTCTGATTTTGCTTAATCCACTTGTGGCATCTTTAGCATTTTGTAAATTTAGCGAAATCTGTGCCAACAAAAGAAATAAATGCAGCGAACCTGTGAGTTGCTCTTCCGTTTGAATGCAGTAACGCACTTTTCTTAAATCACTCAAAATTTTAGCCATGAGACAAAAAATGGAATCTATTTTTTGGTTTTTGTAAGCTAAAATTTCGGGGTTATCAATCTCTGCCAGTAGTTCTGCTATCAATTGCGAAAATGGCTCATTGCTAAAAAACATATCCAGTATATTAAATGCAGTAAGGACATGACCCGTTCTGCCAACGCCTGAATCACAATGCACCAAGATGGCGTTATGTTTATATATTTTATAGACTTCAAACAAACCAAGAAGATTGGCGTCAGTCGGATTTATTTTTGTATTGTCAATTACATCAAAAGTAAAATATTTTATTTCTATCGGCTCTTCTAAAGAATTATTTTTTAACTGAATAATTGTTTTTCCGTCACGCTTAAGTTCCGATGTTGCTAGTGTATTTTTGTAATCAATTCTGTCTGGATTTGTTCCCAACGAAACAATGCATTTTATTTTTTTTTCTTTAACCAGGCTCAACCAAGATAAAATATTTTCAGCATTTATTTCCATGTTCTTTTCTGGGTCCATTGAAGCATGTTTTGTATGCGCATTGATGGCAACAAAAAGTGATTTTGGATCTGTGCCTTTAAAGCAATGTGCAAATTCAACTGCTTCTTGATTATTGCTGCTTGGAAACATCGATGCCGCAGCACAAGTTGATTCATCTTCTACGCGATATTCGTTTGGTAAATATGCCTCGCTTTTTTTTTCTAAAAAGGCAATAAATAAGTCGCTGATGTTTTCCAAAGATAGATTAGGGTGCTCAGCTTGAAAATCTTTGAGCATTTTGTTTTGCCATTTTGTTCTCGGAGTTGTTGGTGTTGATGCTGTGATTTTCTGTATTTCGCTTTCTAATTCCTTAAATTTACTTTCAAGTAATGTTTTGGCATCGTCAGATAAATCGCTTTCACTTTCTATTGAGTTAATAATTCCTTCACTTAGTTCATTTCTTTCTTGATAGAGAACAGCCAATTTTTTTTGATTACACTGAATTTCTGGTTCTAATATAAAAGAAGAAATAATATTAACAAAATATTGTTTGGTTTTATTAATTTCTACTTCATGCTCATTAAGCAATAAATAAAATTCCTTTTTTTCATTTTCAGAAAGTGTTTCAGATTTAAGACAAGTTTTAATATAAGCTATTTTTTGCTTCAAATAACGCAATTTATTAATATTGGCATAGTCATGATTAAAGGGAAGGCCTGATTCATTCATTAGAGTATTAAGTAAAATTGTCGCGCTGTCTGTTCTCATATTTATACCAACCCTTTGTAAGTATTTTTAAAAAATAACAAATATTGAGTTGAAGATAATCGAGAACTAAAGAAAAGGCTAGAAAATAAGCAGTTTTTATGAAAATTAATGCTACCTTAAGGAATAAGTAGGTTTAAGATGCTAAATTCAAGCGTTGCGGACTTGATCTGTGTGCTTTAGAAGTTTAGCTCGAAATGTTTCCGTATACTCTTTGCCACGCCGACCATTTTTACAGAAAAGCGCGTCTCCAAAGAATCGAACCATTTTCCGCTCTGGAGCGTTCCGAAATTGAGTCAAATGTCTTAATTCGATCATTTCATTTTGCGCTAGCGATTTTGATTCAGCAGGTAGTGAAAAATATCCAACAGACTCGATGAGTTTTTCAATATCTTGTTCAGAATAATTACACTGAAGCGCTCTTAATGAAAGCAAGTGCGTTACTGTATCTACAAATTGATTTTGTGTTTCGATGGAAACTCTAATTTTTCGCAGCGAAGTTAAGGTTGTTTTTATAACTGAAAAAATACTTTTAATATGTTTTTTCGTCGCAGAAGTATCATTGGAGCCATTTATTTGTGATTCAATTAGGTTGTCACAGGCGGTTTTCAGTGTTTCATTGATTGCCATTTGATCCAGGAGAGCAAATAATAAATTAATTTGAGCGCTTTTTCCCACGCCGTCAGGACAATGCACTAATACTTTTTCAGATTGATAGTGTTTATGGAATGTTAATATTGTTTGCAGCTCAGTAAAATTAAGACGCAAATTTTTTTCATCGCCCACATTCAATTGCGTAAAACTAGCTTCATGAATGCTAATATCTTCAGAAATAACGCGAAGTGTTGAATCAATCAGTTCGCTTTTAATGCCAGAAGAGCAATAATTTGCATAGTTTAATTGTTTGGAGTCAGATAACGAGCCAATGGCAATAATATGCTTGACTTCTTGATCTCGAATCATTTGAAGCATACTGACTTGTCGATTGTTGTTTTCTGTCTCGTAGTCAGTTATTTTAGGGGATGCTGCACAGGGCGTGTTTGTAACGATCAAACCAACAGATTCTGTTGTTACATCAATCGGAAAAAAATGGTGCGCAAATAAACCAGAGAGTTTTTGTTCAGACGAACTTGGATATTTTTTCTCAAAACTGGTTGTGCTTTCAGTGTATTCTGCATGTTCAGTTGGTATGAAATTTGATATTTTTTCTCTTAAAAATTCAAGTAAATTATTCTGTTTATCATCTTTTTTATTCATAGCTCGAAATTGGGTGAAAGCCTTTAGCAGCCAAGGATAATGAATGGAAAAATGGGAATTTAAATTGATTTGTAGCTCTGTTTCAGTTGCATCAGCCACAAGATCATATGTATCTAGCAAGTTTTCGAAATACCCTGTTATGAAAGCAGCCTGATCTGTTGCAGTCGCCATTTTATTGAGTGCAGTGTAAGAGTGCTCAAAGGGAAGGCTGGCTAAAATTTCTGTTTGTTCTAATCGAGAAAGTGTTTGAAACAGAGTCATATTATAATCCCTCATAAAATGCATTTACATGTACCTTAGCAAACGCAGTTTTAACCAATTGAAACCAAATGTCAAATGAATTGAACGCGTTTTAAGCAGCTCATATTTCCTTAATGTTCGTACTGTACATTTAAGGCGTATTTATTGAAAAAAGGTGGTAAAGTTTGCCCGGAAAATCGCGGGCAAGCGGAGCTTAGTTTTGTTGCAAAGGCCTATTTATCAAAAGAAAGAAATTATTTTTTAACAAACCCAAGACTCAAAATTTTATACGCTAATTTCGCGGATAAAAAATCACAGCTATGAAAACCAGGGCGAGGTGCTAATTCATTGACATCGGCGCCAACAAACGTTCCGACTTTACTTGCTGCTTCAATAATTTCAATCGCATCATTCCAAAATAAACCGCCTGGCTCAGGCGTTCCGGTTGCCCACATTAAACTCGAATCAAAACCATCGACATCGAATGTCACATAAATGGGCTTGCCTTTAAGCGGCTCGATTATTTTTTGAATATCCCAATTTTTTTTATCTTTACCCCAATGAATAAATATTCTGTGAGAATTAGCTTCTAAAAATGGAATTTCAGATTGTGAAATATTGCGAATGCCGCAAGAAACTAAAGTAATATTCTCGTGATCCAAGCAGCGACGCAATGCAGCAGCATGCGAATAATGTTCGCCTTCAAAGCCATCACGCAAATCCGCATGTGCGTCAAAATGCAGCATCGTTAAATCAGGATATTTTTTCGCAAAGGGACGAATCGTGCCAGCTGTAATAGAATGCTCACCGCCAAATGTCATGGGAAATTTTCCGTCATCCAAAACTTGTGTCACGATTTTTTCGAGCTGATCAATTGCTTTTGAAATAGGTTTTTCGATTTTGGGTTCTGGAATAGTCACAATCCCAATTTGCTTATACGGCTCGCACCAGAGATTTTCATCAAATAATTCCACTTCGTGAGACGCATCTAACATCGCCTGCGGGCCATTTTTGGTGCCACCGCCATAGGAAACAGAGGCTTCTAGCCCAAATGGAATCACAACGACTTGAGCTTGCTCATAGCTGACAGAGTCTTCTGGCTCTAAGCCTAAAAAAGCTTTTTCGGAGGGTAGGATTTTCATTATCTTAAACCGTCGCTGTTTCAAACAGCTTTGCAAATTCACGTTTCGCGCGATCTTTCCAGTAGCCGCGATGATACGCATCTGAAACTAATAATGGCAGAACGGTTGTCGCTTCCGCATACACCATTTGTTCATCTGTTGTTTCAACTTTACCCCAAGAGCAGGCTTCTTTTAAAGTCGAACTAGAACAAGCGCCATCGCGCACATCGGCCACCGTAATTTGAACGGCATAGCGATGCATGTCAGCAGGTTGTCCAATCATTTCAGCGCAAACAACGGTATCTTGCGCAAAGTTTTTAGGAACACCGCCACCGATCATTAATAATCCAGTGCGACCTGCTTCAATTTTAATTTGCGTGAGTTCTCTGAAATCTTTAATAGAGTCGATTGCAATATGATTATCAGGATGTGCTATTTGATGCATCACCAAACCAAACCCTGCAGATGAATCAGTGAAAGCAGGGCAGAAAATCGGCACGTTTTTTTCATACGCTAATTGCACCAGAGAGTTTTTCTTTTTGGCAGCGCCTTCTGATAAGTATTTTCCCATTTCGCGAATAAATTCGCGTGAGCTATAAGCGCGTGGTTTTAGGCTGTTTGCAATATTTAAAATGGTCTTGTCACAATCTTGCAGTGCTTCTTCATCGATATAAGTATCATAAATTCTGTCAATCGCTAATTCACGCAATTGATTGTCGTCAACAGCGCTAGATGCTTGATAATGCTTATGACCCAATGCTTCAAAAAAATCCATGTCGACAATGGCAGCGCCGGTTGCCACAATTGCGTCAACCATATTATATTTGATTAAATCTGCGTACAAATTCATGCAACCGCCAGCCGAAGTAGAGCCAGCAATGGTTAAGATCACGGAACATTTTTTATCTTGCAGCATTTGATTAAAAATATTCGTTGCACGAGACAAATCGCGCGAACTAAAAGACATTTTGTCCATCGCATTAATAATAGGGCGCGCATCAAAACTCGTAATATCAATGTGTTCAACTTGTTTGTTTAATAAAGTTTCTTTTTTTATATCTGTTTTCATATCAGTCACCTTTTTTAAAAAATAGTAAAACAAGACGCAACTAATTGCGTCTCCACAAAATTGTTACGCAGCTATTACTTCGAGCGGTTCTTTTGAAATCGCTGATGAGTCGTATAGCGTCATCAATGGTTCATCTTCAACAATGCAAACATCAGTACGATGCGCAAAGCCATTGAATGTTGTTGCCAGTGTTCGACCATATGCACCCAGCTGGCCAACTTCAATGAAGTCACCTTCTTTGACGTTGTTGGGCAAGTAGAAGGGTCCTTGCATTTGATCGAGCGAATCACACGTCGGACCATAAAAACGATAAGCCGTGAGATTATTCGGTTCAAGTGGCTCGGTTGTAATAAGCTGGACTGGATAAATTAATTTGGGAAAGCCCGCGTCAAACATCGCGCCATAAATACCATCATTAATATAGAGCGCATCGCCTTTGCGTAACAATACCTGAACAATGAGCGAAGTAGATTCTGCCACAATCGCGCGACCGGGTTCTGCATATAATTGAATATTTTTGTTGCGATTAAAAATAGCAAATTCTTCGCGGATCGCTTGAAAATATTGATACAAAGGCGGAGGAATTAATCCAGGATAAATTGATGGAAATCCGCCGCCGATATTAAGTGTGTCAATGTTGTACCGCAGTGGACGAATTAAATCGCGCGTCATGCGAATAGCAATGCGATAGGCATCAGGGTGCATGCATTGCGAACCAACGTGAAAGCATACGCCGAGCTTTGAGGCAACAATGCGCGCTGCTTTTAATAGGCTGGGCGCGTTAATCATATTAATCCCAAACTTGTCCGCCAAGCTGTGTTCCGCATAAGTATTAGGAATACTGAGGCGAACATGCAGGTTTAAGTCTTTTGCGTAGCTCGTTTCTTCTAAAATTTTGGTGAGCTCAGCTTCTGAATCGAGCGCAAAATCACGGACGCCATATTCAAAATAGGCATCACGAATCGCGAGACGCGATTTGACTGGATTCATGAAAAAGCATTCCGCATTTGGAAAGAGAGATTTTACTAAAGCAATTTCTGAGATTGAGGCCAGCTCAAATGAGTTTACGCCCAGCGAGTGCAAAAACTTTAATACATGCGCCTCAGGATTGGTTTTGATGGCATAGAGAAACTTTCCATCAAAATGTTGTTTGAAATAACGCACACTTTTTTCAAGCGTGTGTGGACGAAAAGCAAAAAATGGTTCGCGTTGTGCTGCTACATCAGTTAAATATTCTGCTACCTTCATCTCTCATATACCCTCGCTTCAAGTCGAAAAAACTTCGACAATATATAACGTTCATGTCGATGATACCAGCTTTTTTTAAAATATTTTAACATTTTTTTCTGAGCCATTTTTCATGGCGACAAGAGTGTGAAAATTTCTAAAATTCTGTATTATAGTGACATGTTAAAACCACTCTCACTACTCATTGGTCTTCGATACACGCGCGCTAAGCGGCGGACGCATTTTATTTCTTTTATTTCACTGGCCTCAATGATCGGAATTGCACTTGGTGTAACGGTTTTAGTCACGGTTTTGTCTGTCATGAATGGTTTTGATTATCAGATTCGTCATCGATTTTTTGCAATGGCGCCTGCTGTTACGGTGCTCACGAAAGATAATATTTCATCTAGTTTTAAGGATTTAATCAGCGAAGTGAATGCGATACCTGATATTAAATCCTCTGCGCCTTATACCAGTGGCAATGGCATGCTGATCAAGGGATCGGATTTGGCGGGCGTGCAATTAATGGGAATTGATCCAAAGTTAGAGTCGGCTGTTTCAGCGTTAGCAAGTCACATGACTCAAGGAAAATTAGATTCGCTGAGCGCAGGAAAATTTAATATTGTGCTGGGACAGCAACTTGCGGATCAGATGAATTTAAGCGTGGGGGATAAAATTAATGTCTTTACGCCGCAAACGAGCATTACGCTGGCGGGCGTTTTTCCGCGCTATAAAACATTCTTGGTTACAGGTATTTATCACACGACAGGCGGCTTGTATGACTCAGGCGTTGCCTTTATTAATATCAAAGACGCGGAAACTTTATTTTTGCCAGGCGCAAGAACGAGCGGCGTGCACATTCAGCTTTACAATCTCTATGACGCAGAAGAAGTGACGCAGGCGCTGCAAAATAGCCTGTCGACACATTACGCGATCACCAACTGGATGCGTCAGTATGGTGCCTTCTTCCAAGCGCTTGCGATGGAAAAAACAATGCTTTTTGTAATTTTATTGCTGATCGTTGCTGTCGCTGCTTTTAATCTGGTTGCAACATTGGTCATGCTAGTCAATGACAAGCAGGCGGATATCGCCATTTTAAGAACGCTGGGCGCTCGGCCACGAACGATTATGATGACGTTTATTATTCAAGGCGTGTTAATTGGCGCGATGGGAACTGTAATTGGGTTAATCGGCGGCGTGCTGTTGGCGCTGAATGTAACGAGCATCACGAACGAAATTCAAAATTTATTTCATGTGCAATTTATTCAATCCTCTGTTTATTTCATAGATTACCTGCCTTCACGCATTGAATTTAAAGATATACTTGAAGTTTCTCTGGCGGCATTGGGTTTGAGTATTCTTGCGACGATCTATCCTGCGATTCTGGCCTATAAGACTCAACCAGCCGAGGCTTTGCGCTATGAGTAATTTAATTCAATGTCATCATTTAGGTAAAATCTATCGCGATGGCGAAATAGAAGTCACTGTATTTAATCAAATTAACTTTGCGGTTCATGCAAAAGAAATGGTTGGCATTATTGGCGCATCAGGCGCGGGCAAATCTACTTTACTGCAACTCATGGGCGGCCTAGATAAACCCTCAAGTGGCTCTGTATTAGTTTGCGAAAAAGATATTAATCAAATATCAGAACGTGAGCGGTGTGAATTGCGCAACAAATCACTCGGGTTTATTTATCAATTTCATCATTTATTACCCGAATTCTCAGCAATAGAAAACGTGTGCATGCCATTGTGGATCGCGGGAGATTCTAAAAAAATAGCCGCTGAAAAAGCTGAAAATTTACTCACAAAAGTAGGGTTGGCGAATAGATTGCATCACCGTGTCGGCGAATTATCAGGCGGTGAAAGACAGCGTATTGCCATCGCACGCGCGCTGGTGAATAATCCTGCATGTGTGTTAGCCGATGAGCCGACCGGAAATTTAGATCAAAAAACCGCAAATACTATTTTTGAATTAATGCTACAGCTTAATCAAGCATTAAATATTAGTTTCATTATTGTGACGCATAACGAGCATTTGGCGAATCGATTGAATCGCGTGTTGTGTCTAGAGAATGGTGGGTTGAAATAGGAAATTATCAAAAAGCGTCTGCGCGCAGACGCTTTTATAACTATATGATTTTAAACCCAATCCCGACAATATTCTCTGGGCGTAATGATTCTGCCTTTAATGCCGAGTTCATCTTTCAAAGCCAATAACGCGCGTTCTTCTCTTTCAATCACGGCTTTATCAGAATCATCCCAGCAAACCTGTAAGCATTCGCGATGACCTTCATTATCAACTGTAATAAAATCAATTTCAAAATCTGATTTTGTTTTATAGAAATACACTTTTTTATTTTGTCTTCTTAAATCCAAATAAATTAAATTTTCAAATAATTTTCCGTGAAGATCATTTGTGCTAGCAGAAACAGCGTTAATTAACCCAAGATCAATCGCATATATTTTTTTAGGCTGATTGTGCATTGCCCGTTCTGACTCAGAATAAATAGGTACCGTAAAACTTAAAAACGCATCTTCAATATAGCTTAAATAATTATGGATGGTATCTTTACCAATTTTATACCCCTGGCTTTTGGCGTCATTGTAAAATTTATTGACTGAAAAAATACTAGCTGCATTTTTTAATAATGTCGTTACCAAATATTTCAGTAATGCAATATTAGAAATAGCATAGCGCTCAATAATATCGCGCATAATAGTTGTTTCAACATAACTTTGCAGCGTCATGCGCCAATCACTTTTAGGCATAGCCTGGACAGCAGGAAACCCGCCGATAGCAAAATAATTCAATAAGTGTTTATGTAGCACATCAAAACCAACTTGACCTAATGGTTTTGTTGGTTTTTTAATATGATGCGCAGTTAAATATTCTGAAAAACTGTAAGGCCAAATTTCAGTTGCAAGGGAGCGTCCGCGCAAGCTCGTGTGAATTTCTTTGCTGAGCAATTTGGCAGATGAGCCTGTTAAATAAAGCTGAACGTTTTTAGTTTGAAAATAACGACGCACGACAAGCTGCCAGTCTGTGACATTGTGAATTTCATCGAGAAATAAATAACAAATGCGATGATGGTTTTCTGGATATAAATTATAAAATGTATCTAATAATTTTCCCGCTTCTTTTACATTCATGGGTAAAAGACGGTCGTCTTCGAAATTAAGAAACAAGATTTGTTCTTTTAAGACGCCTTGATTCAATAGGGCGTTAATGGTTTGATACATAATATACGTTTTTCCAGCTCTTCGCATGCCAATACCCACTTTAATCATATTGGTTGCGGACGAAAAAGCGCATTGTCGTTGAACGCTACTTTTTTTAGCCTCTTCAATGGCAGCCAAATTTTCTCTTAATATCGTCTCAAGCAAGTCGCGCATAGCTGTATCCTGCATAGTATCCTTCATACAAGGACACTATAGCATACTTGTGTCCTTCATACAAGGACACAATGACCATTCGACACTCTGAGTTATATGAGTTATAAATGGTAGAACGACGAGGTGAATTTGGCTACTAAAGAATTTTTTATATCCCGCGAGAAGGGCGGTGAGCAAGCATTTTTGGTGCAGTTTTGTGTTGCGCGTGCGGATTATGAAAATGATTTTGAAGAAGCTTTAGAAGAATTTTCAGCGCTGGCGGTTTCTGCAGGCGCCAATATTGTGGGTGTGATGACGGGTAATTTAAAAAAAGTGATGCCTAAGTATTTTATGGGCGAAGGCAAAGCAGAAGAAATCGCCGCTTTAATTAAAGCTGAAAAAGCCGATGTTATTTTAATTAATCACATGTTAACGCCAGCGCAAGCGAGAAATCTAGAAGCGCTGTGCGAGTGTCGTGTCGTTGATCGCTCAGAATTAATTCTCGATATTTTCTCATTGCGCGCGCGAACGCATGAAGGTCAATTACAAGTTGAATTAGCGCAATTAACGCATGCGAGCTCTCGCTTAGTGCGCGGATGGAGCCATCTTGAGAGCCAAAAAGGCGGCATCGGCATGCGAGGCCCGGGCGAAACGCAATTAGAAACTGACAGACGTTTGGTGCAAGATCGCATCAGCAAAATTAAATCACGATTAAAAAAAGTAGAAATGCAGCGTGATCAAAATCGCCGTGCACGTGAAAAATCTAATTTATTACAAATTGCTTTAGTGGGCTATACAAATGCTGGTAAATCTACTTTATTTAATCAATTAACACAGTCAGAAGTATTTGTCGCAGATCAATTATTCGCAACGCTCGACCCCACTTTGCGACGCACTATTTTTCCGCAATTGGGTGAATTAGTGATAGCGGATACAGTGGGTTTTATTCAGCATTTGCCGCACGAATTAATCGCAGCATTTAAAGCCACTTTAGAAGAAACGCGCCAGGCAGATTTATTGCTGCATGTGATTGACGCGCATTCAGATCAAAGTGTTCGCATGACGCAAGATGTCAATGCCGTGCTCACAGAAATTGGCGCAGGACACATTCCGCAATTACAAGTGATGAATAAAATTGATTTGTTGGGTGAGCGTCACTCACGCATTGATTACAACGAACATAAATTACCCAAACGTGTTTGGATTTCAGCGGCTAAAAAAATTGGCTTAGATTTATTAGAACAAGCGATTACTGAATTATTATCAAAACGTTTAACTAAACATAATGTGATTTTAAATACCAATCAGGGAAAACTCCGCGCAAAATTATACGAGCTCGGCGTGGTTCAGTCAGAAAAAACAGATGACGCTGGAAATCATTTATTAAGTCTAGAAATCCAGCAGGCCGATTTTGAGCGGTTTTTTAAAACTCAGGAATCCGATGAGCTTTAGCTTCCACTCGATTTTGAAGGATGCGATGAATAGCCTGATTTCGAAGATTTTTCTGGAGCTGAACTTTCTAGTGGTTCCAGAGGAATAAATCCCATTCCCAGCATCTGTTCGCTTGTTGCTGTTAGTATTCTTGGTCTTGGTGCCCGAGGTGTTGCGCTCGGCACTTCAGAAGAAAAAAACCGCGCGCTTTGCATGATTTCACCCTGTTTGTTTTAATGTGATTTGCATTTTGACCAATAGTTGAAATAAGTCAACAAAATAAGCTGCATTTAGAGAAATTAATGTTGTCTTAATGTTGGCTGATTTTCTTTTAAAGAATACTAAGTTTGTCTTGATTAATGTATGATGAAGGCGTTTTGAAATTGGGAATTGAGCATGAGCAAAAACATAGTCATTTTGGGTACGCAGTGGGGCGATGAAGGAAAGGGCAAAATCGTTGATATGCTGACCGATCAGGTCGCGGCGGTTGTAAGATACCAAGGTGGTCACAATGCCGGGCATACACTCGTTATTAATGGTCAAAAAACTGTATTGAGATTAATGCCGTCGGGTATTTTACACGAAGGCGTGCATTGCTTTATCGGCAATGGGGTTGTTTTATCACCCGAAGCGTTCTTAAGTGAAATGCAAGAATTAGAAAGCCGCGGTGTGCCTGTTTCAAAAAGATTATCGATTAGCTCAGCATGTAATATTTTACTGCCTTATCACGTAGCGATTGATCAAGCGCGAGAAATTGCAAAAGGCGTCAATAAAATTGGCACTACAGGCCGCGGGATTGGGCCATGCTATGAAGATAAAGTGGCGCGTCGCGGTATTCGCATGATGGATTTATTTCATCCAGAAGTTTTAAAAGAAAAATTAAAGGCCCTTGCAGCATTCCATAATTTTTATTTAACACAGTACTTTAAGTTAGACGCCTTGCCATTTGAAAAAGTGTACGATGATTTAATGAAAGCCGCCGAAATATTATTACCTATGGTTGTCGATGTGACAGCAAAACTGCAGAAATTAGCAGCAGAGGAAAAATCGATTTTATTTGAAGGCGCGCAGGGTGCTTTTTTAGATATTGATTTTGGTACTTATCCGTTTGTCACATCATCTAACACGACAGCCGGTGCCGTTAGCACAGGAACGGGTTTTGGCCCGCGCTATATAGACGCTGTTTTGGGCGTCACCAAAGCGTATTTAACACGCGTTGGCTCAGGTCCTTTTTTAACCGAATTGAAAGACGAGATCGGCAGTTTAATGGCAGAGCGCGGAAAAGAATTTGGCTCAGTCACCGGTCGTCCACGTCGTTGTGGTTGGTTTGATGTGGTTTTAATGCGTCGCTCAGTTCAAATTAATAGTTTATCTAGCATTGTGTTAACGAAAATGGATGTGCTAGATACATTGGATAAAATTAAAATCTGTGTTGCTTATAAATATCATGGAAAAATATTAGAAGATCTGCCAATGGATTTATATGATTTAGCAGAATGTGAGCCTATTTACGAAGAAATGGATGGTTGGATGTCAGAGACTTTTGGCGCGACTGATTTTAATCAATTGCCACAAAAAGCACGCGATTATATTAAACGCTTAGAAACTTTGTGCGGCGTACCGTTTGATATTATTTCAACAGGTCCTGATCGAGAACACACGATTGTTTTAAAAAATATTATTTAAAGCCTATGATAACAGATCTTAAGTTAACTTATCAATCAAGAATGCTCAATATCTTGATTTACATACAGAACCATTTGGATGATCAGCTATCATTGGAAAAATTAGCATCCGAAGCTTTTTTTTCGCCCTATCATTTTCATCGTATTTTTACGGCTTACACGGGTGAGTCTATTAAAAGTTATATCCGTCGATTACGTTTGGTGCGCGCGACATCAGACCTTGCTTTTACTGATATGGCCATTGTTCATATTGGAGAACGTGCCGGTTACGATACGCAGCAATCATTTCATCGCGCTTTTAAAGAAGCGTATGACCAAACGCCTAAAGCGTATCGCGATCGCGCTAAAATTAATCTTGCGCAAGCATCAGAAAAGAAATCTGAAAAATTAGGCTTGCCAGAAGTCAGCATGGCAGAAATTAAAAAACAAGTTGAAATAAAGCAAATTGCGCCTATTAAAGTCGCGTTTATCCGCCACATTGGCGCGTATGAAAAAAGTATTGAAACGTGGTTTCAATTAGTTTCTGCGGTCGGCATGGGAACGATTTTATCACCCACCACGCAAAAAATTAGCATTGCTTATGATACACCTGATCTTACGCCCACCGACAAATTACGATTTGATGCCTGCGTTACGCTAGAAAATAATCCTGATTTAAAACCCAAAGGGCAGCTTGGCATTCAAACTTTGCATGGTGGAAAATATGCGATTATCACGCATCATGGCGCACTTGAAAAAATAGAAAATACCTACAAAACTTTATATGGCATCTGGCTGCCTAACAGTGGTTATGAACCTGCGGATTTTCCTAACTTTATTGTGCATCGCAAGCTCCCCTTTAAAACACCGGCAAAATCTTTGATCACCGATATTTATTTGCCGATAAAGTAATCTTAAACAACCGATTCAATTTCGCCATCTGATAATTGCGTGACAATACGATCGCCTGGCGAAACTTGCTTGACTGACGTGAGCACATCTTTTGAGCCTTTTTTTCGCGTCACGCTAAAACCGCGCTGCAAAATTCTAAGCGGGCTTAAATTGTCGAGTAACTCTGCATAATGTGAAATAGATTTACGATGATTGCATAAAATTCTTTCCATTATTTTTTTTAAATTCATTTCAGATAAATCTAGTTTTTGTGCGTATTCCTTTAATTTTTCAGCAGGATGTTTTAAGCGTTTTCTTAAATGCATTAAATGAGCTTTTAAAATATTAATTTTAGAGCCAATAATTTGTTCTAAACTTTTTTGTTGTTTTGATAATTGATTTAAGATATCAACGCAATCGGGTGTTACCATTTCAGCCGCAGCAGACGGCGTCGGCGCGCGGCAATCTGCCACAAAATCGGCAATCGTAAAATCCGTTTGATGACCAATCCCGGTAATAATGGGAATAGTTGATTCAAAAATAGCATGTGCTAATTTTTCATTATTAAAACACCATAAATCTTCAAGTGAGCCGCCGCCGCGCGCTAAAATTAAAATATCACATTCTTTTCTATGATTTGCTGTTTTAATCGCATTGATTATTTGATTCGCCGCCATTTCACCTTGTACCATTGCGGGATAAATTAAAATGGGAATGCTCGGAAATCTTTTTTTCAGTACTTTTAAAATATCATGTAACGCAGCAGCAGAAGGTGAGGTGATTATGCCGATTTGTTTTGGCAGTGTAGGTAAAGTTTTTTTATGTGCTTCATCAAATAGCCCAGCCATTGATAATTTATTTTTTAATTTCTCAAATTCAATTTGTAATTGTCCGGCGCCGGCTAATTCAACGCTAGATACGATCAGCTGATAATCACCACGGGCTTCATATAAGCTTACTTGCGCTTTGACAATCACGGCCTGACCATTTTCCATTTCAAACGGAATTTTTTGATTTTGAAAGCGAAATAGGGCGCATTTGATTTGCGATTGCTGATCTTTGAGTGAAAAATAAAGATGACCTGAGCTGGGTCTTGATAGGTTGGAAATCTCTCCTGAAACGTAAATAACGCCAAAATGGGTTGATAAAAGTGCTTTGGTTTCAAGATTTAAGGCTGAAACACTATAAATTTCATGGGGATTCATGCTTTTCATGGCTATAATAACACTGTGGGTAAATGTTTTT
The DNA here is from genome assembly GCA_023266215.1 of Gammaproteobacteria bacterium. Lineage (GTDB taxonomy): Bacteria > Pseudomonadota > Gammaproteobacteria > Coxiellales > Coxiellaceae > JAHFRQ01. The sequence continues at coordinate 39,692 of JAHFRQ010000013.1, read as the reverse complement.
CATCAAGGGAGATAATCCCGTGTTTTACAAACAAAAACAAGCGGGTGTTGCAGCGATCATGATTACGCTAGGTATCTTGGTGCTCATGACAACGCTTACTCTTTTTACCGCGCGCGTTCTGGTCAATGACCAGCGACTGTATCGCAATGCGACCGACACTTCACTGGCTGATAACGCAGCGCAGGCTGGTTTTGATTTTGCTCTGGGCTATTTAAATCTAAATCCTAATAACGTCATAAATGGCCAAAAGCTTGTTGGAACTTTATCAAATAATGCGACCTATTCTGCCGTATTTACTTATTCACCCGACAATCAAACCATTCAGATTCAATCAACCGGTGTTTCACCTAGTGCTGTTAGTACCCGCGTGATTACAGCGATAACAAAACGTTATTCGCCACCGATTATTCCCATGACATCAAAAGCTGCGCTGGACATGCAGAATTCCTCGTCTATCACCAATCTTGCATCTAATTACACAGTGCATACCGGTGGTACCGCAAGCTTTGCCAATACTGCAGCAACCTATATCGCATCAGGTAAAAGCTCTTACGCGGGACATATTGTCTCAGATGTGACTCAAAATGATGCGGCGTTGGCTGCTAAATCATCCGCGACTTTGCAGACAGAGTATCTCGGAAAGGCGATTACTAGTTTCCAGTTCACCGCCCCAATCCAATATTCTTTTTCATCCAATCAAAATGTAAATGCGCAGCTTAATGGAAATGGACCTGCCGGAAAAGTGGTTTATATCAGCATGACTGGCAGTGCTGGAAACAATACAGCAACGATTGACAGCAATACCATTGTTGCAAATTCGGGTTCGCCAACGGTGATTGTGGTGAGTGGCAATGTGGTGCTCGATGGTGCCGCAGTGATTAACGGTAGTATTTATGCAACAGGATCAATAACAATATCAACAAACGCGGTTGTCAATGGATTGGTTTATAGCGCGTCAACAGTTACCATGAGCAATTCTACTGTTGTGAATGGCGCTGTTTTTTCATATGGTACGCTCACGATGAAAAATAGTAGCGCGGTTACTTATAATCGAGCCAATATGGATGCCACAAACAAATACCGATATGCAGCTTATGGTGTTGTCGCAGGTTCTTGGCGTGATTTTTAATGAAATTCCTGTAAGATAATCTTTTTACAAAACCAGAGTAGAGCATTGTGACGACACTTTTAGCTTTTGATACAGCCACCAACGCCTGCTCTGTTGCGTTGCAACATGATGGGAAAATATTTTCACGCTTTGACATTGCGCCCAGATTACATTCGCAATTATTATTACCCCTGATTCAATCTGTTTTATCAGAAGCCAACATTAAGCTGTCTGATTTAAATGCAATTGCATTTGGATCGGGCCCCGGGAGTTTTATGGGTGTGCGATTATCATTGGGGATGGCGCAGGGTTTGGCGTTTGGATTAAGCATTCCTGTGATTCCTGTTTCAACGCTGCAAACTTTAGCGCAAACAGCGCACGATCAAACGCAAGAAAAAAATATTATTGCCGGTTGGGATGCCAGGTTATCCAGTATTTATTGGGGTGTTTATGAAGTTGATCAAAATCATATCATGCAATCTAAACAAGCAGATCAATTATCAGCACCCATGGAAATTGACATTAATCTTATTCCTAAGGTAAGTTGGCTTTGCGCTGGAAATGCTTGGGATGTTTATTCAGCAGAATTAGCTAATGATTTTCTAAAAGAAAAAACTTTGCTAACAACTGTTTATCCTGATGCGCGCGCAATGCTGGCAATAGCAGATTTAAAATATCATCAAGGCGATATTATTTCTCCTGAAAATGCACATCCAGAATATTTGCGACATCATGTTGCCAACCATACAACAAGAAAACAGAGAAAATCATGAGCGAAATTGATAACATCAAAAAAATATTTAAAAAACCTCTTAGTTTATTAAGTTTAGTGGCTATCAATGTCATCGCAATCGATAGTTTGCGCACATTGCCAATTAGTGCAGAATATGGTTTTTCCGCGGTATTTTATTATTTACTGGCGGCTATCGTATTCTTTTTTCCCGTATCTTTAATTTCTGCCGAATTGGCAACAGGCTGGCCTGAAACAGGGGGTGTGTATATTTGGGTGCGAGAAGCATTTGGTAAAAAAATTGGATTTGTGACGATTTGGTTGCAATGGTTTTATAATATCGTTTGGTATCCAACCATTATGTCTTTGATTGCAGTTACGATTGCCTATGTTTTTGACCCCAGCTTAGAGAACAGCAAAACATATATGCTATCGGTAATTATGATCGTATTTTGGGGTGCGACCTGGATTAATTGCATGGGGATGAAAGCCGCAAGTTGGCTCAGTAATTTTTCGGCGATTATTGGCACACTGGTACCGATGTTCTTTATTATTATTTTAGGAATCATGTGGGTGATGATCGGAAAACCGATTCACATGGAAATGTCGACTAACAGTTTTTTCCCCAGCTTTCACATTAACAATATGGTTTTATTTGTAGGAATTTTATTTGGTCTTGTCGGCATGGAAATGTCAGCAGCGCACGCAAATGATGTTGCTAATCCGCAACGCGATTATCCTAAAGCGATTTTATATTCCATTATTTTAATTATGGTGACGTTGATTTTAGGATCGCTTGCGATTTCAGCGGTTGTTCCTGCCAAACAATTAAATATTGTCTCGGGATTGCTGCAAGCTTTTAGTTTATTCTTTAAAGAATTTCACATGAGCTGGATTATGCCTATTATGGGCATATTTATTGTATTTGGCGCGATTGGGGGTGCCGCAGCGTGGATGCTGGGGCCAAGCAAAGGCATGTTGGTCGCGAGCCAAGATGGCTCATTGCCAAAATCGCTGGGCAAATTATCCAAGCGGGGGGCGCCAGTTAGAATGCTGATGCTACAAGGCTTTATTTTTACACTACTGTGCTCTGTTTTTATTTTAATGCCGTCTGTCAGCAGTGCGTTTTGGGTGTTAACAGACGTGACATCGATTTTGGCTCTATTGGTCTATGTGGCGATGTTTCCGGCTGCCATTAGACTCAGATATAAATTTCCCAATAAACCGCGTGCTTTTAAAGTGCCGGGCGGCAAAATCGGGATTTGGATTACGGGATTAATTGGTCTTATCACTTGCTTGTTTGCCATTGTGATTAGCTTTGTGCCGCCCAGTCAAATACCCGTTGGGAATATCACCATTTATGAAACCATTATTATTGCGGGTGTTATTGTGGGCTGCGTTGTCCCCTTTCTATTTATGGCAGCAACGCGCTATACTAAAAAAACCTAATTTGTTTAGCCTTGTCTCTTGTCGGAGGAAATATGAAAATAAATAAAATGTTGATGGTATTAAGCTTGGGATTTTTGGTTTCAGCCGCATCGCTTGCGGCAACCACTGCGACCGACACGCAATCGCAACAAGCTATTAATACGCTGCAAACACAAATCACCGCTGTTTCAACGAATTTAAATAAAGCGCTCGCTGCACAGCAAGCAACAACACAAAAAGCGATTGCTGCCATGCACGATCAAATTCAGGGCCAAATTGCGCATATGCAAACTGAAATTCAACAATTGCAAACGCAGCTGACCGCTGAAATCAAGCAAGTTCAAGCAGAAATTCAAAAGACAGCAAAATCAAAATAGCGTAGAGACGCGATTTATCGCGTCTTATTTAAGTATTGCTCATACTCATTTAGTAGCTCTGTTTGTTTGGCATCTAATTTTTTATTTTTTCTGATTTCAGCAATATCATCCAATGCCTTTTGGCGCGTTAATTTTTTTTCGTTTTTAAAATCGACGCAGTCGGCAGCAAGATAGGATTCAAATTGCATTTTATTTTTTTCAGATAAAAAATTAGGAAAAAACCTTCCTAAAATGCGAATCGCTTGCTCCTGTCTAATTTTATTTGAAAATTTGTCTGCAATAATTGATTTTTCAGACGGTTTTGCCGCGTGAAATTGTCGAAATAAATTTTCTTCAGCGGGTGTTGGAAAACCAATATCGTATAAAGCGGCATCAACATCGCGGTTTGGCACAAAGGGATATTTATTATGTTGATAAAAATTTTTAATTTCAGTAAAAATAGTTGAGTTTTCTATCAGCCACAACTTATTTTTTTCAAACTCAGCTTTTCTTTCATTGGACAGCAAATCAAAATAGCGATTTTTAAACGGAAAAAAAACGGGAGGTTCGGCTAACTTTTTTCTGATGACATAAGTATTTTTTTCAACATCTGATTGTGTTGCGCTTCGGAGCTCTGGCAAATCCAATCTTAAAAATAACAACTGATTTTTATAATGCAAATGCGTACCCAGCTGAATAACAGGCGCCATAAAGTGATTATCAGCACCTAGTTTTCCAGATGCCAAAAAACCTATGTTATAGTTTTGATTATTGATTTCTAGTTTTTCTGTGGATTCTGATATTCGGCTGTCATCAATATTTTTTTGAAAATACTGAATCACATAATCCCACATTTTTTTATCTTGAGCTAATTTTTGAGCTAATTTTAAAGTGATTTCAACATCGACCATCGCATGATGAGATTGACCTTCAAAAAATTGATTGTGAGTATTTAAGTTTTCTAATTTTAGGCTGATTTTATTATTAATGACCGGAAAATGAAGATGTTCTTTTTTAAATAAATAATAGAGCAGCGTGATGGGATAAATATCCATGCGGGCGCAGTTATTTGAAAATTGATGCGTATAAGGCGGTAATAGATTTTTATAAAACGAAAATCTTAAAAATTCATCGTCAAATCCCAGTGAATTATAACCCACGCTAATCGTGCCCGGCGTGTTTAATAAAGCGTGAATTTGTTGAATGGCTTCTAATTCTGAAACCCCATCTTGAAAATGCTTCACGCCAATGCGATGAGTAATAATTGCAGCCGGCGCTGGAATGACATCGCAATTTAATTTGACTGAAAATTCATGTCGCTCTAATTCTTTTAAATTTAAATCTGTTCTAATCGCTGCAAATTGCACTATTTGGTCAAAGCATTTATTTAAGCCCGTTGTTTCAATATCATAAAATAAATAGGTTTGGGTCATGATTTATTTACTTTCTGGCATAAAATGAAGTGCAACGCTCGCAACATCAGGAATATTTTTTGCTGCAGTTTGATATTCTTTTGTTAATTCGGCGTGAGATTCTTTTGTCACAACCGATTCTGGTAAAAATGCTTCGATATATAAATGCCCCGCTAAATAATGCAGTGTAATTTTTTTTATTTGATCAAAGCCAGCCAATTTTTCCCAGCGCTCAGTTAATAATTTATTTATTTTTTCTCGATCAGGTAAGTGAAGTGATGGTCTCTCTTGCTCATCATTTTCAGGATCAATATGAATGGTAACATCTTTAAGGTTTTTAATATTTTGCATTAATTGTAGGTGAACACGCTCACCAATGTGATGACCCTCAGAAACGCTAATAAAGGGGTCAACAATAATATGTAAATCAACCAAAATAGTGCTGCCATGCATGCGCGTTCTAAGTTGATGAATGGAGCGAACGCCATGAACGTTATTAATTACTGTTTCAATATGAGATAATGTTTTCTCATCGACACCGCGATCAATTAATTCTTGACCGGCACGCCAAATCATTTTAATCGCCATTTTTGCAATTAAGAGCGCAATGATGGCAGCGCCCGCAGCATCAAACCAGCGCCATCCAATCATAGCGCCTATTACAGAAAGCAAAACAATTATTGATACAAATGTATCGCTGCGATTATGCCAGGCATTGACCATTAATAAATTTGAATCAATTTTTTTACTTTGACGATAGGTATAATGAAATAAAAATTCATTGGCAACAATGGAAATAGCAGCCACTAAAACAACCAAAAAAGTGGGCCGCAAAATTAAATTGGGGTGCATCATTCTTTCAAACGCATTAAAACCAATGGTGATAGCAACGCCAAATAAAATTAACGCAATAATAATGCCCGCAATGGTTTCGATTCGTTGATGGCCATAAGGATGCTCTTTGTCAGGTAGTTGATCTCCCGCGCGTGCCGCAAATAGCACCAAGGTATCGCTAATCAAATCAGAAAAAGAATGAATCCCGTCGGCAATCAACGCTTGAGAGTGACCGGCATAGCCAATAATGATCTTTAAAATAGCCAAAAAAGTATTGGTGCCTGCGCTGACCAGCGAGGCAATCAGGATAGTTTTTTGCTTGGAATTGACTGTTTTCATTGAGCTATTTTGCATGGTTTTCAGAGAGTTGTAACTATTTATGTCTTAAAATTTTTTCTTGACGGTCTCCTTGAGCCCTGTATAATTAGTTCTAAGACGGGTAAAGCCTATTTTGTGCTTACTGGATTCCTTCCATCAGTTGGATCAGAAGGTAAGAACCACACTTTTTAGGGACCGTCTTTTTTCTGATTTCAAGAAATTATCCGATTCAATTAGTGTTAACCTGTTTTTAAAAACCGAAATCCAGCTATCATCCTGGTGCTCGTAGAATTTCCATATTCCCCAGCAAAACAGATCGACTGATTGCAGCAAAGCATCTTTTGACGAATCTTCGTGAACAATATTGCGCAAAACATTGGTTGGTAATATTGAGTCAAGATAGTCAAAAAGCGCTTTATTAAATTCAGTGGTTTGATGCTTGCTTCTTTTGTCAGCCACCAATAAAAATCGTGATTTTATTTTTTCTAAACCAGTCTCAGTAATGATTTTCTTAGAAAGAGAATTATAAATTTCATATTCGCGGGGTAATAAATTAATTTTATGTTTGTACTTATGCTTGTCTAAAACAATTGCGTAGACATGCCAATCTTTTGATGACTCGATTTGACGATAAAAATACTGTTTTACTAAGAGCGTAGAGTCGTTACCTTTGAGTTCTCTCGAATTGGATTTTTTTGTCCCAATTTTATTTTTAAGCGTTTTTCTAATCGCGTCTTTAAATAGCTCGATGGTGGTTCTATTTTTACAGACAAGCAACGAGATAACGAAATACCGAGGTGTCCCCTTATTGTCGAAATTAAATCCCAAATCACCTGATTCATCTAGATAAATAGATAATGCATCATTCACAGCTGTTCCTTAGGTTTTATAGTCAAATGCGAGAGATTATATCTTGAGCGCAACCTAATTAATGTATATAGACAGTAAAATTATATTAATAATTAGATTGATAACTCAGATAAATCACAAAATACTATAGTGAACACTTAAATTGCTTTGTGGTATAGTGCAAATAGTGTACACTATGCCAACTTTAAGGTGCATGTCCGTGAGCAATAAATCGTATTTAGATCAGGTCGTCAAAAAACAGTATCAATTTGGGTTTACAACCGATATTGAAATGGACGTCGCACCTGCGGGATTAAGCGAAGATATTATTCGTTTTATTTCCCACAAGAAAAATGAGCCAGAATTTATGCTTAAATGGCGACTTGAGGCCTATCGCCACTGGTTAACGCTCGATAAAAAGTTGCCCGACTGGGCGCATTTAAAAATAGACCCCATCGATTTTCAAGCTTTAAGCTATTATGCCGCCCCAAAATCAAAAGACAATGCGCCAAAAAGTTTAGCAGACGTTGATCCCAAGTTATTAGAAACCTATGAAAAACTAGGTATTCCATTACATGAGCGAGCGAAATTAGCCGGCGTTGCAGTCGATGCAGTTTTTGATAGCGTATCAGTTGCAACAACTTACAAAGAAAAATTAAATGAAGCGGGAGTTATTTTTTGCTCTTTTTCAGAAGCGGTTCAAAAACATCCTGAGTTAATTGAAAAATATCTAGGCACAGTTGTTTCGTATCGCGATAATTTTTTTGCGACATTAAATGCAGCTGTTTTTAGCGATGGCTCATTTGTTTATATTCCAAAAGGTGTGCGATGCCCCATGGAATTATCGACTTATTTTAGAATTAATACAGCTAAAACAGGGCAATTTGAACGCACCCTAATTATTGCCGATGAAAATAGTTACGTGAGTTACTTAGAAGGCTGCACAGCGCCAATGCGTGATGAAAATCAACTGCACGCGGCAGTTGTGGAATTAGTTGCGCATAAAAACGCACAAATTAAATATGCGACTGTTCAAAATTGGTATCCCGGCGATGAAAATGGCAAAGGCGGTATTTATAATTTTGTCACCAAGCGCGGTATTTGTTTAGAAGACAATGCCAAAATATCATGGACGCAAATTGAAACGGGTTCTGCGATTACGTGGAAATACCCCAGCGTTATTTTACGCGGCGATTATTCAGTCGGTGAGTTTTATTCTGTGGCGCTGACAAATCATTATCAGCAAGCTGATACAGGCACGAAAATGATTCACATTGGAAAAAATACCAAGAGCACAATTATTTCCAAGGGCATTACTGCGGGTCACGGTCAAAATAGTTATCGTGGTTTGGTGCGTGTTAATCCAGGCGCACAAAATGCACGTAATTATAGTCAATGTGATTCTTTATTGATTGGTAATCAATGTGGCGCGCATACTTTTCCTTACATTGTCGTGAAAAATAAAACAGCACAAGTAGAGCACGAAGCAACGACGTCGAAAATCAGTGATGACCAATTATTTTATTGCAGACAGCGTGGAATATCACCAGAGAATGCAGTGTCGCTGATTGTCAATGGCTTTTGTAAGGCCGTTTTTCAGGAATTACCAATGGAATTTGCAGTGGAAGCGCAAAAATTATTAGAAGTGAGTTTAGAAGGCTCGATTGGTTGAATATTTTAAATGGGTGAGGGTCTTTAAGTGTTAACAATAAAAAATTTACATGCCAAAATAAACAATACCGAGATACTCAAGGGTATTAATTTAACTATTAGCCCGGGAGAGGTGCATGCGATTATGGGTCCCAACGGTTCTGGAAAGACAACCTTGTCATCTGTTTTGGCGGGACGCGATGGTTATGTTGTGACAGAGGGCGAGGTTTTATTTAATAACCACAATTTATTTGACTTGTCAGTGGAGCAGCGGGCGATTGCAGGTATTTTTTTAGCGATGCAATATCCTGTTGAAATTCCAGGTGTTAATAATTTATATTTTTTAAAAACAGCATTAAATAGCATCAGAAAAGCACGCGGAGAGAATCCGCTTGACGCATTTGATTTTATGAAAATGGCACAAAGTTATTTAACCGAAGTGGGTATGGATGAAAAATTTTTAAAACGCGCAGTGAATGCAGGTTTTTCAGGTGGCGAGAAAAAGCGAAATGAAATTTTACAGATGCTGTTATTGCAACCCAAATTAGCCATTTTGGATGAACTGGATTCTGGTTTGGATATCGATGCGCTGCAAATTGTGGCAAAGGGCGTCAATACATTGCGAAATAAAGAGCGCGGGTTTTTGATCATTACGCATTATCAGCGCTTATTAAATTACATTGAGCCTGATTTTGTGCATATTTTATTAAATGGAAAAATTGTAAAATCTGGCGATAAAAAATTAGCACTAGAAATTGAAAGTGGAGGCTATGGTGCATTGTAAAGACATGGCTAACGTTCAGAACCCGAGCGCTAGCGAAGGGGAAAAATAATAAATGATATTTTCGAAAGAATATTTACAGAATATAATTCTAAAAACAGATCCAGCATCTCATGCTTTTCGCACGCACGCATTAAACCAATTTTTAGCATCAGGCTTTCCTACTTCAAAACAAGAAGAGTGGAAATATACCGATGTTTCTGAATTAACCAAAATTAATTTTGAGCTAAATAATAAATTGGATATTAATATTGATGCTGTAAAAATTAAAACAGATTTATTTACTTTTGATGCGTATAGAATAGTTTTTATTGACGGGCAGTATTGTGAAATATTATCATCTAAAAATAATAATATTATATCAATCATTAGTAAAAATGCTGACAATATTGCTCAATTACTAAAACAATCTGACAATACGGGATTTTCTGCTTTGAATAATGCTTTGTTTCAAGATGGCGCCTACATTAATATTCCTGACAAAACTATTTTAAACAAGCCTATTCATATTGTTCACATCCAAACTCAGAATAATGTGAATCAAATGAATTATTTAAAGCATTTTATAGTAGCAGGAGAGCAAAGCGAAGCGAGTATTATAGAAGATTATATCGGCTTAGAGGGTAATCAGTATTTTAACAGCATTGCATCAGACATTGTTGCAAAACAAAATTCAACACTAAATCACTATCGATTGCAGCGCGATAGCAAACAAGCTTTTCATATTGCAAAGACAAATATTTTTCCAGAAAAAAACGCCGTGGTGAATACTTATCATATTGCTTTAGGCTCTAAATTAATGCGACATGACTTAAATTATTGCTTTAATCACGCGGGCGCATCCGGAAATTTAATTGGGCTTTATTATGGTCATCAAAACCAGCATTTGGATTTTCATACACGCGTGGATCATATTGCAGAGCAGTGTGACAGCCGTCAAAATTACAAAGGTGTTATGTCAGACAATGCCCGCGGTGTTTTTAATGGAAAAATTATTGTCCATAAAAATGCACAAAAAACAAATGCACATTTGGATAACAGAAATTTATTATTATCAGAAAAGGCTGAAATCGACACAAAGCCAGAATTAGAAATTGATGCAGATGATGTTCAGTGTTCGCATGGCGCAACGGTGGGTTGTTTGGATGAGCAGGCCTTGTTTTATCTACAATCACGCGGTATTTCAGCTGACAAAGCTAAAAAAATATTAATTCAAGCCTTTATTAGTGAGATACTGGATTTATTGCCCAATGAGCAAATTCAATCTTATATTCGATCAGTGGTGATGCAATATGAAATGTAAAGCAGATTTTCCCATTTTTAAAAATACAGGCGTTACTTATTTGGATTCAGGCGCCACAACTCAAAAGCCAGCGTGCGTGATCAATGCTGAAAAAGCTTTTTATGAAAATAATAATGCCAATATTCATCGCGGTGTTTATAAATTAAGTGAAGCCGCTACAAAATTATACGAGGATTCACGAGAAAAAACGCGTCAATTTATTAATGCTAAAAATACACATGAAATTATTTTTACCAAAGGCACAACAGAATCTATTAATTTAATAGCGCACAGTTTTGGCATCTCTGAAAACATAAAACCTGATGATGAAATTATGTTATCAATAATGGAGCATCATTCCAATATTGTTCCGTGGCAGATGTTATGTGAAAAAACGGGTGCGACATTAAAAGTAATTCCTATTTTAGAAAACGGCGAGATTGATCTTAATTTTTATGAAAATAATTTATCTCATAAAACAAAATTAATTTCACTTATTCATATTTCAAATGTGCTTGGCACTCTCAATCCTATTAAAAAAATGATTGCAATGGCACATCAAAAAAATATTCCTGTTTTAATTGATGGTGCGCAAGCGGTGGCGCACATTCCAGTCGATGTACAAGATTTAGATTGTGATTTTTATGTGTTTTCATCACACAAACTCTATGGCCCAACGGGTGTGGGTGTTTTATATGGTAAAACAAGCTGGCTAGAAAAAATGCCGCCGTATCAAACGGGCGGTGATATGATTTCATCCGTTTCATTTGAGAAGACCACTTTTAATGTGTTGCCGTATAAATTTGAAGCGGGAACGCCCAATATCGCAGGTGTTGTGGCTTTAAAATCGGCTATTGAATTTATTGAGTCAATTGGATTTGATAACATAGCTTCACACGAAAAAAAATTATTAGATTACGCTAATAATAAATTAGCTGAATTTAAAGCATTGAAAATTTTTGGTAATGCTAACAATAAAATTGGCATTATTTCTTTTGTATTTGATAGCGTACACCCGCATGATGTCGCGACTATTTTAGCTCAATCGAATGTTGCCATCCGAGCGGGTCATCATTGCGCTATGCCATTAATTAATTTTTTAGGGGTACCTGCGCTTTCTCGAATATCACTTGGAATTTATAATGATGAATCTGATATTGATGCGCTAGTTGAAGCATTAAAAGAAGTGGTGAGAATTTTTAAAATTTAAAATCCCCTCTCCCGTAATCGGGAGAGGGTTAGGGTGAGGTTTAGAATTTAAGGTTTTCTCTTCCGTAATCAGAAGAGGGTTAGGGTGAGGTTTAGAATTTAAGGTTCCCTCTCCCGTAATCGGGAGAGGGTTAGGGTGAGGGTCTTTAATGTCTGATTTAAGAGATTTATACCAACAATTAATTATTGATCATGGCAGAAATCCGCGTAATTTTAAAAAATTGGCGAGCGCAAATTATAGTAAAGAGGGTTTTAATCCCCTCTGCGGCGATAAATTAACTTTATATTTAGCTATAAAAAATAATATGATTACTGACGCTAGTTTTGATGGCGCAGGCTGCGCGATTTCAATGGCGTCGGCATCTTTGATGACCGAGGCTTTGAAAAATAAAAATCTACAAGAAGCCGAAATATTATTTAATGCTTTTCATTTGTTAATAACAAAAGGCGACAATAAATCAGATGAGAATTTACTGGGGAAATTATCTGTATTATCAGGCGTGCATGAATTTCCTGCGCGTGTTAAATGCGCGACACTGGCTTGGCAGACGATGATTGCAGCCATTCACAATGACCCCAACAGTATTTCGACGGAGTAGTTATGTCAATTATCTTGCTTACTAAAAATGCGGCTGAACATATTCAATCGTTGCTATCTAAAAAGGGCGAAAATTATTTTTTTAGATTATGGATTAAGAAAACAGGCTGCTCTGGTTATATGTATATGCCTGAAATAGTGGATTCTAAAAAACCGAATGATATTGAAATCAAAATTAATAATTTAATTATTTATGTAGATCCAGATTGCATTTCAAAAATTGCAGGAACTGAAATTGATTATGTAAAAAGGGGTTTGGGTGTGTCTCAATTGGAATTTAAAAACCCTAACGCAGAAAGTTTGTGTGGCTGTGGCGAAAGCTTTAATTTAAAGGGTGAGAGTAAACTCTAACCTTTTGTTTGTATTTTGTTTTTCCTGGGTTTGAGGCAAAAAAACCAAAAAAATCATTGACTAAGTTTTAGGTATGGTTATAATTACATTACTACTTCGCCTGACGACTATGTCCGCAGGCCACAGGGTCACTTTGGTGACCCTTGTTTTTTCTACCACCCCTACTGAGTTTTATCTTCATGCAGCGAACAACTGTTTACGTAGATGGCTTTAATCTTTACTATGGCTGCCTCAAAAAGACTCCATACCGATGGCTTGATTTGAAGAGCCTTTTCTCGAATTTACTAGGTGATTCACACGTAATTCATAAAATTAAGTATTTTACTGCTTTAGTTACAGATCGAAAAGGAGATGAAAAATCTCGCTTGAATCAAAAATATTATTTACGTGCACTCGAAGATTTTATTCCCGAAATTGAAATTCATTATGGCCATTATTTAACGCATACTGTAAAAGCCAAAGTAGCGAATCCACCGCCCGAGTTTATTGATATTTTTAAAACAGAAGAAAAGGGATCGGATGTAAATTTAGCTTTGCATTTACTGAATGATGCTTGGTTGGATAATTATGATTGCGCAGTATTAGTTTCGAATGACAGTGATTTAGTTGAGTCAATGAAATTAGTTAAAAAACATCATCGCAAAAAACTCGGTTTGATTTTTCCAAATACCAACCCAAAGAGACAGCCATCAAGGCAGTTGTGCGAACACGCTGATTTTATCAAAACTATTCGACACACTGTATTGGCTAACTCTCAATTACCCATTAAAATTCCAAATTCCATTATCACTAAACCAAAGAATTGGTGAATAAGATGTCTGCAAATTCTGAAAAACAAATCATTATTTTATCCAGGGACTGCTTTGCATTATTAATTCCGTCAGGCTCTCGGATTATGTTGCATAAAGATACCGAAGTCGCTATCACCCAGTCTTTGGGTAGTAGTTTTACGGTTTCCGTGTATGGTAATTTAGCGCGCATCGATGGAAAAGATGCCGATGCTTTGGGAAAAATTCCGTCTGATCCTTTGGCTGGATTGCCAGAAGATGCAAGTATTGAAGATCAGGTGCAGGCGCAATTGCACACGGTGTTTGATCCTGAAATACCCGTTAATATTGTTGATTTAGGTTTAGTTTATAAGTGTGATATTAAAGTTGATACAGAAGATAAAAATAAATATAACGTTTTTATTCAGATGACATTAACCGCACCGGGTTGTGGCATGGGTCCTGTGATTGCAGAAGATGCAAAGCAAAAAATATTATCGCTGCCCAGCATTAAAAACGTTGAATTTGAAATCGTTTTTGACCCACCGTGGAATCAAAGTATGATGTCCGATATTGCGAAATTGGAGCTGGGATTACTATAGTTTTCTAAAATAAAACCCCTTTAAAATCAATCAATAAAGTAAAAAATCCATTTGTTCGAGCATCATTGACTATACTTTTCGCATGGCTGTGTGTCACAGGAGTTGCTTGCGATGTCGCGTTATAGCAATCAAAATGAACCGGGCGAATTGATCAAAACAATTAGAGACGATGATCTTGTTTTTTGGGAAAAATTTGTTGAAGAATTATTGTGGCCTGAAAAATTAGAAAATAGATTTGAAAAACGCAGTGAAGAGCCGCGATTACCTTTTACGATTCGTTTAAATTCCAATACAAATAATTATGAAGTCGTTGAAACAGAGCATGATATTAATGCTGCAACACAAGAGCGTATTCGAAAAAGTCCATCGCTATATCCTAAAGAAGAAAAATTGGCAGTTACAAAGCATCAATCCGCCTCTTACATAGACCCACCCAGTTATAGACCGGCAGTTTTTGGCTGGAATCGCGATCGAAAAACATCGCTTGTTGGTGTGACCATTTCACCAAAAGACGCACTGTATTGGATGATCATGCTTTATGATCGTGGTACTGCAAACAGACCTAAAGATTTTTCAACGCGTGAAAAAGCGCAGGAGTATTTAGACAAAAATTTATTGAATGGCTTTTATCAAACTTCATTGCATGATTTAGCTGAAAAAGGAAAGACGCAAAATAGCGGTCATTATAACGAACTATTGGTTGGTTTAAAATGGAATCTGGATGGCACATCAAAAATCACTATTTTTAGCGATAATCTTGAAAGCCGATTATTAGCGCAGCTGCGCGCCATGCATTTAAAATCACGTCTTGAGGAAAAATATCCTGGCGTTCCCATCACCGTTCCTATTTCATTTTATATCAGCACCGAATTGAATACTCGTGATTATACAATAATGGAGCAAGAAAAGGATTTGAAAGATGCTCGAGGAACTCATTTTGTAAAATATACATCTTATGTCGATGCAATTGAATTTTTTAAGACATCAACAGTAAATGAAAGCTGCATTAATAATTTTCACTGGATCTTTATGCGGTTAAAAAAAATAAGAAAATCATCTGCAAATGATTTTTTAATAAAAATAGCTCAGTTGCCTAATTTTAATCGTGGCGTGGTGATGCAAGAATTAATGCGTAGAGACATGATATTTTTCAAGTTAATTTTAGAAGTTATTTATGAACAACCTGAGCCATTTCATGATATTGCACTAGATGCGCTGCGACAATTAAATTTGCAAGAGTGGAAAAAATTTAATTTACAACAATTAACGGATACCGAAACCATTATGATCTGGAAACTCATGAAAGAGCCTGGTTTTGGCATGTTAGATGCCGCCTACTTTTCTTATAATAAGATAGGAGATCAAATACAAAAAGCGATTCGTTTAAAGCAAACACCCATTTTTCTTGAAGCGCTTAATGCGGTTTTTTTGGAAGAAAAAAAAGAGCGAGATCGCGATGGTAAGACAACTTGCGATTACCTAGCAAGAGCAGAGCTTAAGCTTTCAGAGTTACGAACTATATCATTTATTTTAGGGAAACTTGGGTATGCAGAGCTGCGTGATTCAGTCATTATGTTTTTACCTGAATTGCAACTAATGACAATTCAAGATGCCCAGAGATTTGATGATATTCCAGGTTTAATTAAATTTTATAACCGTAATTTAAAAAATGAATCGTATAAAGCTGCTTTTCAAGATGCGATGAAACAAAACCCAAAATTATTTTGCATGCTTGTATTTTTCTGCCATGATCGCTCGTCATTATTACATAATGAATTATTGTCATTTTTTGATCAAGCCTCGAAGGAGATTTGGATTAATTTTTTTAAACAGCGGGATTTTATTTTAGAAGATTTGAATTTTATATTAAATCTTTCGAGACTGGCTCCATCAACTCAAGTTCGATTGGCATTGATAGAGGCATTAAGAGATCCGAAATTGCATATTTTCAGTGAACGATCAGATGCTGTCAAAGCGTTTTTATTACTTATTGAAATGAAATTACCGGAATCAGCAGAGTTGTATGACGCGCTGTGCAATGATATCAAAACTGATAAAAGTGGAATTGATAAAGAGGGGGGGCATTTAGGTGATAATACATGGATTGATAATTTTAACCATGACCCAGATTTAGCTTCAAAAATATTTCAAGTAGCAGAAAGCGATCCTAAAATGCGCGAGGCATTACTGAGCAATTTTATTAACAAGCTTTCTGCTAATCCATACACGGATACTATGGTCACATTGCTTAATGATATCGCTCGTTTTTCAAACCAACAATTTAAGATATTATGGCATGCATCATTGAACGAGGATTCACTTCCGGATTCGCTTGCCGTTGTTTTTTTAGTAAAATTATTAGATCAGCTAGCAAACTCAGAGCGCTCAAAAGAAGAATATGAACAGTATAAGAATGAGTTTTCTGCTAGAATAAAGGAATGCGCTGAGCGATCTCATGTTATAAAAACCAATATATTATCATTCATTGAATTATTATCACCCAATCAGTTTCAAGCGCTATTAATTTTAACCACAGGTAAAAATAAACTAACTCTTTGCGATACTGCCAATGAATTGCCATGTGATCATTTTGAGAATCTTAAAAAAATAATATGTGCAAAAATGACAGTATGGCTTGAGCCAAAATTAGCGCTACAAGCAGAAATCAAAACATCAAAAGTAGCAAGAGTTTCCAATTTGTTTACAAACCAAAATGAACAGCATCAAAAAATTCAAGCAGTAAAAACCCTTTTGCTAGCGCTTCCTGCTTGTGATAACGCGGCTGCTTTATTGGCCGGGCTTGAAAGCTGCAAAAATAAAATGACAAAAGAAGACGTCAAATTTTTAGAGTCCTGCATCGATAAAGTCAAAAATTATCAAGAACCTTCTGTGTCACCGACTGCGCCGGGCGCAATTTAAAATTGTTTTTGACTCGCCCTGGAATCAAAGTATGATGTCCGATATTGCAAAGCGGGAGCTGGGATTACTATGAAAAAAAACAAAACCTGGATGACACGTCATATTAATGACTTTTATGTGAAAGAAGCGCAACGCTTAGGTTATGCTTCGCGCGCTGCTTTTAAGATATTAGAAATTCAAAAGAAAGATAAAATTTTTAAACCCGGCATGACCGTGATTGATTTGGGTGCGGCGCCCGGCGGTTGGTCGCAGGTGGCGCTCGAGTGCATCGGTCGAAACGGCCGCGTGATTGCTGTTGATTTGCTAGAAATGGACGAATTCTCCAATATGACTTTTATACAAGGTGATTTTAATGATGAAATTATTTTAGAAAAAATAAAATTAATTTTAGAAGAAAAAAAAGCCGATATTGTTATTTCTGATATGGCGCCTAATTTAAGCGGGCAAAGTAGCATTGATCAGCCTCGCAGCATGCATTTATTGGAATTGGCATTGGATTGCGCTAGGCAATTTCTAAAACCACGTGGCTGCTTTTTATTTAAAGCATTTCAAGGAGCTGGATTAGATGAATTTGTGCAAGATTTGAAGCATGACTTCAAAACGGTAAAATATCGCAAACCTGAGGCATCACGATCTGAATCAAAAGAGCGATATGTGTTGGCGATTGATTTTCACGACAGGTATAATGACCCCAAGTAGTTCTCCCATTTTATTCACGAGGTATCCGTTTTGAACAGTATGCTAAAAAATTTATTTTTGTGGATGATTATTGCCGTTGTTTTAATTGCGATTTTTAGCAATTTTGGTCCGCAGGAACCTGTCGTGACGCAATACACTTATTCTGAATTTTTAAACTCTGTGAAAGCGGGTGATATTACTAGTGTCGACGTTGAAAACGACACGATTACTGGCAAAACCAAAGAAGGCAAGCAATTTGAAACCTATTTGCCGATGCAGGATCAAACTTTGTTACCCGAATTATTAAAGCAAAAAGTGGCTGTCCAAGGCGTTCCGCCTAAGCAACGCAGCTTGCTTATGCAGATTTTGATTAGCTGGGCGCCATTCTTGCTGTTAATTGGCGTTTGGATTTTCTTTATGAGACAAATGCAGGGTGGGGGAAAGGGCGGCCCTATGTCATTTGGTCGCAGCAAGGCGCGTTTATTGGGCATGGATCAAGTGCATATAACTTTTAAAGATGTCGCTGGAATCGATGAGGCCAAAGCAGAATTAGAAGAAATGGTTGAATTCCTAAGAGACCCTGGCAAATTTCAGAGCTTGGGCGGAAAAATGCCTTGTGGTGTTTTATTGGTTGGCTCACCTGGAACGGGTAAAACTTTATTAGCCAAAGCGGTGGCAGGCGAAGCTAAGGTGCCATTTTTTACAATCTCAGGTTCTGATTTTGTGGAAATGTTTGTGGGTGTGGGTGCGTCTCGCGTACGTGACATGTTTGATCAAGCGAAAAAACACGCGCCTTGCATTATTTTTATCGACGAAATCGATGCGGTGGGTCGTCATCGTGGTGCTGGTTTAGGCGGCGGTCATGATGAACGTGAACAAACTTTGAATCAATTATTAGTTGAAATGGATGGATTTGAAGGCAAAGAAGGCATTATTGTCATGGCTTCAACTAATCGTCCTGATGTTTTAGATCCTGCCTTATTGCGTCCAGGCAGATTCGATCGCCAAGTCGTTGTGCCGTTGCCAGATATTAAAGGCCGCGAAGCAATTTTGGCTGTGCATATGAAAACGGTGCCGATTTCGGTTGATGTCAATCCAACGTTAATTGCGCGTGGAACACCAGGTTTTTCTGGTGCCGATTTAGCGAATCTAGTCAATGAAGCCGCTTTGTTTGCAGCGCGCGTCAGCAAAAAACAAGTTGAAATGATCGACTTTGAAAAAGCAAAAGATAAATTAATGATGGGCGCAGAACGTCGCTCAATGGTTATGAGCGATGATGAGAAAAAATTAACCGCGTTTCATGAATCAGGTCATGCCATTGTTGGGTTGCATTTACCAGAACATGATCCTGTTTATAAAGTGACGATTATTCCGCGTGGACGAGCCCTTGGCGTCACCATGTTTTTGCCTGAGGGCGATCGTTATAGTTATTCTAAATTAAGATTAAAATGTCAATTGGCTGCATTATTTGGCGGAAGATGTGCCGAAGAAATTATTTTTGGCTCAGATGCGGTGACAACGGGTGCTTCCAATGATATTGAACGCGCAACTGAAATTGCGCGCAATATGGTTACAAAATGGGGATTGTCGGATGAATTGGGACCATTAACTTATGGCGAAGAGCAGGGCGAAGTATTTTTAGGTCGCAGCATGACGCAACGCGGTCAAGTATCGGATGAAACGAATCGTAAAATAGATCTTGAAATTCGCAAGTTAATTGACGAAGCTTATAACACCGCGAAGAAAATCTTAAAAGATCAAGATAAAAAATTACACATTATGGCAGATGCATTAGTATTGTATGAGACCATTGATGCGGAACAAATTAAAGAGATTATGCAAGGTAAAGCACCGAGCGCACCAGCGGGCTGGGATGATGTGGTTCGCGCAAAAGAAAATGATGCGGCCATTATTGCAGCTGAAGCCAAAGCGAAAATTGATGGCACACCAGAAACAGCTGTGTAGAGACGCGATAATGCCGCGTATTATGGGTATTATTAATGTGTCACATGATTCTTTTTATCAAGCCAACCCCAATTTTTCGGATGCCCTAGCATTAGCTGAAAAAATGATAGCAGACGGCGCTGATATTTTAGATATTGGCGCGGTTGCAACGAATCCCAATCTTGACAATATAAAACAATATTCCACAGAATCAGAATGCGAAAAGATAATTCCGCTGATAAAATCTATTCGAAAAAATTCTGATATTTTAATTTCAATTGATACCAGCTCAGCAATAGTTATGCAAAAATCAATTGAAGCGGGCGCTTCAATGATCAATGATCAGCGCGGCTTAAGCGAGCCTGGCGCATTAGCAATAATTAAAAAATTTCAAGTGCCTGTGTGTTTAATGCATTATTTTGAACCCAAAAGAAAACCCGAAAGCACTTCAAAAGAAGATTTATTAACAACGATAAAATCTGATTTACAAAATAATATTAACAGATGCTTGGATTTTGGTATCTTAAAAGAAAATATTATTATCGATCCTGGTTTTGGCGCAGGTCATTTTGGAAAAAGTACAGATGAAAATTTTTATTTATTATCCAAAATAAAAATATTTGTTAATTTAAATTTTCCTGTATTAATCGGCGTTTCCAGAAAATCCATGTTTGGCGAATTGCTCAATGCACCAGTTGAAAATAGATTATCGGGAAGTTTAGCCGCCGCCGTTTTTGCAGCATTACAAGGTGTTGCTATTTTGCGCGTCCATGATGTCAAAGAAACGGTGGATGCAATTAAAGTGATTCGAAAGATTCTAAGCACGCACAATTCCCCGAAAAACTTACTCTAAGTAAGATTTCCAGCGTTTTTTGGATATTTTATTTCCCCTTCGCTCGTGCTTTAATTCTTTCAGAACCCGAGCGCGAGCGAAAGAGCCATTGAAAGCTCATGTTATTTACTATTGGTTTGAGTGAGCCGCGCGAGTAGTTTGCGCAGCAAACGAAACAAGCGGATAAAAGAATCCACTTATTTCGCACAACTTCGTTGTGCTTCATGCGTGGCTCCTTTAAACCAATAGTAAAGTTTAATGCATATTATACTGCCCGGTCGCTGACGCTTGGGTTCTGAAAGTAGAGCAATAATAAAGGGCACAGCTATTTTTTAAATCAATGAGTTACAGCGCAAAACCACGAATTCTCATGCGAAAAACAACACATTACACACCAAGTTAATTTTATTATCAGTTTTTATACTATAATTTCTATGTGACTCAAGGGGATTTACTAGCAAGCACAGCGCGAAACATTTGTTATTAATGCGGCTGGAAGTTAAATAGAGGTTAAAACGAGGAGATTATGATCAACAGAAAAAATAATGTGTTGTTTTTAAAACCCATTGCATTGACTTTATGTTTGCTAACTGCAATGTTAATTTCATCACACAGTTTTGCAGGACAAGTGACTTTCACTGTTGATCCTGCATCAACGTGTATTAAAGCGGGACTTTGTTCGGGTAGTAATTCAAGTAGTGGTAGTAATTCAGCGTCTGATGCTACTGTTCCGTATACAGACGAGCAAATATCCACCTTGGATAAGTGCCAAGATCTTATAGCGTATGGAGACTTCAACGGTACTCCTGGGTATTACAACAATAGTTGCAACACCTTATATACTTCAAAGAGAGCCTGTACAGATGATGGCGGCGTGGGTTGTGTTTACGTGGACAGCAGTAGTGTGCTTCATCTAAAAAGTCTGAAAAGCTGTGCCGGCAAGTCTGGTGTGAATGTGGGTAGCTGGGTTTTTTTTGACGTTGGTCAACAAACGTGTGGTGTTGTCAGCACGAGAGAAAACGACTGTACCGCAGCGATGAAGGCAGCGAACAGCGGCGCCAGCAACTTGAACGGCTGTGCTCAAATGCCAAAACAAAACTAACATTTTCTGGCTCAGCAGGTAAACGAAGGAATGCAACCGTAGGCGACGAAATGAAGCTGATAAGAACCCTGTTATACTACAAGTTCAGGCTTCGTTGTAATCTTGTCGTTGAGTTTTTCAGCATGAAAATAAAAATAATCACATTAAGCTTTGTAGTTATTTTTATTCTAGTAGCTTCTATTTATATCTCAAAACACACAGCAAGAGAAAATTTTACCTATAGCATTCAAAATATTCCTCAAAATGCATTAATATTTGTTAATTCAGAAACACAAAATAAACTATTGATTTCTAATTCAGCACAAAAAAAATTGTCTCAAAATTATTTACAACAGTATTTTTCGCCCTGGAAACATCACAATGCAGATTATTTTTTAAAGCTGAAAGAGCTTAAAAACTTGATTAAACATACCATTGAAAATTATAAAAATAATCCAGGTTATGGCATTAATCATTTGCCAAATTCTAAAGATTGGATTAAAGCTATTTCAGAAAATATTAATCTCAATAATTTTCCGAATGCTTATCACAAAGCAATAACGATTAGAAATACGAATATGCGTGATTTGCCAACGTATCAGCCATCATTTGGTAATTTTAATGAAGCAGGGCAAGGTTATCCGTTTGATAATTTAGAAGTGAGTTCATTGCCTGCGAATATTCCTGCATTAATTATTCAAAAAACACGCGATGGCGCATGGTGCTATATTATTACGCACAACGATGAGGGCTGGGTGCCAGCATCAACGCTCGCAATAGTAAATCAGCCATTTATTCATCAGTGGGAAACAAAAAAATATATTGTATTGATTAAAAATAAAATTCCTATTATAGATCATCAAAACAATACACTATTTAGAGCAGATATAGGGCAGATTTTTCCAGAAACTCGCCATGGTTTTATTCTAATGGCCGCTCCCAATTCAAATCAGCGAGCGGTGATTAAATTAGGCCGCATAAATATAAATTTAGGAGTTACATTTCCACTGCAAGCCACACAAAAAAATATCGCAACCATCATGAATGCAATGCTAGGCGTAAAATATGGTTGGGGTGGGATGACGCGCGATAGTGATTGCTCTTTAACCGTCATGAATTTGTTTAGTACGTTTGGAATATGGCTACCGCGTGCTTCTACTTTACAGGCTGATAGAGGCCAAATAATTAATTTAAAAAATTTAACTCATGCTCAAAAATCAAAATTAATAATTGCGCAGGGCATTCCTTTTTTAACTTTATTGCACATGCCAGGACATATCGTTGTTTATATTGGTGAAAAGGCGGGGAGAATATATATTTTTCAAACCGTCTGGGGTCTTCATACGGATAATATTTTTGGCCAAAAAGGCCGCGCGATTATTGGCAGCACTGTTATTGCACCCGCTGATCTTGGGGTTGATGATATCAATGTGAAAAAAACCTGGCTAGATCGGATGGATAGGATGATTTTATTCAGCGACTTTAGAAGCTGTTGGTATTTTAAAAAGCGAGTATGTCAGTAATCCAGGACATGGCGTACTTTGTTGTAAATTTCTTTTTTGCCTTTTTTACCTCATCGCATGCATGCCTTGTAGCATCATGAGCGCTTGATAAAGCTGATAATCATCTTTTGCCAAAGTAGCGTCTTCTTTTTTGTCTGATTTTTCTTCTGCTGCAGCGTCATGATTTTTAATGTGATCATCGTAATTAGCCTCATCAAGATCCAAGCCGCCTGATGTTTTTTTATCATTAACAGACATTTCAGGCACAATAACATTGGGTTCAATGCCGCGCGCTTGAATTTCACGACCGGCTGGTGTGTAGTACAGCGCGGTGGTTAATTTAATGGCGCTGTGTGGACCAATGGGAATAACGGTTTGAACAGAGCCTTTGCCAAAACTGCGTGTCCCCATAATGATGGCGCGTTGATAATCTTGCAGTGCGCCTGCCGTAATTTCAGAAGCGGATGCTGAGCCACCATTAATTAAAACAACAATGGGCACGCCTTTAATAATATCGCCAGCGTGCGCATAAAAAGAAACATCGGATGTTTTAACGCGACCCTTGGTGTAGACAATTAAATTTTTATATTTGCTGGTGTCATCTAAAAATAAATCAACGACATCGGCGCTGGCATCTAATAATCCACCGGGATTGCCGCGCAAATCTAAAACGAGCCCTGATAATTTTCCACCTGATTGCACTTTTAATTTTTCAATAGCAGCGCGTACTTCAGGTGCCACTTGCCCTTGAAATAAGGCAACACGAATATAAGCATATCCAGGCGCGAGCATTTTTGATGTGACAGCATGCATTTGTACTTTTTCGCGCATCACCACTAAATTTAAAGGCTTATTTTCACCTTTGCGTAAAATAGTCAGCGTGACAGGCGTGCCGATTTTGCCTTTGATGCGATTAATGGCATCGCGCAATGACATATCTTGCACGAGTTTATTATTAATTTTAATAATATAATCGCCTGGTTTCATGCCTGCTTTTGCAGCGGGTGAGCCATCAATCGGACTGATTACTTTTAACAAACCTTTTTCAGTTGTCAGCTCAACACCGATGCCGACAAATTCGCCGGATACCGTTGTTTGTAATTCGTCTAAATCTTCCTTGTCTAAAAACGATGAGTGTGGATCTAAATGCGATACCATGCCGCGAATGGCATCAGCCAATAAAGTAGAGTCGCTGACCGGTTTAATATAATAACGCTGTATGGCATCGACTGCGCGCGCCAAGCGTTCTACGTCTTGATCAGGAATTTGTTGCTCAGGCGCAAGAGATGATTTTTCAACATTGGTTTTTGTATTTTGCGTTGAATCAGCAAAAGAAATTTGTGCGCACAAACAGACGGCGCCGATGAGAGTAATTATTTTTTTAAAAAACATTGAAATTCTCCTTAGTGGCACCACAGCGCGGGGTTAAGTGCTTTTACGTTGTGTCGAATTGAAAAATACAAACCCGGTTTATTGGAATCGCTCGAATCACCGACGGTTGAGATCACTTGACTGGGTTTGACCCAGTCGTTCTTTTTCACAGCCAGATTTTGATTTTGTCCATACAGTGACATATAGCCATTTCCATGATTAATAATCAGTAGCAAACCGTAACCTGGCATAAACTTTGCAAAAATTACGCGGCCCGCTGCGATTGCGTGGACGGCTTGCCCTAGCGGGGCTGAAATAACCGTTCCTTCCCATGTTAACTCGCTTTGGCTAATTTGGGTACCAAAAGCATGTCTGATGTGACCGACCGTTGGCCACGCGAGCTTGCCTTGCAGTTTCGCAAAACCCAAATGACCTAAATTCGCTGTTGATGACTGTTGATTTAATTTATTAATAGTATTTTCTAAGCGTTGCTTATCTTGAATTAACGCCTGTAATTTTTGATTTTTGGTTTGAATATGCTGAGTAATGGTGGAAATTAACTGTTGGTTTTGCACCTGTGCCAATTGTAGATTTTTTTGATTATGCAGTTGATCTTGTTTTAAATTAACCAGGCTTGCATATTGTTGTTGTATCGCATTTTGCGTATCGGAACTCTTGGATAAATTTTGTTGTAGCGCATTAATTTTTTTAATTTGTGCTTTTGAAATATAACGATAGTACATCAGTGTTTGTTGAGATTGCTGCGCATTGCGTGGATCCAGCAAGCGTTTTAAATAAGGCTGCTGCTCTAATAAATAGGCAGCGCGAATTTGAGTTTCTAGCTCCAGTTCTTTTTGCTCTTCGTTTTGTTGCAGTGCTTGTGTTTGCTGCTGTAATTGCCGCAGTTTTTTTTGCTTCACTGATAATATTTTTTTAGTTTTATTAAGCTTCTGATTAATTTGAGACTCTTCTATTTCTGCCTTTTTTAATTTTTCCTGCACTGTGCTTTGTTTTTGCTTTTCATTTTGCAGAGAATTTTGAATCGCTTGAATATTTTGATTGATTTGCTGCAGTGATGTTGCTGTATCTGCCCATAAATCGGTTGCGAATATCAACGCAAAGAGACTAATGAATAATTTTAAATAAAACATGTCCGGTCATCTCTTTTGGAATAGTTAATCCCATTAAATATAATAAAGTGGGCGCAACGTCATCTAACGCCCCCGTTTTTTTAATTACTTCGGCTTTTCTGCCAACATAAATCAGCGGGACTAAATTAGTGGTGTGCGCTGTATGTGGCTGATTGGTTTTTTCATCAAACATCTGTTCAATGTTACCATGATCAGCCGTGATTAAAGCTTCGCCACCGGTTTTTTCAAGTGCTGCCAACACTTTTTTTAAGCATTCATCGATGACAAGAACCGCTTTTTCAGCGGCTTTTTCATCGCCGGTGTGACCCACCATGTCGGGATTAGCATAATTACAAATAATCGCATCATATTGTTTATTTTCGATTGCGGATACTAATTTATCGGTGAGCAAATAAGCACTCATTTCAGGTTGTAAATCATAAGTTGCAACTGCAGGCGATGCGACTAATTCACGTGTTTCATTCGGAAAGGGCGCTTCAATGCCACCATTAAAAAAATAAGTGACATGCGCATATTTTTCGGTTTCGGCTAATCGTAATTGTGACAGATGATGCGAAGATAAATACTCACCCAGTGTATTATTAATTTTAAGCGGCGGATAAGCTACATGAATTAATGGATTTTCAAGATATTCTGTCAGTGTCACAAATTCATCTAGCCTTACTATTTTTTGTCGCGTGAAAAAATCAAAATGCGGCTCTGTTAATGCGCGCGTTAATTGCCTTGCTCGATCAGCGCGAAAATTCATAAAAACTACTATATCGTTATTATTAATAGTAATTAATTTATTATTTTTTGAGTCAGCAATAGAAGTGGGTGAAATAAATTCATCGGTTTCATTTTTTTGATAGGCAGATTCGAGCGCGTCTAAAGCTGTTTTTGCCGTATTTGTTGATCCCAGTGTTAATAAATCATAGGCTTTCTGTGTTCTGTCCCATCTTTTATCTCGATCCATCGCGTAGTACCGACCAATAATGGATGCAATCTGACCACCGGGTAATTGTGCATATAATTTTTCAACGCGCTCTAATGATTTTTGCGCAGATTTAGGCGGTGTGTCACGACCATCTAAAATCGCATGAAAATAATTTTTCTCAATATGGTTGTCGCCTAATAATTGGATGAATTCGCAAATCTGATCTTCATGACTGTGTACGCCGCCGGGTGACAGCAAGCCTAATATATGTACGGCACTATTATTTTTTTTAGCTAATTGAATTACTTCTGAAAAACAGGAATTTCTGGAAAAAGCATGTTGACTCACGTCATTTTGAATGCGCGTTAAATCCTGAGGTACTTTTCTGCCAGCGCCTAAGTGCAAATGGCCTACTTCTGAATTTCCCATTTGGCCTTTTGGCAAGCCTACCGCTTCACCTGAAGCTTCGATCAGCAGATTGGGATAATTTTTAAATAAATAATCAATAGTAGGGGTTTTGACGGCTTGCGTCGGATTATGCTTTTTGGAATCAGCATGACCCCAGCCATCTAAAATAATAAGCACCATGGGTTTCATGGGTTTGGACGCGATCGACATTGTCATGAAACAGCCTTATTCAGTATTATTCAGTAAAATATGCTTCTCATTCTACTGTCGCCTCAGTATACTGGCTAGCTATTTTAGTTCAATTAGTCAATTAGAAGGTTTTTCATGTATTTGCAAATAACACAATTCATTGTGCATCACTGGGCTTTGGTCGGCGCGTTTGTTTTGGCTTTTATAGTGCTGCTTTCGGAAGAGGCGCGTTCGCAAAAAGCAGCGGGAACACGATTAACGACAGTAGGCGCAACCCATTTGATTAATCGCGAAAATGCAGTCGTACTTGATTTGCGCGAAGCCAATGCTTTTCGTGAAGGACATATTATTGGCTCAAAGAATTTTCCCGAAAGTGAATTTGAGCGCAACGCACAAAAATTAGAGCAGTATCGCTCACAACCCATTATTCTGGTCGATGCAATGGGTGCAAAAGCTTCTGTGGCAGCGTTACGCTTAAAGAAATTGGGTTTTGAAAAAGTGAATATTTTAAAAGGCGGCATCAGCGCTTGGAAATCCGCTAATATGCCAGTGGTAAAATCATAAGGTGAGTTTTATGCCCATTATGCCGATCGTGGAGATTTATTCAAAAGATAATTGCCCGTATTGTGAGCATGCCAAAAATTTACTTAATGCCAAATCAGTGAAATATACAATTATTAAAGTTGATAAAGAAAAAAATCCTGAAATTTTTGAAGAAATGATGCATCGCGCAGAAGGACGCAGAACATTTCCTCAGATTTTTATCAACAATAAGCCAATAGGTGGCTTTGATGATTTGAGAGCGCTTGAACAAGCAGGTAAACTAGATTTATTGCTAAATCAGTAATTTTCTTTAAGGAGTAGTTTTATGGCAGTTGTCGACCAAAGCAAAGCAGATGGCACGAAAAAAGCACATGGCCCAGAATTTGCCATTCAGCGTATTTACGTGAAAGATTTATCGCTTGAAGCGCCGAATTCCCCGCAGATTTTTCTTGATCAGTGGGAGCCTCAGTTGCATATGGATTTGGGAACCAATGCCAATCATGTGCTAGAAGCGAATATTCGAGAAGTAGTTCTAACCGTCACGGTTACTGTTAAAATTAAAGAAAAAGTTGCGTTTTTAGCAGAAGTAAAGCAAGCCGGTATTTTCTCATTGAGTGCTTTCAATGATGATCAAATGCATCATATGCTCGGCAGTTTTTGTCCTAATATTTTGTATCCTTATGCCAGAGAAGCGATCACTGATTTGGTGACACGCGCTGGATTTCCGCAGCTTTATTTAGCTCCCGTGAACTTCGAAGCGCTGTACGAACAGCATAAAAAGCAACAACAGGCCAAAGCAGCGCAGGGACCGAATCTCCAGGCTGTTAAATCACCTGAAAAGCCAACAGGCGAAAAGGCTAAATAGTAAGTAGGCATTTGTTTTAAGGGATTTTAAGCATGACCGAACCCATGACAGAATCAATTTCTCCTATTGCCGTATTGGGTGCTGGTGCTTGGGGCACTGCAATAGCGATTTTATTGGCGCGCAATGGCAATTCAGTTCGTCTGTGGGATAATGCAGCCGACCGCCTAAAAGTCATGCAAGATACACGCATCAACCCGTTTTCTTTGCCGGGTATTGAATTTCCAGAGTCACTTACTGTTGTCAGCACATTAGAGGAAGCCGTTCAAGGCACCGATGATATTTTCCTGGTGGTTCCAAGCCCTGCATTTCGAATTGTTTTAAATAATTTAAAACCACTGGTTTCAAGTACAGTGCGTTTGGCGTGGGGCACAAAAGGCCTGGATCCAAAATCTTGCGAATTTTTAAGTGATGTGGTGACACAGGTTTTTTCAAATAAAATTCCCAGGGCGGTTTTATCAGGACCTAGTTTTGCAAAAGAAGTCGCATTAAATTATCCGTCTGCTGTCAGCTTAGCTGGAAATAATCCTGATTTTTTAAAATCTTTAATCAAGCGCTTTACGAATAAAAATTTTCATATTTACTTAGATTCCGACATGATTGGTGTTCAGTTATGCGGCGTTGTTAAAAACGTCATGGCAATTGCAACGGGTATTTCAGATGGCATGGGATTTGGTGCTAATACGCGATGCGCTTTGATTACGCGTGGTTTGGCTGAAATGGCGGCGTTATGTGTCGCATTGGGCGGAAAAGCTGAAACGACAATGAGTTTGGCGGGTGTGGGTGATTTGGTTTTAACAGCAACCGATAATCAATCTCGCAATCGACGATTTGGTTTAGCTTTAGGTAAAGGCGAATCTATCGATGCTATCCTAAAAGAATTGGGTCAGGCTGTCGAAGGTTATTATAACGTAAAAGAATTATGCGATTTGGCTAAAAAGCATAATGTGAACATGCCCATTTCAGAGCAGGTCTACGCTATTTTATACGAACAGCGCTCACCGCAGAGTTTGTTGAACGCACTATCAAATTAATGCGGGATAATTTAGCTGCCGCAAAGCTTCATATAAAATAACTGATACTGCATTAGATAAGTTTAAGCTTCGGCTATTTTGTTGCATCGGAATTCTGATTTGAAATTGTTGATCAATGCTGTTGCGTAAATTATCCGGCAATCCGCGCGATTCTGGCCCGAATAATAAAACATCATTGTCCTGAAACTGAATAGCTGAGTAAATTTGATTTGTTTTGGTGGTGCAAGCAAAAATACGACTGGGTTTTTGTTTGTCTAAAAAGTTCTGCCAATTTGAATATTCATTGATATTAGCAAATTCGCGATAATCTAAACCTGCGCGCCGCAAATCTTTCTCATCCATTTTAAAACCGAGCGGATGAATTAAATGAAGCTGCGTATTCGTGTTGGCGCACAAGCGAATAATATTGCCAGTATTGGGTGGAATTTCTGGCTCAAATAAGCAGATGTGCAGTGTCATTAAGCAGCTCTTCGATGTTTTTTAATCCACTCTCGCAACGCATTGTCCATTTTGGTTTGCCAGCCGGGGCCTGTTGATTTGAAATATTGAATCACATCTTCGCTGTAACGACTTGTTAACAATATTTTTTTAGGCTGTTTTTGTGGGCCGCGTTGACCGACTTTGCGTTTAGGTAACATAGCAATAAATTCAGGTGACATGACTTCGTGTATGGGCCTGAATAAGCGCATTTCTTTTAAAGTCAGTTCTCGCACTTCACCAGATTTGGTCGTTAGCGGCCGGGGGGAGTTGCGTTTTTTTTTCATATCTCTTTACCTCTCTTGCATTAGCTTTTCTAAAACTGATAATCCTTGCTCCGTTTTCAATTTTGGCGAAGCATATTACATGCAGGCGTTCTTCAAGATAGCCGTGCGCTAAAAATCGTTCTTCTGGGTAATCACGCCGCAAATCTTGAAAATATTCAGCGCTTCCCCAATCAAACTCGATTGCTCTTTCGAAAGGAAGGTTTCGAAAGAGCATGTTTTTCTCTGATTTATTCGGATCAAACTCTATCTTCATGTTTAATTTATTTTATTGTAATAACAAAAAAATATCCTGTCAATTAAAAATACGCATTAAAAAATGGCAGGTAATTTGTAACATGAATTTTGAGAGTGCGATATCCGGGTTTTCGACAATAAATCGAAATAGTTTGGTTGATTTTTAAAAAATATTTAATTTACTACAGTTACTCGCCAGTGTTATTCACCCAGGTAGTTTTCATTGTTTTCGAGCGATCCCTTGCTTAAATCAAGATGCTGATTTTGATCAATCATGCGCTGTTGATTTTGCATGTACGCACTGCGAACAAAAGCGTACGGATCAAACGACGTATCCAGTAGTTTATTCGCTGGTAATAACGCCGCGCGTTTTTTAACAAGAAATAATCCCAACGAAGCATATTGAAAAGTAGCATCCGTAAAGTAAGGGTACGGACTTGCATAGTAATCTGGAATAAAGCCAATGGCATTTTGCAAGGTGGTGGGTCCTAAAATAGGTAGCATAATGTAAGGCGAATTTCTGCCGCCGCGCCATTTTGCAAATGTTAATCCAAATGTTTCAAAGTGTTTTGGCAGACCAAAGCGCGATGCCATATCAAATAAACCGCCGACACCGACGGTCGTATTAATCACAAAGCGCCAGAAATCGACCAGGGTATATTTAAAATTACCTTGTAGAATATCATTCGGAAACGTAATCCATTCGCCAATATTATTGTAAATATTCGTTATGCCTTCTTGCAGTGGCTTTGGCGTGATGAAATTATAAGTCTCTGCTGCGGGTCGTAAAACTAAATGATCAAAATCCATGTTAAAAGCAAAAACGACGCGATTGGCCTTTTCAAACGGATCTTCTTTGGGCGTGCCATCAGGGTTTTTAAGCGCACAGCTTGAGAGGGCAAAAGCGGTAAAAGTAAGCGGTGCGAAAAGCCATTTTGTCCATTTGCTTGCCATGCGAAAGTCCCTTTTATTTCAACGACGTGCAAATAGAGTAACCCGAAGTTGAGTATTCAGCAACTAGTTAGGTTGCTGTTATTCATCACAATCAGTTAAGATACGGCTCTTTTGGATATCTGTATTGGAGATAACATGATTGTTAATATTGCTGGTTATAAATTTGTGACTATTAGCGAAAATCAATTGCCAGCCATGCGCGTTGCTTTAAAAGATACTGCTGCAGAATGTGACTTAATGGGAACTATTTTATTAAGCCCAGAAGGCATTAATTCTTTTCTTGCTGGCACACGCGAGAATATTGATCGTTATAAAAATTTTCTCGATACGTATCCTGAATTAACTCATATTGTTTTTAAAGAAAGCTTCACCAATTATCAGCCCTTTAATCGCTTGCTGGTCAGATTAAAAAAAGAAATCATTGCGCTGGGCCAAGACAGTGTAAAACCTGAAAAACAAACAGCGCCTTATATTTCGCCTGAAGAATTTAAAAAATGGTATGAAGAAAAGCGCGATATGATTGTTTTGGATACGCGAAATGATTTTGAAGTGGATTTGGGCACTTTTGAAAACGCGGTGGATTTGCACATTCAAAAATTTCGTGATTTTACAGACGCAATTGATTTTTTACCGGCGGATATAAAACAAAAACCGATCGTTACCTTTTGCACGGGCGGGATTCGTTGTGAAAAAGCAGCGGAGCTCATGCGTCAAAAAGGTTTTACCAATGTTTATCAGTTGGACGGCGGCATTTTAAATTACTTTGAAAAGTGTGGTGGAAAGTTTTATAACGGCGAATGTTTTGTGTTTGATCAGAGAGTTGCAGTTGATGCAAAACTTCAAGAAACCAAGACATGCCAATGTTTTGATTGCAGAACTCCATTGCGAAAGAACGCTATTGTTGATGGGAAATGCCCATTTTGTGGCTCAGACGCGATCTCCAAAAAAGCGGCGTAAATAGTCTATACTTAGCGCTACAGGAATAAAGGGTGAGGGATTTTTACAATGAACCTAGACTTTTTAGAATTCGAACAACCCATTGCAGAACTTCAAGAAAAAATTGAGGCTCTAAAGCGCGTGGGTGCTGATCAAGATATTAATATCGCCGATGAGGTTGCGCGGTTACAAAAAAAGAATCAAGAGCTCACACGCTCTATTTTTTCAAACTTATCCGATCAACAAATTGTGCAATTGGCGCGTCATCCCAAACGTCCGTACACATTAGATTATATCGAGCATATTTTTACTGATTTTGATGAATTACACGGCGATCGTCATGGTGCGGATAACGCAGCCATCGTCGGTGGTTTAGCGCGTTTAGATGATCAAGCTGTGATGGTTATTGGCCAGCAAAAAGGCCGCAATACAAAAGAAAAAATTACACGTAATTTTGGCATGGCATCACCTGAGGGCTTTCGCAAAGCATTGCGATTAATGAAATTGGCTGAAAAATTTTCCTTACCTGTTTTTACTTTTATCGATACGCCAGGCGCTTATCCTGGCATTACAGCTGAAGAAAAAAATCAAAGCGAAGCGATTGCGCGTAATTTATATGAAATGTCGGAGCTTAAAACACCGATAATTGTGACGATTATTGGTGAAGGCTGTTCCGGGGGCGCATTGGCAATCGGCGTGGGTGATCGCACTTTAATGCTGCAATATAGTTATTATTCCGTGATTTCACCAGAAGGCTGCGCGTCTATTTTGTGGAAAAATGCAGGCAAAGCAGCAGAAGCGGCTGAAGCCTTAAATCTGACAGCGCATCGTTTAAAATCTTTAAAGCTAATTGATGAGGTCGTTGCAGAACCGTTAGGCGGCGCGCATCGCGATCATAAAATGATGTCAGCGCAGCTAAAAGCGGCTTTAAAAAATAATTTAAGCGCACTGCAAAAATTATCAATCGATAACTTATTGGCAGAGCGTTATTCCCGCTGGATGCATTCGGGTGAATAGTTTATAATGCCTGTTTGCTACCAGTTGTTTTTTTAAAGAGAGTATTATGAGTCTTGCAAGATTAACCAGTAAAGGCCAGATTACTTTGCCGAAATCATTTCGAGATCAGCTGTCTTTGCATACGGGAGATCAGCTTGCTCTTATGATTGATTCGCACGGCAGGATCATTATTACTGCGAAAACTCTTACCCTTGAGGATGTATTTGGCAGTGTAAAGCCCAAAAGAAGAGGCGCAACTATTGCTGATATGGACAAGGCAATCGCAAAACATATTCGCAGGAAATATTCTCGTGCCCGCAATTGATACTAATGCATTACTTCGACTTTTTGTAACAGATAATGAGATTCAGTCTCAAAAAGTACGAAATCTTTTAAGAAAACAAGAGGCCATTTTTGTCAGTGTGCCCGTTATATGTGAAACAATCTGGGTTCTAGAATCTTTTTATCATTTAAAAAAAGACGAGATAATTGCCACTGTTGAGAAAATACTAAAAACGGATCGTCTTGAGGTGGAGCATACTGAAGTGATTTGGTATGCATTAAGTGAATTTAGAGATGCTAGCATGGGACTAGCAGATTGCATTATTGGCGAAATTGCAAAATCAAAACAAAGCGGACCTGTTTTTACCTTTGATAAGAAAGCGGCAAAATCACCTCTTTTTAAGCTAATTTAAAATAAATGACTATCAATTTGAAGAATTTACTCTATTTATTTCAGAATCCGAGCGCTAGCGAAGGGGAAAGTTTCATCATCGCCTACAGCGGTGGAGTGGATTCGCATGTTTTACTGCATTTAATGGCAGATTTGAAAAATAAAAATCCTGATTTAAATATTAAAGCCATTCATATTAATCATCAATTAAATCCTAATTCAAATCAATGGGAAGCGCATTGTAAGAAAATATGTGAAAATTTAGAAATAGAATTAATGATAGAAAAAATTACAATTAATTTAAAAGCAGGTGACAGCTTAGAAGAACAAGCGAGATTAGCTCGATATAAAACTTTTGAAAAATATATCGAAAAAAACAGTGTTTTATTAACCGCGCATAATTTAAATGATCAAGCTGAAACATTTTTATTGCAAGCTTTGCGAGGCGCAGGCCCCAAAGGTTTGTCCGCGATGCCTATTGAAAAAAAGTTGGGATTGGGGAAATTAGTGCGACCTTTGTTATCTTATTCTCGCGCTGATATTTTAGAATACGCCAAAAAACATCAATTAATTTGGATGGAAGATGACAGCAATTTAAATAATCAATTTGATCGAAATTTTTTAAGAAATACTATTTTTCCAAAGTTATTAGAAAGAAAACCCGCTGTCTTTGAAAATTTTTCACGTTCTGCAAGGTTACTGGCAGAGCATGAAAAAATAATTTCTGAAATTTCTCGCGAAGATTTTGAAAAAATCAAAACAGAGCAGATTACAAAAATAGATCTTAAAAAATTATTATTATTGTCAAATCCGAGACAAAGATTAGTATTGCGTGAATGGTTGCTTCAAAATAATATTCGCTCGCCCTCTGAAAAACAGCTCAAGCAAATTCAGCAAGATGTGTTATATGCTAAAACTGATGCCCACCCCATTTTTAGACTGAATGATTTTTGTATTAAGCGATCAAAAGAGATGCTAATTCTTGCAAAAGAACGCCTTTAATGAGGGGTGTATTTGATGTACCATGTGCGCTATGGAAAATACGACCACACAACACATTGAGATTCCGCAAGAGCGCATTCGAAACTTTTCGATTATTGCGCATATTGATCATGGAAAATCGACTTTAGCTGACCGTTTCATTCAAACCTGCGGTGGTCTTTCTGCCCGTGAAATGACATCGCAAGTGCTTGATTCGATGGATATTGAGCGTGAGCGTGGCATTACCATTAAAGCGCAGTCGGTCACTTTATTTTACAAAGCTAAAGATGGTTTAACTTATCAGCTCAACTTTATTGATACGCCAGGCCATGTTGATTTTGCCTATGAAGTGTCGCGATCTTTGTCAGCCTGCGAAGGTGCTTTATTGGTTGTCGATGCGGCACAAGGCGTTGAAGCACAGACAGTTGCGACTTGTTACACCGCGTTAAATGAAAATCTACTCGTGATGCCTGTTTTAAATAAAATTGACTTGCCTCAGGCAGAACCCGATCAAGTTAAAAAACAAATTGAAGAAATTATTGGGATTGAAGCTTCTGATGCTGTTTTAGTGAGCGCAAAATCTGGTTTGGGTATTGATGATTTACTAGAACAATTAGTTGAAAAAATTCCCGCGCCCAAGGGCGATGCCAATGCGCCACTACAAGCCTTAATTATTGATTCTTGGTTTGATAGTTATTTAGGCGTTGTCTCTTTGGTTCGCGTTAAACAAGGCTGCTTAAAACTCAACGACAAAATTCGCGTGATGTCGACAGGCAAAGATCATATTGTCGACGGTGTCGGCATTTTTACGCCAAAACGCCAGCCGCAAAAACAATTATCAGCCGGCGAAGTGGGTTATGTTGTTGCAAGCATTAAAGATATTTTTGGTGCGCCTGTCGGCGATACTCTAACTAGCACTAAAAAGCCTGCGGAGCATCCATTGCCGGGTTTTAAAAAAGTAAAGCCACAGGTGTATGCCGGCATGTTTCCCATTAGCGCTGATGATTACGAAGCATTTCGTGAGGCTTTGTCTAAATTAAGATTGAACGACGCCTCTTTATTTTATGAGCCTGAAAATTCCTCTGCATTAGGCTCTGGATTTCGATGCGGATTTTTAGGTTTACTGCACATGGAAATTGTGCAAGAACGTTTAGAGCGCGAATATGATTTGGATTTAATTACTACTGCGCCAACTGTTGTATATGAACTGTTCATGAAAAGCGGCGAGACAATTTATATTGACAATCCCAGCCAATTACCCGATTTAACAATCATAGCTGAAACACGCGAACCGATTGCGGAAGTAAATATTTTAGTGCCGCAAGAATATGTTGGTAATATTATTACATTGTGCATTGACCGCCGTGGAATTCAGAAAAAAATTAGTTATGTCGGCAATCAAGTGGCGTTACATTATTTTATTCCACTTAACGAAGTGGTCTCAGATTTTTTTGATCGATTAAAATCAGTGAGTCGTGGTTATGCCTCTCTTGATTATAGTTTTCATCATTTTGAAATAGGCGACTTGGTAAAATTAGATATCTTAGTGAATAGCGATAAAGTAGATGCGTTAGCTTCTATTGTGCATCGCTCGCAGGCAGCAACAAGAGGGCGCGAAATTGCAGAAAGCCTACAAAAATTAATTCCACGCCAAATGTATGACATAGCGCTACAAGCCGCAATCGGCGCTAAAATTATTGCGCGAACGACCATTAAAGCACTTCGAAAAAACGTCACTGCAAAATGTTATGGCGGCGATGTGTCACGTAAGAAAAAATTACTCGAAAAACAAAAAGCTGGCAAAAAAAGGATGAAGCAAATTGGCAAAGTCTCCATCCCGCAAGAAGCATTTTTGTCTGTGTTAAGATCAGGGAAGGAATAAGATTGGAAAAAAAATTAGGCTACCAATTTCAAAACAAATTGTTATTAAAATGCGCGCTCACGCATCGCAGTACCAAAAAACCTGAGAATAACGAACGCCTAGAATTTTTGGGTGATTCTGTTTTAAGCCTGATTATCTCAACCGAATTATTTTCGAAATACCCATTATTGCGTGAAGGCGAATTAAGCCGTTTGCGCGCTAATTTGGTCAAAGGTGAGACTATTGCAAAAATTTCAGCAGAGTTAGGAATAGGTGATGCTATTTTATTAGGCGCAGGTGAATTAAAAGGCGGTGGAAAAAATAGAGAGTCTATTCTAGCCGGTGCATTTGAAGCGCTGATCGGCGCAATTTATTTGGATAGTAATTTTGAATCAGTGAGACAATGCGTGCTAACCTGGTATCAAACTCACATTAATAATATTAATGAGATAGGTGATACTAAAGATCCTAAAACAGCACTACAAGAATTAACGCAGGCGAAAAAATTACCACTGCCACTGTACGTCGCTGTTGCAGCGGGGCTCGCGCATGAGCAAACATTTGATGTGACCTGTCGCATTGAAGGATTAGATTTTGAAACGCACGGAAAAAGCTCGAACCGTCGTAAAGCAGAACAAATAGCAGCTGCAAAATTATTGGAGAAAATGCTTGGAAAATAAAAAATTTGGATATGTTGCACTTATTGGAAAACCTAATGTGGGCAAATCGACTTTAATGAACGATGTACTCGGCAGAAAGCTGTCGATTACATCGCGCAAACCGCAAACAACACGCCATCGCATTTTAGGCATTAAAAATACAGAAGACGCTCAAATTGTGTATGTCGACACACCTGGTTTGCATCAAAATCAAAAGCGCGAAATTAATCGCGTGATGAATCGTGCTGCGCGCGGTGTGTTGCATGAAGTGGATATTATTTTATTTATCGTTGAGGCTTTAAGATTTGATGCAGCCGATGCCGATGTTTTAAAACAACTAAAAGAATTAGCCGTGCCGATTTTATTGGTGATTAATAAAATTGATTTAATTAAAGATAAGTTGCCATTATTGCCGTTTATTGAAGGCTTAGCAGGCCAATTTCCTTTTGTTAAAATCATGCCAATTTCTGCTAAAACCGGTTTGCAAGTACCCGAATTAGAAAAAGAAATTTTAACATTGTTACCCAAAGATTCCATTGGATATCCACCAGAACAATTTACGGATAAGAGCGATAAATTTGTCGCATCCGAATTTGTGCGTGAAAAATTAATGCGATTATTGGGCGATGAAATTCCGTATGATATTGCAGTCACCATTGATTTATTAGAAGAAGATGAAACCATTATTAAAATTTTTGCAGTGATTTGGATTGATAAAGATTCTCAAAAACCCATTGTCATCGGCAAAGGCGGCGAATTACTGAAAAAAGTCGGCACACAAGCACGCGAAGATTTAGAAGTTTATTTTGAGAAAAAAGTATTTTTAAAATTATGGGTTAAAGTGAAAACTGGCTGGTCAGATGATCAGCGATCATTGCAAGAGTTTGGGATTGAGTAGCATTTAATTCAGCGCGCGCCCTTGTTTTGTGGCACTGAAGGAACCAATAGTAAATTAAAATCGTGGGATTTGTGTTGCTGTTCTTTCTGCTGTGGTGCTATTAGCACTAGGACGTAAAATGCCAGCCATTAATTTTTTAAGACTCAATTCAAATGCTTTAATATTATCGACAGAATCTTTTGAAAACACTGTTTTGCCAAATGCTTCTTGTAATAGCTTTCTCGCATTTAAGCTTTCGGGTGTTTTAAAGTATGCGATTAACTGCGCCGCAGAATGCGTGTCACCAGGTCTGCGTGAAAAAAATCCAGTCGAAAATCTTTTTTGTTGAACAATATTAATCAGATTTTCAAACTGAGCTTTGAATTCGTTTAAATTAATATCATCCGGTTTTAAAAAGTGTTGATAAAAAATGGTATTAATTGACAGCAGAGTTTTATTTATTTTTTCTTGTTTATTTTTATAAGTGCTTTCAGCATGTCGGCTTATTCTTAGAAAATCATTTTGAGATAATGTTAATTCAATATTCGGAATTGTAAAACCCATGATTGCTGATGTAATATTCATTGCGCTTTTTACAGCCGGATTAAAAATTAGATTGTTTAAACATAAATTTCTTGCTGGGGGGAGATTTAATTGGGCATAGCATAATGCTAGCACTGCAGCTTGTCGGACATTATGATCAGAATCGCTTGCTACTTGAATGATTTTATCAATGAAAGTTTTTTGAAGTGTTGTATCAGAGATACTTGAAAAGGCAGCGCCTAATGCTAGCACTGCAGCTTGTCGGACATTATGATCAGAATCGCTTGCTACTTGAATGATTTTATCAACGATAGTTTCTTGAAGTGTTGCATCAGAGATACTTGAAAGGGCAACGCTCAATAATGCTTGCACTGCAGCTTGTCGGATATCGTAATTACGATCAGTTGTTGCTCGAATGATTATATCAACGATAGTTTTTTGAAGTGTTGCATCAGAGATACTTGAAAGGGCAACGCTCAATAATGCTCGCACTGCAGCTTGTTGGATAC
>JAHFRQ010000012.1 GCA_023266215.1 Gammaproteobacteria bacterium | reverse complement strand
AATTATTTTCACTCTGAATTTTTAAGTAAGATTTTTAAATATTGAGCGCTTTGGATTCATTCTTGTCGTGATAATTTTAAGCTTGCAGACCTTCAGAAACAAAATAAAATTGATCTGCTTATTACATTTTCTGCGCAAGCTTAGCGCGTGAATCAAAAAGAATCCGCTTATTTCGCCTTGATTACAAGGCTACATGCGCGGTTCCTCCAAACCAATAGAAAATTAATATGCGTTCGTAAATTACAGAAAACTCAGCTTCATTTGAGTTAAAAATTCTTGTAATTAATTGTTTTTCAACAATTCTTCCAGTTATCATAATAGCTTCGTTTCGGACACTTATAAAGCTCTCATAAGTGTCCGATTTTTGCGATTAATTTTAAGCAAAAAACCCTTCATGCTCTTTTGATTCTTGCGCATTGGCTTTAATCACTTTTAGAATTCTTTTTTGCGTTTTCGCGATCGCTTTATTGTCAATATTAGTTTGTTTTTCTTCGGCGGTTTGAATTTCTTGATTGGCAAACAACTGGGTTTGACCGCCCGTCATTTGCAAATACACTTGCGCTAATAATTCCGCATCTTTTAAGGCGCCGTGAAAATCGCGGTGTTTATTATTCACAAAATAACGTCGGCACAACGCATCTAAATTATTTTGCTGACCGGGATGCTCGCGTCGCGCCATAATTAACGTATCAATTACCGTGCAGTGTTTTGTAATCGGCACAAATTTGGCATTAATTCGGGCAAATTCTGCATCTAAAAAACTCAAATCAAATGCAGCGTTATGAATAATGAGTTCGGCGCCTTGTAAATAATGAAATAAATCTTCCGCGATTTTATCGAAAGTCGGCTTGTCCGCTAAAAATTTTTCCGTGATCCCGTGAACTTTAGTCGCCCCCGCATCAATAATGCGTTTGGGATTAATGTAATGATGGAAATGATTCTCGGTGATTCTGCGATTAATCATTTCAATGCAACCGATTTCAATTAATCGATGTCCTTGTGCTGCTGACAAGCCAGTAGTTTCTGTATCTAAAATAATTTGACGTGTCATGAAAAAACTACCCTCACCCTAACCCTCTCCCGAAAACGGGAGAGGGAACTTATAATTCATCAATGGCTTGGTTGGCTAAAGCATCGGCGATTTCATTTTCGACATGTCCGCTATGGCCTTTTACCCAATGCCATGTCACCTGATGACGCGAAACTTCGGCATCTAATTGTTCCCATAAATCTTGATTTTTCACGGGTTTTTTATCGGACGTTTTCCATTTTCGTTTTTTCCAGTTAACAATCCATTCTGTTATGCCTAAACGAACATATTGCGAATCGGTTGTGAGCGACACAGCGCAGGATTCTTTTAACGCTTTTAAGCCTTCTAATGCCGCCATTAATTCCATGCGATTATTGGTGGTGTGTTTTTCCGCGCCATATAATTTTTTTTCAGTGTCGCTGCAGCGCATTAAAACACCCCAACCACCGGGGCCTGGATTGCCGCGACAAGCGCCATCGGTAAATAATTCGATATTTTTTTTAGTCATGATAATAAACCCTGCTTGCTGGTGACTCGATATATTGTCCTCGCAGTGGCAATTTTTTCTCAAATTTTAAAATGGGCAACGGCGTGACTCCCTCTACTTTTTTGTAAGCTGACATAATAAAAGCTGCGCCGGCATTTGAACAGCAAAATTGTCCTAATATTTCTAAAAAAAATAATTTGTCTGCAAGGCGCTCGCTTTTCATGGGAAAGCGAAACTCTGTTGAGCTCGTGTGAGTCACCTTAAAATCTTGACGAGTAAGCCAACGCTTTACTTTTCCAATCGAATAAAAAGTGCTGTTCCACGGGAAAAAATTTTTAGGCCGACAAAATTTAATGGCTTGCCATAAGCTCAGCTTATTAAAACAAGTAATAATCACGCGCCCATTGGGTTTTAAAACTCTAAAAATTTCAGCCAACACCGCTTCGGGTTGATCCACTATTTCCAATTGATGCATGACCAAAACCACATCAATGCTATTGGGTTCAATCGGCAGTTGATGCAAATTGGCTTGAATACAAGGTTCATCTATAAAAGATAAATTGCAGGGTCGCAAAGTACATTTGGCTTTAAACCACCCAAAGTTTTTTAGGTCTTTGTTATGCAAACTGCCAATTTGCAGAAAAATATCCCCGCGTGAAGCTTTAAGCAACCGATCTAAGATGATTTTTTCTTGGGATAGCAGCAGCGACCCCGGCATCGTTGAAAACCAATTAGCAATCACACTCTGGTCCTTCTGGTCTTTATTAGCCCGTAAAAGTTAGGAATCTAGATAGTAACAGATTATACTTTAGTCATGATAAAAATATATATTATTTAAAATCAATAAGTTATATATAATCTGCGAAAAAACTTGATCCGAAGGCTCATTGTCCGTAACATCTCTCCCATGCGAAAGACCCGTACCGTTTTAAAAAGTTGTACCATTACGCTACTCGCCGTGATTAACCTAAGCTGGATTTCACTATCCTATCACCCGGCGTTTGCGTTCCCCTACCCTAATGACAGCATTTGGCCTGTCCTGGTCGATCACTTTGATCTGCAGAATAATCAAACCGGCCAAAAGGACGTTCAGCAACAAGTTGAATGGTATCAGCGCCACCCTAAGTATTTTCATCAAGTGACTATTAATGCACAATCTTATCTCTACTATATATATCAACAAACACAGAA
This sequence comes from Gammaproteobacteria bacterium, assembly GCA_023266215.1. Lineage (GTDB taxonomy): Bacteria > Pseudomonadota > Gammaproteobacteria > Coxiellales > Coxiellaceae > JAHFRQ01. The sequence continues at coordinate 63,471 of JAHFRQ010000012.1, read as the reverse complement.
ATATCATGTGCCGGCTGAAATTGCGCTGCTTCCCATGATTGAAAGCGATTATCGTCCGGTTTCACGCTCATCTGTGGGCGCAGAAGGCTTATGGCAGCTCATGCCAGGCACCGCTTCAGGATACGGCGTCAAAATGAATTGGTGGTACGACGGTCGTCGCGATGTGGCAACCTCAACACGCGTTGCGATTCGCTACTTGGTTTATCTGCATGATGTATTCGATAATAATTGGTTGCTCGCCATTGCAGCCTATGACGCAGGTTCAGGTACGGTTCAAAATGCCATGCGTTATAATCGCGAACACGGACAACCAACGGATTTTTGGGCGTTGCATTTACCGCGCGAAACCGAAATTTATGTTCCAAAATTATTAGCACTTGCAGCTATTGTGCGCCATCCCACTGCCTATGGTTTTTCATTAGCGCCTATTGCAGATAAACCCATTACCACAACCGTGAAAATTCAAAAGCAAATGAATATCGCCACGATTGCGCACGACGCGCATATTTCAGTGCATAAAACAAAAGAGCTTAATCCAGAATTTTTACAAACCAAAACACCGCCACATCAATCGGTCACATTGGTTTTACCCACCAGCAAAGCTAAAATTTTCAAAAAACAAATGTTGGTAGAAAAAAAGCAAGATGATGACGCTAAAAGTAATGCTAAAAATACAGCTGTCGCAAGCCCTGTGTCAATAACAGCAAAATCAGAAAGTTATATTGACAAATTATTTGATAAATTAATTGGAGATAAAACAACTAAACCAGTTGTTCAGCCAGTCGTTCAGCCTGTTATTAAACCCGCTACTAAAACAATTGCGCCAGCAAAACCTATTTCACATTTTCAAATTCATGTCGTGCATTCAGGTGATAATTTACGCGTGCTGGCAAGACGTTATCACACAACTATTTCGCATTTAATGGCAATCAATCACTTGCACGGCAGTTTACTGCGTGTCGGTCAAAAGCTGAAGGTTCCTACTGCGCCGATTTCACCGTCAAATCAACTTCCGCCAAACCCGGCATCGGAAGGCGCGTTGCCGAAAAATCCGTGACGCTAACGCCTTGTGTTGTCCAGAGTGTTTGTAACCACTGCATTAATTGATCAAACGGCACTTTAGAAAAAGTTAATTGCGCTTGATTATTTTCAGGTTGCTGTACTTGCTGTAAATATACTGACATTTGCTTTGCGGCAAGTGAACTTTCAACAACCGTTAATAACGCGCCTGATTTTTGCGCAGTTGCTGTGACGCCGCTGGCTTGAAACGCTTGAATTTTTACAAAAGCATGTTGTAAATAAACTAATAAATTCTGCTGCGCTTTAATTTGATTTTTTTGATTAGACACCGCATCTGACAAAGGATTCCACAGTAAAAAATAAACCAATAAAATGCCTGTGGCTATACCGCCTATTTTTGCAATGCGCTGATCATGATCTGATAAACCCTGCCACCATGCTTTTAATGCGCTCATGATGCTTGCTCTCCGATCGTTAATGTTGCATTGACGATTTGTCCTGCATTATCCGAATGTTGCTGCACGGTTAAACCCGCTTGATCAATCGCGTTGACCATCGCGGTTAATTGCGCAGTTTCTTTTGTTTGTAATTGTAGCACTAATTTTCCATCTGAAAATTTCATGGACTGCATGGTGACTGCTGGATATTGCGTCAGTACTTTTCCTGAAACCGCCAATAAATGCAAAAACTCACTGCCTTTAGATTCTTTTTGTAATCGCGTTAATAAGCTGGCAACGCGGAATTTAGGTTCTAGCATTTCAGCAGAACCCGGAAATATTTTTTGATAAGCTAATAGTGTTTGATTATTAATGACTGTTGCTTCGTGCGATAAATAAACCCATTGCGCCATATTGGATAAAAATAAAAATCCAATAAGACTTAAAGCTGAAATAATCGCGACCACCCAGTTTTTTTTCAAATCAGATGACGGCATTTTAGGACGGTTTTCACCTTGCAATAAATTAATTGCCGGTTGCGCTTGCACTGCTTTTAAATCAAATACAGTTTGACCGGTGCAATCTTTTGCATCAATGGGAATATTAAACACATCCCATTTTGTCGTATCAATCACATTGTTATCTTGAAAAATAACAAAACGATTGGGTTTGCTATCAGATGATTTGTCGAGTGCGACTTGTAGTAATAAAAATAAATTATCGCTGTCGACTGAAAAACCTTGTTGCTCACCGGTGCGCACTAACGCAAAATTACCCAACAACGCAATGGACCACGCGTTTTCTTCATAGGGCAGCGCCAAAAAATCAGGCAGCATCGCTTGTGGAAATAAAGCATGCTCGCGCAAAATCTGGATTTGCTTTTCAAACTGAGTTTTATCAAATACAGCGATATTCGTTAATCCCTTTTTATCCACGCTACCAATTGCCACTGCAATATTCTCTGGATCGCTGGCTAATTGCTCTTCAAGCACAAAGGGCAAGGCTTTTAGACGTTCACTCGCGCGCATTTTCGGCATTTTAACAGCCATCATCGTGATGGAATCGCCCGGTAATAACACAATCAGCGAATCATTATTTTCAATTTTTGGGCAATCATCAAAATTATTTAATAAACGCTGTGACAACACATTGCCGGCCTGATCTGCCTCAATCCAATGGCCCGATTGCGCGGTGATTAACTGTAAAATAAACATGCCACTTAATGCCTTTAATTTTTATTGTGCTAATGAAACGACTGCCACTCAACTGATACTTTCAATTTATTAGTGCTATCTTGGCTTACTGCTAACAAGCTCGTCAACTGTAACGCGCGATTACCTGTAATTGCATCCGCATAAACCAAATAATAACTACTTTGCGTTGTTATATTTGTCAGGGTGACTGTTTGCGGCAAATTAAGAGGCTTAACACAATTGACCATAAACGTTTGAGTGTTAGAGAAAAGACCCGAGCGCGAACGACACGCCACCATGCTTTCTGCTTGCGATAAACTTAAATTGGGATTGAGTGTTAGAAAAACAAATGCGGATGCGCTGTTGATATTAATAGGCGTTTGCGGTGCTGCAGGTGCTGACATCGCCGCGCCTGGTGTCACTGGAAGCGCAGGCGCTGTGGGCGCGACACCTTGCTGCAAGGGCAGAGCAATAATATAAGGCGCTACAGCTTCATAAATCTCAGGCGAAATACCCGCCACCAATCGCAGCTCAGTAATATTAGCCATTTGTGTATGACCCGATCGATACGGCGGCTTTAATGACAAATAAAAGCGATCTTGCACGCCATTGGTCATCCAGGCTGTGATCGCTTGTGCAATATTAGCTGCCGCTTCTGCTGAAACGCTGGGCACCACCGCACGCAGTAATGCTACAAACTGGGGCTGATTAATAGCGGATTGCAAATTATTAATATTGTATTTGCCTTGTGCATCTTCAATAATCCCGCTGATTTGCCTATTATCAAGCTGTATTGCAGAAAAAACAGCTTGCAGCGGTCTTGGGTTTGTAATCGCAGGTCCTTGCGCTACAAAATCAAGTACCTGTACTTTTGCCCAATTTTGCACGCCTTGTAAATCCAAATAAGCCTGATCAGATTGAATCACGAGCTCGCCTTCGTGAATTAATAATCGCTCACGCATCATTAATGCCACCGCCATCATGGCGCAAATGGCCGTAATAAATAGCGCGGAAATTAATGCGCCGCCTTTATTGTATTTAGTGTATTTATGACGCCGCAGTAGCATTGATACCTCGCGCGACAACCGGGAAAACACCTTGAATAATACTGCCGTCTTGCATTTGCATGACCATTAATATTGCTTTTGGCAAGGGCGAATCATTGCTTTGCTTTTGCATCACAGAATTAAATGCAGGTGGCCATATTGTCGTAGTATGTCCATCGCCCGCGATAAATTGCCACGATAAACTTTGAACATTGTCTAATAAAACTTGCTTTTCACCTTTTTGGCCTGGCGGTAAATCCAATACAGTCCAGGTTAGCCGAACAAATTGTCCGCGCTCTAAATTATAAGCGACACGCTGCATATTGCTTCGCACATTGACTGAAAAGGGATTCGACATGCCCGTTCGCGTAAATGAAATTTTATTATCGCCCGACGCTGCCATCGCTGGATCTTGGCTTCCATCGTTATTAATAACGGGTCGATTAATCATCTGTGCCGTATCGCGGCGCAATAAAGTCATCGCGACCTGTAATTGCATCAATTGATTATCGGCTGCTTTTAAAGCGGTTGTCGTGCGAATCATTCTGTGTAAACTAATGGCTGCCATCACGCCCACGATCGCAAAAATCATCAGCGCAATTAGAATCTCAATTAATGTAAAACCGGTTTGTTTTTTCATACTTTTATTTTATTACTTTACCACTTTATCATCGTAGCACATGTAGCACATAAAATTTAACAATGGGGTTAATAACATAATATTGATTATTACCCCTTTCAATGACATCTTTTTCTTCTAATCCCTCAAGCGCAGACATAATAGAGCTGCTCGTCATCTGTAATTCCATGATAATTTCTTTGCTGGTAGGTTGAATATTTTTATTTTTTGCAATTTCCTGAAGTAATTTTTTCTGACCTAATGATAATAGCGAAATTTCCTTTATTGCATCACTTTTGTCTTCTTTTAGGATTGCATTCCACGCCGCTGCCACTTCTTTAATTGAAGGCGCCTTATCAGGATAATAAGCCCAAATTCGATCGCACAGCTTGTTAACATAAAACGGATGCCTGTCGGTCAGGATCATAATTTTTTTGAAAACCTCTTTATTGAGCTCAGATTTCCATGCCAATGTAGCTGCTTTTTGCAAGTGCGGAAAATAATGTTCTGATTCAATCTTATGAACATTCATTTTCCAACAAAGCTTATATAATGGTCTCGTCTCATCTTCAAACATAGTTAGCAATAATTTTCGATTGCTGCCTGAGAAAATAATCGTGAGAAACTTAGTTTTCTGAGCAACATGTCGAATTGCAGCTTCAATACCTGCGCCACGCGCAATCACTCCAACAATTTGAAATTCATCCATCAATAAAACAGCGTGCTTATTTTTTTCGGCAAGCAATTTTTCTAATAACTGTAATCCGTCTTTAACGTTGGTTGCAGGATCTGAGTTAATTTCTGGAGTTAATTCCAATTTGAATACAGAAGTACCAATATCGATTTTTGGCCTAAGGTTTTTTGCTAGTCTTTTAATCGATGTTACCAATTTATCAACAGAGCCTAGCGCCTTACCAATTAAATCAGTTACAGCATTTAAAATATAAGTCTCAATTACTTTTTCATTGGTTGCCATGTAAAAATCAATTTCAGAAAATGGCAGCTTACTTAATTCCAATGCACGCAGCGCCAAGCTTGATTTTCCATATCGTCTTGTCCCAATCAGCAATGAATGCTTGCCATTTTTAATATTTTTGCTTAATAGCAACGTTTCTTGTGTTCGATTACAAAAAGCTTCGTCTGCTGCAACGCCCAATGGAAAATAATCTCTTGTTTGCATAATAACCTCTTAGATCAAGAGGTTATGGTAACACGGAAGTTTCCGTGTCGCAAGTTTCCGTGTCGACAGTTGACGAATTTTTAGATTGTATTGCAGATTTCTGCGCAGGTAAATATACTAGCAAATATTGGCATCAGTTGTCTTTGCGGCGCTAAAAAAGAAAATATGACCAGATTAATTACTTTAATATTATCCATTGTATTGGCAGTGGCGTCACTCTGCGGCGTGATTTATTTGACCGATCGAATTACTTCCGGCGAACAAAAATTGGCAGAGGGTCAGAAGCAATATAACGAAGGTCAAGTCATGCTGGCAGCAGGCAAAGCAAAATTAGCCAGTGGCGAACAAAGACTCGAGTCCGGCAAAAAAACATACAAAACACTGGGATTTATTCCCATCATTGCCGTTGCAAAAATACTGCCCATTACCAGCAGTGTCTTTAAAGCTCAAAACAAAAAAATTTCTGATGGTCAAATATTAATTGCAAAAGGCCAGGCTAAAATAAAAGCCGGCGAAGCGCAATTAAAAACAGGTCAATTACAGCTTGAGCAAGGAAAAGAAAAATTAAACTATGCAAAAGGAATTCGCAGAGCCTGTGTTTTTAGCACCGTCTTTTTTATTCTCTTGTCTGTTATCTTGGGATTATGTTGGCGCAGGTCAGTTATTAAAAAATTCATGCCAGGCTAGACTTAATTGCCTTGTTTTGCATAATATTTTTCCAGGCTTGCCTTCGTGCCTACACACTTAATTTTGGAAAAAGATGAATGGCATATAACGGATAGTTTAACAATTTTCCATCACGCGATAAATTCAATAAAGAAGCTCTGGAAAGTACTTTGGGTGTATATTTTTCATCGTATATTTTCAGGCTTTTTTTCCGAGAGATATTAATTCCAGATTTTACTTCTAACGGAAAAATATCAAGATCATGATCAATTACAAAATCTACTTCGGCCGTGCCGCCTACGAGCCTTGTTCCATTTTAAATAACCATTTAAACTCTTCACTAAACCGCTGGTATCCTTCATTTTGAATTCCTTGTCCTTCGTAAGACCAAGAATTCTAGTCGAATATCAGCGGTTTTTCTTCATTTTTATTCAATTTTTTTTAAATTTTCTTTAATTTAATCATTGGGTTGGGAAATTTTGTCGTGTACAGAGAGGCGCTTGTGGCGCTTAATATTTCGTTAATAACCAATAGGTATACTCACATTTAGTTAAATTTTCATATAATTTTATAATTTTACTATAACTTTCCCTTGGGGCTAATATGACTAAATTACTTTTGAATGAACTCGCTAATCCGAGATATATATACGTTGATCCAGAAAAGAATACGGTGCATTTGATGGTACCTATTTCAGCCAGCGGTGGAACGGATATTGCAACTGATAATACCTGTAAGACAGTATTGGCTTTGCAGGAATTCTTTGGGAAAAAACATGATTCAGCTGTTAAAAAAGATTCAGCTTTAGATGAATTATGGCGTTTCAAAAAAACTTTGGAGGATGATATTGCAATAATGGGACTTGGAGGTGAGAAAATTCTTAAAGGTGACCGGCTAAAACAGGTAAATGATTACATTAGCGTCCTAAGTAATATGGTGTCAGACGCATCCTTGGGTGGTTTGAGTTCTGGTCTTCCTCGGTACCCAGTTCCAGTTAAAGAAGTTTTATGTAAGCAATCAAACTTGTATGGCATGCGCTTAAGACCGACAACGCAAGACAATTTTTTAAATGTGGAAAATCCCATTTTTACTATGGATAGAACAAAAAGCAGCAATACTTTGTATCATGCATTACAAAAGAACTTTCTCATTGTTGTTTCGCCAAAGTCTCCAGAACAGCAGCTGATAGATGCAGTGGTGAATTTGCCTGATTTACAAGTTGATGCACTGCGCACTAAAAAAAGCCCTGTAGAGATTCAAGTTGCGATTTCTGAAGCGGTTAAAAAGGCACTTGCTAAGCTCGGTCATGTAGTCGGCAATCTGAGTGAAGATGAGTTAAGCAATTGTCGTTATGAAAGTGTTGATGACTTTGTAAGTGTAGATCGGATTGCGAAAACACAGAGCCCACCTACATCAGCAGTACATGATGCAGTTGCTGGGTTAATAAATTCTATTCAAGAGCGCACACCAAACGATTCTCTTTTCCGGCCTCAATCGTGTTTCAGAATTCCCGCTAGCGAATTATCAACTCGTCTTCAGCCAGAAGCTGAAAAACTCAGTATCATGACCCAGTTTTTACTGGCTGAAATTAATTTTTATGCACATGCCAATGAGCTTTCGAAAAAAAATTTTGGTGAGGTCTTAGATGGCAATGTTTCTTTGGCGAAACTATTAGCTCAGACAGTTAAAAGTGCTTTTGAATCAGGAGGTAATATTGAGCAAGCTGTTTGTCAGTTTATCAATAAAAATAAAGAGGCTTTTGGATTATCAAGAGATTTAAATACCGCAGAAATTCAAAAAATTTCAACGCGCTTTAACATGCATTTTGAAACTGTTAAAGACCATGTGCAGTTTGATGAATTTATGATTCTAGAAACAGAAAAGTCGGGAAGATATTTCAAACATCAAGCAAGTCTGTGTTTTGATTTTTCGGAATTAACTGATACTGGTTTAAGTAATAAATTTCCAGATAGTGCGTTGGGGACGATTAAGCGAGCGCGTTGTATAGCTGGTCTTTCTATAGATCTTCCAAGCCGTGATTCTGCGGCGGTTGGATCAATATTCATAGAAGATAAGGCGCTCAAAGACGAAATTAGAGACTTCATTTTTAGAATTAACGATTCAAATTACGATGAAACTCGTAGGCGCATGCAGAGCCGATTAATGGCTGCGCTTGATACAGGCGAAAAAGTATTTCAGTGGTGTGGTCGTGAATTTTTTTGTCAGTTTGATAAAAATGCGAATGCTCAGAAATTATTTAGAGAGTTAGGTACCAGCATTACTGATGCCGCTTTATCTAATTCTTTTAACCAAATTGTACGCGATATAAATGCTCAGTTATTGTTAACGCCTGATCTTTGCCGGATTTTATACACAGCAGTTGTAGCGACCACAAATTATACTAGCATGGCTCAGCATATGACTAAGGATGCGTTGCAAGCAATGATGCGACATCTTTGTCTTTCTGACGTTATTATTATTGCAGGTGATGCCGGCACTTTTATGGTAGAAACTACGCCTGACAATCTTAACAGATTGGAGGGATTGATTAATGCCGCTCAAACCACGTTCCATCTAACGCCGGCGATGGCAATAAGCATCTACAAAGAAGTTAAATGTCAGTTTGGTGAAAACAGCCCTGAATATCTTGACATGCAAGCATCAAATAATGCCGCTACCCCTCCTCGCAAGATACAAAAGGCTATGCGGTTATTGAATATTATCCCCACCGAATTTTCTGTTCCGAATAATGGTGGAGGGATAAATGGTTATATTTTGAGTGGTGTTACACCTATAATGATTAATGCGATCAGCAATATCCATGCACACCAAAGTATGCGTTACCAAATGACATCTCTCATGGCTGGTGCTTTATATACGCTTGCTGATCCAACTCGGAAAAAACTGGAAATTTTATCAAATTCAAAGCGGCCAGATAAGCTGGAAATGGCATTACTTATGCTAGGAATTACGTATGATCGTGTTGAATTCAATCAGTTGAATGGTTATTTTATTTATTTAAATCCAACTGAACAAGCAAAATTAAATATCATTTCACGAAACAAGGGTATAATTCCGCCTTCTGCTGAAAAAGAAACTGACGAAGAAAAATGTCTTCGGAATTCTAATTATCGCCCACAGTGTCAAGTACTCACAGGTGACAAAGCACTTCTTGCCAAGAGAATTATATCACGAAATGAGTTCATACTCGAAAATGGACATAAAGTTACGCATGTTACAGGACCTAAGAGTGGTATATATACCGCGTTTGGAGTGAGCAGTACAGGCGCTGAACAAAGTATAGGATTTAAAATTTATAATACTAACGAGGTCGAGATTCTTGGAGGTATAAAAGAGGGTAGTTGGGCTGAGAGTTTTGCAATTGCTATGCTTCTTGATAGCGATAGAAGGCGGTTTTTAGAAACCTTTAGAATTGGATCACAAGCTGCTTCTGAGCCTTTGAACCTCATGCCACCTGCTGGTCCGACGGAACGTTTTTTTCCAAGGGGAAGCGCACCAGTTACTCCCCCTACACCTTCTGTGACCCCAGGTGGCATGCCTGGATCAGCTAGTTCTAATAAGTTCATATTCGAAAATGGTGATAAAGTTACGCATGTTACAGGACCTAAGAGTGGTATATATACCGCGTTTGGAGTGAGCAGTACAGGCGCTGAACAAAGTATAGGATTTAAAATTTATAATACTAACGAGGTCGAGATTCTTGGAGGTATAAAAGAGGGTAGTTGGGCTGAGAGTTTTGCAATTGCTATGCTTCTTGATAGCGATAGAAGGCGGTTTTTAGAAACCTTTAGAATTGGATCACAAGCTGCTTCTGAGCCTTTGAACCTCATGCCACCTGCTGGTCCGACGGAACGTTTTTTTCCAAGGGGAAGCGCACCAGTTACTCCCCCTACACCTTCTGTGACCCCAGGTGGCATGCCTGGATCAGCTAGTTCTAATGAGTTCATACTCGAAAATGGACATAAAGTTACGCGTGTTATAGGACGACCTGAGAGTAATATATATACCGCGTTTGGAGTGAGCAGTACAGGCGCTGAACAAAGTATAGGATTTAAAATTAATGATGCTCGCAACGTCGAGATTCTTGGAGGTATAGCGGGTAGTTGGGCTGAGAGTTTTGCAGTTGCTATGCTTCTTGATAGCGATAGAGGGCGGTTTTTAGAAACCTTTGGCCTTGTACAATCAGCTCCCTCCGCTTCTGTGACAGGGGCAGCTGTACCACCATTGCCAGTACAAGTTGATTCTGTGATTCCAAAACGCACTGTGGCACAACAACTTGACATTACATTATTAGGTCAGAGTAACACCCAGTGGACTGACGAAGCCTATATGTCCTGGCTTAGAAGATATGAAGCTGTTGTTACTGCAAAAACTGCTAATGGAATGTATACACCACGAATGCCGACAGTTTGTGATGTTAGATCGGCGGCAAATTTAGCTCCTGCTGGTACCGCAACGGCTGGTGGGGAGCAGTCAATTAAATTATATTTTTTACAAGGAGTGGATGCATTAGCACTCGGTTCTTTTGAGTGTCTCAATGGCGCGGTTGTTCAAGTAGCGGGTCAAGCAAATGGTACTGAAAACATGGGGCCATACGTAAAGCATCCAAGCAATTACAAGAGTGATCACACGCAAGGTCCCAGAGCTCAAATGATGGATCCTGTTGCAGCGTTTGCACGATATCAAGCTGAATTATCAGCTGGTGGGTATAGAGTAGTAGAAGACGAAAAAATGAGTCGCAATCCCGCAATCCGGCGAGCATCGTTAGGCTGTGATTTTTTGGCTGAGTGGAGAGAAATTGAAGGCTTTGATGGAATTTTCGAAGAAAAAGATGGGTATATTCATCCGCGACTAAGACAAGAACAAGCCTCTGTTGAGTTTTTAAAAGCTCATCTTGATAGGCTGCGCGTTAACGTGGAGCGCATCAATCCAGAACTTAACCCCAATAAATCAATGATTCAGGTAATCGCCTTTGCATTTGCGCTGGGAAACTATGCCAGCCCAGGTTTTAATCGGCCAGTTGAGTATACAGCACTTCAACAAGGACAATTAAACGTGGCTTGCAGCTTACTTTTAAACGCGCAATATAGGCTCATTGCAGACATTGCTATTATTGAAGCGAGAAATCATCCAAGCAAACGAATTCCATTGGTTTTAACTTTGGTGGGTGGTGGTGTGTTTGGTAATGCGCCCGGTGCTGTCGATTCTGCCGTGGCCGCTGCCATTCGGAGAGTGCAGAAGAGCAACGTATCAAATATTGATGTGTGTGTGTGTCGTGTTATTCAGAAAGCGAAGTACTTAGGGTACAGGGACATTTAAAAAAGCAATCTTACGTTGGGCCAATTTTAAGTCCACAGCAATTAAATCGCGTAACGTTAGCTGCTTGTGCAGCAGAAATTACTCGCTCTGCACCTTCTGTGGCCGTAGCTGGTATGTTTGGACCAGCTAGTCCTAATGAGTTCACATTCGAAGAAGGACATAAAATTACGCATGTTACAGGACCTGTGGATGGTATATATACCGCGTTTGGAGTGCACAGAGACCGCACTGAACGAAGCATAAAATTCAGAATTGAGTTTAATAACCGAGTCGTGATTTCTCAAGACATCATAAAGTCTCGTTGGGATGCAGATTTTGCAGCTGCTATGCTCCTTTGTAAAGAGAAAGATCGCTTTTTAAGAATCTTTGGTCTTGTACAATCAGCTCCCTCCGCTTCTGTGACAGGGGCAGTTGTACCACCTATAGCGGGTCCCAAAAACTAGACAACAGATCAAGCTTGGCAAAATATTTTAAGGCTAGCCTTATGCGCGTCAAGCTAAGAGCCCTGAAAAATTAAAAATAAGTTGATAAATCAAACAGATGCAGTAGAGTTTCCTATTTAAAAAACTCATGCCAGGCTAGACTTAATTGCCTTGTTTTGCATAATATTTTTCCAGACTTGCCTTCGTGCCTACACACTTAATTTTGGAAAAAGATGAATGGCATATAATGGATAGTTTAACAATTTTCCATCACGCGATAAATTCAATAAAGAAGCTCTAGAAAGTACTTTGGGTGTATATTTTTCATCGTATATTTTCAGGCTTTTTTTCCGAGAGATATTAATTCCAGATTTTACTTCTAACGGAAAAATATCAAGATCATGATCAATCACAAAATCTACTTCGGCCGTGCCGCTACTTTCCCAGTAATACAAATGATCCTGTCCATTGGTCACCAATTGTTGCGCAACATAATTTTCTGTTAATGCGCCTTTAAATTCCGTAAATAAAAAATGTTCGTCTAAAATGGCTTTGGCCGGAATTCGACTCATGGTTGACAGCAACCCCACATCAATGCCAAATACTTTGAAAATTTTTTTATCGCAATAATGTTCAATTGGGATCTTGGGTGCTGAAATGCAATAAGATAAATAAATTAATCCCGCGTCTTTTAGCCACTGAATGGCAGCTTCATATTCACGTGCGCGTGCAGAAGATTTGATTATGGCTTACGTCTATCGCTGCGCTTCCAGGCTGACAATTTTTGATAAATATCTCGTTTCATAACCAGTATCTTATCATTTCGTGATATACATCACAAACTATGTTAGAAAAACGTGATAAAAATCACAAAATTCAATGGAAAAACGTGAGAATATTTTGCCTGGCTTGCCTTCGTGCCTAATTAACCCCGATTTGTGGCGCTGCGATACCAACGCCACCTTTTTCTTTTAAAGTATGCTGACTTTATTTAGGATTTAGCACCTTTTCCACATCGCGCCTCGGCCAGTGCTAGTTGTCACTAGAATTTTTTCATCTCGCATTTGCCTTAATACACGTCGAATCATGTCGCGCGTTACACCAGGACATTCAGATTCAATATCACTGATTGAAAACGGTGCAATTTTGCGATTGACAGCACCACGAATTAATTCTGTTTTTGAACCGCGCGAAATACTAATTTTTCCAACGCGTTCTTCAAATTCTCGATAGGCACGCACTACAACACCCCAAAAATAATTCAACCAGGGATGAATATTATGTTTTCCATCGTGCCAATTTTCTGAGCTTGCTTCTAATGCTTCGTAGTAACCCTCTTTGCTTTCTTCAAAAATTCTTTCAATGCTAATGTATCGACCAACCTGATAATCAAATTGATACAGCAATAACAAAGTCAATAAACGCGACATGCGTCCATTGCCATCAGCAAACGGGTGAATACACAAAAAATCTAAAATGACGAGCGGAATAATAATCAAAGGATCTTGTGTGTGATGTTCTATTGCGTGATTATATTCTTTAACTAAATCATCCATCATAATAGGCGTTCGATAGGCTTTTACAGGCGAAAATCGAACACGATGCGTTCCGTCTGAATATTTTTCAATAATATCATTATCAGTTGCTTTAAACCGCCCGCCTGGATTGACCATGTAGCGATACATTGTGCTGTGAAGTTGCAAAACAATATTCGTAGTAAACGGAATTTCTTTTGCAGACTCATGAATTAAATTTAAAACATCGCGATAACCTGCGACTTCTTGTTCAGATCGATTTTTGGGTGCATTGTCATGCAGCACCAATTCTTCGATTTTCTTGTGCGGCACCTCAATCCCTTCTAGCCGATTTGATGACTCGCTGGATTCAATTTTTGCCAAAAGCAACAGGCTATTTAAAACTTCTGGAGATTGTCTGAAAAATAGCGCTTGCTTGCCCCGATATTCCCCCAAAAGACGCAGATTCTTCATCTCTTCTGCTGAAAAACTTATATTATTCAAATAGTTAAAATTTAGTGAGTGCATAATACCCATCTCTAATTAAGTAGGTAATAAATCAAACAAGTAGGTAATGTTATACTAGTCATTACCTACTTGCAAGGCGATAACACCTACTTCTTAATGCTGCCATTAATATTTTGCCAGTCTTGCCTTCGAGTTTCTCAGTTTCTTGCCAGGCTAGACTTAATTGCCTTGTTTTGCATATAAAAAGTACAGCTCCCAGAATCACAACTATTATGGGCGCGCACGAAGAAAGTCGGGTTATGAAACGCTTAGCTCATCCTCAAATCCAAAATACTTTATGTCTCTTAAGCGCTGCGGAAATAAAATTCCGCCCAAGTGGTCGCATTCATGTTGCACAACGCGAGCGTGAAAATTTTCGGCGATGCACGAAATGGGATTTTGATTCAAATCAAAACCAGTATATTTTATTTTCTGATAACGCGGCACCAAACCACGCAAACCAGGAATGCTTAAACAACCTTCCCAGCCATCTATTAATTCGGCTGATAAAATTTCTATAACAGGATTAATTAGAATCGTATGTGCAATCGGCGCTTCGTTTGGGTATCTTGCACTTTTTTCAAATCCAAACATAACAACCCGTAAATTAACCCCGATTTGTGGCGCTGCGATACCAACACCACCTTTTTCTTTTAAAGTATCTTGCATATTATTAATTAATTCACGCAATGCAAAATCTGAAAAATCAGTCACTGCAATTGAAGGTGTTGCTAACTGTTGATTGCCCAGTTTTACGATAGGTTTAATTGACATAATTAATTTACGCTTCCATAAATCGCATTTTTCTTTCCCTTAAAATAAGCCCAATAGCGATCACCATATGAAAAATGCCACCACTCGCTGGGGTAATTAATAAAACCATGCTGACTCATCACATCAAATAATATTTGTCTATTTTGTTTTGCTGTTGCGCTAATGGTTTGGCAATACGACTCACATAATCGACTATCCACTTGAATCCAATCTTTGATATCCATACCCATATCAATTAATTTTCCGCTTTGATCTATTATTTCAATATCAATCGCAGCACCCGTGCTGTGTGGTGGAATATTAATCGATCCGTCTAAATTAATAATGGGCGATATTAATTGTGTAGTCTTATAAAATAAATCTTCTTTTGAAAGTGCGGGGGTTTTCGATAAATTATCTTGATAAATTTGATTGAATAACATTTTCTGAACCAGTAAACTTCTAAATGCTTCATAAATTCTAAAGCGATAGTTATTCGGCAAATCCTTTTGTGCTTTGCATAGTTTTTCATAAACCGTTTTTCGCATTTTCGTATAATCATTTTTGGTTAATTCTGATTCTGGTATCGGGCCGTATAATAATTCTGATTGATTTTTTAGATCAATTAATGCTTCATTGCATTCAACAATCGGAATTGCCAAAATGCGTGGATCAACAATATTAATAAATGGTTTTGTCATTATTTACAGACACTTTAATGAAACAATCATGATAATCGCACTACACATTAAATACCATCCAAAAATAGTATAATTTAAAAAATGATTTTGCAATGCAATAATAACAGCTGGACTTACTCCGCCAAAAAGAGCAGCGCCGACACTATAGCTTATTGAAACACCAGTATAACGGGTTTCTGTTGAAAAACAGTTCACTAAATATGCTGCGATAGGGCCATCGACTGCTGCAATAATACAGGCCAATAAAAAAGTTGCGAATAAAATAATTAAATAAGAATGGATATTAAATAATTTTAAGATGGGGAAAATAAATAAAATCATGGTTATTCCAGAAAAAATAATTACTTTTGATTTATCTATAAAATCCGAGATAAATCCAAAGAAGATAGCTAAAAAAGCCTCTAATAAAGCTATGCTGGTTGAAATCTCTAAAGCCCTATTTCTTGAAAAATTAAAATGTGTTTGCAGATATGTAGGCAGATAAATTTCAATGCAAATAATTGCGATGCCAACGTAAGCCGAAATAATAATTGATTTCAGTAATTTGCGAGGATTTTTTTGCAATAACTGGATAAGCGGAAATCGCACAATGGCATTTTGTTTTTTTAATTTCAAAAATTCAGGTGATTCCATTAATCCCAATCTTAAATAAAATCCTAATACGCCTACTAAAAGTCCAGCTATAATAAATGGCATCCGCCAATGACCCTGATGAAATAGTAACACGAGTAACGATGCACAAAATATTCCAAAACCAGATGCGCTGGTTATCACCCCAGAAACAAGGCCTTGATGTGATTTTTTAAATTCTAATAAATAAGTGCTGCAACCGCTATATTCTGTGCTGACAGCCAATCCCTGCAATAGGCGACAACATAATAGTAAAATTGGTGCGAGCAACCCTGCTGTTTGATAAGTTGGCAACAAACCAATTCCAGTGGTTGAGAAACTCATTAGTAAAATGGTTGCAATTAAAATGGGTCTGCGGCCTAAACGATCTGCAATATGCCCAAAAATAATGGCGCCGACAGGGCGTACTAAAAAGCTTATCGCAAAGACCATCCATGCCAATAATAATTCGATCGCTGGTTTTTCATTCGGGAAAAATAGACTCGCAATAATAGGCGCCGAAAAGCCATATAATGTGTAATCAAAATATTCTAAAAATACGCCACACAAAGTTCCTAAAAATTGTTTTTTTGATATTCTCATACCAACTTTGCCATCCTGCCTTGTTTTCGAGCTTATTCAACACTTAATATTTTGCCAAGCTTGCCTTCGTGCCTTCACGCTACAAATCCAGCGACAGAATTAATGAGCTTATTCTTCAAGTAAACATGAATCACAATGCGTTCGCTGCCGATGATTTTAACTGACGAGTCAACGGATGCTGTCCAATTCCACGATTGATTCAGCATTTTTGTCGCGCCAGAAATGGAATGCACTGAAGTTGGCGCTGGAATTTGATTGGTTTGCATTTCAGATAATAAATTCATCGCAACCCAGTGTGCTGCCATGGTGTTGTGCACATGCGATGTGCCGCGCACGGCATCGCTCGTTGTTTTGATCACAGCTGCAAGCGCGATGGCAATGATAAATAATGCGATTAATACTTCGATTAATGTAAAGCCATTATCCTTTTTCATCTTAACAACTCTCGAGGGTCAATTAGTTTTCTATATTTTTTGGTCTAGCATTACTGTACCATATTAGAGCTAAATAATGGGAGTGCGGGTATGTCAACATTTTTTGCAATTACATTATTAATTATCTTAGCTGCCATTTCGCCCGGACCTGATTTTGCCATCGTTACCAAAAATGCTTTACTTCATTCCAAAAAAGCAGGTGTTTTGACCGCCCTTGGCATTTCAACCAGTCTTTTAATTCACGCGACTTATTGCATTTTTGGGTTAGCCGTTATTATTTCACAATCTCTGCTGGCTTTTAGCATTATTAAATATTGTGGTGCAATCTATTTGATTTATATCGGCATTAAAAGTCTATTAACCAAACGAGATAAAACACAATTAAATTTGCACCATTCAAAACATGAGATGAGTGATTTTCATGCATTTCGACAAGGCTTATTATGTAATTTACTTAATCCAAAAGCCATTATGTTTTTATTAGCATTTTTTACTTTAGTAATTAAGCCGGGCAGCTCAATGCTGTGCGAGATGGGCTATGGTTTTGAAATTGCTATTATTCATATGACTTGGTTTTCATTATTAGCCCACCTATTGACGCATCGCGCTGTCAAATCAAACCTAAATAAATTGCAATTTTATATTGCAAAAGCCATGGGGGCTGTATTAATTGCTTTTGGCGTGCGAATTGCGATTTGGCACTGAAGGAACCGCACCGCAGCCTTGTACTCAAGGCGCAGCAAGCGGATTCTTTTTTTGATTCACGTATCAACTCATGCCAGACATGGCTTTACAAAAAGCAATGCAAGAATTAAGGCGATTAGAGTTTGTCAGACAAACCTTAATCGCCTTGTTTTGATCATTTTTGGCATTTGTTTATTGTTATTAAGCTTTGTTGAATTTCAGTACCGCGCTATTCCAAATGATGGAAAATGAGAAAAAAATCCGCTTGCTGCGCCTTGAGTACAAGGCTGCGGTGCGGTTCCTTCAGTGCCACTAGTAAAATCTGCGAGAAGTTTCCTTTCAATTTATGATGGCCCATGAATTTTTCAAACGAGCTGTTTTTCCAATCACTTAAACTTGATCTTCTGTTTTATTGTCACTGGAACGCGGTAAGTTGAAGGCCGGTTATCTCTGATGCTTGGCTTATACATTCCCATGCCTCATTCCTTTGCCGCTCGCTCCGTCACAATAGCATTGCCATTATTTTCAACTGAAACGCTATAAATTCTATTATCACCTTGTAGATTTAAAATAAAGGGCGTGACAGAACCGCTCGGTGAAAAAATAATAATGGGGCTTGCTGCTTGTGTTTTTATTTTTGCTGTATAACCAGAAACAGTGGTTAATTGTGCTGTCAGCAAATTGCGAAACGCAGAAACATTAGAGAGCACATCATCACGCAATGATTGCCATGACGCAGAATGTAATTTTGTGGGGGGCTGGTATTCATAAAACTGATAGCCGCCTGAGTGAAAACTCAGACCCAATACTTCAGGTGTTAAAATAGCCTGTTGCTGCGCTTCTGTGATCACGCGCGTAAATTGCTGCACAACCATACGCTCATGTCGCCCCCGACCCATGTGGCCCAAAGACATCACGGCGACAGCCATAATAATCGCAACAATAACCAATACGACAAGAATCTCGATCAGCGTGAAGCCAGAAACCCTCACCCTACCCTCTCTCGAAAGCGGGAGAGGGGAATCATTATTGATTAGCTTGCCAATTTCCAATTTCATGTGCGGTACCCGAATCACTTGAAGGGCCATCGGACCAAATATCTACGTTACCATGCTGTCCTGGATGCGCGTAATGATAAGGATGTCCCCACGGATCAACTGGCATGGATTTCAAATATCCGCCTGACGCCCAATTTTGCGGAACTGGGGTGCTTGATGGTTTTGACACCAGTGCTTTAATGCCTTGGCTGGTCGTTGGATAAAATCCGTTATCTAATTTATAAAGCGATAATGCGCTCTGAATCGATAAAATATCATTTTTGGCAGCAACGATTCTTGCTGCACCCGGGCGTTTTAGAATATTCGGCACAATCACCGCGGCCAAAATCGCTAAAATCACAACTACAACCATGACTTCGATTAACGTAAAACCACGAATATCTTTTCTCATATTTTTTCCTATTTAATTTGATCTAACGCAAATATCGGCAACATAATCGCCAGTACAATATAAAGCACAATACCACCCATCACAATAATCATCAAAGGTTCAAATAACGTTAATGTCGTTTGAATCAAAGCTTCGACGTCATTTTCTAAATAATGCGCGGCTTTTTCTAGCATTTTATCAAGTTGGCCGCTGGCCTCACCACTGGCCACCAAGTGCAAAAACATTGGCGCAAAATAACCTGATCGCTGCAGCGCAGCATGAATCGTCACGCCTTCTCGTACTTGTTGAATTGATTCATTTATTTTTTCGCGCATGGGAATGGGTTTAACTAAACCTGCCGAAGCATGCATCGCGTCTAAAACAGGCACTGCTGCCGCATTTAAAATACCAAAGGTTCTACCAAACCGCGCGCAATTAATAGTGCGAACAGCATTGCCAATAACAGGAATACCTAAAATAAAAAAATCAATTTTTCGTCGAAATTTTTCTTTTTTTAAGGCGCGCTGAAATAAATAAATTAATAATATTAAAGCGATTAATAAATAAATACCGTCATCTGCAATAAAAGCACTCACATTGATGAGAATTTTAGTTGCCAGCGGTAATACTTGATTGGTTTGATTAAAAACCGCGACAATTTTAGGTACTACATAAATTAATAAAAAAACCACAATAGAAATAGACACGCTCATCATCATGATGGGATAAATAAGCGCTTGCTTTATTTTTTGCGAAATATGATGTTGTTTTTCAGTGTATTCTGCTAACTGATCTAGCACTTGCCCGATTTTTCCGGTGCGCTCACCGGCAGCCACTGTTGTGCGATACAGCAAAGGAAATGCGCTCGGAAAATCATCCATTGAACTGGCTAAGCTGTGGCCCTCTAATACTTTTGCGCGCACGCCTAACAGAATTCTTTTTACATTTTGTTTTTCTGTCTGTTCTGCCAACGCTGTTAATACATCATCAATCGGCAAGCCGGCTTGTATTAAAGTCGACATTTGACGTGTAATTAAAGACAAATCCGCTGCCGATATTTTTTTAGAGAGTGAAAAAGAAAACAATGCTCCATCAGATTTTTTTTGATTTTTTTGCGCACCTGAAATTTCTTCAATAGATAAAGGGGTCATTTGTTTTTCGCGCAGCACAGCCCGCGCCGCACGCGCAGAATCAGCTTCTGTGACGCCTTTAATGCGCTTGCCGTTTTTATCTAATGCCGAGTAATGAAATGCTGTCATAAAATATTAATCTTCTGCCGTTACTTTTAGCACTTCTGCAATAGTTGTTTCGCCCAATAACACTTTTCGAAAACCATCTTGACGAATACTTTTTGAAAATTGTCTTGCATAATGCTCCATATCTGCTTCACTTTCGTTCTTATGAATCATCGCGCGTAATTTTTCATCGATGGCAATCACTTCATAAATACCCGTTCTGCCGTGATAACCTGTTTTGCCGCAGTAATCACAACCCACAGGCATATAAATTTTAGCGGTGCTATTTTCATCTAAGCCCATTAATTTTTTTATTCCAGCGTCAGCTAATTCTTCTTTTTTGCAGTGCGGACACAGCACGCGCACCAAACGCTGCGCTGCCAAACCAATCACAGTGGATGAAATTAAAAATGTTTCTGCGCCCATGTCTCTTAATCGCGTGACAGCGCCAATGGCTGTATTTGTGTGCAACGTCGATAGCACTAAGTGGCCTGTTAAGCTCGCTTGAATTGCCATTTCGACTGTTTCTAAATCTCGAATTTCACCGACCATCACAATATCAGGATCTTGTCGCAAAATAGCGCGTAAGCCGCGCGCAAACGTCATGCCAATTTTTGAATTAACCTGTGTTTGTCCAACGCCCGATAAATAATATTCAATCGGATCTTCAATCGTTAAAATATTGCGAGACACATCATTGAGTGTTGTTAAAATGGCATATAATGTCGTTGTTTTACCAGAACCCGTGGGTCCCGTCATTAATAAAATGCCGTGTGGACGATTAATTAAATCTTGCGTTGTTTTTAATGTTTCATCCGACATGCCAAGCAATGTTAAATCAAGTGGTGCTGATTCTTGATCCAATAATCGCAACACAATTCTTTCGCCGTGATTAGTTGGAATCGTTGAAACACGGACATCCACTGCGCGCCCTGCAATTCTTAATGAAATACGTCCGTCTTGTGGCAATCTTTTTTCAGCAATATCTAGCCGCGCCATGACTTTTAGTCGAGAAGTAATGAGCGGCGCCAATGCGCGCGGTGGTTCTAATACTTCGCGCAGCACGCCATCAATTCGAAAACGAATCATTAAACGATCATCAAATGTTTCAAAATGAATATCAGAGGCTGATTGTTTAATTGCTTGCGTTAACACCGCATTAATTAATCGAATAACCGGTGCATCATCTTCTGATTCTAATAAATCAGCTGTTTTCGGCAATAAATCCATCATTGCTTTTAAATCAAATTCTTCTTCGATATCAGTGATGGCCGCCATCGCAGAACCGGTTGTCGTCTCGTACGCTTTTGATAATAACTTTTCAAAATCATTTTGCGAAACAGAAACCAATTTCACTGGTTTTTGAAAATAACGACGCAGCTCGACTAATGCTTGCAAATTTGTTGTAGGCAAATAACAAATAGTGGCAATCTCAGGTGTTTCGGTTTGTAAAAATACGCCGTGTTTTTTAGCAAAGTGAAATGAAAATCGACGCAGTTTTTCTGATTTTTCTGATTTTTCTGACAACGCTTTTAAATCAGTTGGGTTTTTCATATCCTTGCTTATTTATCAGTTTCAGTGGGTGTTGGCAAATCCATTGTTTTAACTGGGCTCGGCAAAGGCAGTGGTTTTTGCGAAGTTAAATTCGGCAGCAGCGGAATATCTTTTTGTGTCACATGATCTGTTGCTGATTGAATTTGCGCTTGACGCATATACGCATAACGATGCTTGGTTTGTTCACGCCCCATGTTGCCTGCCATAATAATCGGACGGATAAATACCATTAGATTTTGTTTCTCAATAGTGTGCGTGTTATATCGGAAGAGTTGGCCCAAAATTGGAATATCGCCTAAAATAGGCAGTTTTTGCTGTGTTTTTTCTTGTTCATTGCTAATTAATCCACCGAGCACCAAAATGCTGCCGCTTTTTACCATCACTGCTGTGTCTATTTGACTGGTATTAATCGTTGGATTATCACTACCCGCATTCGCATCTGGCGCTATCGCATCATCTTTTTGTTTTAATACCATGCGAATCATTTGATTTGGACTGATTTGCGGCGTGACTTGTAAGCTCAGTGCGACATCAGTTCGTTGAATAGTGTTAAATGGCGTTACTTCATTTTGCGCTGGATTTCCTGTTGTTGTTGCTGATGCGCCTTGATAAGAGCGATTCGCCATACCGACATTTTGTCCGTCTGAAATAACCGCTTTCTCATTGTCTAACACCACAACTGATGGCGTTGACAACACATCAGATGATCCATTTTGTTTTAATAAATGCAATACCATCGTTAAATCTTGTCCTGGTAAAAATCCGACGCCCTGATCAATCTGCATCGCCAACGTATTGTGCGAACCAATCACGCTAGAAGCTGGTACAGCGGCTCCTGTTGATGTCACCGCAGCACCTTGCGCAACGCCATCAGTAGGTATATTGCCTGAAACCGTTGTGCTGGCATTATTGGCATTATTATTTGCGGTGCCCCACACAATACCTAATTTATTTAATAAATTTTCATCGACTTTAACAATAATGGCTTCAACCAACACTTCTCTTGGGCGCGTATCCAAACGATGAATAACCGTTGTTAAATTATTCAAAATACTCACAGGTGCATGCATAATAATGGCGTTGTCGCTTTCTTCTGCTTGAATAGAAACATTGCTCTTGCTCTCATCAGCATCAGAAGTTGTTGTTGTCGCAGCTTTACCTGTCGCTTTGACACCTGTTGCGCTAATGCCCGCCGCAATATTTGCAATAATCGGCGCTAATTTTTTCGCTGATAAATAATTTAATCTAATTACTCTTGTGTCATCAGCGCCTGTGCCTTTGCGATCCAATGTGCGAATTAAATTTTCAATCATCGCGGTATTCGTATCGTTGGCACTGATTAAAATACTATTATCATCATCGTCATTGGCTAATGCGACATTTGAAACACCGCCGCGCGCTTGATTTGCACTTTGCAACGTACGAATCACTGACACGACATGTTTTGCATTCGCATAATGCATACGCACAACGGTTACTTGGCTGGAATTAATCACATCCATGTTGTGAATCACTTTCACCAAACGATTAATGTTTGATGCGGTGCCCGCTAAAATCAGTGCGTTCGATGGCATATAAGCAGTAATGCTGCCAGATTGTGACATCAGCGGCCGCAACACAGGCACTAACTCTGGTGCAGACACATGGTTTACCGCCACAACGCGCACGACAATTTCATCACCCGATCCTGGATTTGCATTGGTTGCGATTTGTCTTGATAAGGTAGATGCGTCCATCGCTGGCACAATTTTAATCACATTACCGGTTGGTACTGCTGCAAATTGTAAAATCTGAAGCATGGATAAAAATACTTGATACAACTCATCGGGCGTCATTGGTTTTTGAGAAATTAAAGTCACATTGCCTTGAACACGCGGATCAATAATAAAATTCTTACCTGTTAATATTGAAATGGTCTGAATAACTGCTCTGATATCCGCATTTTTTAAATTCCACATTTGCGCTTGAGCTGAAGGTTCACTTGCAGAAGGTGTTTCAGCAGGTGTTGGAGATGCAGGAATAGTGCTAATGGATAGTGTTTGAGCAGGTTCTGTTTGCGCGACGAGCGGAGACGCCGCCAATTTTGCAGCGCCAAGCATTGCCAGCACACAGAGAGCTACTCGAGCCCAACGCTTTTTGTGCATCCTTCCACCTGATTACTCGACCGACTAAATAACCCTTACATCTTAGCACGTTACAGTGGAAAAAATAGCGGTGGGTTTAAAAAAAATCCTTCACAAACCCGTTCAAAATTTACATATAAAACTTTATACTCAGCGGGTTAGATTAAAATCTCAGTTTAACCCGCTCATTATAAATAAATCATAATCAGCGGGTTAAACTCAAATACAATTCTAACGCGCTGATTATAATTAATCTCATGCATTCACAAGATCTGATTCCATCTTTTCTGCGTACTGGCCCAATGCAGCAAAATGATTTAATTTCGCGCGGTTGTACAAAATGGTTTGCGCCGCGTTTTTATTGGCAGCTTTGCCAGCCCATGCAGACATGCAAGGCTCTTGCAAAGCACGCGCGTAAGAAAAACTTAAATTCCAAGGCAGATTTCCCGCTGCATTCATTAAATTTAAATGCTGCGTTGCTTGAACGGGTGTTTGTCCGCCCGATAAAAAATTAATAGTTTGCACAGCTGCGGGTACCGTTTCTTTTAAAACACGTAGTGTCGCTTGTGCCACTTGCTCAACCGTTGATTGGTGCGCGGATTTTTTACCTGCAATCACCATGCTGGGCTTTAAAATAATGCATTCTAAAATCACGCCATACTGATTTAACGTATCAAATAAAATTTGTAATGTTTTTTTAGAAGCTATTTCACATTGCTCAATCGTATGATCACCATCGATTAACACTTCAGGCTCGACAATCGGCACGATACCATTATCTTGGCAGATCTGTGCATATCGCGCTAAACCGGTCGCATTAATTAATTGCGCAGCGGTGCTTGGTAAATTATCGCCGACGGTATAAACCGCGCGCCATTTTGCAAATTTTGCACCTTGTTTTTTATAATTTTGCAAACGTTCGCCCAAGCCATCTAAGCCTTGTGTCACTTGCTCTGGATTGCTTTGTGAAATCGCAATTAGCCCTTTGTCTACTTTAATGCCAGGAATAATATGATTGTCTTGCAAAAACTGTGGAAATAAAACACCGCTGTCCGTTTTTTGATTCAGTGTTTCTTCAAATAAAATAATGCCAGCAACATAGTCACCCAATTTCGGAGTCGTGAATAATAAATCACGATATTGACGACGTGTTTCCTCAGTTGATTCAACACCAACCGACTGTAATCGTTTGGTAATCGTTGGAACGCTTTCATCGGCCGCCAACAACCCTTTTCCACGCGCTGCCAATTGCGTCATCGTAGCTTGTAATTCTGACAAAGTGCTCATCTTTTTCACCCTTTTGTAAAGTTAACCCAGTCGACTGGCGGGTATCATATCACAGGGAATACTGAGAATTCGAGCACGATTTGATGGCTGAAAAAAGTAATTTATTTTCCATCGGCTCAAGCTTACATCGTTGCACAACAGTGGCTCGCCTTAACTTTCGCAGGCGGAACAATAGGCGGTGCTGACATCGGGATTGGCGCGGGTGCTGGTTGAAAAAACGCGCAAATTTTATGCGCAATCGCTGAAGGCTTTCTTCGAGCAATCCCATTGATTTCTTGATCTCTCATTTGGGAATATTCTTCGGCATTATTTTTATGCTGGAGATGCAAAATAACAGCGTGTCCTGCTTTTCTGCCCATCAGTTTTGCAAGCGTACCATTTTCTTTCATAAAAGAAGTAATTAACGCTGCAAGACCACCTGTTATTATACTTTCAAATCTATCTCTCCAGTTACGGGGAACGCGGGCTTTATGTAATGCGCAAATTTCCCTTTTATTTTCAAGGGTAATATTAATTGCGATTCTTACAGCAATTTGATCAAATTCTTCTATCGTATCAGCAATGCATGCGAACCTATTGAGCGCCGCTTCAGCTTTTACGTTAGCCACGGTATCTGCAACCACGACAATGGCGCCAATAATTTTAGACGCAGCTTCCCCCACAACGGGAACCATCTCAACAATGCCGGCGATTATTGCAGCAGCTGTTGGAATAAATTCAGAAAGATTTGTTAAAATACCGGGTGCTTTTTCTGCCGCTTCGTTAAATTCAGCTGATTGTTTTACCTTAATCCCACCTGCACTTACTTTTGCAACGACATAAGCTGATGTGATTTCAGATAATAGCGCATGATAAAAATCTTTTAAATCAGGATTCTGATTAAATCGCTCAATCTGCTCTTTGCGATTATTTAATTTTTTTTTCTCTTCAACTAACTCATTTATTTCTTTTTGATCTTCAGGGCGAGAAAGTTGCACCAGATCTTTTATTTTCTGATCAATTTTTCCTAACGATTGATTGATAACATTCAGGCTGTGCTCAATGTCGTATACTTTGCTGTCCAGAGTATTCATTCTGGATTCTAATGTGTCAATTCGCTCTTCAACAGCAACCACTTGTGCTTCGATACGCTCAACTCGAGGCTCTAATGCTTTTTCCTGCGCTGCAAGAGTTGCAATCTCTTCTTTTAACTCTTTAATTTCGTTTTGCGTTTTTTGTGCAAATTCATTTTGCTTTTTAAGAACCTCATCTTCTAATTTTTTATTAAGCCCTTGCATCTTTTCTTCTAAACTTAAAATTTCTTTTTTTAGTTCAGCAAGTTTAATAATTTTTTTTCGTTCAGAATATTCTTCTGCTTTCAATTTTAAAATTTCTGATGTTACTTTCGCTTCATGCTGAGGGCGGAAAATTGCTTCGGTGGCAACAATAAAATTAATTTTCAGTTCTTTTCTCTCGGCATTTTCTTCAGCTTTAAATACAACGTAAGCATTGTCTTCAGACAATAAAAATTCATTTTGCGCTTGTCGAAATTGATTTCCTTGCAGTCTCGTCGCTGCTAATTTTCTCTGTTTGTCTGTTTCCAAAATAAATTGATTTTGCAATGCCTGAAATTCGACGATTTCTGATTTTTCATTTACATTACGAACACTATGTTCTGCAGTTTTAATAATCAACTCTCGCGCACGATACTCTTCTGCCATTGTTATTTTTCGGCCTTGATTGGCAAGATATCCTTGCTGAAAAATACTTTTTAATTTTTCTATTTCAGATATTTCTAATGCTGCAGGTGCGTTTCTAGCATCGCTCTCTGCATTAATTATTAATGCTTGTTGGAATATCTTTTGTTCTATAATGCGAGACTCTTGTTCAATATGCTCAATGATCGCTTGCCGCGATTGATTTTCTTCGGCTTCAGTAATACCACGATGTTGATTTTCATTTTCTTGCGTATAAATATTTTGTAACGCCTGTCTTGCTGTCATCTCATTAAAAGCTAATTCACTTTGTTCTTTTATTTTTTGTTCTAACCATGTTTGATTACGCAACAGCAGCTTATTAATCGCTTTGTGTTGTTCTGCATCAAATATTGTATCAGCACCTTTTATTTCCAAAAGCGCTGTCGATATTTGTAATAATTGCATCAGCACGAAATTGCATCTTTGATTTTTCACCGAAGCACATTAACGCTGTCCAGATAAATTTTGATTCATCTTCACTGCTACTGGTAAATTGAATAGGATTGGCTTTGGTTGGCGCTGCTGTTAATTCAGCTAATATTTTGCCGGCCACTGCCATGGCATATTTAACACGTGCGTGCGGTTCAGATTCGGATGGAAATGGATTAAATGTAAAACTATCGGCAGATAAATCAACTATTGGTTCAACGCGCATCGTAAACCCTCTTTTTATCTTGAATAGCGAATTGTTTTGATCTTAGCGAATATTTTAAAATTTAAATAGGGTTAAGCTGAAATTAATGCTGCCTTAAGGTTCGTAAATATAAAATCAAGGGGTTGTATTCGATCTTCTGATTTTTTTAAATCGCTTTTAAAAAAAACTCATTTTAATTTCTTGCGAACTAGTACCGAATAAAAATACCAAATAAGCATACTATTGGTTTGAAGGAACCGCGACTGGAGCCTTGAGTACAAGGCTCCAGCCGCGGTTCCTTATAAAATAAAATCCAAGTAATTTTGACGATGAATGACCTCGAAACTGGCCTCGGGGTAATTATCAGACCAGTCTTTTGGAGCTTTAGTAGTTCTTTCGGGCCATTTAAATTCGTAAGCAAATAATTTTCCATCATGCTCTTCAATTAAATCAATTTCTTTCTGCTCCCATGTTCTCCAAAAATAGCGATTAACCATTTTTCCCTGGTAAGAATCTTTCTTGATTCGCTCGATCATCAAGAAATTTTCCCATAATTTTCCAACGTCATCACGCAAATCTAATGAATTTAAATTTGCAATTAAAGCATTTCGAATACCATTGTCGTAAAAAAAATATTTACTTTTTTTCGTTATCTCGTTTCGTAAATTTCGACTAAAGCCACGTAAATTAAAAATAATAAATGATTTCTCCAGTAAATCTAAATATCGCGCAATGGTTTTAACATCCACCATAAGATGTCGCGCTAATTCTGTTGTAGAAACTTCACTCCCCACTTGAAAAGCCAATGATTTCAATAAATCAATCAGTGTTTTAGGATTTTTTATTTTTTCTAGCGTTAAAATATCTTTAAATAAATAAGATTGCACAATTTCGTTAATATACTCTTGTTTTTGCGCGATCGTTTTTGCTGTCACCACTTCAGGATAAGAGCCATAAATTAAATAATCCGATAATTTTTCATGTAATTCTGATCGATTAAAAATTTTATTTAATTCTAGCTGCGCAATGGGAAATAAGGTGATTGTTTTTTTACGACCCGTTAATGGTTCACCCACTTGCCCTGCTAATTCAAATGAGGATGATCCTGTCACGATAACCCGCAGATTGGGAATTTGATCGATCATGATTTTCAAACACTGCCCAATATTCGGAATTAACTGCGCCTCATCAATTGCAATTAATTCATAATCACTCACATAATCAAAAATGGTTTTAAAATCGGCATTCTGCAGCATGACCTGCAGCAGTACATTATCACCTGAATCAAGTTTGTAACGAAAACCACAGGTCTCAAGATAGTGCTTCAATAAAGTCGTTTTGCCTACTTGTCTTGCCCCAAAAATCACCAATGCCTTACTAGGCTGGCAGTAATTTTCTAACTTATTGAAATATCTAATTATTTTTGACATATAGGTAAAGTCTACTTTAAAATAGTGGATTATCATGAAATTCTATATTACAAATAGTACAATTTCAAGGAGTTTAACTCCTTCAAATCTAAATATTGACATGTATCTTCGGGGCTTCATCAATTCAAAAATAAAACTCGATTTTTTGTATGTTTGCGCCTACAATCGCACATCTTTTTTAAAGCACAAAAGGAGTTAAATTTGCATGCTAGCGTCACTGAGCCCAGCGCTACTAAAAACTGCTTTTCCACTCCCCTATTTTCAGAAAGGATTGTCTTATTATAAAAATAATCACGTGCTTGATGTAGAAGTGAAGCGCAACATCAATACAGAAGATGAAATTACCGCTATTGTCTATGGTTCAAATGAGCAGTCTTATCATGTCAAAGTGCATATTAGTAGTGGCGCAGGAGGACGCGTTAATATTTATGGAATCTGTTCTTGCCCCATGCGAAAAAACTGCAAGCATGTTGTTGCTGCTATTTTTGAAGCGTTGGATGACATTAAATCACCGCAGATACAGGTTCAACCTCAAATAACGCAGCCAATTCTTGCAATTAAACCACCGCGCGATCCTAATGTGGATGATTGGATGAAAAAGCTGGCACACATCACTGCACACAACGCATCGAATAATAACATGATTGATACCAGTTTTAGTTTGCGCTATATCTTAAGTGCAACAAGTTATAATCAACATGAATTATGCCTTAAATTAGTATTGGCAAGACAATTAAAAGTAGGTGGATTCGGTCAAGAAAAAGATTATGGAAAATCGACTTATTCAAATCAAAGATATCTTTATCCAATCGATAAAGAATTGATCGCCAACATTAATGCGGCCAATGAAATTGAAAATCACACTACTTATTACGATCGCACCGCGACGGTACAGGGCGCTCTTTTTGAAAAATTGCTGCCCGAGATTATTGCTACTCATCGCTGTCATTGGGTATCCTCTAAAAATCCACCCATCACTTTAGGTGACACGCAACAATCAGAATTAAATTGGAAAACAGACCAAAAAGGTTTTCAGAAATTAGAATTTGAATTTCAGCATAAAAATAATGATTGTCATATTTTTCCAATTATGAATACATGGTACCTCAATACAGCAAAAAATCACCTGGGAATATTAACAACTGGATTAGATGCTGATATCACGAAAATACTATTATCAGCGCCCGTTATTCCACCCGAAGAGGCAGAAGCCGTTGCGAATTTATTTATTCAGCATTCAGCTTTATCTAAGCTTGCACAACCCACCTTATTAATTGAAACCAATGCGGATATCAAAACACTCACGCCAACTTTTTGTTTGCGATTATGTCAAACTCCCGTACCCACACCGGGAACATTTGACTGGTATCATCCTACGATGGCTGATACGCCGGTTGCAACATTAACATTTGATTATCAACATGAATTAATTGCATGGGGCGACAAAAAAGAAATTATTCATCAAACCGATGGCCAGCATTTTTCGCGATTTTCACGCGATAAAATAGCAGAAAATAATGCTATCAAAGAATTAGCACAGCTGGGTCTTGTCTCGATTGGCTCAATTTTGGGAAGCACAACACAAGCACAAAACGCAAAATGGCTGCATTATTTTTTGGTTGGTTACGCTGGGCGCAATCCGTTTGATTTTAGCATGCAAGCGTTGCCATTATTAAAATCACGCGGCTGGAAAATTGAAATTGATGCTAGTTATCCCTATCAAATTATTGATGAGCCGATTGAAGAGTGGTATTCGACAATTGATGATAGCGCAGGCTATGATTGGTTTAATCTTGAATTAGGCATTACTGTTAATAATGAAAAAATAAATTTACTGCCTGTGTTGAGTCAGTTATTAAAAAAGTTTAATGTATCGGATCGCACGCAATTTGGATTAACCAAAACAGAATCTATATTGGCGCAATTACCTGACGGAAGATATATTCCACTTCCTGTTGAGCGCATTCAAAACATACTCAGTGTTTTAATTGAATTATACGACACAAAAAGTTTAGACAATGGAGATTTTTTACATCTCTCAAGACTACAAGCTGCGCGCTTATTAGAATTAGAAGCGGCCATGGGCGCTACAAAATTACGTTGGGTTGGCGGCGACAAATTATTAAAAATGGCTGAAAAATTATCGCAATTTACTCAAATTGAACCGGTTAGTATTCCAAAGGAGTTTCAAGGCGAATTGAGAGGCTATCAACATGATGGATTAAATTGGATGCAATTTTTGCGCGAATACGAACTGTCTGGCATTTTGGCTGACGACATGGGGCTTGGCAAAACCGTGCAAGCCTTGGCACATCTTTCAACTGAAAAAGCCTGCGGCAGAATGAATAATCCAAGCTTAATTGTAGCGCCAACCAGCTTAATGTTTAATTGGAAAATGGAAGCGGAACGTTTTGCGCCTCATTTAAAAATACTGGTGCTGCATGGATCAAATCGTAAAAGCGAATTTGAGAATATTTCACAATATGATTTAATTTTTACAACTTATCCATTATTAAAACACGATAAAGAAATATTGATTAAGCAGGATTTTTATTTTTTAATTTTGGATGAAGCGCAGTATATTAAAAATTCAACTAGTTTGTCTGCGCAAATTGCATCACAATTAAAAGCAAGTCATCGACTTTGCTTAACCGGCACGCCCTTAGAAAATCATCTCGGCGAACTGTGGTCGTTGTTTCATTTTATGATGCCCGGTTTGCTCGGTGAGGAAAAACAATTTAATCGCTTATTTCGCACGCCCATTGAAAAACACAATGATCAAGACCGTCGCCAGTTATTAATACGAAGAATCAAGCCTTTTTTACTCCGTCGTACTAAAAATCATGTCGTCAAAGAATTACCAGACAAAGTCAACATGATTCGACAAGCTGAAATTGAAGGCGCGCAACGTGATCTATATGAAACAATTCGCATTACCATGCAAAAGAAAGTGCGGCAGGAAATTGCAAAACTCGGTCTTGCACGCAGTCATATTATTATTTTAGATGCACTGCTCAAATTGCGTCAAATTTGTTGTGATCCGAGATTATTAAAAATAGAATCGCCTCAAAAAAATAAAGCAAAATCAGCTAAGTTAACCATGCTGATGTCTTTGCTGCCAGAATTAATTGAGGAAGGTCGTCGTATTTTATTATTTTCCCAATTTACCGAAATGCTGGAATTAATTGAAGATGAACTGCAAAAAGAAAAAATTTCTTATGTAAAATTAACGGGTCAAACAAAGGATCGCGCAACACCCGTGCAGCAATTTCAACATGGTGACGTACCTTTATTTTTAATTAGCTTAAAGGCAGGCGGCACGGGATTAAATTTAACGGCAGCTGATACCGTTATTCATTATGATCCTTGGTGGAATCCCGCCGTTGAAGACCAGGCAACTGATCGCGCGCACCGAATCGGGCAACACAAAACTGTCTTTGTTTATAAGTTAGTGACCAAGGGCACGGTCGAAGAAAAAATACTGGAAATGCAGGAAAATAAGCGCGCCTTAATGGAAGGGCTGTTTTCAGATAATCCCTCTCAAAAATTAAACCTCTCCGAAAAAGATTTGCAGGCCTTTTTCGAACCGCTGGAAGGTTCAACTGTTATGGCGTGACATTAATTCCTCAAAAAACTGCAATAATTGCATATTTTAACTAGTTGTTTTCTGCAGTTTTAGTGTATAATAACGTTTTAATGCTTTTAGACGCTGGTGATTTACGATGCAAAGGCAAATTTTAACTTATTTACAACGCTGGAAGAGTGCAGCATCGCGTATGCCGTTATTGGTGCGCGGCGCTCGGCAAATTGGTAAGACTTATATCATTGAACATTTTGCTAAAACAGAATTCGAAGATTATCACACCATTAATTTTGAACTGCATCCTGAGTACAGTCGTTGTTTTGAAACACTGGACCCAAAACAAATTTTGATGCGCATCGAATTTATTGCCGGAAAAAATATTACTGCTGGAAAAACATTATTATTTTTAGATGAAATACAAGAATGCCCCGAAGCGATTCAAGCACTGCGATATTTCAAAGAGCAGCATCCTGATCTGCATATTATCGGCGCAGGATCATTGCTTGAATTTACATTAAATGAGTCAACATTTCGAATGCCAGTCGGACGCATTGAATTTTTATATATGTATCCTTGTAATTTTATGGAATTTTTAAAGGCATTAAAACAAGAAAAATTAATTGGACATTTAATGCAAGCAAGCATTCATTCTGGTATTGATACCGTTGCGCATCAACAACTCTTAAAATATCTTAAAATATTTTTTGTGCTAGGCGGTATGCCAGCCGTTATTCAGGCTTATATTAATGGTGAATCCATGCAGCGTTGCCAGGCTATTCAAGCATTTATATTGAATACTTATCGCAATGATTTTGGGAAATACGCCAGCCAAGCGAATCAGCAATATTGCCGACGCATTTTTGAAAAGGCGCCTTTGCTGATTGCTCAGCATTTCAAATATTCCGATATTGATCCCGATATTCAGAGTCGCGCATTAAAAGCAGCGCTGCATTTATTGATTCAAGCAGGATTGATTTTGCCTGTTTATGACACACGCGCAAATGCATTGCCATTAAATGCAACCATCAATGAGAAAAAATTTAAGGTATTATTTTTAGATGTGGGGCTTGTTAATTTCAGCACAAAATTGAATGCTGATATTTTAATGCAAGATGATTTATTATTGCTAAATGATGGTGCGCTGGCAGAACAATTTGTAGGGCAAGAATTGATTGCGACTCAACCTAACTTTCAAGAACTCGCGCTCTATTTTTGGCAACGACACGAACGAAATGATGCAGCAGAAATTGATTATGTCATACAGCATCACAATAATATTTTACCGATTGAAGTGAAATCAGGAAAAACAGGTCGTTTACGTTCACTGCATTCGTTTATGAATATCAATAAAAAAACAATCGGTATTAAAGTTTCTCAAGATACCTTACGTTTTGAGAACAATATATTATCATTGCCGCTCTATATGATTTCAGAGCTCAGTCGAATAGTGAATGATATTGCACTCTAAATACTGTTGTGGCGCGACATTAATTTCGCCTCGCCTGGCACTGCCATACCATAACCTCGTAGCATTTATCGTTTTTCATGCTGTGCGGTTTATAGTATATTCTGCTGTTATTGATTACTCAGCACCGTATCCAAAAACATCCCTGCAAGCACTTTGTGCATGCCGACCGTTGGATGAACATGATCCCAAAATACATGCTGCGCCGGATTACTGCAAACTACCGCGCCATTTTCTGACATTTGTCCCACTCGGTAGGCTTCCATCAATGCTGGATTAGATGCAATTTGTTGCGCTATGGCTTGTGAATTTTGCGCAGGTGTTGCAGCTGAGTTAAGTGTCTTTTGAATTGCGCTCATCGATGGTTTGTTAGCATAATATCCGCCGTCCCAACAAGAGTTAGTCACATCCGTAATATCAAGATTGTATTTTTGATTAATGGCTTCGCGATAAGTGGGAGACTCAACAATATTACGCAACACGGGATGATCAATAAAACTAAATTCAATGATTTTTACGTTGGGATATTCAGCACGTAATGCAATGACAGCGGCGTGTAATTTTTGGTTGTGCATGGTGATCAGTTGCTTGTAATTATCCACAAAATTTAATTCACGCGCTTCTGGCGTTAAAGATATATCGGGCAACTGCACTACTAAAAACTGTGCGTTTTTATTTTGCGCTAATTCTTTAATAACAGCGACGATGGCATTGACCGAGTTAGTCGTTGCTGCATCCACATCCGTTCTGCCTGAAAGATAATCGTTTGCGCCAATCCAAATCGCATACAACGTATCGTCTTTGCTGTTCAATAAATTTCGAAGTTCATAATCACGACATTCCATCATCAGTGTCAGGGGTAAATATCCATCAGAAGGATTTTCAAAGGCAGCGGTTGCGCCGCCCACTGCATAATTTGCCGCGTCAATAGAATAATTAGAATATAAATTATAGCTAATCAAATCAGACCAATTGTATCCATTGGTAAACCGGCCATTGTAATACGGCGGATATTTTGGAATCGCATCATTAACGCTTTTGAATAAATTTCCATTGTCTGTTAGGCTATCGCCAAAAAAAACAATGTGTTTAAATTGCGGTACAGAAGGCGCAGGATCTGCTAACACTGAAAAATTGAATAAATTTAAAGTAAAAAATAAAATAGCTACTAAATAAAATTTTGGTTTCATTATATAGTTCCCTGACAATATATTTTTTAATGTTTTAATAAATAAACCAGTATGGCAATAAAAGCAATAAGTCCGAGCGTTAAAATACCCATTGAAAAAAAACTTTTCGATAAATTTTCTTTAGAGAACATTTGCGGATTGCCGCGAATCATGCGAACGCCATACCACACGATCGCAACTCCTAAAATAATATATAAAATTTGCTGCCAATGACTCATTCTACTTTCCCCACCACTAAAATTTTCATGGCATTAGAGCCGCCACTTTCACCCATATGCGCGCCTTTGGTTAAAATCACCAAATCATCTTTCTTTAATAATTCTTTTGATTCCATAAATGCAATGGTATCGCGATTGACTGCTTCGCGTTTGCATTGTGTGGCATCAAAATAAATTGGATAAACACCGCGGTACAAAGTCATTTTGCCCAAGGTTCTTGCAAACCGACTTAAAGCAAAAATCGGGAGTGCTGTGCGAATGCGCGACATCCACAGCGGCGTTGCGCCCGATTCAGTAAGACACACAACGGCACGCACCGGAAAATGATTCGCAGTGTACATCGTTGCCATCGCAATGGCTTCATCAATTCTTTCGAATTGACACTCAACGCGATGTCTTGATACTTGTGTTTTAGGCAATTGCTCAGCCGTAAAGCAAACACGCGCCATGGCTTCAACTGTTTCAATCGGATATTCTCCCGCTGCTGTTTCAGCCGATAACATCACAACATCCGCATGATCTAACACCGCGTTGGCGACATCTGATACTTCAGCGCGGGTTGGCACAGAACTGTGAATCATCGATTCCATCATTTGCGTTGCAATAATCACAGGACGATCGAGTGTTCGCGCGCGCTGAATAATATGTTTTTGCACAATTGGGACTTCTGCGTCTCCAATTTCAACCGCTAAATCGCCTCTGGCTACCATCACACCATCACTGGCCTTGATAATCGAATCGATGGCTTGCACTGCTTCAGTGCGCTCTATTTTAGCAATAATGCCGCAATTTCCATTGGCTTTTTGAATTAACTCTCTTGTTTCAAACACATCCTCAGCATTGCGCGGAAAAGAAATCGCAATATAATCCACGCCCATGTTAATCGCAAAAATTAAATCATCACGATCTTTTTGTGTTAACGCTTTTGCGGTTAAACCACCGCCCTTTTTATTAATACCTTTATGATTTGATAATTCACCGCCATGAATGACTTCACAAAAAACTTGCGAGCCTACCACTTTTTGTACTTTAAAAGTAAGTCTGCCATCATCTAATAATAAAATATCACCCGCCACTAAATCATTCGGTAAATCTTTATAATCAATACCAACGGCTTCTTCTGTGCCCGCATTAGAATCCATTGAGGCATCTAAAATAAAGGTTTGACCTACTTGCAACATTACTTTTTGATTTTTAAAATTAGCAACGCGAATTTTGGGACCTTGTAAGTCACCTAAAATGCCAATAACCTGATTTAGTTTTTTTGCAATCTTTCGAACCAATTCAATTCGCTTTTGATGATCTGAATGCAGTCCGTGTGAAAAATTTAATCGCACGCAATTAACGCCGGCTAATATTAATTTTTCCATGGTCTCTGGATTATCCGTTGCAGGTCCTAATGTAATTAAAATTTTAGTTCGTCTTTCGTGAATCATAATTTACTCTCTGTTAAAACGGCAACACCCGGAAGCGTTTTGCCTTCCATCCATTCCAAAAAGGCGCCGCCGCCGGTTGAAATATAACTTATCTTATCATGAACACCAAATTGATTGATGGCAGAAATAGTATCACCGCCCCCCGCCACTGAAAAAGCATGACTTTTCGCAATGGCTTGTGCAATTGCTTTTGTGCCATTTTCAAAATGCGGAAATTCAAACACACCTACCGGGCCATTCCAGATAATCGTATTGGCTGTTTTTAATATTTCAGCATAATTTTTAGCTGTTTTAGGGCCAATATCTAAAATCATCTCATCTATCGCAACATCTTGAATTAATTTTATGGTAGCTTTTGCATCTTTAGAAAAAACATGGCTAACTACAACATCAACAGGCAATGGAATTAAAATATTTTTTATTTTAGCTATTTCTAATAATTTTTTAGCCTGAGGTAAAAAATCAGGTTCATATAAAGATTTTCCAATCGGAAAATTTGCTGCGGCTAAAAAAGTATTGGCTATGCCGCCGCCCACAATTAAAATATTTATTTTATCTAATAAATTTTCTAAAATAGTGATCTTCGTAGATACTTTTGAGCCTCCGACAATCGCAGCAACGGGTTTTTTGGGATGATCCAGCGCTGTTGATAAAGCGGTTAATTCAGCATCCAATAAAAATCCTGCGCATTTTATTTTGGAATATTGCGCCGCGCCCACCGTTGAGCTTTCAGCGCGATGCGCTGTTGCAAACGCATCCATCACAAAAATATCGCCTAACTCGGCTATTTTTTTAGATAATGTAGAATCATTTCTTTTCTCGCCCGATTGAAATCTAACGTTCTCGCACAAAACAATTTCACCCGGTTTAATATCAATGCCATCAATCCAATTCATATCGGCAATAAATCTCACGGGTTTTTGTAATAATTGGGATAATTTTTCTGCAATTATCTTTAAAGAAAATTCAGGATGAAATTCACCTTCCATCGGACGACCTAAGTGTGATAATAAAATAATGGCGGCCTGTTGTTTTAAGGCAAATTCAATCGTCGGCAATGCGGCACGAATTCGAGAGTCGTCTGCAATAATCCCATTTTGAATTGGGACATTAAAGTCTTCGCGAATGATCACACGCTTGTTTTGGATATCTTGACTATCCAGGTCAGATAATTTTAAATAACCCATATTTTCAACCCATTAAATTAATTTGGCGCTATTTTAGCAGACAAAGCGTGTTTTAAAACCTAAAATTTGATATAACAGAGGCATTAAATTATTATTACAACTGTTTTTAACGAGAAATCATGATGAAAAAATACATAATAATCCTATTTGCGCTTGCAACCGCTTGTTTTTATTCTTTCCCAGCAGTTTGTGCCGTGACAGAAGTCGAATTCGACACTGCGCAAGGCTCTCCTATTGTGTATTTGGGCTCTAGTTTTATCGTTCCAAATATTCCTGAAACTTCAAACCCAGAATCACTTATTTATATTTGGCCAGGCGTGGGTCCGCAAGGCGCATGCTACTTTCCGATTAACAATGGCGTATTACAACCGGTTTTAACGTATGGCACAGGCTGCGCTCAAAAAGAGCCTAAAAATAAATCGCAATGGTGGATTTCAGGTCAATATATTAATACGGAAGTTAATTGCAAAAACGTACCCAGTGCTTTTTCTACTGCCTGCCCCAATTATT
Source organism: Gammaproteobacteria bacterium (assembly GCA_023266215.1). GTDB lineage: Bacteria > Pseudomonadota > Gammaproteobacteria > Coxiellales > Coxiellaceae > JAHFRQ01. Next base: position 24,727 of record JAHFRQ010000012.1, on the reverse strand, counting down.
CAGCTAATGCACACCCGCTTTGCCAAGATGTTGGAAATTATATGGTGGTACAACCAGGTCAAAATCTCGACACGATTATTGCTTATAACGCTGCAACACAGGCATGGAATCAAATGATCAACGGAAGCTCAAAGCAAGCTTATTCGATTAAATTAAATTATTGCTCAATTAATAATGCGCCAACAGCCGTCATTACAAAACAATCGCAAGAACAAAATAGAGCCTATTTAGCCATTGAAACATATCATTATGACCCATCAATAACGCAAGTTTTTAACAATATTATGCTTAAAGCAAATGTGGGTAACAACCCATCTGCTACTTGTAGCGGTACTTTTACCATGGCCAAATCACCCAACGTACAGACTTCATGCGCGCCGATGAATTTGGTTTCTAATCAAGGCGGCATATTGACTTGCGAGATTAGCAGCTGCACCGTTTACAAACCAGACAGCTCAATTAAGGTGCCGCATCGGCCTGCACCCGTTCATTAATTATCTTTTTTCTTTAATAAAATCTTAGGCCGCCTTTTCATGGCGAGTTTAAATAGCGAGAAAGTTTTATTCACAAAGCCTGTGACGTGATCCAAACCATTGCAATACTGCCGAAGTTCAGGCGTCATTTCAGCTTCTACTAATTTAATATGCTTAGTCGGATCGGTGGTTTCAAAAAACAGCACAAACCAAGGCTCGCCGCGTTTGATCACTAAATCTTTGGATGTGTCATGCCACTCAAACGCCCATTGCAATTGACGCGGCCATACATCAATGGGGAAACGCCCGCAAAAAAGCGTTCCTGGCAGCGCAGGTTGATAATAATGCAAAAAAGCGGGTAGCTGACTCATGTAAACCAGCTCTTCGCTAATAAAACGATAGGGCGCTGAGATTTGAATAATGGGTTTATCGGGATAGCGCCAGCGATCTTCGGGTGTGATTCGAATTAATTCATTGAGCTTACCAGGTGCAATCGAACTCATGGCGCCTGATCTATTAATCAGCATTGGCTTGTTTTTTTCATCTCTGCCAAAGCCTAAGTTGAAATCAACGGGACACGGCACTTCAAAATAACGTGATTCAAGATCGCCCATGGCAGGACAACGTTGCGCGGCTTTTGATGATTTAGGCGGTGCTAAATCGCGAGAAATCACGCGTGGCGCTTCCCAAATAAGACTGGCGTGATCAAAATCAATGAGCCAGCCAACCTCGGTTGCGCCGCCCTTTCCTTTTCGCTTGCAGCAAAATAGTCCCATAATGCCTCCGTGTATAATTTATAGTGTACTATAAATTTCCGTCATTTTTGCAAAAAAATATAGTGAGCTATAAATTTTCGCTAAATTCAAAGAAATTTATAGTGTGGTATATATTTTATGGATTTTCTAATTTGGGGGTTGGAAATATCGAATCAGGTATTCCAAAATGCCTGCCAAATCTGAATTTCAACTGGTTGCCTAAGGATTCTCGAGACTCAACATACCGGTATTATAATCATAAGCAAAAATTTCAGCATAACGCCCCCAGTCGATAACGACTTTTAAAACAGACTCGGCGGTTTGTTTGCTGAGTTTTGTTTCAAGCATTTTTAAGAAAACCGTTTCTAATTCTTCGTGATTGGTTTCCTGATCTAATTGCTGACGAATTTCTTTTACGATGGGAACGTGTTGCATTAAGTTTTCAGCAAATATTTTTTTGCGATCTAAAATATCTGCTTCTGCAAATTGACGGCCCTTTTCGGTTAATTCAATATCACCTTGTGACACTTGTGCAAAACGCAATATTTCTAACGCTTCTGTCATCGGAAATAAATCATCAATTTCAAAATGCAAGGCTTCCGCTAATTCGGGTAATTCTACTTTTCGATTCGCGTATTCTGGAGAGGCAATCGTTTCAATAAATCCAGTTAAGCTTGAAATTTCAACCTGCGGTAAGCTGTAATGCATATCAATAGTTTTAAAAGTAATAATTTGCTCTGTGATTGGCACACCCATCGGTGTTGTCATTAATGAATAAATTTGGTCGACAATTTCACGGAACTTAGGATCTTGATCGTTGCGCGGATGTTTTATATCCACCATTAATTCTTTTCGAACAAACCCGGGATCATTGGCAAAAACAAAAATGCGATCTGCCAATAGCGCCGCTTCTTCAATATTATGCGTCACGATAATTACCGCTTTAATATTGGTTTTTTCGGATTGCCAAATATCAATTAAATCACTTCGTAAATTTTCTGCTGTTAATACATCGAGTGCAGAAAAAGGCTCATCCATTAATAATACTTCAGGGTCAACGACAAGCGCGCGCGCAAAACCCACGCGCTGTGACATGCCGCCTGATAATTCTTTGGGATAGGCTGATTCAAATCCATCTAATCCGACGATATCAATTGCTTCGAGTGCGCGATCGCGACGCTCTGCTTTAGGAACGCCGCGTGCTTCTAAACCTAATTCCACATTTTCCAACACAGTCAGCCACGGTAATAATGCAAAATGTTGGAACACCATTGTTAGGCCGTCAATAGGCTGCGTGATTTTTTCACCGCGAAAACGCACTTCACCCATGGTCGCTTCAACTAATCCTGCAATAATGCGCAGCAAAGTCGATTTACCTGATCCTGATTTCCCCAAGATCGCAATAATCTCACCCTCTTTGACATCAAAATTAACATGATCTAAAACCAATAGCTCTGAAAAACCTTTTTTACGAAAAGATTTTCTAACATCACGCACTTCTAATATAGTTGTGTTATTTCGCATTCACTATTCCTAACGTATCTGAAATTTATTTTGCGCCAAATTATATAAAGGCCGCCACACTAATCTGTTATTTAATACAACAAATAAAGACATCACGGTAATACCCAATGCTAATTTAGGAAAGTTTTCTGCTTGGGATACTTGAGCAATATAAGAACCTAGGCCAGTTGCAATCAGTTGTGTTTTTCCCCAGCTCACCGCTTCTGATAAAATACTAATATTCCACGCGCCACCTGCGGCAGTAATCACACCGGTAATATAATACGGGAAAATGCCGGGTAAGATAAATCTTTTCCACCACAGCCAACCGCGCACATTGAGTGTATCCACCGCCATTTTTAAATTTTTCGGCAGCGCCATAGTGCCTGCAATCACATTAAATAAAATATACCATTGTGTGCCCAAAATCATCAATGGCGATGTCCAGATGTTCACGTTCAAATTAAATCGCAAAATAAACAGCGCTGCGACAGGAAATAATAAATTAACCGGAAATGCCGCTAAAAACTGTGCAATAGGCTGCGCTATTTGCGAAGCCTTTGGGTTTAATCCAATCCACACACCGATTGGCACCCAGATAATCGAGCTTAAAATAATCATAATCAACACACGCGCTGCAGTAATTAATCCCAGCATAAAAACATGCTCGCCTTGTTGCGCTGATACATGCAGAAAAATAAATTGCATTAAAATAAATAAAGCAAATATAATCGCGCCAAATAAAATAATATTCCAAAAGGTGATCATACTTTTTCGAAACAAGCTGTCGTGTAATCTTGCGATGCTCCTATGACGCTTACGCAGTAATTTCACATTCACAATACTGTCGCCAATTTTCGATAATAAAAATCCAACGAATTGAAAAAAAGCAGTTCGTTGAAATAAATCTAAAACCCAAGATTTCGGGACGTTTTCACTCGCATTTTCTTCTGCTTTAAATTTTTCAGCCCACGCAACCAAAGGCCGAAATATAATTTGATCATACAAAAAAATCACAATAAACATGGCGGCAATAGCATAAATCATAGCTAATTTATCAGCATTTTTAATCGCAAGAGCAATATAAGAACCAATGCCGGGCAAATTAATACTGTGGCTGGCAACGGGAATTGCTTCTGATGCTACTAAAAAAACCCAGCTACCCGACATAGATAACATGGTGTTCCACAATAACCCTGGCATCGCAAACGGCACTTCAAGACGCCAAAATTTTTGCCATGCTGATAAATGAAACATCGATGCCACTTCTTTTAAATCATCCGGAACGGTTCGCAAACTTTGATAAAAGCTTAATGTCATATTCCAAACTTGTGATGTAAAAATAACAAAAATGCAGGCGCACTCAGGCCCCAACATGCTGCCATGAAATAAGGCCAAAAATACGACGGCCATAAACGTTAAGTAACCCAAGATCGGCACGGATTGTAAAATATCAATAATGGGAATAATAATGCGTTCTGCATGCCTGTTTTTTGCTGCAAGCGTCCCAATCGTAAACGTAAATATAATGGAGCAAGACAATGCGATCAGCATGCGGATCACGCTGCGTAATGCATAGTAAGGCAGTTTGGCAGGACTAAGTGAGATCGGAATGGCTTGGCCTATTTCATAACGCCCCACCATTTCACCGGCACCCCAGGCTAATAAAATAATCACGGCTAACACTAAAATTAATGCGAGCGCATCCCAATAATTAGGAATCGGCCACGATATGGCTTCGTTTTTGGTATAAGTGTTTTTGCTTGAATACATATTTTAAAACCATGAAATTAATTGTGCCCTTGCTTCATCAATCCCAATGCGCTTCACGGCGGAAAATAATTGCACGGAAATGGTATCGCCAAAACTGCCTAGCGCTGCTCTCACTTCTTTTAATGTACTTCTTTGTGCTGCAGCAGTTAGTTTATCAGCTTTTGTTAATAAAATGTGCAATGGCACGTCGTCTTCTAAACACCACGAAATTAATTGTTGATCCAGCTCTTTCAACGGATGACGTATATCCATGACCAACACAAGGCCCATTAATGATTCCCGCGTCTCTAAATAATCATGAATCAGTAATTCCCATTCTTTTTTCACCGACAATGGGACTTTTGCAAAGCCATAACCTGGCAAATCCACTAAACGCTGCGCGTCATTGAGCGCAAAATAGTTAATCATTTGAGTACGACCTGGTGTGTTGCTGGTTCTCGCCAAGCCTTTTAGACTCGTAATCGCATTCAGCGCGCTGGATTTACCCGCATTAGATCGGCCCACAAATGCAATTTCGGCGCCTTGATCCGTTGGTAACTGTTCAATGGTAGTTGCACTGGTTAGATAAACCGCTTTTTGAAAGTTCATATTTATGCTCCGAACCGTTGCTCACGTCATGTTATGCGGCAGGATATAATATGGTTTGATTTTAAGCTACAATTAAAGCAATAAATTATCCATCAGAGACGCCAATGCCAACATGGCAAGACATCATAGAACCTTATCGTCGTGATAATCGCGTACCCTTTGCGATCACAGCGATTTGTGCGCTTTTATTTCTAGTCGCTGTCTGGCAGTTACTCAATGGTTTTAAAAACAATGCAGTGAAAAAATCAATGATGCCAGCAGCGCACATTCAAGCTTTACCAGTCATTGCTGATTTGCATTTATTCGGCGCTTACAGTGGTGTCAATACCGCACTTCCTGTCACACAATTGCAATTAACACTGCTCGGCACAATTGTGATGGTTGACTCACCCAGTTTTTCACATGCGATTATTTCAGCGGCAAGTAGCCCTGCCAAAGTGTATCAAGTCGGCGATATGCTGCCAGGAAATGTTAAAATAACGCAGATCAATCGCGATTCTGTAGTGCTCAATCAAAATGGATCGTTACAGCAATTACTGCTTCCGATTGAAAAATTAACAGTAGATCAAACAGGTCAGTGAGAATTAACTATGCGTAAAATTTTAATGTGTTTGATTTTAATCTCAACGATGTTATTAGCTTCTTGTGCTGCGCAGCAAGTTTACCATCAAGGTAACGAGGCTTTCTCACAAGGTGACTATGACGCCTCTTTTGCAGATTATTTATATGCTTCAAACCAGGGTATTATTCCTGCAAAATATGCGCTTGCTTATCAATATTATTATGGCCTGGGGACTAAAACCGACACGGTCAAAACCATTGAGTTATTAAAAAGCATCAAAAATAGATCAAAACAAGCAGCGGTTGCATTACATTTAATTCAACAACAAAGTGTTGCAGAGCCATGGGCTTATAAATTCAAATCATTTGGGACACAGTAAAAAAATGACAGCACAGATTCTTGACGGCCGAAAAATAGCCGATAAAATTAAAATTGAAATTAAAGAAAAAATTGAGCAAAGAAAAAAAAATAATTTAATAGCGCCGGGTCTTGCTGTTATTATAGTCGGCGATAATCTCGCCTCACAATCTTATGTGAAACATAAACAAAAAGCCTGTGAGCAAGTCGGTATTATTTCTCAAAAATATAATTTACCTGAAAACACCACTGAAAATAACATAGAAAATTTAATTGAAAAATTAAATGCAGATAAAAATATTCATGGTATTTTGTTACAATTACCGCTTCCTCAAAAAATATCACCTGATAATTTGCTAGAAAAAATAAATTTTAAAAAAGATGTCGACGGATTTCATCCTTATAATTTAGGCAGATTAGTGCAACGCAGGCCTTTGCTGCGACCTTGTACGCCGCTCGGTATTATTACTTTATTAGAATCTACGGGCGAAGATCTCGCCGGAAAAAATGCTGTTGTCATTGGTGCATCGAATATTGTGGGCAGACCCATGGCGCTCGAATTATTGCTTGCCAAATGTACGGTCACAGTCTGTCATCGCTTTACGCGCGATTTAGCACAACACGTACAAAATGCTGATATTTTAATCTCAGCGACAGGTCATCATGGCTTGATTCAAAGTGATTGGATTAAGCCTGCCGCCATAGTAATTGATGTGGGTTTTAGCAGATTGAGTAATGGTGATATCACGGGTGATATTGATTTTGACACCGCCAAAATGCGCGCCGGCTGGATTACGCCAGTCCCTGGCGGCGTCGGTCAAATGACCGTTGCAACACTACTACAAAATACGCTGCAAGCGGCAGAGATGCAGGATTAATATTACCCAAATTTGGGTAATTACCATTGCCCAAATTTGGGTAATGTGTTATCCTATTGAAATGGAAGATAAATTTGCAGCATACAACGTACACCGCTACGCGCTAAAACAGCTCTGGACTGCAGATAATCATCTGCGTCAGTTGAAAATGCAGCCTTATCTTTATGAAAATCCCATTATTCAAGAATTGCCGCGAAAAACACCGGGTATTTATACCCTTGAAGGCGGACGACAAGTCGGCAAGACCACCCTGCTAAAGCAATGGATCGTATCGCTTATTGAAGAGGGCTTTAATCCTCAGTCAATTATATTTTTTACCGGCGAATTAATCGACGATCATCATGTGCTTGTTAATTTACTACAAACCTTTATTGAAACTCACGTCGCATATGATCGATTATTTATTGTCATTGACGAAGTGACTTACATTGCCAATTGGGACAAAGCGATTAAATTTATGGCGGATGCCGGACTATTTCATCGCTGCATTGTGATTTTAACAGGATCTGATTTAACATTAATGCAAATTGCGCGCATGACGTTTCCAGGTCGACGCGGCAACGCAGATCACGTTGATTTTCATATTCATGCATTGTCATTTAAAGAAGTCTTGTTACTTAAAAAATCTGTTCCGAATTTAGAAATATTGCTAGCAAAAGAAACACCGCCTATCGACAAAACAATGGTAAAGATATACGAAGAATTTAATCACTATTTAAAACACGGTGGCTATTTAACGGCAATCAATGATATGGCGCGCTCCCAAAAAATTACAAAAGCAACTTTGCGTACTTATTCTGATTGGATTAGAGGTGATGTTCTAAAACGCGGAAAACAAGAATCGTATCTTAAAGAAATCATTGCGGCCATTATTGTACGGTACAACTCTCAGGTAACATGGCACTCTCTTTCGGACGCGCTATCAATTGACAGCCATAAAACCGTGTCAGAATATTGCGAATTATTATCAATGATGGATGCGTTATTTATTCAAAATGCTTTATTATTAGATAAATTAGTAGCTGCGCCCAAAAAAGCACGTAAGCTCACTTTTACCGATCCTTTTATTTACCACGCATTAAAATCTTGGCTAAATCCAACGGATGACCCATTTTTGCAAATTGAACAAGATGTTGCGAATCCAGAAATCAGCTCAGCATTGGTTGAATCTATTGTCAGCAATCATTTTCGTCTTATGTATCCCACCTATTATATTAAGGCAGATGGCGAAATTGATGTGGCTTATGTATTCGAAAAGAAATTTTTTCCCATTGAAGTGAAATGGCGCAATCAATTACGACCAGAAGATTTAAAACAAATTAAAAAATATCCGCGCGCACGTGTTTTTTCAAAAACATTTTCGTATGGCAATGTTGATGGTATTTCGATTGAACCATTACCATGGGCACTGCTGCGGAATTAGTGACACAACTGCTGAATCAATGTATTTAATGATTTAACAAATCCCGCTGGATTTTCAAGCTGTTCGCCTTCGGCTAATAAAGCTTGATTTAACAATAAATCCGCCCAACGTGTTTGCTCTTCGTTTTCAGTTGTATTTTTTAATTTTAAAACCAACGCGTGGGTTGGATTTAATTCTAAAATAGGCTTTGATTCTGAAAACTGCTGGCCTGTCGCCTTTAAAATGCGTTGCATATGGCCTGTCATTGCATCTTCATTAAAGACAACACAGGCTGGCGAATCCGTTAATCGATCTGTTAGACGCACATCAGCAACGCGAGCTCCTAGAATTTTTTTAACAGATTCTATTGTTTCTTTAAAATCTTTTTTGGATTTTTCTTCAACTTTTTTCTCATCCTGATCTGCTAGTTTTCCCAAGTCTAAATTACCTTGCGAAATAGATTGAAATTGCTTTCCTTCATGCGCCATTAAATTTGCCATCAGCCACTCGTCAACGCGATCGGATAATAACAATACTTCAATATTTTTCTTTCGAAATACTTCCAATAATGGGCTATTTTTTGCCGCTGAAAATGAATCTGAAATAATATAATATATTTTTTCCTGATCTGCTTTCATGCGCGACAAATAATCTTTTAAGCTAACATCTTGCGTTGCATGATCAGTGTGCGTTGATGAAAAACGCAGTAAATTTAAAATGCGTTCGCGATTTGCATAATCTTCTGACACGCCTTCTTTCAAAACAGCGCCAAATGTTTTCCAAAAAGTGGCATATTTTTCAGCTTCTTTTTCAGCTAATTCTTCCAATAAACTCAACACGCGTTTTACAGAGGCCGATTTAATTTGATCGATTACTTTATTCGACTGCAATAATTCGCGCGATACATTAAGCGGCAAATCGTTCGAATCAATCACGCCTTTTATAAATCTCAAATACATAGGCATAAAGTGTTCTGCGTCATCCATAATAAAAACGCGTTTGACATACAGCTTTAAACCACGCGCACCCGTTTGTTGCCACAAATCAAAAGGCGCTTTTTTTGGAATATATAATAAACTTGTGTATTCCAACTTTCCTTCTACTTTATTGTGCGCCCACGCCAACGGTCCTTCAAAATCATGCGAAATATGCTTGTATAAATCTTCATATTGCTCTGGCTTGATTTCACTTTTAGACATTGTCCACAGTGCATTAGCTTGATTGACCACCTCTTCTTCTGGGATTATTGTTTCATCTTTGCCATCTTTAGCATCTTTGTCACTTTTGGGTTTTTCGATTTTATCCATCAAGATAGGCAGTAAAATATGATCTGAATATTTTTTGATAATAGAGCGAATTTCCATCGGATTTAAAAAGGTATCGTCGTCTTTTTTCAAATACAAAGTGACTTCAGTTCCGCGATCTGATTTTTCAATATTTTTAACGATAAATTCGCCTTTGCCGTTAGATTCCCAGTAAACGCCTTGATCTGATTTCATGCCAGCGCGTCGTGTGCGCACAATCACGTTATCAGCCACAACAAATGCAGAATAAAATCCAACGCCGAACTGTCCGATTAGTTGACCATCTTTGGATTGATCACCTGATAATTTTTCTTTAAATGCACGCGTGCCTGATTTTGCAATGGTGCCTAAATTGGCAATGACTTCTTCGCGATTCATTCCAATGCCATTGTCACGAATAGTGATAGTATGATTATCTTTATCGACATTGATCCAAATTTTTAAATCAGGGCTATTTTCATATAAAGCGGCGTCTGATAAAGCCAAATATCGCAATTTATCGGCAGCATCAGATGAGTTGGAAATGAGTTCACGCAAAAACACTTCTTTATTACTGTATAAAGCATGGGCGACCAAATCTAATAATTGATTGACGTCTGCGCCAAAAGATAATGTTTCAGATTGCGGTGTCGTTGTCATGAGATTTCCCCTTTAATTTTAAAAATAAGCTTGATTTGAAGATGGGGATTGAAGTAAAAATTTCAAGGCAGATAAATGAGAGGCATAAAAAAAGGAGCCGAAGCTCCTTTTTATTCGCAGAAAACAATCTTTCAATTGTCTTATACGTTGAATTGGTAACCTAAGAAACCGGTGTACAAATTCGCTTCTGGTGCAGCATTTGGAGCGCCGCCCGTGTTATACGGAGCAGGAGCACCATTGTTGATGTTGCTGTTACCTGGTACATATAAGTATTGAGCACCGATCAACCAGTTACTCCAATTATATTCAATACCAGCGCCGAATACGGGTGTCCAGTAGTCGCCGTTGCCTGTTACTGTTTGCAATACAGCTGGTGTAGAAGGTACAGAGTACGTCAATGAACGATAGCCAACACCTACTTTACCAAATAGATCCAAGTTTTCCATCACTGGTACGCTCAATTTAGCTGCTGCATAAGCCAACCAAGAATGGACAGTCGCGCCGCCACTATTAGCCGAACTAAAGCTACCATTAAAACCACCTGAAACATTAGGTAGATAGAACCAGCTTACTTCAGCTGCGATGTTCTGCGTGAAGTTATATCCCAAATCAACACCAGCGGTCAGATAACCGTCACCGTGTGAATTTGGAGTATAAGCTGAGTTAGCCGAAGTACCCATTACGTCGCTTCCATTGAAGTTAGACCAATCGATACCCGCATAACCAAAATGACCTTCAAGATATACGCTTGGCTCGAAAGCAGGCGCAGAAGGCATAGCCATATGATCTGGTCCACCAGCCATAACAGCTGTTACACCAAACGCTGCTAAACTTGCAGCACTTAGAACAAGTAATTTTTTTACCGACATTTTAAATTCCCTCTTTTTCGATCAAACAAAAAAGAGTAAACATGAAAACCCAATTGGGTAATTCAGTTATTACTCTTTTTCCGCTTATATGCTATGACGCATACATAAATTAATACTACCCAAAACAAAACAAACAAACAAGCTTTTCATCAGATTAATTAGGCATTTAGTAATAATAGATAAGAAAAACACGCTCAATCAAATATTATATTTATTTAATTTAAGTGAAAATTATTTTTTAAAAATAAAAAATAAGTGAAGTTAAAAATTGTATCCCAATCCTAATGTAAACACATTATCTGCAACTGAACCCAGCGCAGTTGGATTCAACACCCCTGGAAATAATGAAAATGAATTGTTTGCACCCATAAAATAAGCATATTGAAATAGGCCAGTAAAATGTTGCGTAAAGTGATAATCAAATCCGGTTGCAAATGTCGGGCGAACATAATCAGAATTGGTTTGTGAAATGGTTTGATTCAACCAAATAGTCGCAGTTGTAGGTATAGTCACATCACGATAAGCAACACCCAATTTAAAAAACCAATCGGTTTTCGGAATAAATTGCAGAGCGGTTATATATTTTGCATCTAAGTACAAAGCCCAGCTTGTCATATAGGCACCTTGCACCCATGGCGAGGCGTTCGATGGATTGACATTCACAGGGGGCAAATAAAACCAACCGAGTTCCACTGCGTAATGCTGGTTAATTTGATAGCCTAAATCTGCGCCACCTGAAAAACCACCGTACAAATTAGAGTTAGTCGCGGATGTGTTAAGGCCGTTAGACTGAATACCAGTCACTTGGCTCTGCCAAACTGTGTTATCGAAATAATCCTGTCTTGCATATCCTAAATTGCCTTCGACATAATAGCCGTTATTTGCATCAGACGTTGTAACGGGTGGCGCAATCGGTGTCGCAGGTTCAAGTGAATATCCACCTGCCATAGCAGAACAAACTGTCATAGCAATAAAACCAGCTGTAGCGAATAAAAATTTCTGTTGGGTTTGCATGAGATATTCCTTTTCTCTGTTTCTCTGTAAAATTTTCAGAAATCTATCATGCAATATTTTTTTCAATAAAACAAATAGGATTTTGCTTTGATCGAAAAAAGGCGAAAAAAAACCCTTTTCAAAAAATCTGAAAAGGGTTTCGTGTATTTAATTTAAAAAAAATTAAATAGGGTTGGATTACATTGTAAAGTTGTAAGCCACACCTAATGTAAACACGTTAGCACCTACTGTTCCCAAGCTGCCTTTATTAGCAACATTTAATGGGAAAGAGTTGTTTGCGCCATAAAAATAAGCGTATTGCGCCAAACCTGAAAATGCTTGTGTAAACGCATATTGCAAGCCAGTTGCAAACATCGGGCGAACATAATCAGAACTGCTCGATGTAACACCTGTAACGGTAGCACCAGCAACCACTGTAGATGCAGCCAAAGTCGCTTGACGATAAGCAACGCCGACCTTAAAGTACCAGCTCGCATCGCTCATTGCCAATGGCACCATGTATTTAGCAGCTAAATACAATGCCCAGCTGCTTAAATACGCAGAAGCTTGGCCTTGTGCATTAACATTAGGTGATGGTAGATCAAACCAGCCCAATTCTACAGCGTAGTGTGTGTTGATCTTGTAACCAAGATTAACGCCACCTGTAAAACCACCTTGATTGTTTGCATTATTTTGTTCAACACCTGTGTATTGTTGCCATGTCGAATTATCGAAATAATCCTGACGTGCATAACCTAAATCACCACCGATGTAGAAGCCATTATCAGCAACCGGAGCTACTGGTTCTGGCGTATAACCACCAGCTAATGCAGAAGTCATAGCGACTACAGCACAACCAGCAGCACCCAAAAGAAGAATTTTCTTTACCGACATTGAATTTCCCTCTCAACATTGATTAACAAAGTCTTGGATACAACAAGATAGAAAACAATTCCCTATCACCGCATCCAAAAATAAAGCCATTCACATAAAGTGCTTGGCATAAGACGTTATACTATCGAATCTTTTTCACACACACAAGAAAACAATGCGAATAATCCACTGTTTTTACTGTATCTTTTTTATTATCACTTATTGAAAGTAATTATTTTTAATAAATTAATTTTAATTATTAAAAAATCAGGCGTTGAAATATTTAATCTGCGCGCCAATCCAGCGTTGCATTAATAAATTCACAACTTGTGGTGCCTCTATTAATAATAATCGACTCGCTTCTTGCACCATCGGCAATAAATCTTGATCGCGCTCTATATCTGCAACACGCATTTGCAGCAAACCCGATTGTCGCGTTCCCAAAATTTCACCCGCACCGCGCATCGCTAAATCTTGTTTGGCAATTTCAAAGCCATCTTGTGTTTCGCGCATTAAGCTCAATCTTTTTTTTGCAGTTATTGATAATGGTGACTGGAATAGCAATACACAAAAACTAGCGTCCGCGCCTCGTCCCACTCGGCCTCGTAATTGATGCAGTTGCGCCAAACCTAATCGTTCTGGATTTTCAATAATCATTAAGCTCGCATTGGGCACATCAACACCAACTTCAACAACGGTTGTTGCAACTAACAGATCAATTTCGCCCGCTTTATATTGCTGCATGATATTATTTTTTTCTTCAGATGATAATCTGCCGTGCACTAATCCTATCTTTAATTCGGGTAAATAGTGTTTTAATTTTTCAAACGTGATTTGCGCAGCCTCACATTGCAGCACTTCTGATTCTTCTATTAACGTACAAATCCAATAGGCTTGTTTTTTCATCATGCAATTGGCGCGCACACGCTCTACTACTGCCGATCGTCTTGTTTGTGAAATTAAAATTGTCTTAATGGGTTTACGACCCGGCGGTAATTCATCAATAACAGAACAATCTAAATCGGCATAAGCCGACATCATGAGTGTCCTTGGAATCGGTGTTGCAGTCATCATTAATTGATGCGGAAACAAACCTGATTTTAAGCCCTTTTCAACCAACGCTAAACGCTGCTGCACACCAAAACGATGTTGCTCATCAATAATTAATAATGCTAAATTTTTAAATTTAATATTATCTTGAAATAAAGCATGCGTCCCAATAATTAATTTTGTTTTACCGGAAATGAGATTGTCACGAACAGTCTGCTGTGTTTTTGTATTTTGTTTACCGATCAAATAACCAACCTCTATATCCAGCGGTGTTAACCAATGTTGAAATTGTTGATAATGCTGCTCTGCCAAAATTTCTGTCGGCGCCATTAATGCAACTTGAAAGCCTGCTTCAATAGCCTGCAATGCTGCAAAACAAGCAACAATGGTTTTTCCAGAGCCTACGTCGCCTTGCACTAATCGTAGCATCGGAATTGTTTGTGATAAATCTTGCTGAATTTCACTGATCACTTTTTGCTGTGCATGCGTTAATATAAAACCCAAATTATTTTTTAATTGTTGAGATAAATTATTTTTATTTTCAAATTTAATATCACATTGGATCCCATTTTGCGCGCGCACGCGCTGCCTTAATTGTTGTAAGCTTAATTGATGCGCCAATAATTCCTCAAAAATCAAACGACTTTGCATCGGATGACGATTTAATAACAATTGTGTTTGATTGATATCCTTGGGCGGAAAATGAATAAATTGCAATGCTTCTGATAAACTGCAAAAAGAATATTTTGCTAATAAAGCTTCGGGCAATAATTCTGTCAACAAAGTTTGCTGCGTTAATAATTGCAGTGATTGCTGAATTAATTTTCGCAATGTTTTTTGCGCTAAGCCTTTTGTGGTTGGATAAATTGGCGATAATAGATCTGTGGGTGATAAAAAACTATCGGTGGTCACGAGTGCCGCAGGCGCATATTCTGGATGTGTGATTTCAAGTTGGCCTGAAAAATTTTGTCTTACTTCACCAAAACAGCGCACGCGTAAATGCGGTGTCGATAATTTTTTTTGATGACCTTGTGTAAAATGAAAAAATACCAAATCAACTGAACTGCGTGATTCATCAACCAACGTTGCGCGCAAAATATTTTTAGCACCCACCATTTTCGTTGCATAAACAGTGCCTTCGATTAAAACTCGATCTCCCGCTTTTAATTGCGAAATAGGCTTAATGCGAGTGCGATCTTCATAGCGCACAGGTAAATGAAACAGCAGATCTTGCGCGGTTAAAATATTTAAATTAGCGAGCAATTCAGCGTTTTTGCTGCCGACGCCTTTTAAATCAGTGACGGAAATAAAATTCACAGATCACCCAAATATAAAACCGCATCCATTTCAATCATCGCCTCTTTTGGCAAACGACTGACTTGCACAACTGCGCGCGCAGGATAAGGTTTTTCAAAAAAAGTCTCCATCATATTATTCACAATGGAAAAATTTTCTAAATCAATTAAAAATATTTGTAATTTGACAATGTGTGAAAAATTACCGCCTGCTGCTTCAACAATGGCCTTTAAATTATCAAAAGCTTGTTTGGCTTGCGCGCTAAAATCAGCTGAAACCATATTCATGGTTTTGGGATCAAGCGGAATTTGTCCTGAAATATACACTGTTTTATCAACTTGCACGGCTTGAGAATAAGTACCAATAGCAGCAGGCGCGTTATTGGTTTGAATTATTTTTTTCACGATAAAATCTCTCACCTTATTTAACTCTGGTTATTCTAATCACTTGCGGCACTTGACGCAAACACCGTAGTACTTTAGCAAGATGAGATCGATTTTTAACAAGTACTTTAAAGTGAACGCTGTAATATTGTCCGGTACGATCATCTACATTAATATCATCAATATTGCCATTGGCATCAGCAACTGCAAGCGCCAATGTTGCGAGCACACCGCGTTCATTTTTCACCACAACGCAAATGGTGACTAAAAATTCTCCTGTCACTTTTTCTGACCAGCGCAATGGAATACATTGCTCAGGATTATCTAAAAATTTCATCGCGCGAGTGCAATCAGCCACATGAACTGCAATGCCCTTTCCTGCTTTAATTAATCCCACGACGGGATCACCTGGAATCGGATGACAGCAGCTGGCAAAATCTAACAGCAACCCTTCTGTGCCTTCGATAATTAATGGCGCTGATTCTGTCGCATTTTGTTCATCACCTTGATCTGATGCATTGATATTCTTTTCTTGAATTAATAATTCAACTTGTTTTGCAACCACGGCTGCAGCGCGATTTCCCAACCCCACTTCTGCAAATAAATCATCCAGTAATTTTAAATGTGTTTCTGTGAGAATAATTCCCCACAGATTCTCGGGAATTTTTTTCAGTGCAATACCAATATCATGTAGTGATTTAATTAATAATTTTTTGCCCAACGCGATTGAGCCTGAACGTTGTTGTGATTTTAAAAAGTGTCGAATTTCACTGCGCGCTTTGCTGGTTCCAACAAAGCTTAACCAAGCGGGATTGGGTCGTGCACGTGATGAAGTAATCACTTCAACCGTATCGCCATTTGTTAATTTTGTTGATAAAGGCGCTAATTGTCGATTAATTTTAATTGCGACGCAGCTATTACCAATATCTGTGTGAACTTCGTAGGCAAAATCAATTCCAGTTGCTCCGAGCGGCATTTGTTTAATATCGCCTTTGGGTGTGAAAATATATACTTCGTCCGGAAATAAATCGATTTTTACATTTTCAATAAACTCTAACGAACTGCCTGAATTTTGTTGTAATGCTAATAAATTGGTAACCCATTTTTGTGCGCGAATATGGGATAATTCTTGATCCTGCTCATCTGATTTATACAACCAATGGGCAGCAATACCGCTTGAGGCAATCTGATCCATTTCAGTTGTGCGAATTTGAATTTCGATCGGTAATCCATAAGGACCAAATAACGTGGTATGCAATGACTGATATCCGTTGGCTTTGGGAATCGCAATATAATCTTTAAATCTTTCTGGCACAGGTTTGAATAATCGATGCACCAAACCTAACATGCGATAACAGGTATCAATATCATCGACAATTAATCTAAACGCATACACATCCATAATTTCATTGAATGGAATTTTTTTCACCTGCATTTTTCGATAAATACTATACAAATGTTTTTCGCGACCGATAATTTTACAAGGCGGAAACTGGTAGTCTGACAATCCTTCTTGCAAAGATTGATTAATTAGCGTTAATACTTTTTTGCGATCACCGCGAATTTTTTGCACGGCATCTTTTAACACTTGATAACGATGTGGATGCAAGGCTTCAAAACCCAGCTCTTCTAATTCAACCGACATATCGCGCATACCCAAACGCTTGGCAATTGGCGCAAAAATTTCTAGGGTTTCTTTTGCGACACGATATCTTTTTTCAGTTGAAAGCGGTCCCAGCGTTCGCATGTTATGCAAACGATCAGCTAACTTGACGATGATGACGCGAATATCGCGCGCCATTGCCAATACCATTTTGCGAAAATTCTCAGCCTGCGCTTCTTGACGACT
Source organism: Gammaproteobacteria bacterium (assembly GCA_023266215.1). Lineage (GTDB taxonomy): Bacteria > Pseudomonadota > Gammaproteobacteria > Coxiellales > Coxiellaceae > JAHFRQ01. The sequence continues at coordinate 7,180 of JAHFRQ010000012.1, read as the reverse complement.
GATAAATTCAATCTGCGTTAATTTGCTCACGCCATCAACCAGATTAGCGACTTCTTTACCGAAATCTCGCTCTAGATCTATTTTTTTAATTTTGGTGTCTTCAATCACATCATGCAATAGCGCTGACATAATGGTGTTCTCGTCCATTTGCATGTCAGCTAAAATGCATGCGACGGAAACAGGGTGAGTAATATAAGGTTCGCCCGTTTGGCGCTTTTGACCGGTGTGGGCATCAAGGGCTGTGACATAAGCTTGATGAATATGTTGAATCTGATCTTCAGGAAGATAATGGAGTTTTTGCTTTAGCCCTTTAAACAAACGCATCCAATACTCCCGCGCACGATGCCATATGCGTTTACACACCTCATGCTTTAACTATAGCATTAAAAAAGCATTAAAATGCCCTATTCGTCGTTCAGATCTTCGCGAATACGGCGTTTTTGAACAGGCCTGTCAGCGAACTGGCCGTTAACAGAGGCGATCAAATTAGCTTGGCGTTGTGCCGCTTCGTTTTCAACCATAATGCGTTCAATATCATGGCCTTCCGCGATTTCGCGCAATGCAATAACGGTGGGTTTGTCATTGTCAGCTGAAACCAATGCGTCGGCTGTGCCCATTTCTAGCTGATGCGCACGCTTTGCAGCCAATAATACTAATTTAAAACGGTTTTCGACATGTTTTAAACAATCTTCAACGGTGACTCGAGCCATCGGAAATACCTCATATTATTACTTTGAAAGTGTGGATACTACGGCTTTTTTAACAGATTTTCTAGCAATATCGCCTGATTTTTCATTTGTCGTTGTGTTTTCAGCCTCGTCGCATGCACAATATGCTGCAAATCCAACAATGCCGCATCAAATTGGTCATTGACGATCAGATAATCAAACTCAGCAAAATGCTGCATTTCGGACTGAGATTCGCACATACGCTTCTCAATAATCTCAGGTTGATCCTGTTTTCGCTGCTTTAAGCGCTGGCTTAACGTCTCAATCGACGGCGGCAAAATAAAGATCAACACGGCCTCCGGAAACAGCGCTTTGATCTGACGCGCGCCCTGCCAATCGATTTCTAACACGACATCCGTGCCAACCGATAGTTCTGCCAAAACCCAGGCGCGCGAGGTACCATACTGATTTCCAAAAACACTGGCATGCTCCAAAAAAGCCTGCTGTGCAACCATAGCGTCAAATTGAGCATGATCGACAAAAAAATAATTGCGGCCGTCCACTTCACCCGGTCTCATCGCACGGGTGGTATATGAAATTGAGACACGAAAATCATCTAGAGATTCAGATAATGCGGCTACCAAACTGGTTTTGCCAGCACCTGAGGGCGCCGCAATGACAAATAAATTTCCGATTGTTTTGTTCACACTATTCACCTTAATTATTTTATACTGCATCATAACAAATTTTAGTGAGAAAAATATATGAGACCTAGCAAGAGAAACCACGATCAACTTCGAGATATTAAATTTACACGAAATTACACCAAGCACGCAGAAGGCTCTGTGCTAACGCAATTTGGTGACACAATCGTATTGTGCAACGCTAGTATTATCGAAGGCGTACCCAAATTTCTAAAAGATTCCAAACAAGGCTGGCTCACAGCAGAATACGCAATGCTGCCTCGCGCAACACACACACGCTCAGACCGGGAAGCAACCAGAGGCAAGCAAGGTGGTCGCACCGTTGAAATCCAAAGATTAATCGGACGCGCTTTACGAGTCTGTGTTGATTTAGAAAAGCTCGGGAATTATACCATTGCGATTGACTGCGACGTGATTCAAGCCGATGGCGGAACAAGAACCACCGCTATTTCTGGCGCCTGTGTTGCACTCTACGATGCACTTAAGAAAATCAATGCTGAAAAAGCCTTTAAGCAATTCATTGCGGCGGTTTCTGTCGGCGTTTGTAATAATCAAGCCGTTTTAGATTTAGATTACGCAGAAGATTCTAAAGCCGAATCCGATATGAATATTGTTATGGCGCAAGACGGCACTTTTGTTGAAATTCAAGGCACTGCCGAAGGCAAAACTTTCAGCGAATCAGAATTGCACACATTGCTAAACCTTGCTAAAACTGGCATTTTAAATATAATCACCCTGCAAAAAGAGTTATTTGGGATAAAGTAATATGTCACAAAATAATAATCAGCTCGTGCAAGACTGGGGTTTATTTCAAGTTGCTTTAAAATCAGCTGCAGAGCAATATCTTAAAGATCGAAAAGAAAAACCCAGCAAAGGGATATTTGCTTTCTCAGGATCCAAAGGCATTGCCAGAGCACAGGTTTTATTAGAGCAGCTCGATGTCATCAGCAAGCAAAATCACCCAGAAAATCGGCAAGACAATTTGCTTAAATTAACCAATACGCTTTTCAATCATACTTCTTCTAGCGCGTTGTCAACGTATATTTACAACCAGCTAATTACATCAGGCGATGCTCACTTTGAAGCAAAACCGCTTCCTTCCGGCTGGCCAGCGCGATTCAATATTGTTCATGAAGTTAAAATTACTCAAAAAATTATATCTGAGCCATTAAATGTGGCATCTTTAATTCAATTTATTAAAAGCAAAAAATTTGAGTTTTTTAGCAGCTTTCAAATCGATTTATTCTCAACGCTTAAAAAATTATTCAAAAATGAAACTGCGCATTTTGGTGTTGAAAAAAATAATAGCTATAAAAACTTTTTTGAAAGTGAGACATTGCGAAAACAAGCAGAAAATAATACCGGGTTATTGCGGCGCATTACCCAGTTTTTTGCGCCTTTGAAAAAACAGCCGAAAGAAATGCTGGTTCAGCAGGCAAGGCAAAATTCCACGACGTTTCAATCTTAATTTTTTTATATCATATTCCGCTTTCATAAATATATGTATATCATATGCATATGATGCATACAACCCCCTTCATTTTGCCTTTAATAATAATCCACCACCAGTGGCGCATGATCTGAAAAGTTCTCGTCTTTGTAAATAAACGCTGATTTGACTTTATTTTTCAAATTATCTGAAATAATCTGATAATCAATTCTCCAACCGACATTATTCGCACGCGCATTGGCGCGATGCGACCACCAGGTGTATTGATCTTTCTCGTGATTCACCACACGAAATGCATCTGTAAAACCTTCTTTGGAAAGCACATCATCAATCCACGCCCGCTCTTCGGGTAAACATCCTGATGTCTTTTGGTTGGATTTGAAATTTTTAATATCGATTTCTTTATGAATAATATTCCAATCGCCGCAAATAATAAATTCTCGACCTGATTTTTTAAACGCACGCAATATACTTAAAAATTTTTCCATAAAAGTAAATTTTTCTTGTTGTCTTTCATCACCGCTCGTGCCAGAGGGTAAATACAATGAAATGATACTTAAATTTCCAAAATCAGCTTGCACAAATCTGCCTTCGGTATCAGCGCAAGGAAAGCCCAATGTGTGAATCACTTTATCAGGTTTTTGTTTACAATAAATACCAACGCCGCTATAGCCTTTTTTAACGGCATCTGAAAAATAATGATAATAATTTTTAGGATAAAATAGCTCGTCTTTTAAAACACTCATTTGCGCCTTGGTTTCTTGCAAACAAATAAAATCCGCATCTTGGCTCTCCATCCATTTAAAAAACCCTTTGCGACCTGCCGCTCGAATGCCATTTAGATTAGCTGTTATTACGCGCATTTTTTCAACTCCTATTAAAAATTGATCTCATCTTATTGATTTATATTGCAATAGTACAGTGTTTTTGCGTCATATTTTCTTAAGATTCATCTACTATACTCAAAGTGTTAGCAAAAAAGGAGATGAAGATATGTCAAGAAATCCAGAAAAATTGCTTCCAGGGCTCGAATGGAGTGAAGATATTAATTCTGAGACAGCGCAAGCAGCAGTTTTTAATGCGCTTGAAAGTTTGATGCAATCAAAACCCGTCAAGTCTCATCAAGAAATAATTGCCCATGTTTTTTTAATGCTCGAAGAACTTAATCCCATTCAAAATCCTACGCCTGAATCGCTAAATGATGATTACTGTACTTTATTATCATCGGCCATAAACTCAGGAAAATGGGCTATCGTGGATCAGCTTTCTATCACTACAAACCCAGAACTTAAAGAAACAATTTTTGATGTTCTCGTAGAAAAAACTGATTTGATTCTGCCTAACCTGAAAGCGCTGCCTAATCTTGATAAAAATTTTCTTAAAGGCTTATCAGGCAATCAAAAATTGGATCTATGTAAAAAGTGTATTGAAAAAGAAGATTATCCTGCAATTTTATCTTTGCTAGATAATAAAATGATTTCTTTAAGTGATTTGCGCAACAACTCACCTGAAAAAAAGCGTTTAGAAATTGCTGTGAAATTAATTGATGCGTATATTTATATTAATAATAAGCATGAAATTTCAGACGATGTCAAAAATTTTATTAAAAATATTGCTGAAAATTTTGTTGCGGGAAAAGCATTAAATGACACAGATTATGGTTTGCAGCTAACTTACTTAAAAACAGAAGCTGCTAAATTAGGCCAACAACGGGTTGAAACATTTCTAGAAATTATTGCTTCTCCAATGTCGTCACCTGGGCAGACTCCAACACCGCAAACTCAACGCCCAACCGATGTCATGGAAGAATTGCAAACAGTTCGTCGATTTGAGAATGATCGCGTCGTGGGTCAAGATGGTCAAGAAATGAAAGAGTCGCCCAGCGAAACTCAGGATGGTGATTTTGTTACGGTCAATTCAGATCCAGTGGAACACATTATCGTGACAACTAGGGACACCATCCAAAAATACGATCCAAGGTGCGTAACGCCAGGAAACACCTCCACAAACCCCGGAATGTTTGCAAGAGTTGTTCAAAAGCTTAAACCACAATCAGAAGACTCGGTTAACCTGGTCAGGTCTTTAAGCTCAATACTAAACGATCAATCCAGCCCTAAAGAAAAATGCAGGTCAATCAAAAAAGCGCTGGAAGGATTTGAGCCTGAAAAAAAGAGCGCGCTTTTGGATGCGCTGATTGCTGCAAATTTACTCGAATCAAAGGGTGTACCCGCAAAATTATTTGATACTGCGCTCAACCCAACAGAACCCAGACCCGCTCCCGCTCCTTAAAAATCTGTCTCTTTACGGAAGGGCGGATTTAACCTAATCTGTCTCTCTCGGGAAGGACACATTGGATTCTGCCATGAAAGTACTCTTAATCAAAATGTCATCCATGGGTGATATTATTCACACGCTGCCTGCATTGACTGATGCGCAAATGGCCGTTCCAGACATTCAATTTGATTGGGTCGTTGAGCCTGCTTTTGCTGATATTGCGCAATGGCATCCTGCGGTTAATAAAATTATTCCGATTAATTTAAGATATTACAAAAAGCATCCCATTGAAGCTTTCAGAAAAAAATTTCTACCTGAGCTATATAAAAATTTAAACCAAACAGAATATGATTTTATTATTGATCCGCAAGGTCTACTCAAAAGCGCTATTGTAGGGAAAATGGCAAAGGGATTATTGTGCGGTTATGATAAAAAAAGTGCGCGAGAAAAAATCGCAAGTTATTTTTATCAGCAAAAATACAGTGTCGATAAAGAGCAGCATGCGATTTTAAGAATACGCGAACTATTCTCTCAAATTTTAAATTATAGTTTTGATAAAAATAAAATTGACTACCAGATTAATACTGAAAAATTATCTACACTAAATTTTTTACTGCCCGTTCAATATATTGTTTTCTTGCATGGCACAACCTGGCCAACCAAGCATTACCCTGAAAAAAGCTGGGTAAAACTGCTTGAAAAAATTCACGATAAAAATACAATTGTATTATTACCCTGGGGAAACCCAGTTGAAAAAGCACGCGCAGAAAGATTGGCAGGTGGCTTTAAACATGTTACTGTTCTGCCAAAATTGAGCATTGCACAGATGGCAACTGTACTGAAAAATGCGAAGGCAGTGGTGACTGTCGACACAGGCTTGGGTCATTTGTCATCAGCGCTTAAAACAAAAACTATTGCGCTGTACGGCCCAACGTATCCAAAATACGTAGGAATGCTGGGCGACAACCAATTTGATTTATGCGCAGAATCACAAAGCGCCGAGGTCAATATTGATCCTGAAAAGATTTGGGCTGTATTGGAAAAATTAATTTAAGTGAGAACTATGATGCGCGCTTACCAAAAAAAGTTTATTGAATTTTTAATTGAAAACAAAGCCTTAAAATTTGGTGAATTTACGTTAAAATCAGGCAGAATCAGCCCCTATTTTTTTAATTTAGGCGTATTTAACACAGGGAAATCGTTAAGTGAGCTGGGGCGCTTTTATGCCGAAACATTGGAAACATCAGGCCTGCATTACGACATGCTATTTGGCCCTGCCTACAAAGGTATTCCGTTAGTTGCTGCAACGACCATCGCGCTATTTGAACAACATCAAAAAAACGTACCGTATTGTTTTAATCGCAAAGAAGCCAAAGATCACGGTGAATCAGGTTTATTTGTCGGCGCAGAATTAAAAGGCAATGTTGTCATGGTTGATGATGTGATTACCGCAGGCACGACTGTTCGCGAAACCGTTTCACAATTAAAAAATACCGCGGCTAATTTATCAGGCATCATTATTGCCTTTGATCGCCAAGAGCGTGGTCAATCACAAGCTCATTTATCTGCGGTGCAAGAAGCCGTCAAAACATTTAATATTCCCGTGCAAAGCATTGTGAATTTATCGGATGTGATTCAATATTTAAGCGCAAAACCTGAATATAAAAATAATTTAATTGAAATCGAAAAATATCGCGCCGCGTTTGGGGCTTAAATGCTTCAATCTGCTAAAATTCTGGGATCGCAAATCTCAGGTGTCATTACTCTTACTTGATCTTCTAGTTTTTTCTACAACTATCGTTTAAAAAATAACTGCCTTCTAACTTATTGCTCACCAGTGCCAATAGTACCGAAGCCCATCGCGGCAGCGTGGGCGCGATAAAACACACGATTTACCTATCAAAATAAGCTTTATAGAGCTCAATATCATAAGCATCATATACTTTTTTATCATACCAAAGCGCCATCGGCTTTCTTTCAACGCTGGTTCTTTTGTCTCCATGGCTCCAGCTGTTATACGTTCTAAATGTAATAAGATAAGCCCAAGCAAGCTTATTAATTTTAATTTGATTTGTTTCATCTAT